>VFJQ01000035.1 GCA_009885995.1 Verrucomicrobiota bacterium
ATCGGCCACTGTCAGGCCCGACACCGGCATCAGGAATGGCTGAAGTTCCTGCAACTGGTCGATGCGCAGACCCCGCCAGAACGTGAACTGCATTTGATCCTGGATAACTATGCCACGCACAAACATCCCAAGGTCAAAGCCTGGCTGGGCAAACACCCCCGCTTCCATCTGCACTTCACCCCGACCAGTGCTTCCTGGCTCAACATGGCGGAACATTTCTTTCGCGATCTGACCACCAAACGACTGCGGCGCGGTGTCTTTCACAGTGTGCCAGAACTGGTGGGCGCCTTGGAAAAATACCGGTTCTCCGCTGTTTCAAGTGGGACGGAGAGCGGGGAGTTTGAGGTCGAGTTTTGCGGCTTTGAGATAGGAGATGGCGCGGAAGAAGGTGAAGTTGCGGAAGCCTCGGGCGAGGCGTTTGGCCAGTTGCACCTTGCCGTTGATGGCTTCGATGGCGGCGCTGGTAATGCCGCTCTCGAAGAAGCCAAGGATGCCCGCCCAGTGTTTTTTGAGAGTGCGCGCCAGCCGCTGGAAGGGACCGAGCCGACTGCGCGCTGCCTAGCCGCACCACCAGCGCAGGCTCTCCTGGTCGCGCATGGCCAGCACGTCCTGAAGGCTTTCGCGCAGGCCTGCGGGCTGTGCTTCGCACAGGCTGTCTCGCTCCGCTCGGCTCACATCATCAAACTGGCCAACGAAAAGATCGACCAACTGCAGCGCGCCCTCCAGCGTGGGGCCGACACCCTCGGCTACGCGCCCCTCAAAGGCACGCGCTACCTGCTGCTGAGCGGCCGCGAAAACGTGCCCGAGGACAAGCGTGACCAACTCCAGGAGGCGCTGCGCTTCAACGAGCCGCTCTCGATTGCCTACTACTTGAAGGAGGAACTGCGCGCACTCTGGAGCCGCGCCACGCGCGACTCGATGCGCCGCTGGCTGGAGCGCTGGATCGAGCGCGCGCTGGACCGCGGCATCGTGGCGATGCAAAGCCTCGCCAAAACCCTGCGCACCCACGCCACGGGCATCCTCAACTGGTTCGACCACCGCTCCATGTGGCGGAGCAATTTGTCGCTTGCGCTGCGGTGGTGCCTTGCTGCTTTCAAGGCCGATGACTCAGCCCGTTTCACGCTCGCTGCTCGGTGACGCTCGTGTCTGGAGCCTGCTGCTCGCGGGGATGACCCTGCGGCTCGCGGCGCAGACGGTGCCCGGAAATTTTGCGGAGGTGCCGTTCCATCGGCTGTCGGACCGCAGCGTCGGGCCGCTCGGCACACGCGCGCTCGCGATCCGTAGCGATGACTGGAAGCACGCGGAGTCCGCGCACTTCGTGTATCACTTCTTCCAGTCCTTCGTCGCCGCGCCGGTGTCGGTGGAGGCGGAGTTTTTCTACACGGTCGTGGCGAAGGAACTCGGTCGCGACACCTCGCAATGGGAGCGCAAATGCCACATCTACATCTTCGAGAAGCCCGCGGACTGGGAGCAGTTCAAGACCGCGGGCCAGCTCGATCCGTGGACTGGCGGGCTGCACGTCTCGGGTGAGCTTTTCATCGTTCGTGACCCGCAGGCGAAGTGGAAAGGCGACACGCTCGGTCACGAAGTCACGCATCTCGTGCTGCACCGCTACTTCGGTCCTGGCATCCCGCTTTGGCTGAATGAAGGCTTCGCGGAATACACGGCGTCGCGCGGCTACGCGGCGTTCTGGCGGGCGAGGGGATACAAGGCCCGGCCGCGCGCGCAGGCGGTGGATCCCGCGCAGTGGATCCCGCTCGCGGAGCTGACGGCGGGGACGGCCTATCCGGTGGACGTGCTGAAGGTGGGGGTCTTCTACAACGAATCGGAGCGGATCGTGCGCTTCCTCAGCGGTGTGGATAAGGCCGGCTTCCAGCGCTTCATGGAGGCTCTCGCGCAGGGGAATCGGTTCGATACCGCGCTGAGCAAGGGCTTCCCGGGGAAGTTTTCGGATCTCGCCGCGCTGGAGCGCGCCGCGAAGGACTACGCCACGCGCGAACACGGCACGGCGATTCAGGATCGCTGAGAAATTTCTCGCGGCGCCCGCGCGCACTGCACACCTTCGCGACATGCCCGCTGCGAAAACTGCCACCTCCGCCTACGCCATCGTCGGTTCCGACGACGGCGGCGTGATGACGGCGGCGAGGGAGCTGGCTGCCACACTTGGGCCCGGCGGCGACTTCGGCACCGAGATCATCGATGGATCCGTGTCGAATTCCGCGGACGCGGCGGAGCGGATCGACTCGACGATCCAGGCGCTGCTCACGTTCCCGTTTTTCGGCGGCGGCAAGCTCGTGTGGCTCAAGAGCGCGACGTTTCTCGCCGACGATCAGACCGGCCGCTCGGAGCCCGTGCTGGCTGCGCTCGAGAAGCTCGTCGCCACGCTCGAGTCGGGTCTTCCCGACGGCACCGTCTTCCTCCTCAGCGCGTCGCCGGTGGATAAGCGCCGATCATTCTACAAGACCATCCAGAAGCTCGCGAAGACGCAGGTGATCGACGCGCTGGACACATCGAAATCAGGCTGGGAGGAGAATGCCGCGCTCCTCGTGCGCGAAGTCGCATCCGCGCATGGTCTCACGCTCGGCGGCGACAGTGCGGAACTGCTCGCGCTCATGACCGGCGGCGATCGCCGCCAGATCGACAGCGAGATCGAAAAGCTCGATCTCTACCTCGGCAGCCAGCGCCGCAACGTGAGCGAGGACGACATCCGGCTCATCGTCCCCGTGTCGCACGTCGGCGCCGTCTTCGAGCTGGGAACCGCGCTCTCGGCTCGCAACACCGCGCGCGCGCTGGAACTGCTCGATCTGCTCCTCTTCCACGGCGAGACCGCGGTGGGGATCCTGTTCGCGTCGATCATTCCCACGGTTCGCAGTCTTCTGCTCGCCCGCGACCTGATCACCCGGCACCGCTTGGGGCGGCAGGCGAATCCGTTCAACTTCGCGAGGCAACTGGAGCGTCTCCCCGCGAGCGCCACGGATCATCTCCCGCGGAAGAAAGACGGCACGCTCAACACGTTCAGCCTCGGCCACGCGGCAATCCACGCGCACCGCTTCAACGACACCGAACTGCGCGCCGCGTTCCACGCGTGCCTCGAAGCAAACGCACAACTCGTGACGTCCGCGCTCGAAGCCAAGGTCGTCCTCACGCAACTCATCGTGCGGATCGGCGCGGCGAGTGAGTCGCGGTAATGCCTGATCTCACGCCGACGCAGTGGGCACTCGCCATCGTCGCTGCTGCCGGCATCGGCGTGGCAAAGAGCGGCTTTTCGGGTGTGAGCATGCTGCACGTCCTCATCTTCGCGTTCCTCTTCGGCGCGCGGGACTCGACCGGGGTCGTGCTGCCTTTGCTCATCGTCGGCGACATCTGCGCTCTGCTCGCGTTTCATCAGCACGCGCGCTGGGACTACATCCGCCGCATGCTGCCGCCTGCGTGCCTCGGCGTCATCGGTGGCTGGCTGCTCATGCACCGGCTCGATGAAGCGGTCTTCAAACCCCTGATCGGTTCCGTCATCCTCGGTCTCACGGCGTTGCAGATCGCGCGGATGCGCTGGCCCCAGCGGTTCACCGACATGCCGCACGCGACGTGGTTCGCGTGGACGCTCGGCCTGCTCGCCGGCGTCACGACCATGCTCGCCAACGCCGCCGGGCCCATCATGGCGCTCTACCTCCTCGCCGTCGCACTTCCGAAGTATGAGTTCGTCGGCACCAGCGCGTGGTATTTCTTCATCGTCAATTCCTTCAAGGTCCCGTTCAGCGCCACCCTCGGCCTCATTCACCGCGACACTCTTCTCCTCAACGCCGCGCTTATCCCCGCTGTTGCGCTCGGTCTTCTCGGCGGCAGATGGCTGGTCAAGCGCGTCCCACAACGCCTGTTCGACGGACTTCTGCTCGTCTTCGCCGCGCTCGCTTCGTTGCGGCTCATCGGCGTGTTTTAGCTTCCGCCCGTCGCGGGGAGCGCGCTAGCGTCCGCGCCCATGCTCCTGAAATTTCTCGGCAAGTATCGTGATCTCGGCCTGCTCATCCTGCGCCTTGGCGTCGGTGCCGCCTTTATCGTCCACGGCATCGGAAAATTCATGGTCGGCAGTGACGCATTCAAAAATGTGGGTGCGGCGATGGGCCTGCTCGGCATACCCGGCTCCGCGGAGACATGGGGCATCGTCGTCGCTGCGACCGAGGCAGCGGGAGGGCTGCTGCTGCTCATCGGTCTCGCGTATCGCCCGGCCTGCCTCGTCCTCGCCTTCACCATGGCCCTAGCCACCGCGCACCTCTACGTGAACGCGAAGATGCGCTCGATGAAGGATTTTCCCAGCACTTCGCATCCGCTGAAGATGGCTTTCGTCTTCATCGGCCTGGCCTGCGTCGGCCCCGGCCGCTTCTCGGTGGACAAAGACTGAGAAACCGCTTGCACCCCTGCGGCGATACCGTAACCGTCGCACACACAAATCGCGGGGTGGAGCAGCCTGGTAGCTCGTCAGGCTCATAACCTGAAGGTCGCGGGTTCAAATCCCGCCCCCGCAACCACTTTAATCGGCTCGCAATCAGTAGGTTGCGAGCCGTTTTAGTTTCCGGGTGGATGCCGCAGAAATGGCCGTGAAATGGCGGTTTATGCACTGAAATGCACCGAAAGTTGCACGGGTAGTTGCACGAGTAACTTTTGCCCGTTCGCCAAGAGCGCCACAGGGACGCGGAGCGCGGAGGGTGGAAACAGGGGCACCCGTGCAAATCCGCAGTTGCACGGGTAGCCCTTGGGCGGAGGTGGTAGGTAGGGGCGCATGGGCGGTGTTTCCGCGTATCGCCAGCCGGCGAAGCCGGTGAATCCTTGGTTCGTGGCGTTGTAGCGTTTCCTTTCCCAGTCAGTGCCCTCCGTCGCTCTTGCCCCCGTGCGCTGCGCGCTCCCTTTTCCTTTTCCTTTTTGAGCCGTAGAAACACCACAAGACCACAAACCTTGTATTCATGCGGCTTCGCGGGTGAGGGTTTCGATGTCGTTGTTGTCTTTTTGCACCTGCAAAGGGTCACAAACTGCGCAGGCGGTGTCACAAAGGGGCAAGCGAAGGGTCGCGAAGTGTCAAAACGTGGGGAACAAGTGACACGAAGGGCAAAACCGCTGTCAAATTGTCGGAAAGGGGCATGACAAAGTGTCATTAAATTTTTGGAGGGGCCGTGCGCGAATGCGCATCGGGACATCCTAACTGATGCGAGGGGCCAGCCTTCAAAAAGATTCCTTACGGGGGGGAGGGTGTCGAGCGCAGCGGATCGCAATGCGCTCTGGCGTTGTTGTGGTTCGCTCCGCCAATGCCGCAGAGGGGTGAGGGGAGTGCGGTGATTGCCTGCCAGAGCGGGACCAGCTTCGCTTCGCGGTGTGATGCTTTACTTTATGACCGATGGGCGGCGATTGAAAATTGGTCAATCGACACGCGTTGATCTGCGCAGGCAGCAAGTCCAAACGGGCAACAGCGACCCCGTTCGTATCGTCTTCTGCGTTGAGCTTTCTAACGCGGCGGAAGTAGAGAGCCGCCTACACGCGCGACTCTCGCACTGTAGGAAGCAAGGCGAATGGTTCGAGGCGTCGCTTGCCACGGCGTTTTAGCATCTACTCGCGATCAAAGAGACGCTTCGTTTTGCCGACGACGCCGAGTTGTTGCTAGCGGTGACAACCGCGCCCGATGGAAGGCGAAAGCCGTCCACAGAGGAAGAATTTGGAACGTTTCGGCGGTGGCTTGCGGAGCATTATCCTAATGCCCAACCGGACGTGCCATTTGATGACGTTTGGGGATACGTCGGCATAGAGTTCTTGGAATCCGAACACGATTAGTTTCCCGACTCGTGCGGGAGAAAGTGCAGCGTGTAGCGCGCTCCCGGTGCCGCGTCCTTGTGCCCAAACTCGAAACGGCGCTCGCGCGTGTCGGTGAAAGTGCGTCCGCGCAGATGCGCGAGCTTGTGCCCCAGCCTTTGCTTTTGCCCCAGCTCGTTTTTCGCGGATGGCACCACCACGTCGAGCGTTCCGTCCTCGGTCAACCTCCCGAGGATGTTGTCTGTGGTGAGTTCGTTGCCTTCATTTGCCTCACCCGCTACGTGGCAGATTGCCGCTTCCAACGCGCGCCCGGCTTCATCGCCACCCATCGGCCATTCAAACGGTGCGAATGGATTGGCGATGCCCGCGGCGACGACTGCGTATAAGTCATCATGCACTGTCCCGGCGAACTGACCGGGCCATGTGCGGATAGCAGGTTGCCGCGACCGGCCCGCCGGTCCCGTTGCTTTCCCGAAATCCTCGGCACGATCCACGACGACGCGGTGGAAGTCTGCGCGACCGCCGAAGCGCACTACCACTCCGCGCAGGAAAAGGTAACGGTGGACCTGGATGCCTTCACGCGGCGCGCGGTCGCCACTGGGGATGGCGAGCACTTGCCGCAGCCGTGGCTGCCGCGGCACGAGCAGGTGACGGAACATCTTCCCCGCGGCGACGCGGACCCGTTCGCACGCGATGTCTTTCATGCCTGGGTGCGGAAGGTGCGCGCCTCCGTCCCGGCCGAACTATCACTCCGGGTATGAGCACCGCCTGCGCATCGGACCCGATCGCGCAATTCCAGCAATGGCTGCGCGATGGCGCGGAGTGCGGGTTGAAGGAACCGACCGCGATGGCGCTCGCGACCGCCGACGCCGCGGGCCGGCCCGATGTGCGGATGCTGCTGCTCAAAGGCGTGGATGAGCGCGGCTTCGTTTTCTTCACGAATCTCGAAAGCTCGAAAGCCGCCGACCTCCGCGCGAACCCGCACGCTGCGCTTTGTTTCTACTGGATGCCGCTCGGCCGGCAGGTCCGCGTGCGCGGGGCCGTCGAGCCGGTGAGCGATGCGGAAGCCGATGCCTATTTCGCGACCCGCGCGCGGTTGAGCCAGCTCGGGGCGTGGGCCTCGCGGCAGTCGCGCCCGATGAATGGCTATTACGAACTCGAAACCGAAGTGGCGAAGGTCGCGCTGCGTTTCCCGTTCGGCGACATCCCGCGCCCGCCGCACTGGAGTGGCTATCGCCTCGTGCCGGACGAGATCGAGTTTTGGACCGAGAAGCCCTTCCGCCGCCACGAGCGCGTCCTCCACACGCGCACCGCCGGAGGGTGGCAGCCGCAGTGGTTGTTTCCGTGAGCCGGCGCTGAGTCGGGCTCGAAATCCACGCCTGCCTCCCTCAGCGCTGGGTGGTCTAACTCCGCGCACTCCCAGAACCATCCCATGAAGACCAGCCCATCCATGCGATGCGAGGAACCCTCACCTGCCACTGCGCAGGCGGAGCTGGCGGGCGCCCCCGCGGCGCGCGAGACCGACTGCCGAACTGCCATTCACACTCGCCGAATCGCCGCTCCCATTCGCCAAACTCCCGCTCTCGCTCCTCAGATCGCCACTCCCACTCGCCGAATCGCGACTCCCCGTCTCCAAACCGCCGCTCCACCTCGCTGGATTGCGACCCGGCACCTCGGGATTGAGACTTCACCTCTCCGGATTGCGACTCCCGGCTCTCGGGGCGCCACTCCCACTCGCTGGACTGCCAGCCCCCTGTCCCGAATCGCCCGCCCGCACCGCAGGACACCCATTCTTCTCTGTAAACATGCCGCCCATCCCGCCCGAACCCCCTCGCTGGGGCACCGCGCGCTGGGGCCAGTTTCGCTGGACCTCCTCCTCCGCCGCGCCGCTGCCACCCTCACCCGCTCCCCGCAGACGCCCTAAACCCACAACACGCAAAGCCATGGAACAACGACAGCAAAACCGCCTTAACATGATCGCCGCCTGCCTCAGCGCGGCCAACAGCGACGAACACAAGTCCACCTGGGAAAACAAGCCGCCGACCGCCTTCACCGCAGAGATGACGGTGCTCGCCAGCCTCTACGAAGCCGCGCGCGTCACCGCCCAAAAGATCGAAACCCCCGTCACCGGCGTCACCCTCTCCAAAGCCGACGCCGAGACCCTGCTCGAAGACCGCGCCATCGCCATCGCCGGACCGCTGCGCTACCACTTCATGAAAACCGCCGACATGGAAAACCACGCCAAGGTCAACTACACCGACTCCGGCATCCGCGGCCTGCGGCAGCAACTCCTCATCACCACCACCCGCATCATCCGCGACTGCGGCACCCTCGCGCTCACCCATGCCGACGCCACCGCGCACGGCATCACCACCGCGAAAGTGACCGCGCTCACCGTGGCGATCGACGCCTTCGATGCGCTGCTCGCGGCGCCGCGCACGATGATCGGCGACCGGAGCGTCTTCGTGCGCGAACTGGTGACGGATCTCGCCGGCTGCACCGCCCAGCTCGAAATGATGGACGACCTCATCCTCGCCTTCGCCGGCACCCCCGCCGGCGATCATTTCATCGCCGCGTGGAACCAGGCGCGCATCATCGTGGATGCCGGCGGCGGGCCGGGGGAGGATCCTGCATCAGTTCCGGGTGTGCGCTGAGCGAGTCGGGCTGCGGGCCGGCGTCAATGTGAATCGCCTGTGCGCATTTATCTGCGCGCCGTTGATAAACCCATTGAATGGCAAAACCGTCGGTCCCGACCGCACTCGGGTGAGGGCCATCGCCCGCGTCCGTAGTTGGAAGGAAACCTCGGCAAAGCTGTGGATTGAAGAAGACTACGAATCCGCGCAGTCGGGCGACGTTGTAGCTGACTTGCACACTTGGAAGGCACAACGACCGGAAACAGTAGGCTCCCTCGAAAAGGACGAGTGGTTTGCAGTGATCGATACTATCGACAGTGGAAGACCGTTGCCCTCGCGGAATATAGCCAATCTTTTGGAGCGAGGGGGGAAAGGCGGTGGTGGTCTGCCGCAGGTGCCGTGACCGCGGAGCCTGTTAGATGCCATGAGGGATTGTCTGCGGGCGCCACTGGGCGCTCGCTGGATTTTGTGAAAGCAAAAACAAACAACCCACTCATGACACCCAACTCTTCAGGGACAGTCGCGGACGGCGGCAAGCCTGAAGCGACGCCTCCAGCATCCCGGCCAAATCCATCGGCGCGCGTGTGCGCGCTCGGGCTGGACGTGCACATCGCCAGCATCGTGCTCGTGCTCCAGCAAGACTCGCAGCCGCCCCGGCCCGCCCGGCGGCTCAGCCACGGCGAACTGCTCGGCCTGGTCCGCGGCCTCATCGCCAGCGGCGCCACGGTCCACTGCGTGCAGGAAAGCTGCGGCTTCGGCTTCGTGCTCCACCGCGAACTGGAAGCGGTCGGCGCGCACAGCCACGTCATCACCCCCGTGCGGCTGGACGCCGAGCGGCGCGGGCGCAAGACCGACCGACTCGACGCCCGCGCGCTGTGCCTGCGGTTGCGCCGCTACCTCGACGGCCACCGCGACGAACTGCGCCCGATCCGCATCCCGGCCGAGGCCGAGCAGCGGCGCCGGGAGCTCTCGCGCCGGCGCGAATTCCTCGGCAATGAACTCCGAAGGCTCGAAAACCACGGGCGCGCGGTGCTGCTCGAGCATCGCTATCCAACGCTGCCCGCCGGCTGGTGGGGGCCGCGCAAGTGGAAGAAGACCCAGGCGCTGCTCGACCCGTGGCTGCTGCCGATCCTGGCCAACCTGCGCAAGCTGCTGGTCGAACTCAAGAGCCAGCTCGACACGCTGAGCGCGCAACTGGTCGGGAGCCTCCACGGCCAGACGATCCCCAAAGGACTCGGCAGCCTCACCCTCGCCGCGCTCGATGGCGAAGTCTGCGACTGGCACCGGTTCAAGAACCGCAAAGCCCCTGGCTCATACACCGGCTGCTGCCCGCGCGAACACAGCAGCGGCGGCAGCTCGTCGAAGCCGTCTGGCGGCTGCTGCGCTGGAACCCCGGCTGGCACGCCGCGCGCAAAATGATCCAGCGACTCGGTGATAGCGTCGCACAGAAAAAGAAAGCCGTCGTCGCCCTGGCCCGCCAGCTCATGGTCGACCTGTGGCGCTGGCGCACCGGGCGCTGCCGGCTCGAAGATCTCGGCTTTTGCACCGTGCAGGCCGGAACCGAAACCACCGCAAGCTAACCTTCCATCCCACCCATGAACATCCCGACTTTGCGATAGCGGAGCAAAAAGGCAGGGAGGCGCAGTCCGGCGCTGGAGCTGAGCGCGGCTCCCCTCGGGAAAGCCACGGCTCGTCTGTTAGATGGGACGCGCCCCTTGCCGAGGCTGCGTCGACCCGCGGGCATGACACCTTGGGCGGAACGCGAACGCGTTCCAGTCCGGATAGGAGCTTGCGTCGGAGTCGAACACTCCCGACCTGCCACAGTCTCGGACCTGCCCGCTCCACTCGCCCCACCGCTGGACGCTCCCACCCCGGGCGCCGGTTCGGGGGGAACATCCACCCTCCTCCCGCCCCCCGCGCTTGGCACCGCAAAGCCAAGCCCGCCCCAACCCCAACCCCACACCATCGACTAACTAATCTTCATCCTCAGTTTGACTGACCTTCATAGGCGCTACAGCGTCGGGTTCGGAACCGAGAGAACGTGCGTCATTCTTCGATTCCTTAGAGGAATCTGCATAGCAGGTTCCGTCATGGATGCCAAGCGTTTCGCGTGGTGATGCGGGGAATACGTGCTGATTGCATGATTTCATGCAACCGGACCGCCGTCGAAATCTCGACTTCAAAGCGTCGAGTTTGGGAACAAGCTGTGCGCTTTGAGCGCGAACCATAGTGGATCGCTCTTGTGTCGCGGGATTCTTGACTTGCTGCGGCTCCCTGTCAGCAAGTGCCGTGATGCCCGACGACTCTCGTGAACCTTCCGCCTCCGATGATCTCGGCGGATTAAATCCCGAGGAGCTTTTCGCCCAGGCGCTGCCGACGGCAAAGATGCAGCCGACCAGCGACGGCGGGCGCGGCTGGACACCGCCCACGATCGAGGAACTCCAGCGCGTGCTGCCGCTCTACGAGATCCTCGAAGTGCTCGGCCTCGGCGGCATGGGCGCCGTCTATAAAGGAATGCAGCGCAGCCTCGACCGGCACGTCGCGATCAAGATTCTCCCGCCCGGCCTCGAAGACGCCGACGTGCATTACGCCGAGCGCTTTAAGGTCGAGGCGAAGTCCATGGCGCGCCTCAGTCACCCCGGCATCGTCGCCGTCTTCGATGCGGGCGAGACCGCGGATGGGCTGCTCTACTTCGTCATGGAATTCATCGAGGGCACCGACGTGCAGAAGATGATCGCCACCGGCCCGCTCGAAGCCGAGCAAGCGCTCGCCATCACCGCGAACGTTTGCGATGCGCTCGGCTTTGCGCATGAGAGCGGCATCGTGCATCGCGACATCAAGCCCGCGAATATCATGATCGATGCGCGTGGTCGCGTGAAGGTCGCCGACTTCGGCCTCGCCAAAGTCACCACGCTCGACAGCGGCGGCTTCACCCGCACGAACCTCACCATGGGCACGCCCGACTACATCGCACCCGAGGCGCTGACTTCCATCGCGCACGTCGATGGCCGCGCCGATCTCTACGCCGTGGGCGTGATGCTCTACACCATGCTCACCGGCAGCATCCCGCGCGGACGGTTCGCCCTGCCGAGCGGCGTGGTGAAGAAGCTCGACCCGCGCTTCGACGCCATCGTGGACAAGGCCATGCAGACCGACCGCGAGCAGCGCTACCCGAGCGCCGCGGCGATGCGCGCCGATCTCGACTGCATCCTCTCCGGGCCGATCCCCGTCGCGCTGCCAGCGCCGCGGCGGAGCAAGATGCCGCTGCTCATCGCGGCAGCCGTCGTCGTGCTCGGCGTGGGTGGATGGTCCGTGTGGAAAAGCACGCACACCAACGCGCCGGGTCCACTCGCCGCGCAGCAAACACAACCCGCGCTCGAGCCCGGCGCGCGCAAGCTCTGGGAGACGGCCGAGCAGCTCCCGAACACTCCGGGCATCCGTTGGGAAAACGGTGCCGCGCGGCTCGACGGGACGCCGCTCAGATACAGCGGCACACCGAGCCGCGACGCCATCCTGCGCGCCGACATCCGCATGAACCCCGAGCATTCAGCCCCACAGATAGCGCTCCGTTACCGCGCGACTCAGCCGGGCGGCGACTCCTACTTCGTCGCTGTGGATGCAGGCAAGGCGAAGGCAAAACTCACCTCTCTACATCTGGGCAAACAGACGGAATTGAAGTCATGGCCGTTGCCCCGCGTTTACGGTCCCGACGAATGGCTGCGCCTGGAACTGCGCGCCATCGGCGACGAACTCACCGTCAGCGCCGATGGCCAGACACTCGGCACCGTGCGTGACACCTCGCATCCCGAGGCCGGAGACATCCAGCTCTTCGCCGTCGCCGACGGCTACTTCCGCAACATCGTCTATGTGCCGCTGGACAAAGGCGCTGCTGTCTCCCCATCTCCAAGTCTCTCCGTCTCCCCGTCTGCAATCGCCGCCACGCTCGCCGCGAATCCGGCGAACTGGGTGGACCGCCTGACGACGGGGAAATGGGAAGCCCCATGGACGCTGGAGAACGGGGTGCTCAAGACCACGGACAAAGCCAAGGCGATGAGCGGCACCGTGGCCACGATGCAGGATGGGGCCATCCGCGTGCGGGCGCGGGCGAAAGAGAGCACCGGCATCCAATTGCAACTCGTCCTGCGGTCCGGCATCGTCGTCGGAGTGGAGCACACCACCGGGAAATACCAGCTCCAGACCAATCTCAATGGCAAAGCCTGCTCACTCATTTACTTCGAGCATCGCAACGGCATCTCCCAGCCCCCTGAGAATCTGTGGTCGAGCCCACCCGTGCCCGCCGCGCTCAAAGCAAAGACGGAGACCGAGTGGGAGTTTCGCGTCGTAGGCGATGAATTCACCGCCTGGGCCGACGGCCAGCTCGTCGCCACCGTGCACGACAAGCGCATCCCCAAAGGCGCCGCAGCCTTCACCAGCGATGTGAATCTGGAGATCACCAAAGTGGAGACCATCGACTTTGCCAGCGGTGCCCCATTTTCAAGTCTCCCCGTCTCCCCGTCTGCAAATGCCGCCACGCTCGCCGCCAATCCCGCAAACTGGGTGGACCGCCTGACGATCGGGAAATGGGCGGACCTGATGAAGGCGGGGAAATGGCCAGGCTCCTTGGTGCTGGAGAATGGAGTGCTCAAGGCCACGGCCAAGGACAAAGCCAGCAGCGGCACCCTGGCAACCATGCAGGACGGCGCGCTCCGCCTGCGAGTGCGGGCGACCGGCAGCACAGACAGACAATTGCAACTGTCGCTGCGCCAGGGCACCGTCCCAGGAAAGCAGAACTCCACCGGCGGCTACACACTGGTCACCCTCGGCAACGGGCTGGCCTGCACGCTCAATTACTCGGAAAGACTCAACGGCGTCGATAAGAGCGAACCACTCTGGAGCAAGATGGCTCTGCCCGCTGCGCTCATCGGAAAGAAGGAACTGGAGTGGGAATTGCGCGCCGTGGGTGATGAATTCAGCGTCTGGGCCGACGGCCAGCTCATCGGCACCGCGCACGACTCACGGGTGCCAACGGGCGGCGCTAATTTCACCACCGACACGGGCCTGGAGATCACCAAGGCGGAGACCATCGACTTCGCCAGCCTCTCTGCATCTCCCAGTTTGCCAGCATCCGCCGATGCAGCCCTTCGGGTCGCCTCCGGCGAGCTGTCTCGCTCCGCTCGTCTCCCCGTCTCCCCGTCTTCACCCTCCGCCAGCTACCCGAAGCCCGCCGCATGGATCGACGCCACGAATGAGGTGGGCGTCAAAATGGGGGACGTCAAGGCCGGGGTGCTCGATGAGGGTCAGTTGCGTATGACCAAGGGTGCCAGCATCCCGGTAGCAGGCGGGCGGGAGTTTCATAACGCCGTGGTGCGCATCACCTGCACGCACAACGCGTCCATCTTCCTGCGCCAACGCGACAGGGCCCGCTACAATGCCATGGCTGGCAGCAAAGGAGGCGGCTTCATCGATTTCAATGACCCCGCGCAAAACGCCAACACCAACGTGAAGAGGGAGAATGGAATCCCACCTGCAAACTTCGATCCCGAGGCCGAGCACGAGATCGTCTTCGCCGTGCAGGACGACCGGTTCACCCTGTGGGTCGATGGCGTGGAGAAGACCACCCTGCGCGACAGCACCCTCGCCCGCGGATCGATCGGCGTGCAAGTGAACACCGCCGACGGCATCACCGGCACGGTGCGCATCCGCAAGATCGAATACGCCGAGCTGCCAGACGTGCCTCCAGTGAAATGAGCCCGCCTTGCCTCGCGTCCCATCTCCCGCTACGCTCGCGCCACGATGACTTACGAAGAGCTCTCCGACGAATGGAAGGAATGGCTGGACCTCAGCCCCATCGAACGTTTCCGGCAGAGCGAGTTGATCTTCGCGCAATACCTAGCCATGGGAGGCAGCCTTGATCCCGACCCCGATCCGACAAGTCCTTTCGACGATGCGAGCCAATGGCGTGCAGGCGCTGCTCATGGGCGGGCAGGCCTGCGTGTTCTACGGCGCGGCGCAAGTTAGCAAGGACATCGACTTCCTCCTGCTCGCCGACCCGGCAAACTATGCGCGGCTGCACGCCGCGCTGACGACCCTCGCGGCGCGGCGCATCGCCGTGCCGCGGTTCGATCCGGAGGCCCTGGCACGCGGCCACGCGGTTCACTTCCGCTGCTCGGCCGCAGGCGTCGAGGAACTGCGCGTGGATGTGATGACCCGGCTGCGCGACCTCGCGCCCTTTGCCGAGCTGTGGGCACGGCGCACCGTCTTCGCCGACGCGACCGGTGAGGAATTCCACCTGCTGAGCATCCCCGATCTGGTGCAGGCGAAAAAAACCCAGCGCGCGAAGGACTGGCCGGTCATCGAACTGCTCGTCGCCATCCAGCATCGGGAAAACGCCGCCACGCCCCGCGCGGACTGGGTGGACTTCTGGCTGCGCGAAGCGCGCACGCCGGAGCTGCTGCGGGAGCTCGCCGCCCGCTTCCCCGCCGAGGCCCGCGCGCTGCGCGCCGCCCGCCCGCTCCTCGCCCTCGCCCCGGCGGACGACCTGGAGCCGCTGCGCGCCGCGCTGGATGCGGAGACGCGCGCCGAGCAGGCCAAGGACCGCGCCTACTGGGAGCCGCTGAAGCGGGAGATGGAGGAATTCCGCCGCCAGGAACGCGTCGCTCCATGAGCCCGCGCGCCGACGGCAAATTTCCCACCACGCACTGGACGCTGATCGCGCGGATCAAGTCGGCCGATGAAGCTGTCGCGGCCCGCGCGCTCGATGAGCTGTGCGCGCAGTATCAC
Organism: Verrucomicrobiota bacterium; assembly: GCA_009885995.1. Classification (GTDB taxonomy): domain Bacteria; phylum Verrucomicrobiota; class Verrucomicrobiia; order Chthoniobacterales; family Chthoniobacteraceae; genus VFJQ01. Next base: position 15,204 of record VFJQ01000035.1, read on the forward strand.
TACCCCCTCTACTGCTATCTGCGGCGGCGCGGGTGCGAGCATCACGATGCGCAGGATGTGCTGCACGATTTCTTTGCGAAGCTGCTGCGCCTGCGCGCGCTGGAGCGGATGGAGGAATCACGCGGGCGGCTGCGCGGCTACCTCGCCGCGGCCCTCGGGCGGGGCCTGCACGACTGGCGGCAGAGCGAGGCGCGGCGCGAGCAGCCGGCTGGCGCGCACGGGCTCGACTTCGAGGCGATAGAGGATCGCTATCAGCGCGAACGCTTCAAGGATAGCGATACGCCCGACCGCGTCTTCGAGCGCAAGTGGGCGCTGGAGCTCCTCCGGCAGGTGATCGACAAGCTCGCCGTGCGTTATGAGCAGCGCGGCCGCAGCCCGCTCTTCGCCGCGCTGCGCCCGGTGCTGGAAGGCGGCGGCAGCCTGCGCGGCGGGGATACCCGCACGCTGGCCACGGGGCTCGGGATGAGCGATGAGGCGCTGCGCGGTGCGCTGAGCCGACTGCTGGGCGAATTCCGCGAGGAGATGCAGGCCGAGGTGCGCCTCACCGTGGAGGATGCCGCGGAGGTGCCCGACGAGCTGACCTATCTGCAAGGGCTCTTCCGGCGGTAGCCTTTGGACTGCGGCAGCTTGCTACGGGGGGCGCTGGCCGCCGCGGAGCAAGCTCCGCCGACCGAAAGCGCCAGCAAGCTGGCGCACTCCACGGCGCTTCGCGCGCAAACTTTTTTTAGATTCCGCGTCACGATGGACGGCGAGACCGGTAACCGCGTGGTGAAGACCGATCATGCGCCTGCTCACATTTCCCTCAGCCTCCAGCCCCGGCTACGTGGCCACGCAGCCTTTCCCCGCCACGCCGAGGAAGTGGACCTGCCGCGCCATCTATCGCGTGGGCGACGCGCAGGCGGGCCAGTGGGGCCAGACGGCAACCGTGACGGTGGGATGAAGACTCCGGGCCTGGACCACGGAGCAACGATTCTTGGGGAGGGGGGCCGAAGGTGCGCGGCTTGGGAAGCCTGTGTGCCTGAGAGCCAACGCCGGTCAGGAAAGCCGGTCGGAGGGGTTGGGCGATTCGGGGGAACCGCTCAACTCCGCCCTCTGGGCACTGACTCACGGAGCACTGACGACGGCTCCACCCGCCATGTCCTTCGACCCCGCCCAGCTCCAGGCTGTGGCCGATAAACTCGATGAACTGCTCGCTGCGACAAAGCGTGAGCCGCCACACATGCATCGCGATGCCGCCACTCGCCACCGAAAGGACTCCGCAAATTGGGTTGCGCGGGCCGGTCGGGGTGCCAGTCTCGGCGCGTTTTTTCGAGACCACCTCTCTGGCTATTTGCCGGACTGGCTATTTGCCGGAATTCGCGCGGAGGAACGTTCACTCCAGCAGTCGCGCCAGTTCCGCTGAGTCAGCACCGCGGCGCTTTCCCGGATTCGCTGCCGCGGACTTTACCAAACCCATGTCCGCGGCGGCGCGTGCCACCCATAGACCCCGACTCTCCATGAAACACCGCTCCCTCCTCACCATCCTGCTCTGCCTGCTCGGCAGTCCCGCCTTCGCTACCACGCAGGAGCTGCTCACCAACGGCGGCTTCGAGCCGCCTTACAACGCCGTCAGCGGCACGACCGGGGGCGGCACGGTGAGTGGGAACTTTCCGAGCGGCTGGACGGACAACTCGCGTAACCAGGGCAAGCAGACGAACAACATCTACAGTCAGGAGACCACGGGCACCGTCAGCGGCTCGGCTTTCAAGGCGATCCTCGCGGCGGACTCGGCGGGCGCGAACCCGGCACCGTCGCTCGCCATTTACCAGACAATGAACGCCGTGCCGGGGCGCACGCTCACGGCTTCGGTGTGGATGAAGGCGTCCGCGAATACGACGGCCACGATGAACTTCCTGCTCACGACTTCGCCCTTCACCAGCCGCGGATCGAGGTCGTGCAGTGTGACGACGAGCTGGCAGCAGTTCACGCTCACCTCGAACACGCCTGCCACCACAGAGACGGATCGCATGGAGATCCGCTGCTCGTCGGCAGTGACGCTGTGGCTGGATGAGGCGAGCATCACGGTGCAGGCGGGCATCAGCCCGTTCATCGTCTCGCCCAGCGGCTCGGACACGACGGGCGATGGCTCGCTGGCCGCGCCTTTCCAGACCATCGGCAAGGCGGTGTCGCAGGTCTATCCCAGCGACACGGTGCAAGTGCGCGCGGGCACTTATCGCGAGACCATCACGCCGACGCAGAGCGGAACGGCGAACGCACCGATCACCATTCAGAATTACAACAACGAAGCCGTCACCGTGACCGGCGCGGATGTGGTCGCCGGGCCGTGGACGGCGGGGGTCAACGGGGTTTTCACCGCAGACGTGGGATGGGACCTGACCGGGGGAAAGAACAATGTCTTCGTCGATGGCGCGATGGTTCACGAAGCGCGGGAGCCGAACTACGGCGCCGGTGACCTGCTGCACCCCGCGACGGTGAGCATGACGCGCGATGCGACCAACACCAACCTCATCACCAGCGCCACTTTCAGCGGCAAGCCGGACAATTTTTACGCCGGTGCGCGCTGGCACGCGGGCATCAACGAGAAATGGAACTGGAGTGCCGGAACGATCGGCAGTTCGACGGGTAGCACGGTCACGTTGAGCACTTCGTCCGTGCCCGTGTTCACGGGCGCGGGGGCGGGCTACGTCTATGGCCTGCTCAGTCTGCTGGATGCGGACAACGAATGGTTCCTGCAAACCAACACGAGCGCGCCGCACACGCTCTCGCTGCGCATTGCGGGCCAAGCCGATCCCGCCAGTCACAGCGTCGAGATGCGCCGCCGCACCTACACGCTCGACTGCAATGGGAAGAACTACATCGTCGTCCGCGGCCTGAATCTGCGCTGCGGCGATGTGCGGATGAATGGCACCGGCGATGTGCTCGACCGCTGCGAGGCCAGCCACCTCAGCCACTTCCTCACCTACGGGAGCGGCTACAACGTCACCAACGGCATCGTGGTCAGCGGCACGGGCAACACCGTGAGCAACTGCACGGTGCATGACACGGCGGGCTGCGGCCTGCTGATCTCGGGCACCGGGCATCTCATCACGCGGAATGCGATCTCCAACACCGACTACAGCGGCACCTACTCGGCAGGCATCGCGCTGAATGCGAACAGCTCGGGCCACACCGTGACATTTAACACCGCGCATCACTCCGGGCGCGACATCCTCTATCTCGGCGGCGGCAGCTCGGGCAACGTGGAGTTTACCCAAGGCGGGCATTTCATCGGCTACAATGACTTTTATGAGCCTGGCCAGATGGCCAAAGACCTCGGGTGCATCTACACCTACTCGACCAATGCCCAAGGCGCGACCGGCAGCGCCACACGCATCGCCTACAATTGGTGCCACGACGATACGGTGCCGAGCGGCCTTCGCATCCTGATCTATTTCGACAACTGGGACCGAAACTACATCGTCGATCACAACGTCTGCTGGAACGGAACGGGCGACGCCGGCATCCGGATGAATGGGCCGAATTCCGGCCACAAGATCTATCACAACACGCTCTACAACTGCGACGACGCCAACACGCATACCTTCACGGCGATCTTGCCGCAGTCGAGCAACCCGGACACCACCTTCTTTTACACCGGCGCGACCTACGCGGCCCCTGACCTGCGCAACAACCTCTTCCTCGCCACCACGCCGGACGCAGTGCTCACCAGCAGCGGCACGCGGGACTTTCGACCAAAGGCAGGCACCACCGCGATCGACAGCGCCACGCTCATCGCCGGCTATAACGACACCTTCACCGGCGTGGCTCCCGACACCGGCGCGTATGAAGTTGGCGGGCCATATTGGGTGCCGGGCGTGAATGGTTGGGCCATCGATCAGGTGGTCGTCGCGAGCAGTGGCGCGAGCAATGTGAGTGTGACGGGTGCGACGACGACGAGCGCGACGGCCAATGGCACGCTCATCTCCGCCGGCACGGCGGCGACGACGGTGGCGCTGTATTGGGGCACGAGCGATGGCGGGACGGTGCCCGGCGCGTGGGGAAATGTCTTCACTCTCGGCACGAACTTCTCCGGTAGCTACGTGGCCCTCGCGCAGGTGCTCGCGAATCTCACGCCTGGCAGCACCTACTCGTATCGCTACCGCGCGACGAACACGACCAACGACGTGTGGACCGATCCGCAGAGCTTCACCACGCCGAGCGATACCACCTCGCCAACGATCAGTGGCACCTTCTCGCCGCTCGCGCTGACGACCGGTGTGGGCACGAGCGTAGCTTTGCCGGACTACACCGGGCAGGCGGTGACGAGTGATAACATCGGCGTGACCAGCGTGACACAGTCGCCTGCCATCGGCGCGGCGCTGGTCGCGGGCACGACGCACGTGACGCTCACCGCGCACGATGCGGCGGGGAATACGGCGAGCGCGGGCTTCGATGTGACGGTGACATCACCGCTCATCGTTCCGTCGCAAAGCAATGCCGTAAATAGCGACAGCTTCACGGACGGAAGCCGGAGCAATACCACGGGCGGCGATGCGCTCGGGGGCGTGTGGTATCACACCCAGACTAACGCAGCACCGAGCCAGCTCACGGTCGTCGATGATTCCGCGGGAATCGGCTCCGGCAACGCGATGCAACTCATCCCGTCGGCGGATAGTCATAAAGCACTCACGTTTTTCTCCACGATCACGCTCGCCAATGCCGGGGATGGGATCGAGGTAAGCTTCGACTATCGCTTCGCCACGGCACCCACGAGCTTGGGCAACGGTTTCCGCATCGGGCTCTACAACTCGGTGGGCACCCGCCAGTCCACGGATACGAGCACGACGACCACCCGGAATGATGACAAGGGTTATATGGTTCGGACCAATCTCGGCTCAGCGGTTGCGGATACGGCCATCGTCGGGGAGCCCGCAGGCGATGACATCCTCGGCGGCGCCGGCCAAATCACGGCGGTCGGAACGATCGCCGGCCTGAGCGCGAACAGCGGGACGAGCAAACACTCGATGATCTTCCGGATCACACGGCAGGCGAATGGCGACCTCGCCTTCTTCGGACAGATTGACGGTCAGAGCCCGGCGGTGGGAACGCACGCGGCGGCTTCGGCGATCTCTTATGCCTTCGATGAATTCGCCTTTGGTTTTGCGGGCGCGAGCTACCGGCCCTCCATCCTAGTGGATAATGTGGTGATCCATCCCGTCACAGCAGCGCCGATAGTGGTGTTGACCGCGCCCGCGAGCGATGCCCTCTTTGCATCGCCCTCGGTGCTCCATCTCACAGCCACGGCCACTTCCGCGATGAGCGCCGTGACGAAGGTCGAGTTTTACCACGGCACGACGAAGGTCGGCGAAGACGCGGCGGCACCCTACGAGACCGATTGGCTGAATCCCGCGCCGGGCGTGCATGCGCTGACCGCCGTGGCGTATGACGACCAGGGCTTGCGCACGACTTCCGCGCCGGTGGACATCCGCGTGACGGGCAACACGCCCGACGAGTTCGACACGCTGCGCGCGCGATGGCTGACTCTGTTCACCGGCGGCAATTACAACCTCGGCGACGCCGATGTGGCCGCACGCGTGGTGGTGAACACCAGCACGGCGCAGAGCAACTGGACCACGATGGTGAAGACTGGCGGAAATGGCCGCAGCTTTCTCTGGAGCGACTTGGCGAGCACGACGGTGTCGTCGCAGCTTAGCAGCAACTATGGACGCCTGCGTGCGATGGCGCTGGCCTACGCCAGCACGGGCTCGACCTTGCAAGGCAACGCCTCGCTGCTGACCGACATCCTCGGCGGGCTGGAATGGATGTATGCCAACCGCTACAACGAGGGCAAAATCGAATACGACAACTGGTTCTACTGGGAGATCGGTGTGCCGCTCCAGGTGAATGACCTCGCGGTGTTGCTCTACGATCAACTCACTCCCACGCAGTTGATGAATCAGATGCGGGCGATCGAGCGTTTTACGCCGGTCGCCCATTTACTCACCAACAACGCGTTCCTCTCCACCGGCGCGAACACCGCTTGGAAGGCCCAGGTAGTCACGGTGCGCGGGGTGGTGGTGAAGGACGCCACAAAGATGACCGCAGCGCGCGATGCGCTGAGCCCGGTCTTCCCATATGTGACGAGCGGCGACGGTTTCTATACCGACGGCTCTTTCATTCAGCACGGCGCAACTCCCTACAACGGTGCCTACGGTGCGTCGGTCATTCGGAATCTCGCCGGGACGCTGGCTCTCACGAATGGCTCCTCGTGGACCGTCACCGATCCGAACCTCGACAATCTCTACCGCTGGATTTACGACTCATTTGCACCTTTCCTCTTCCGTGGCGCATTCATGGATGCCGTGCGCGGCCGTGACCCGGCCCGGTCTGTGAATCAGGATCATCTCGCCGGCCATGATGTGATCACCTCGATCCTCGCCATCACCGAATTCGCCCCACCGGCAGATGCGGCGAACTTCAAGGCGAAGGCGAAGGCGTGGATTCAGGCGGACACGTTCCGAAGCTTCATAAGCAACGCGAGCATGCCCGCGTTGATTCGGGCCAAAGCGGTGCTGAACGACAACTCGATCACGCCTGCTGCGGAACCGATCGTTAACAAACAATTCCCGGGCATGGATCGCGCGATCCATTGGCGCCCCGGCTTCGCCTTCGCCGTGAGCATGTGCTCGTCGAGGATCTACAACTACGAGTCCGGCCTCACGGAGAATTTGCGCGGCTGGTATTCGGGCGACGGCGCGACTTATCTCTACAACTCGGATATTGACGAATACAGTTCCAACTTCGCCCCGACTGTGAACCCCTACCGGCTCGCTGGCATCACCGTGGATACGCAGGCCCGCACCGATGGTGCCTCGAAGGGAACCCTGAGTCCGAAGAGCTGGGCGGGTGGGGCCGAGATCATGGGCCTCTACGGATCGAGCGGCATGGAGTTGCAAGCCACACAGAGCACGCTCACCGCGCGCAAATCGTGGTTCATGTTCGACAACGAAGTCGTCGCGCTCGGCTCCGGCATCACCAGCACGGACAACCGCACCATCGAGACGATCGTCGAGAACCGGCGGCTGAAAATCGCCACGAGCGCACTGACTGTCGATGGCGTCGCCAAGTCCACCACGCTCGGCTGGAGCGAAACAATGACCGGCGTCGGCTGGTGCAACCTCGCGGCCACCGGCGGCTACGTCTTCCCCGGCGGCGCGACGCTCAAGGGCTTGCGCGAGACCCGCACCGGCCAGTGGCACGACATCAGCAACGACGACACGACCACGGTGAACACGAATAACTTCGCCACGCTGTGGTTCGACCACGGCAGCAATCCATCCGGTGCCGGCTATTCCTACATCCTTCTGCCAAATCAGACCGCCGCGCAGACCGCCGCGTATGCCGCCAGCTCCGACATCGTCATTCTCGAAAACAGCTCGTTCGCCCACGCCGTGCGCGAGCGGAACCTCGGCATCACCGCCGCGAACTTTTGGGAAGACGGCACGCACACCGTCGGATTCATCACCGTGGACAAGAAGTCCGCCGTGCTCGCGCACGAAACCACCGCGCAAGTCGATATCTCCGTCTCCGACCCGACGCAGCTCGACACCGGCGTCGTGACTGTGGAGTTGGCCCGCAGCGCGACCGCACTGGTTTCCGCCGACGCGCAGATCACCGTCCTGCAACTCACGCCGACCATCCGCTTCACCGCGAACGTGAGCGGCGCGTTTGGCCGCACGATCAAAGCCAGCTTCGCCGTCCCCGACGTCACACCGCCGACGATCGTCGCACCGGTGAGCGGCTTCACCCCGCTCACGCTGACGGTCGGCCCGAGCGGCACCGTGGCCTTGCCCGACTACACGAGCCAACCCGCGACCAGCGACAACATCGGCGTGACCAGCGTGACGCAATCCCCCGCCGCCGGAGCCGCGCGGAGCCCAGGGACTACGCAAGTGACGGTGACTGCATTCGACGCCGCGGGGAACATGGCGAGCACGAGCTTCAACGTGGTGGTGCAGGATACAACGCCCCCGACGATCAGCGGCACCTTCTCGCCGCTGACATTGATCGCGCCCGCTGGGCTGCCGGATTACACGATGCAGGCGGCGACTTCCGACAACGTGGGCGTGACCAGCGTGACGCAATCTCCCGCGGCCGGCACCGCGACGAGTCCGGGCGTGCTGCCGGTGACGCTGACCGCGCACGATGCGGCGGGGAACATGGCGAGCACGAGCTTCGATGTGACGGTGCTTTCGGGAGACGCGGGCGTGCTCAGCTTCGCGTCGGGCGCGGTGAGCGCGAACCCGGTGAACGGCGCGGGCGCGCCCAATCTCGTGGTGCTGACGATCACTCGCAGCGCGGGCACCTACGGCGCGGTGACGGTGGAGGTGAGCGCGAGCGCGACGGGCGTGGCGGGGGCGACGGTCGGCGGGTTCAAGAACTACACGTATGGCACCGAGTATCAGTTCGCGAGCGAGTCGGCGCCGGGCAAGGCGCTCGCATCGTTCGCGGATGGGCAGACGAGCGCGACAGTGAGCGTGCAACTCAAGACGGCAGCGGCTGCGGCGAAGGGAAAGTTCAATCTCCTGCTCGGCACGAGGACTGGCGGCGCGGCGCTCGGAACGCCTGCGACGGCGATGGTGACGATCAATGCGAAGGACACGGTGCTGCCGGTGATCGCGTTGACGGAGCCGACGATCAGCACGGTCGGCGCGAGCTTCGATCTCACGGGCACGGTGAAGGAGAACGTGGCGCTGTATTCATTTACCGTGAAGCTCAACGGCGTGGTGGGGGCGCTGACGGTTGATCCGCTCGGCGCGTTCGTGGCGAACACGAACGTGGCGTTCAGCGTCGTCGGCGTGACGCCGGAGAACGGCAGCAACACGCTCGTGATCGAGGCCGTCGATACGATGGGCAACAAGGCGACGGTGACGAAGACGCTGACTTACACGAACAACCGGCCCGCGCTCGCCGGCACCTACAACGCGATCCTCGCGCCGACGGGTGCGCCGAACATCGGCACGACCGGATTGGTGACGGCGACGGTGACGGCGACCGGCGCGTTCAGCGGCAAGGCGATGCTCGGCGGGCTGAGCGTGCCATTCAGCGGGCTGCTCAACAACGCAGGCGCGGCGCGATTCAATCCGGCGAAGGGCACGAGCCTCGACCTGATCGATGCGACCGAGTTCGCCAGCTACCTCGGCGCGCTCGCGTTCACGGTGAGCGATCCCGCGGGGATGAGCGGCACGCTCTCGACGCAGGCGGGCGGCGGCAGCGTGCTCGCGAATTTCGCGGGCAAGGTCGCGCCCGCCCTCGCCCCGGTGGGGCTGCTGAATCAGCCGATCGCCGGGCCGTTCACCAAGGGCGTTTACACGGTCGCCTTCCCGAGCAAGGCGCAGACGCCGCCGCTCGACGCGAGCGCGTATCCGCAAGGCGACGGCTTCGCGACGCTGACGCTGAGCAGCGCGGGCGCCGTCACGCTCGCGGGCAATCTCGCCGACGGGACGAAATACATCGCATCGAGCAAGCTGCGCGCGGATGGCAGCGTGCCGCTCTTCACGCAGCTCTATCGCAAGCTCGGCGGCCTCGGCGGCGAAGTGGCCTTCGCCGATCTCACGAACACCGATGTGAGCGGCGCGGGCTTCACATGGCTGCGGCCCGCGTCGCCAGGCGCGCGCTTTTATCCGCCCGGCTTCACGCTCAGCGTCGATGCGATCGGGGCGAAGTATGCGAGCCCGGCGTCGCTTAACTTCGGGCAGGGCGCGGCGGATGCGACGAATGGAAACGCGGTGCTCGGCTTCAGCGGCGGCCTGCTCAGCAGCAGCGTGAGCAAGACGGTGAGCGTCGATCCGCTCGCCGGCGCGGTGAAGCTGATCCCCACGACGAACCAGAGCTACGCGTTGAGCCTCACGACGAGCAGCGGCCTTTTCAGCGGCACGTTCACGCACACCGACGGCACGAGCGACGCCTACCGCGGCATCCTGCTCAACAAAGGCGCGAACAAGCGCGGCTTCGGCTACTTCGTGAGCACGCCGTCGGAAACCACGAGCGGCAGCGGGCAAGGCGGGCGCGCGTCGCTCACGCCCGGCCCAGGCTCGCTACCACCACCGCCGCCGGTGCCGGGCAGCGATGTGAGCGCGCCGACAATCGCGTTCACCGCGCCGACGACGAGCACGGTGACGGGTGCGTTCGATCTCACCGGCACGGTGAAGGAGAACGTCTTGCTCGCGTCATTCAGCGTGAAGCTCAACGGCGTCGCGCTCGCGCTGACGACTGATCCGCTCAGTGGATTCGTGGCGAATACGAACCGGGCGTGGAGCGTCGCCGGCGTCGCGCCGGAGAACGGCACCAACACGATCGTGGTCGAAGCCATCGACACGGGTGGCAACAAGGCGACCGCGACGAAGACGCTGACCTACGTGAACAACCGGCCCGAGCTCGTCAGCACTTACAACGCATTGCTCACCGCCACCGGCGCGGCGTCGCTCAACACCACCGGACTCGTGAGCGTGACGGTCACGAGCACCGGCGCCTTCACCGGCAAAGTCACGCTGGGCAGCGTGAGCGTGGCGTGCAGCGGTGTGCTGCGCAACGACGGCGCGGCGCGATTCAAGCCGTCGCTCGGCACGAGCTTGAGCCTGATCGATGCGACTGAATTCGCCAGCTACCTCGGCGCGCTTGCCCTCAACGTGAACGCCACGACCGGACTCAGCGGCACGCTCTCGACGCAAGCGAGCGGCGGCAGCGCGCTCGCCAATTTCGCCGGCAGCGCCGCGCCCTACAGCGCGACGAACCTCGTGCCCGCCGCGTTTCTGAACATGCCAACCACGGGCACGCCCACGAGCGGCCGTTACACGCTCGCCTTCCGCGCGAGCGGCGCGACGTCGGCACAACCGCGAGGCGACGGCATCGCCACGCTCACGCTCACCAACACCGGCAGCGTCTCGCTCGCCGGCGCGCTCGCCGACGGCACCGGCTACAGCGCCGCGGGTAAACTGTGCGCCGATGGCAGCGTGGCGCTCTTCACGCCGCTCTACCGCAAGCTCGGCAGCCTCAGCGGCGAACTCACCTTCGCAGCACTCGCCGACAGCGACGTGAGCGGCGACAGCTTCACATGGCTGCGTCCGGCCAACAGCCTCGCGCGCTACTTCCCATCCGGCTTCACGCTCAACGTCGCTGCGACCGGCGCGAAGTATGCCGCCCCCGCGTCGCTCGACTTCGGCCAGGGAGCCGCCGACGCGCTCGCTGGCAACGCGTCGATGGTCTTCAGCGACGGCCTTCTCACAAGCGCGGTGACGAAAGCGGTGAGTATCGATCCGTTGACCGGCGCAGTGAAGCTGATCCCCGCGACGAACACGACTTACAAATTCGCGCTCACCACCAGCACCGGCCTGTTCAGCGGCACGTTCCTGCACAGCGCCGGGACGACGAACGGCTACCGCGGCATCCTGCTCAACAAGGGCGCGAACAAGAGCGGCTCCGGCTACTTCCTCAGCACGCCACCGGCGAGCTTCGGCGGCAGCGGCCAGGCCGGCAGCGTGTCGCTCGATCCCGGTGGGCCGTGACCGACTACGACAACGGCTAAGAAGCCGTAAATTTACACCGGCCTGATGACCGGTCACGCGACAGGGCTTGCGTGCCATTTCCTTCTGTGGACATCGGCCAGATGACCGGCCAAAAGTGCGGTATAATTCATGCCAAATCTCCAAGAACTCTACCGCGAACCGGCCGCCTTGGAGCCGCTTTTTCCGACTGACAAGGCCGGCGAATTGCGCGAGCTGGCGGCTGAGCTGATGCGGAAATCGGCCCGGCTCGGCGGGGCGCTCCACCCGGTCACGCGGCGTGGTGGAGTTGTTGCGGACGATGAACAGCTACGACTCGATTATGTCCTTGTGAAAAGGACGTATCTCGTGACACTCATCCGCATTAAAAGGACAAATGCGTCAGATCATCCGCCAGAAAATCATCGATTCGCTCGCCTCCAAACCGCCGGCGTTCACGCCACGCGACGTGCGGCTTCCCGGCCTCCGTGGGAAGGCCATCGCCGTGATCGGGATGCGGCGCAGTGGAAAGACGACGTTCCTTTGGCAACTCCTCGCCGAGCGGCTCGCCAAGGGCACTGCGCGCGAGGGGTTGCTGTATTTCAACTTCGAGGACGAGCGCCTCGCCGGGATGTCGGCAGCCGACCTCCAGTGGGTCATCGAGGAATACTACAGCCTGCACCCCGAGTGGCGCGACGCGCGACGGGCGACGCTCTTTCTCGACGAGATTCAGGTCGTGCCGGGCTGGGAAGTCTTTGCTCGGCGGCTGCTCGACACCGAGCACGTCGAGTTGTTCATCTCCGGCTCGTCGGCGCGGCTGCTGAGCCGCGAAGTGGCCACCTCGATGCGCGGCCGCGCGATGGAAGCGCTCGTGCATCCGTTCAGCTTTCGCGAATACCTCCGGCATCGCGATGCCGAGCCGGAAAAGAAAGTGGACCGATTGCCGAAGGCAGCACGCTCAGCGTTGGACAAGCACCTGCGCGCCTATCTCGCGGAGGGCGGATTTCCCGAGGCGCAGAAGACGCAGCGGCGCGACCGCTTCGAACTGCTGCGCGGCTACGTGGACACCGCGCTCTTCCGCGATGTCGTCGAGCGCCACGCCGTGTCGCACCCCGTCGCGCTGCGCTGGATGGTGAGGCACCTGCTCGGCAATGCAGGCGGGCTTTTCAGCGTGCAGAAATTTCACGACGGCCTGCGCTCACAAGGCGTGCCCGTCGCCAAGGACACGCTCCACGCTTATCTCGCGCATCTCGAAGACGCCTTCCTCGTCCGCACGGTGCCCGTGGCTACCGACTCCGAGCGGCGGCGCCAGGTGAATCCCCGCAAAGCCTACCCCATCGACCCCGGCTTGATCCCCGTCTTCGACCGCTCGGGCAAAGCGAACCTCGGTCACGCGCTCGAAACCACCGTGCTGCTCGAACTCGAACGCCGTGGCTGCACCACCGCCTACGTCCGCACGCCGGAAGGCTTCGAGGTGGACTTCCTCGCCACCGGTCCCGAGGGCGACGAGCACCTCATCCAGGTCTGCGCCGAGTTGGACGATGCGGAGACCCTCGCGCGAGAACTTCGCGCACTGGAAGCCGCCGCAGTCCGGCATCCACGCGCACACGCCAGCCTCATCACTCTCACGCTGCCCGCACGACGCGCCTCAATTCCCGAGCATATCCAGGTGACGACAGCCGCCGTGTGGCTGCTGGAAAACTGCGAGTAACACTTAACGGCACGGCCAACCACGTTCAGCCGATGGGGCGGTGTCACCCTCCGTGCGCGTTCACCACCGATGAAACTACCGCTAGTCTGCTACTGCCTCCAAATCGCAGGCCGCGAATTCCTGATCAAAGTCACGCACGACGGATTCATCCACTGGGACGATTACCAAGAGCGCCGACGGCTGCGGCATCCGACCGAGCGGAGCCTCGAGATCAAAGCGATTTTCGGAAGTCCCAAAGCGCGCCAGCGGCTGAATGCAGAGATCGACGAGTTCACGGTTTCATTTCGATTGAGCACGGAGATGTCCGCGCGTTTCGCCGAGGCTGCGCGTTTGTTCGATAGCAAACAGTGGACCGACGCGAACGAGCGCCAACTTGATGAGCATCTGGTTCCACTCTTCTGGGAGAACGTGAACGCTTACATCGTCAATCCGATCAACGCGCCGTGAAGCGCAAGCGCGCTACGGCTTTACGATCCGCTTGATTCCGTCCGCGAGCCCGACCGCGAAGCCATACAGGCACTCGACCGTGACGAAGACGCGATTGCTCTGCGTCTCGGTGTAGCGGAGGTAGCCGAACGTGAGGCCGGTCTCGGGATCGGTGACCGCACCAGCTTCGTCATATTCCGCGGCGGGAACGAGATAACGCATTGCGACCGCCAAGCCGCTCGGGTGCGCCGCGAACCCGACGAGCTTCTCGCCGTTTTCGGACAGGATCACGTTCTCGTGCAGATCGAAACCGGCGAGCCGGCGAATCAGGGCGTCCATCACGCCCGGCTGCACGACCTGCGGGACGAAGCCTTTCGCGACGACATCATCGCCGAGCAGGTTCGTGTAGTAGGCACCGTCGAGCACGAGCGCGCGATCGGTCATCGGCATCTTCACCGCGCTGCACGCCTCGCGGATCGCGAGCAGCTTCTTGTAATCGAAGTCCGCCGCCGCAAGCGCGGCGATGACGGGCGCGCCGTAGTGCGCTGCCGTGATCTCGCTGAAGATGTCCTGCAACACATCCTGCGCGAGTTGCTTCATCGCGGCGGAGACGAGCGTATCGAGCACGTTGAACGCTGTCTCGCTGGCATCGCGCGCGGTGAGATGCACGGTCTTGAACTTGTGCCGCGTGAGCTGCACTGGAATCACGCTCACAGTCGAATCCGCGCTCGTGGTGTAGTTGCCGGTGAAATCGCTCGATCCCGTCGGCGTGCCGACGATCGGCACGCGCACCGTGTCGAGTTTGTCCGCCGGATCGGGTGAGAAGTTGCTGGAGAAAGCGCGGATCGGTGTGAGCGCGGCGGTGAATGGCTGGAGCGCGCGCTGGGCTACTTTGATGTCGTGAACGTGCGTGAGCGTGTTGGGCATGGCGGTGATCGGTTAGTTGGATTTGGAGAGGGCGGTGCGCTGCTCAGCGGTGAGCGAGCGCCAGAACGCGGTTTGCGCGCGCGGTTCGGTGATGGCAGCGAAGCACTCGGCGAGAGACTGCGGCGGATCATCCGCAGCGGGCGCGGGCGTAGCGGTGGTGTGCTGCGCGCTCACACGAGCGAATTCTTCTGGCGTCATGCACACAAGACCCTCGGCTTTGGCGAGACAGCGCGCCGCCTCGACAAGCCGAGTGTCCGTGCTCTCCTCCGCAGTCAGCGGAGCGGTGAAACGATTCTGCGCCTGCTCGGGCAGCAAGGCGACAATGGAGGCAAGGCGATCTTCGAGCGACATCATGCCCTCTCCTTTGCTGTCCAAACGTCCGCGTTGCTCATCAGCGTGCCGGCGAGTTCGAGCGGCGACCGTTTACCGGCACTTCCGTTGCAGGCCCCAAAGACGTAGCCGCCGAGCCGATCCGCATATTCGATCGCTTTGCGGCTTTCGATGACGATCGGATTCCGCTGCTTGCTCGACATCACCGGCTCGGCCTTTTCGAGTCGGCGCTCGTGCTCCGCTGCCAATGTCGCGCTGATTCGCTCAATGACCGGCCGCAAAAGCTTCCCGGCTTGTGCGCTGATGCGCGTGCGGACGTCGGCGAACGCGCGCCGCAGCAGCGCGTAGCGAACGCCGGTCAGATTCGCATCGGCTAGGACCGTCAGCCGGTGCTCATTCTCGGGCGACGGGTTCGCGACGAACGACGCGTAAGCGAGCTTACGCTCCTCCTCGATGCGCAACGGCATGAGCTGCTGCTCACGCTCGCGCCAATGATTCCACTGGTCTTGCAACTGGCGCAGCGCCGTGATCTCAGCGTCGCTGAGCAGCGGGATTTTCAACGCCTTGACCAAGCTCGTGAATTGTTCGCTCATGTTCGTGTCGTTCAGGTTGTGGGTTGGGATTTCAAAGCAGTGAGCGGCTGCCAACGCCGACAGCCCCAGTGCCCGCGAACTGGACGATGACGCGGGCGCGCTCGGAGCTGTCCTCGATGACGATGTCGCGTTGGGGTTCGCGCGTGCCGAGGGTGTCGGCGGCGAGCTGCTCGGCGGCGATGCGCTGCTCGGTCGCGCGGGCCTTTGCCGCGAGGCGCAGGATGGTCGCGACGTTCATGGTCTCGACGGCTTCGCGCAGGGCGTAGCGGGGAACTTCGAGGCGCTTGTCGGCAGGGGCATTGTCATCACGCCGCCGCTGGGCACGGTGGCGAAACGCTGCTGGCATTTGGTGACCAGCGGAGCTTCGCGCCATTGATCGCGCACGACGGGCGCGGGCTCGTCGCCTTCGTCGGGGTATTGGAAGTCCACCGTGGGGACGAGGGCCGCGGCCGTGTCGTCAAAGCCGATGTTCACAGCGCACCGCCTTTCAGGCTGCGGATGGTCGCGACGACTTCGGCGCTCATGCCGAACTGGCTGCGGGCGACGCGCGGGGCGATGAGGCTCATCACGGCGCACAGGGTGAATCCGCGGGGCATCGAGCGTCCGGTTTCCCAATTCTCGATCGTGCGCGCCGAGCAGAGGAGTGTCTCGCCGGCGTCGGCGCGGGAGAGCCCGCAGCGATGCCGCCAGGCGATGATGAGTTTTGCGAATTGCGCGGTGCTCGCCGCGCGCGAGCCGGATTTGTCCGGCGTTGGCGTTGGTTTTGGTGTGATACGTTTCACCCCAATTGTTTGCCAGCCGGTCCTCGCGGAGAACCATCAGTTTGCCGCGCCAAAGTTGCCTGCTTTACGCAGTTTGCGGGATGCGTTGGCGCGAAAGGTGAGTCGTTAAGAATCAGAAACTAACATGATGAACACTTGCTAAGCCGCAGCCTCGTCGGCATCGGCTGACACCACCCGCAGAAGTGGAAAGATGCTGAACCATTCTTCGGCGGCCGTCGCCGTGACTAACTCGCGGTAGTGCAGGAAAAGCTTCTCGGGACTGTTGCCCATCTCCAACGCGACCTTCGCCGCGTCTTGGATCTGCGCGAGCCGATAACTCGCGAAGCTGTGACGCAGCGCGTTCTGCCGCCAGCCAAAGCCAGCTTTGTCGCCGAGGTAGTTCAATCTAACCGCGGTATTAGGCAGATGGCACACGAACCCGGTCTGCTCGCGATACGGCTCCAACCACGCCCGCAGATTCGGCAGCAGCGGCACGAGTCGCCGCGCCTTCGTCTTCGCCTTCCGCACCTTGATCTCGATGTAGCCCTGCTCCCACAGCACGTCCCCCCATTCCAGCCGTGCAATCTCCGCCGACCGAATGCCCGCGAACGCCCCGATGACGATGTGCGGCAGCAAGTTCTCCGGGCAGACTGCGATAATCTGCTTCAACTCGTCCGGCGTGAAGATCGCGGGCGCCGTGCCCGGCTCGTTGAACGTCATGGTTCGCTCCGCAGAGGTCTTTCGATCAGCCTGCAAATAGCCCTGATCGCGCGCCCACTTGAACAGCGTGACTAACGTGCGGCGCATATTGTTCTTCGTCACCACACCGAGCCGAGCCTGCTGTAATACACCATCGAGTTGCTACGTAGTCAGGTCCGCAATCAAGCACGGGCCGAGCTGCCGCTTGAGCGACTTGAAATAGCAGCGCAGCCCTTTGATGTAAGTATCCGATAACTGCGCGGCCTCCCTCGACGCGACGAAGAGATCAGCCGCCTCACCCAGCGTGATCGCCTTGATCCCCGAATGGCTGTCGGCATAAGCCCGCGCCGCATCCACGATCCCAAGCCCACGCAACACCCGCCGGGCCGCAGCCCATTCCTCGATCGCAGCCGTGATCGTCAGGCCAAATTCCGCCACGCGCGCCTCGCAGCCCCGAAGAATCTCAATCTCCCGGAAGCTGGCCTCGACCGGCGCCGCCCGCCCGTTCATCAGTTCGACCGTCTTCTGCTGGGCGTAGGTCTTCGCTGCCGCCAGCTCCGCAAAGACCTTCGTCGCCCGTGCCCCGAGGCTATACCAAGCGCACTGGTAGGATGTGTAGCCGTCAGCCTTCCGCCGGAGCGTGTAGATGCGGATTTCCGCCGCGTCCTTGCCGACGGAGATAACCGAGGGCCGCTTGGATTTCTTCTTCATGCCCGCCTCCGGTGTCAACGCGGTGCATGATAATTTGCATGATTTCTCCGGTGGTTGCGGGGTGGGTGATTTGTAATTACCCTGCTGCTGGCTGTTTAGCGAGGATTCCGAACCGGATGCAGCGCACGGTTCGGCGACGTTCTCATGCGCGTGCTGGAGTGGTGGCTGGCAAATGCATCTCGCGAAGAAAGCGTCGAAAGTGATCCTCGACTGTCGCGAACGTAACGCCGCGCTCGATTGAAAGGCGAGACTCTACTGGTGGTCTGCGTCCAGGTGGATCGTAGATGAGGAGAACCGGTTCGTCGGCCTGGAGGCGACGAGTAACGGAAATGTCGTTGTGGGCGTTAACCTGAAATGAGTGGCTACCGTGCGTGAAGGTGTAAACGCTCATGCCGAGCGCCTCGACGCGGTAACCGAGGCGCTGGCCAAGCCGGTTCAGTTCGGTGTCGTCGATGCCATATAGAAGTTGAGGCGTCGGAGTGAATGCCGCACAGGCGGAGAAAAGCGTTGCGAGTAAGCTAACGCTGAAAGCTCTACTCTTCACAGGAGACGTGGCGAGTCGCCGGTGGCCGGCCATTCGCGGTTGAGGTATTCGGCAAAAATACGCTCCAGTTCCGACAGCGCACCGTCGGGGACAAACCACGTCTCCCGCATCACGATTTTTCCGTCTGCCAGTTCTTGCTCGCGCCGATTCAATAATTCCAAGCCGACGCCAGGATTCATGAGGCTTTTGAGATTCAGCTCCACACCTGGAGGACTTTCAAACTCGACGGTGATTCCGCGCGCACGAATTTCCTCTCGACCCTCCCAGTTCTGAAGTAGCTCCGCATAATCGTGCTTTAGCTCCTGCACGGTCTGCATGAGCGCAGCCCCGTGTTCACCGCGCGGCTTGGCGGGAATGTCCGAGTCGATCGGTGCGGTGCGTGGAGAGGCGTATGGCTTCCGCTCCACAAACCTGTCTGTGCGGAGATGCCTTTTCTCCGACTGGCCGTCGGGAGTCATTTCTTCCGATTGCTAACCGCTTTCCGTTTTGGTGAGGGCTTGGTCTCGCGCTGTTTGACTCGGTCAAGGTCGTCAACATCGACGCCAGGGCGCTGGCGATGCTGCTGCGGGGCAACTTCATCGCGCGGGTGCATGTGTCGGCGGGCGCCGCTGCGGACAGGCGCGCCTTTCGCTCCGGGCGCTTGCCTTTCCCATCGCACGCTCGTAACGTGCGGCATGCCTGAACGGACGCAAAAACCGACGAGTCCCGCGCCGTGGGGACCGAAAGAAGGCGATGGCGGCGGGCCGAAATCGCCCGACGTATCCAAGCCCGACGTGAAGGATCTTCTCCAGCGGATGCGGAAGGTGGACCCGAATCAATCGCGGCGCTACCGCCAGCGGACAGGCCAGTGATGCAGCCCGCACTTCCCCCAGCGGCGGGCGCGGAAGATTTTGCCGCGGTGCTGCGGCGTGGTGGATTGCTGGCGAATGTGCCCGCGGTCAATGCGCATGGCTCGATCACGCCGACCGATGCGACGACGATCCTCGCCTTCAAATATGCCGACGGCGTGCTCGTGGCCGGCGATCGGCGCGCGACGGCGGCGAATCAGATCGTCTATGATCGCGCGGACAAGGTGCTGGAGATTGACCGCCACTCGCTCATGGCCATCGCGGGCGTGCCGGCGACGGCTTGGGAAATGGCGCGCGTGCTCGAGCATTCGTTTCAGTTTTACCGCCGCACGCAGCTCCAGGAGATGAGCCTCGACGGCAAAGTGCGCGCTCTCTCGAAGCTGCTGCGCGACAATCTCGGCTTCGTGCTGCAAGGCGTCGGCGTGGTCGTGCCGATCTTTGCGACCTACGACAGCGAGGCGGAAACGGCGCGGCTTTATTTCTACGATGCGATGGGCGCGCAGTTCGAGGCGACCGACTTCGCCGCGACCGGCTCGGGCTCGGGGGCGGTGCGCGCGGTGTTGCATTTCGAGAACTCGTGGGGAGGAAAACCGCTGCGCAAACTCAAGGCTGACGAGGCGATCCTGCTCGCGCTGCGTGCGCTCGAGACGGCCGCATCGAGCGACAGCGCGACCGGCGGTGTGGACCGGCGGGCGGACATTTTTCCCATCGTGAAGACGATCACGAGCGCGGGCATCGAGACGCTGCCGGAGAAGCGGATGGCGCGGCTCTTCAAAGGGAAGCTGGTATGATCGAGGAGCCTTACCGCTGGGTCGAAGCGATCGCGAACCGGCGCGAATACATCGAGCATCAGCTCGCAGTGGGCAGCCCGATCGTGGCGCTGAGCTACGCCGATGGCGTCGTGCTTTTCACCATGAGCCGCGAGCGGCAGAAGGTGTTCGAGATTTACGATCGCATCGCGATGGGCGGGATTGGGCATCCGGGCGACATTGAGCGGCTGCGGCTCGCGGCGATCGAGCTGTGCAGCACGGAAGGTTTCGCGCGCTCGGCGCACGATGTCTCGCTGCGGCGCCTGGCGAACTACTCGCTCAGCCCGGCGCTGAAGGCGGCCTTCGAGCAGGTGTATGGCGCGCCGTATCTCGCGCGGCTGCTCTTTGCCGAACTCGGGCGCGGTGATGCGCCGAATCTTTTCCTGCGGCTCGATTACGACGGCTCGATCCAAACGAACGGCGGCAACTTCGGACGGACGTTTGAAGAGTGGGGCGTCGTCGCCGGGACGAAGGCCGCCGCGGAGCGGATGGAGCGGCTGCTGCGGGAAGAGGAGGTGACGAAGGCTCCGCTGTCGCACGCCGTGAAGACCGCCGCGCTCGCGTGGAGCGCCGGGCATCTGCCGCTGGCGGAGGATCCGGAAGCGAAGCCGCCCGGCCGCGAGGAGCTGAAGAAACATCTCGATGCTCAGCTCGCGCAGGCTGCGATCGAGTGCGCGGTGCTCGAGCGCAGCTCCACGTTGCCGATCACCTGGCGGCCTGTGCCCGAGGCGGAGTCGCGCGCGCTTCTGGACGGGCAGCCATGAAGGAAAAGCGCCCGCCTTCGCTGGCACCGATGGAGGGTGCTCAAGCACTGCTGCCGCTCGACGCCGCGCCTCGTGCGAGGGCAAAGACAGTCGTGTCGGCTCCCACGTCGAGCGACTTGCCGGCCCCGCGGCCTCCCGTGACGCGAGTTGGCGCGTGGAAGAAGCTGTGCGAAGGTTTGCACATGGAAGTTGTCACACCAACCGTGGGTCTCCTGACCCTAGCGGGGTGTCTTACCTTCCTCGTCGCACCCGAGGAGGCTCCGAGGGATATCCATGTGGCGGCAGCGCTGAGCCCGAGCACGCTCCCGGTTGTCGTCGTCGATGCGGGTCATGGAGGCCGCGATGAAGGGGCGCGGTGCAACGGCTTGGTGGAGAAAAACGTCTCGCTCGACCTCGCCGTCCGCGTCGAGCAGCGGCTTCAGGTGCTTGGCTTCAAGACGGTGATGACGCGGCGTGCCGATGCTTACGTCTCGCTGCCCGAGCGCGCGGAGCTGGCGAACCAGGTCGAGCATTCGCTCTTCGTGAGCCTGCACTGCAACAAGTCGCCGAGCAGCAGCGCCACTGGCGTCGAGACGTTTTTTGCCACCGAGAAAGTGGTGCCGGAGCCGGAGTGGACGTTCGTCGGATTCTTTGCGAAGCCGGAGCCGATGGCCCGCGCCGACCGCGGCGAAAATCTCGCCGGTTACGTGCAGGCCTCGCTGCTGAACCGGACCGAGGCCGGCAATCGCGGCATCAAGGCGCGGCCGCTCTACGTCGTGCGGCACACGCGCGCGCCGGCGGTGCTGGTCGAGGCGGGCTTCCTGAGCAACCCCTTCGAGGCGCGTCTGCTCGGCACGCCGGAATATCGCGAACTGATCGCCAAGGCGGTCGCCGAGGGCGTCGCCGAATTTGCGCGCACGATGCCGCCGCCTCCGAAACCGGCGACGCAGCTCGCGAAGGCGACGCGTTGAATTCACGCGTGGCCCCGCGCGTCTGAACTCTGAATTTTCCATGCACCTCCGACTTCTCTCTCTCGCCCTCGTTTTCGCTGCCGCTGCACATGCGGATGAATTGACCAAAAGCGTGCAAGGCGCGCTGAAAGAACAGGGCTTCTTTTACGGCGAAGTCAGCGGCGCCAGCGGTCCCGAGACCGCGGCGGCGGTGAAGCGCTACCAGATTCGCAACGGGCTCGAAGTGACCGGTTCGCTCACCAAGGAGACGCTGGAGTCGCTCGGGCTTGCTGGGGAAGCGCCCACGCCCGTCGCGCCACCGCCGGTGACTGCGAAGCCCGCCACGCCCGTCGAGCGCGCACCCGAGGCGCGGCCGCCGGCGAACCTTCGGAAGGACAACGCGGTGCAGGAGAAGGATCGCGATTTTCTCCGCCGTGAGACGCCTCCGCAGCCGAGGGACGATGAAGACCTGCGGCGTCCGCCTGCGCCGGCGGCGAGCGGGCCGTATGGCCGGATCTTTGCGGGGACGCCGTATGCGAGCGCGCCGCTCCAGGTGCAGCAGGACACGATCAAGCGCGCCCAGCGGTTCCTGCGCGACCTGAGCTTTTTCCGCGAGGACAGCGACGGCGTCCCGGGGCCCGCGCTGGAGGAGGGAATCCTCGGCTACCAGCGTTTCATCGCGCTGCCGCTCACCGGGCAACTCGATCTCGAAACGCTCGCCGCGATGCGCCTGCTGCCCGGCCGCGGCGGAGCGCCTGCGCAGTCGGCGAACCCGAAGGTGCGCACCGTGCCGGGCAAGCCGCTCAAGGGCGTCTGGATCAAGTAGCCGCGGGCGGCGTGGCGGGCGCTGCTTTGCCCTTTGCGGGCTTTTTCTCGCGCGGCTCGAACTCGAACGCGATCTTCCCGTCCTTCCCGAGCGTGAGGTAGGCGGAGAAGGCGCGCTTGGTTTTGTTCGAGATGAATTTGTGGAGCATCGGCGACTTGCCGGTCTCGACGAGCACCTTCGCCTCCGCACGCGTGACCACGCGCTGGAGCAGCGTCTTGCCGAGGCGGAAGGTGCATTTCTTCGCGGGCAACTGGTCGCAGATGAATGCCTTTTCGTGTTCGAAGACCTGCCCCGCCTCGCACGCGCGGCACGCGCCGAGCGGCTCGGGATTCACGGGCACGGACGCCTCGCCCTCGGCCTCGTTGCCGAAGTCGAACTTCGTCTTCCACTCGTTCTTTTCGGTGAGGATGATCTCGGCGGAGAAGGGCCTGCCGAACTTGGATTTGAAGCCTTCCAGCGGGCCGACCTTGCCGGTCGTGAGCAGCGCGGTGACTTCCTCGCGCTCGAATTCGCGATCGGCCATCGTCTTCCACACGATGAGTTTGCACTCGGGGTTCGCGCACTCGAAGGCGCGGAAACTCTCGTTGAAATGATCGCCGCCGCAGCGCGGGCACTTCACCGCGAGGGGCTCGAAGCGGCCATGGACCTCGGAGCCGATCTTGTCGCTGATCTTCCGCACGATCTCGGTCGTGAGGTGGCGGATGTCTTCCATGAAGACCTCGCGTGAAAGCTGGCCACGCTCCATCTGCCGCAGCTTGTGCTCCCACTCGCCGGTCAGCTCGGGCTTCGTCAGCGCGGCGGCGTCGAGATCGCGCAGGAGCGTGATGAGGGAGAGCCCTTTGGCCATCACCTTCAGCTCGCGGCCTTGGCGCGAGAGGTAGCCTTCGTAGATGAGCCCCTCGATCGTCTGCGCGCGCGTGGCCGGGGTGCCGAGGCCGCGCTCGGCCATCGCTTCGCGAAGTTCTTCGTCGTCGATGAGTTTGCCCGCGCCTTCCATCGCGGAGAGCAGCGTCGCTTCGGTGAAGCGCGCGGGCGGCTTGGTGACGCACTCCTTCACCTCGACCGCGTCGGTGCGCGCTGTGCTCTCGCCGGTGGCGAGCGGGCAGATCACCTTGTCGCCCTCGGTCTCGATCTGGCGGCCATAGACGGCCATCCAGCCGGGATCGACGATGATCTTGCCGTCGGTCTTGAACTTCTCGCTCTCGACCGTGGTGATGCGCGTGGTGACCTCGAACTGCGCTGCCGGATAGAACACCGCGATGAAGCGCCGCGCGACGAGGTCGAAAATCTTCTGCTCGATCTCGGTGAGGTTCTTCGGCGCGGTGCCCGTGGGCACGATGGCAAAGTGGTCGCTGACTTTCGCGTCGTTGAAGATGCGTTTGTTCGGATGCACCCAGCCGGCGTCGAGCGCCTTGAGCGCGTGGACGGAGAGCGACGGGTCCTCGAAGCCCGCGAGCACGCGCTTGGCCGTGGCGAGGTGATCCTCGGGCAGGTAGCGCGAGTCGGTTCTCGGGTAAGTGAGCGCCTTGTGCTTCTCGTAGAGCGCCTGCGCGAGCGAGAGCGTCATCTTTGCGGGGAAGCCGTAACGCGAGTTCGCTTCACGCTGAAGCGTGGTGAGGTCGTAAAGCTGCGGCGCGATCTGAGACGTGGGTTTCTTCTCCTCCTCGACGGTGCCGGTCTTGCCCGCGCACTTCGCGACGATGGCGTCCGCTTTCGCGCGCTCCCAGAGCCGCTCGGCGCGCGCGTCTTCGTCGGCGCCTTTGCGAAATCCCGGATCGAACCAGCGCCCGCGGTAGCCGCCGGCTTGCACGCTGAAGTCGCCATACACCTCGAAATAATCGCGCGGCACGAACTTGCGGATGCGCTCCTCGCGCTCGGCGAGGATGGCGAGCGTCGGCGTCTGCACGCGGCCGGCGGTGGTCTTTTGGAAACCGCCCATCGCCTTTGTGTTCAGCCGTGTGAGGGCGCGCGTGGAGTTGATGCCCACGAGCCAGTCCGACTCGCTGCGCGACAACGCGGCGTCCGCGAGCGGCTGCATATCCGCATCGCTGCGCAGCCGCGAAAAGGCGGTGAGGATCGCGTCGGTCGTCATCGATTGCAGCCAGAGCCGCTGCACGGGCTGCTTCGCGCCGGTGCCGCGCATGATGTTGAGGAAGATCAACTCGCCCTCCCGCCCGGCGTCGCACGCATTGATGACCGCCGTGACTTCCTTCCGCTTCAGCAGCTTGCGCAGGAGCGTGGCGCGGTTGGCGTTCTTATCGATCACCTTCAGCGCGAAGTGCGGCGGCAGCGACGGGAAGAAGTTCCACTTCCCCTTCGCCGGCTCGAATCCCTCCGGCGGCTCGATCTCGAACAGATGCCCGACCGCCGAGGAGATGACGTAGCGATCGTCCTCATACCAATCGTCCGCCTTCTTCACCCCAAGGGCTTTGGCGAGGTCGGTAGCGACGCTGGGTTTCTCGGCGATGACGAGCGTTTTGGACATTTGGGTGGGGAAAGGGCGCACCTAGTCGGCGGGCGACGGCGATCCGTCAAGCGGCGCGGCAGGCCGCAGGAATTGGCGGCCTGGGAGCTGCCGCACCTGCCGCTTGATCTCCAGCATGAGCAAGCAGGCGCTCACTTTCGGGAATGGCAGCCCGCATTTCTCCGCGATCTGTTCGGGCGCGAGCGTGTCGCCGCCGAGCGCGTCGAGGATCGCGCTCTCTTCCGCGGAAAGGGCGCCCGCCGGTGCTGCGCCTGCCGTCGGCGCGGTCCGGCGCGGCTCGGGAAAAAGCGAGTTCAGGTCGTCGAGGATGTCGCCCGCTGAGGTGACGAGCTTCGCGCCCTGCTGGATGAGCCGGTTGCTGCCGAAGGAGGTCGGTCGGTCGATCGGCCCCGGCACCGCATACACGAGCCGCCCGGCTTCCATCGCCTGGTCCGCGGTGATGAGCGCGCCGCTCTTCGCGCCCGCTTCGACCACGAGCACCCCCTTGCCCCAGCCGGCGACGATCCGATTCCGGTAAGGAAAAGTCTGCGGGCTCGGCGGGAACGTCATCGGAAACTCGCTCACCACTGCACCTGACGCCGCGATCTTTTCGGCGAGCCCGGCGTTTTCCGGCGGGTAGAGATCCATCAAGCCGGAGCCGATCACCGCGATCGTGCGCCCATTCGCTGCGAGCGCGCCCTGGTGCGCCGCGGTGTCGATGCCGCGCGCCAGCCCGCTCACGACGGTGAGCCCCGCGTAGGCGAGTTGATACGAAAGTTTCTTCGCGCACTCGGTGCCGTAGTGGCTGGTCTTGCGCGAACCGACCACGCCGATCGCGCGCCAGTCTTCGCTCGTCACCGTGCCCCACACGTAGAGGACGATGGGCGGGTTGTGCAGCTCGCGCAGCCCCGGCGGATACTCCGGCGACTGCTGCGTGATGACCCGCGCGCCGAACTCCTCCACCCGCGCCAGCTCCGCCGCGAGATCGACCGTCTTTTCCCAATCCCCGATCGCGTCCGTCAGCTCCGGCCCGATGCCATCGATCTGTCGCAGCCGCGACTTCGGCGCCCGCAGGATCGCCTCCGGCGAACCGATCGCATCGCGCAGCTTGCGCAGCCGGACCGGGCCGAGATTCGGCACCATGTTCAGCGCGATGCAGGCTTGGGTCTCGGTCATTCGGCGGACTACTGCGCGCGCTCGCAAGCCGTCGCCAGCGGTTTTCTCGCATCGCCGGCACGATTGCATCTTGCCCACCACGTTTGTCGCGGGCAGAACCCAGCGCCATGACCTGCCGGCTGTCTCTCCTGTTCGCCCTCATCGTCGGCCTTGCGCACCGTGGAGTCGCGGAGCCGCCGCCCGCGATCAAGGAACTGATCGCACAGATGCGCATCGAACTGCAGGCCGACATGAAAGCCGCGCGCGACGACGAACGCGGCATCGACCGGCAATGGCAGCTCTCCTCGATGTTGCTGCAAATCGAACGCTCGTTCGACGAAGACGCGGAGTTCGAATACGACCTGAAGCAAATCGTGCCTTCGCTGCTGAGCTACGCCGCGTCGGAGAAGATGCAGCAACTCGTGCAGGCGCTCACGGCCGAGGCGGGCAGGGAGTTCGCCGCGAGAGAGAAGGCGGCTCTGGCGGAAATCGATAAGTTGATCGAAACCAACGTCACGCCCGGAATCGATGCGAAGACCGCTGCGGAACTCGACGCACCGCTGGCGGCGCTCCAGAAGTCGCAAGGCAGGAGCCGTTATCGCCGCGAGAGCCGAGGGGCGCAGTCGGCAAATCAACGCCTGAGCAGCGCCATTTCATTTCTCACGCACTGGCAGGACTACCTCGCGGCGAAAGAAACGGGGCGCATGGATCAAGCTCGCTCGGCGCTCTCGAACCTCACGAGTTCCGGCCGCGAGTATTCCTTTGTCCCGCGTTCGAGGCTGCTGGCGCTCGCGAACAGCTTGAAGGGGGAGCCCGAACCGCCGGCGGTTCGGGTCGAGGAGTTGCTCGCCAGGATTGAAAAGCTCGATGATCTCCCGGTCATCGAGGCCGAGCTGAGAAAGCTCCCCTATGGTGGCAGCAACGGAGTGTCGCCGGACCTGATGAACGCCGTTCGGTCGCTCGCGCTGACATATACCCAGATCAAAGCCGGGCGCGCTGCGTCGCTGAATTTGCCTTCACGGGAATCGCTCTTGTCTGCCGGGCTCGATTCGATTCGCGAGAAGGTTTTTGCCTTCGCTCTGCCTCGCATCCTCTTACTCGACGATGCCGATGGCTTGCGACCGGGCGAGAGCGCAGTCAGCTATCTCGGCAGAAAGCTGGCGGAGGCACAGAAGCGGGAAGATTGGGCGCTGGTGGGACGCATCGGCAGCACGAGCCGCTCGCTCAATCTTCTCGAAGGCTTCACGGGGACGAATGACTCGTCGGCACTCTCGCAGTTCCTCGCAGGGTTGAACCAAGAGACGGCCAAACAATACTCACTCGCGGTCGCGTCTTACCAAGGGGCGCTCAAGACCGGTTCTCGGATCGTCCCGCCTGAATTGATTGGCGAGCACCTCGAGAAGATTCGTGAAGCTCATCCGAAGGATTTCGAGCGAGGCGTGGAACTCGCGTTGAATCCACCCATGCCGGACATGAGTGACCCGCGGTATCGCTACCGCGGCTACCCTTTCTCGGTCCCGCCCGGCTTCGGTTCGGAGACGACGACTGGCGGACGATACACCATCGGGCCGGATGGGCGTCCGGTGCCGATGAGCGAAGCGACGACTGTGACCATTCCTCCCAAGGCCTCGCCTGCTCCCGGCACTCCGGCGCCAAAGCCGGACAAGGAGCCAGCGAAGTGAAGCTTCGCCGGAGATGGGTCTGAGCGGGCGCGGCCTCGCTTACTCGATCGTCACCTTCATCCCCGCGGAGATCATCTTCTCCAGCCGCACGACGTCCCAATTCGCCACTCTCATGCAGCCGTGGCTCGCGCTGCGGCCGATGGTCTGCGGGGAGTTCGTGCCGTGGATGCCGATGCCGGGTTTGTTGAGCTGGCACCACAGCACGCCCACGGGGTTGTTCGGCCCGGGCGGCAGGAGCCAGAATTCCTCCGTGCGCACGCCGTGATTGAGCACGCCTTCGTCCCAGCGGAAGTTCGGCTGCGCGGCGATGCCCGCGATCTTCCACTCGCCCGCGGGCGTCGGCGTCTGGTCCGAACCGGGCGTGATGGGCACGCTGGCGATCAGCGCGCCGCCGTCGCTCAACTCGAGCAGGCGGTGCTTGCGGCTGATCTTGATCGTGCGGTGCGTGTATTCGGGCTTGGACTTCACGGGCCCTGCCTTGGGCAGTTCCTCGATCTTGAACGGCTCGACGTTCGGCACGCGCACGATGTCGCCCGGCTGGAGCTTCATCATGTCGTGCGTCGGGTTGAGCTTCGCGAGCAGGTTCGGGTCGCAGTGAAAGCGCTCGGTGAGAAACTCCAGCACGCAGTCGTAGGGCAGGTATTTCAGCTTCGCCTTCGCGGAGTTCGCGACCGGCAGATCGCCGACGAACTTCAAATCCTCATCGCGGATCGTGTATTCGGTATAAACGGGGAAGACCGAATCGAGCGGGATGTTTTCATCGAGCCGTCCGGTCGCGGGAAGGCCGTGCGCGCGCTGATAGCACCACAGCGCCTTCGTGGTGAACTCCCCGCCGAGCCCGTCGATCTTTCCCGGCCCGAAGAGCTGCTGGTCGAGGAAGATTTGCAGCTGCGTCATCACCTCGCGCTCGTTCACGAGGCCGGGACGCGCGGCTTCCTGCGCGCGTGCTGCGAAGGCAAAGAGGATGAGAAAAACGAAGGGGCGAATCATCGCGCGCACTGTAGCTCGGAAATCTTGTTGGCAAGTCTTTGCACCGACTGCTGGATCCATCAGCGCAGGTTGAACAAATACAGCAGCGCCGCCCAGCCGCTTGGCAGCGACTGCGGAGGTTCTTCGAGTCCGGCGTAGCACACGGCCATTTCCAACATGAAGCGGGCGTGAAAGAACGCTTCAACGATGGGACGGACGTTCACCAACCAGGCTTTGTTCCACGACGAATCGAAATCCCGGCCGGTTCCCTCCCGCACAATCTCTACGAACCAGTCGTTGAGTTCCCGGGCCGGTAACAGCGCCCGCAGTTCCTCGACCACCTTCACCGTCGTGCTCTGCAATGCGACCACTTTGAAGCTCTGATGGTAGAAGCGATAAATCGGATCTTCGTAGCCCCAATGGTCCGAGCATTCGGCGAGCAACTTTTCCAGTCCCGCCCGGCGCGAGCGGATCGCGCCGAGGAGTTCGCGCTCCATGATCTCCCGCTCCGCGGGCGCCAGTGGATGCTTGAGCAAGTCTTCTGGTTTCGTCTCCGGCATGGCGGCGCAGCGTGCCCGGTGCGCGCAGCAGTGGCAAGCCGCGCTCGATTACTTCGAGGTTGGATGTTCGATGCTCGATGTTCGATGCTTCCCTGACAATGAGTCTCCGCATCGCACTGGCCGCCCCGCTCTGGACCTCGATCCCGCCGCACACGTATGGCGGCATCGAGCTGTTGTTGAAGCTGCTCGCCGATGAGCTGGTCGAGCGCGGCCACGAGGTGACGCTCTTTGCCTCCGGCGAATGCCACAGCCGCGCGCAGCTCGTGCCGGTGGTGGAGATGAATCTCAGCGACCTCATGAGCGAAGGCCGCGCGTATTGCTTCGAGTATTATACCAACTCGATGCTCGCCGAGATCGCCGCGCGGCAAAGCGAGTTCGACGTGATCCATTTCCACTGCTCCACCGCGTGGCTTCCGAGCGCGACGATGCTGCGCACGCCGTCGTTTTTCACGATGCACACGCAGCCGCATCACGACGACGAATGGGTGCTCCGCCGCTGGCCGCACGTCGCGGTGAACGGCATCAGCCGCGCGCAGATGCAGGCGATGACGCTGAAGCTCGGGCGCGAATTCCCGACCGTCTATAACGGCGCCGACTTCGACGCCTACGAAGCCCGCTACGAGCCCGGCCACTACCTCGCCTTCCTCGGCCGGCTCTCGCCGGAAAAGAACCCGCTCGGCGCGATCCAGGTCGCGCAGGACTGCGACATGCCGATCGTCCTCGCCGGCCAGCCGCAGAACGCGAAGGAGCACGCCTACTTCGACGCGCAGATCCGCCCGCTCATCGACGGCGAGCGCGTCCGCTGGATCGGCGCGGCGAATCATCCGCAGAAAGTCATGCTGCTGCGCAATGCCGGCGCGCTCATCTTCCCGATCCAGTGGGAGGAGCCGTTCGGTCTCGTGATGATCGAGGCGATGGCGTGCGGCACCCCCGTCGTCGCGCACCGGCGCGGCTCGGTGGAGGAAGTCGTCGATCAAGGCATCACCGGCTTCCACGCTGGGTCGCTCGACGCGCTGCCGGAGCTCGTCCCGCAGGCGCTCACGCTCGACCGCCGCGAAGTGCGCCGCCACGCCGAGAGCCGCTTCGGTTACCGCGCGATGGTCACCGCCTACGAGGCGCTTTACGGCCAGCTCGTTCGCTGAGCGACGCACGATCTTCACTCGCCGCCGCCGCCGCTCGGCGCTACATCGCGCGCCGATGAAAACGCTGCTCGCTCTCTCGCTCCTCGCTTCCATGTCTCTCCACGCCGGCACGCCGAACTGGCCGCGCTTCCGCGGACCCGCAGGTTCCGGCGTCGCCGATGCGGAGAAGCCGCCGGTCGAATTCGGCCCGGAGAAAAACGTGCTCTGGCAAGTCGCCACGCCGTCCGGTGCGTCGTCGCCGTGCGTGTGGGGCGCGCGCATCTTCCTCACCGCGTTCGATGGTGGGAAGCTGTGGACGCTTTGCCTCGACCGCGCGACGGGCAAGGAGCTGTGGCGGCGCGATGCGGGCGCGGAAAAGATCGAGGCATTCCTGCCCAAGCACGGGAGCCCAGCCGCATCGACGCCCGCGACCGATGGCGAGCGTGTGGTCGTGTATTTCGGTTCGTGTGGGCTGATCGCTTACGATTTCGCGGGCAAGGAACTGTGGCGCCACGCGCTCCCAGTCGCGGAGACGAACAACGACTTCGGCAGCGGCACGTCGCCGATCCTCGCGGACGGGCTCGCGATCCTCGTGCGCGATCTCAAGACCGACTCCGCCGTGCTCGCTGTGGATGCCGCCACGGGCCGGCAGGTGTGGAAGACCGCGCGCCCTGCGATGGCGACTGGCTACTCGACGCCGATCGTCTGGGAGCACGACGGCGTGAAGGAGGTCATCGCGCCCGGCGGCCTCATGATGAAGGCCTACGACCTCACCAGCGGCGCCGAGCGCTGGCTGGTGCGCGAGTTGCCCGCGGTGAACTGCGGCTCGCCCATCGCGAGCGAGGGGATGCTCTACTTCGCCGGATGGTCGCCCGCGGGTGAGGATATGCCGATGCCGACCTTCGACCAACTCATCGGCCCCGATCCCGATAAGGACGGCCGCCTTTCCAAAGCGGAAGCGGAGAACACGATGATGAAGGATTTCTTCAACTCCAACGACACGAACAAAGACGGCTACATCTCTCGCGACGAGTGGGACGCGATGATCGGCTACCTCAAGCGCGGCAAGAACCGGCTCATCGCCGTGAAGCCGGGCGGCAGCGGCGACATCACCGACACGCACATCGCGTGGCAGAAGACCAAGGGCCTGCCCTACGTGCCGAGCACCCTGCTGTATCGAGGCCAGCTTTTCATGGTGAAGGACGGCGGCCTCGCCTCGTGCTTCGACGCCGCGACTGGTGCCGCGAAATACGAGCAGCAGCGCCTCGGGATCGACGGCTCCTTCTACGCCTCGCCCGTCGCCGCCGACGGCCGCATCTACCTCATCAATCTCGACGGCAAAGCCGCGACGATCGCCGCGGGGGACAAGCCGGAAGTGCTCTGGCGCGGCGACTTCGCCGAGCGCGTGGCCGCCACGCCAGCCATCGCCGACGACACGCTCTACGTGCGCACGGAGTCGAAGCTCTTCGCGTTCAAACAGACGAAGTGAGTCGGCTAAGAAGCGCGTGCAGCGGCGGTCTTCCCGGCGCATGAAAACGCCCCTCGTCCTCCTCGCTCTCGCCGCCACCGTCTTCGCGCAGCAGACGCCTTCGCAAAAGCAGGACACCGCGCTGCTTCCGCCGAAGGGGCTCAAGACGACGATGGCGCCGGGCTACACCATCCCGACGATCGATCTCTCCGCCGAGACGCAGCGGCAGGTGCTCGTCGATCGCGAGGCGGGGCAGTATCTCGGGCATCCGACGACCGTCTTGCTCGAGGATGGGAAGACGATGCTCATCGTGTATCCGAAAGGCCACGGGCGCGGCGCGATCGTTTACAAACGCAGCACCGATGGCGGGAAGACGTGGAGCGAGCGACTGCCGACGCCGAAGTCGTGGGAGACTTCGCTCGAGGTGCCGACGCTGCACCGCGTGATCGATGCGGAGGGGAAGAAACGCATCATCATGTTCAGCGGCCTGTATCCGATCCGCATGGCGGTGACGGAGGACGATGGCGCGACGTGGAGCGAGTTGAAGCCGATCGGGAACTTCGGCGGCGTGGTGACGATGGCATCCGTGGTGAAGCTCAAAACACCTGGGCATTACATGGCGCTCTTTCACGACGACGGGCGTTTCATCATCGGCGGCGAGGAAAAGAAATTCACCGTGAAGGGACCGCACAGCGAACACACGTCGCCCGCGGCGAAGCCTTATCGCTTCTACGTGTATCAGACGCGCAGCGCCGATGGCGGGCTGACCTGGAGCGTGCCGGTGCCGATCGCGATGCTGCCCGACGCGAGCCTGTGCGAGCCCGGCGCGGTGCGTTCGCCCGATGGAAATGAGATCGCCGTGCTGCTGCGGGAAAACAGCCGCAAGTATAACAGCTTCCTCATTACCACGAAGGACGAGGGCCTCACCTGGAGCGAGCCGAAGGAACTGCCCGCGGCCTTGACCGGCGACCGCCACACTGCCGTGTATGCTCCCGACGGACGCTTGTTCGTCAGCTTCCGCGACACCACGCACGTGAGCCCCACGAAAGGCGACTGGGTCGCGTGGGTCGGGAAATACGAAGACATCATCGCCGGCAGGGAAGGCCAGTATCGCATCCGCATGATGGACAATACGAAAGGCGCCGACTGCACGTATCCCGCCGTCGATCTGCTGCCCGACGGCACGATCGTCACGACGACCTACGGCCATTGGACCGAAGGCGAGCCCGCTTACATCATGAGCGTGCGGCTGAAACTCGAAGAAGTGGACGCCAAGGCCGCAGCGCGCTAAACGCCGCGCGTGCCAAAACCCGACAGCTCCGCCGAAAGCCTCCTCGAAAAGACGATCTTCGCCAGCCGCTGGCTGCAAGCGCCGCTTTACCTCGGCCTCATCGCCGCGCTGGGCGTGTATGTTTACCAGTTCTTCATCGAGCTGTGGCACATCGTCGGCGTCGTCCTGCACATCACGCACGGCGGCCCCGACCCGATGGCCGGCGCCGATCCAGCGACGAAGATCATGCTCGGCGTGCTCGGCCTCATCGACGTGGTGATGATCGCGAACCTGCTCATCATGGTCATCATCGGCGGCTACGAGACCTTCGTCTCCCGCCTGCACCTCGACGACCACGCCGACCAACCCGAGTGGCTCAGCCACGTGAACGCCGGGATGCTCAAGGTGAAGCTCGCCACCGCGCTCGTGAGCATCTCATCGATCCACCTGCTCAAGACCTTCATCGAAGTCCGCACGCCGGGTCTCGTGGTCAACAACGCCGCCGTGATGTGGCAGGTCATCATTCACGGCGTCTTCCTTTTGTCCGCCATCGTCCTCGCGTGGACCGATCGCTTGATGCTCGCCGGGGTGAAGGCGGAGAAGGAGACGCACTAATCCTTTGCCTTCCGCCGGGCGCGGTGAAACATCCCGCCGACTCGGGGAGGGATGGCAGAGCGGTTTAATGCACCGGTCTTGAAAACCGGAGACGCGAAAGTGTCCGTGGGTTCGAATCCCACTCCCTCCGCCAGTTCCTCCGCGCATTGACGCACGCGCAGCCCTCCCTCTACGGCACGACCGCAAGGCCGGCGGCTTTCGCCATCGCAGACTGCCGCGAGTCGAACGTGCAAAACTCCGTCCCGCCGAGTTCCAGCGCGAGCGCGACATGGAGCGTGTCCAGCGTGCGGCACAGGGCCGCCGTCGCGCGTGCTGTGGCGAGCGCCTCCGCTCTTGCAAAGACAGCGGGCCAATCCGGTGCGGTCGCCGCGAACACGCTCGCAGCGATGTCGTTCTCAAAACCAGCCAGCACCGCGTCGCGCTCCGTGGCAGTGATTTCGCCGCGTCCGTGTTTCTGGCCGATCGCCGCCTTCATCTCCAGTCGGTGCAGTTCGGTGAGAGGCGGCGGCGCGCCTGTCTCCTGCACGAGCGCCACCGCTTGCGGCGAGTTCGGCTCGCTCAGGTAGAGCTTCAGCAAGACACCCGAGTCGAAACAGCGCATCACCACCGATCCGCGCGGAGGTCATCCAGCACCGCTTGCGAATCCGGCAGCACTCGTTCGCCAAAAATCGCCTTTTGCCTGGCGAGAAAATCCGGCATCGAGCGGGTCGGCGAAACCGCATTGGTGCCTGCCGGGCGCGGCCCATGGCGATCCATCCAGCGGCGGATTTCCAGCCACTGGTCGGGCGCCAGTCGTGCGATGGCTTGTTCGATTTCAGCGAGCGTGCTCATGCCCGCGAGCCTGCCACGCGCGCGCACGTTTTCAAAACCATTCTCCACCCGCGCCATCCACCTCCCGCATTGACACGCGCCGCGCTGCGCGTCCACTGGCGGGCACTCACAGCAACGCCGACAGACCGGTGACGGCCGGGCGGACTGCGGAAGGCATCCATTCCTCGCGCAATGGGTTCGTCCAATGAACACGCTCCGACATTTCCTCACCGCGCTCGCCGCCACGCTTACGCTGCTGGCCGCCGCTCCGCCGGCGGCGGCGCAGGCGCCGGGGTCGCTCGATCCGGGTTACGATCCCAACGTGACCGGTGGCAGCAACCCCGTCTATGCCACGGCGGTGCAACCAGATGGCAAGACGATCATCGGGGGCAACTTCACCATGGTGGGAGGAGCGTCGCATAAGAATCTCGCGCGACTCAATACCGATGGGACGGTGGATGCGAGCTTCACGGCGAGCACGGTTGGCGACGTCAATTGCGTGGCGGTGCAGGCGGATGGGAAGTTGGTGATTGGTGGCGACTTCACGAGTGTGAACGGCATGACGGGGATCAACGGCATCGCGCGGCTCAACGCGGACGGGACCCGAGATGCCGGCTTTAATCCCGGCGGAGCCGGGACGAATGGCATCGTCTATTGCGTGGCGGTGCAGGCGGATGGCAAGCTGTTGCTCGGCGGCGACTTCACGAGCGTGAACACCACGGCGGGGATCTACTACGTCGCGCGCCTCAATGCCGACGGGACGCTGGATGCCGGCTTCAATGCCGGTGGCACCGGGGCTTACAGCCACGTCTTTAGTGTGACGGTGCAGGCGGATGGAAAACTGGTGCTGGGAGGCATAGGCATCGTCGCGCGGCTCAATGCGGACGGGACGCGGGATACCGGCTTCAATGGCGGCGGCACCCAGGTGAATAGCGCGGTCTTAACCATGGCGGTGCAGGCGGATGGGAAGTTTGTAATCGGCGGCTACTTTACGAGCGTGAACGGCACGACGCGGATCAACCGCGTCGCGCGGCTCAACGCCGACGGGACGCTGGATACTGGGTTCAATGCCGGCGGCACCGGGGTCGATAGCGACTTTGCCGCCGTCCATAGCGTGGCGGTGCAGGCGGATGGGAAGCTGTTGCTCGGCGGCCACTTCACGAGCGTGAACGACACGGTGGGGATCAATCGCATCGCGCGGCTCAATTCCGACGGGACGCTGGATGCTGGATTCGATACTGGCGGCACCGGGCCGAACAATGCCGTCCTTAGCGTGGCGGTGCAGGCGGATGGCAAGTTGCTGCTCGGCGGCGCCTTCACGGGCGTGAACGAGACGGAGCGCAACCATCTCGCACGACTCAACAACGACCTTGCCACCGAGAGCCTCACCGCGCCGGATAGCACGCAGGTGCTGTGGCAACGCGGTGGAGCCTCGCCGGAGGTCTCACAAGTGACTTTCGAGCTGAGCACCGATGACGGCAACATCTGGACCGCACTCGGCGCGGGCACGCGAGTGGGGACCACTGCCGACTGGCAGCTCGCTGGCCTCTCGCTCCCCGGCAGCGGCACTCTCCGTGCCCGCGGTCGCACGGCCAGCGGCTGTCATAGCGGCAGCTCCGGGTTGGTGGAGACGATCCGCAACTTTCCCGACTTCACCCCCGCGGCCTACACCACCGTCGCCACCGCCCTGAACAGCACCGGAGCGACGCTCAACGGCATCGTGACCAGCAATGGCGGGCCGACGGATGTCGCTTTTCAATACTCCACGGATGCGACCTTGGCCTCGAGCGTGACGGCGACGACAGTCCAGACGCTGCCCCGAGAAGCAAGCGGCATAGCAGTGAGCCAGGCCATCAGCGGCCTCGCACCGCACACGACTTATTACTTCCGCACCAGCGCGGTGAACTCCTCCGCGACGACCGCCGGAGCGATCCTGTCCTTTGCCACGACCAACACTCTGCCGACCGCTCCGGATGGCACCGCGACCGCGACGACGGGCGACCGGAGGACGATCACGCTGCCCTTCCCGAGCCCGGATGCAGATGCGGACACGGTGACGTTGACGAGCACGACACCCGATGGGCATCTCACGGTGGATGACACGAGCGGGAAGGATGTAACCTTCGCTCCCACGGCGAACTACGTGGGCCCGGCGGCGCTTGGCTACACAGTGAGCGACGGCTTCGGCGGCACGGCCAGCGGGACGATCACCGTGACGATCACGGACAACGATGCGCCGACCATCGCCGGCCCTTTCTCTCCACTGACCTTCACCGTCAGCCAAGGCGGGACGGTCGCGCTGCCGGATTACACCACGCAGGCCGTGAGCAGTGACAACGTGGGTGTAACCAGCGTGACGCAGTCGCCCACCGCGGCGACGTTCGTCGCTGAGGGCGTGGTGGTGGTGACGTTGACTGCGCACGACGCGGAGGGGAACACAGCAGACGTGAACTTCGGCGTGGTGGTGGGCACAGCGGCGCTCGCGACGAAGAGTGGCAACGTGCCGGGGGCGGGCGTCGATCCACGCATCCCGGCGGGGACGAAGTGGGGGACATTCGGGGTGCCGTCGATCACGATGGACGGGGAGAATGCGAACTGGCTGGGGATGGCGCTGACGCCCGCGGGCAGAAGCTTTCACGGCATCTTTACCGGGCCGATCCTCGCGCCGACACTGCGGTTGCGAACGGGAGAGCCGGTGAGAGATGCAAATGGTGCGGCGATGGCGGGCGTGGTGTTCAAGAGCTTCCGGGAACCGGTCTATGCGGGTGATGATTTCGCGGTCGCGGCGACGGTGCATGGGGCGCATGTCGGCGCGGGCAACGACACGGGCCTGTGGGTCGGCAAGCCGGGCACGCTCAGGCAAATCGCGCTGGAAGGCGCCGCGGCGCCCGGTGCGGAACCGGCGAAATTTAAGGCGTTCACCTCGCTGGCGATGCCGGCGCCGGGCGTGGTGTTCTTCACCGCCAAGCTCACCGCGCCCGCCGCGAAGGACATGGGGTTGTGGGTCTGGACCGCTGCAACGGGCACGAAGCTCGCGTTGGTCGAAGGGGCGTTTGTGAACTTGGGCGCCGGGCCGGCGGCGCTCAAATCCTTCCAAGCGCTGACCAGCGTGAACGGCTCCTTCGGCCACGGGCGCTACGATGCGGGCGCGCCTGCGCTCGATGTGCGGTTGAGTTTTGCTGATCCTGACCGCACGACGGCGATCGGCACGGTGGCTGCCGATGGCAGCGTGCGGGTGACGCAGCGTTCCGGCCAGACGGACCCGAATGGTCGCGTGCCGGTGAGCTTCGGCTTGCCGTCGAGTCCGGGGCAGGGTTTGGGGGCGATGGCGGTGACGACTTTCGCGCCCGATGCGGCGCGCGGGATCACACCGACGAGCATGGTGACGATCTACGATTTCGAGGAGGGAGCGATCCGCGCGCAGCAAGGCATGGCCGCGCCGGGGGCCGAGCCGGCGACGTTTAAGCGCTTCCTCGATCCGGTGGCTG
Source organism: Verrucomicrobiota bacterium (assembly GCA_009885995.1). Taxonomy (GTDB): domain Bacteria; phylum Verrucomicrobiota; class Verrucomicrobiia; order Chthoniobacterales; family Chthoniobacteraceae; genus VFJQ01. The sequence continues at coordinate 53,203 of VFJQ01000035.1, forward strand.
GCTTTGGGTTCGACGGCGGGCGCGTGCAGTTCTTTGCGGCGTCGCTCGCCGGAGCCGCGCGCTCGGGCGATAGCGGGCTGTGGGCTTTCACGAGCAGTCTCGCGTTGGTGGCGCGCGAAGGCGCGGAGCCGCCTGGTGCCCCGGGGACGAAGTGGAAGAGCTTCACCTCGCTCTCGGTGCTGGAGGGACGAGGGCCGATGTTCACGGCGAAGCTCGCGAGCGGCACCGCGAAGGTGACGGCAAAGAACGACACCGGCCTGTGGGCCACGGACTCGACCGGCGCGCTGCGGCTGGTCTTCCGCGAAGGCGACGCTGTCGCGGGCAAGACGATGCGTAGCTTCGATGTGCTCGATGCAGTGGCGGGCTCACCCGGCCAGCGCCGCGCGTGGACGAATGGCGATGCGTCGGCGCGGGTGATCTACCGGGCGTTCTGCACCGACGGCACGAGCGCGGTCGTGAGCACGGCGGTGCCGTGAGGGGCGGAGATGCCGCCGGGTAGTGGCACAGCTTGGTCTGATGCGTGGCAGCGAAGGTAGGGCGCGGTGTCCCCACCGCGCTGCGTTCCAGAGGGTGCGCTTTCTCCGGACCGCTGGGGACAGCGGTCCCTACCTTTGCGTCAGAGCAAATTGCGCCACTACCCGCCGCCGGCTTGACAGGGGCGCGCACATAGAGCGGAGTGCTGCCGACCATGAACGATCCCGCTTCCACTCCGGAGCCGTCCGATGCACCACCCGTCGAACGGCGCGAATTCCTCAAAGGCGCTGCGTGCGCCGCGCTCGGGGGCGCGTGCGTGCTCGGGCCGATCGCGGCCGGCGTCGCCGTGCTCATCCAGCCGCTGTGGCTCAAGGGGCCGCCAGTCGAAGTGAAGCTCACGACGATCGACGCGCTGCCCGTCGGCAGTAAGCCGAAGCTTTTCCAAATCATCACCGGCCGGCGCGATGCGTGGACGGAGTTTCCCAAGCAGCCGATCGGCGCGGTCTTCCTGCTGCGCAAGTCGGCGGAGGAAGTCGTCGCTTTCAACGCCTCGTGCCCGCACCTCGGCTGCTCGGTGGAGTTCCGCGAGGAGGTGAAATCCTTCTATTGTCCGTGCCACGACAGCACGTTTGCGCGCACGGGTGAAGTGGTGGGCACGAGCCCGAGCCGGCGCGGGCTCGACTCGCTGGAGGTGGAGCTGCGCGGCAACGAGGTGTGGGTGAAGTTCCTCAACTTCGAGGCCGGCCGGCCCGAGAAAGTGCCCGTCGCGTGAAGGGTCTTTTCGACTGGCTGGATCATCGCACGGGCTATCGCGGGCTGGTTCATGCGGCGCTCTACGAGCACATCCCCGGCGGCGCGCGCTGGCGCTACATTTGGGGCAGCACGCTCACGTTCGCGATCGTGGTGCAGTTCATCACGGGGGTGTTCATGTGGATGGCTTACAGCCCGAGTGCGCAGACGGCTTGGGAGAGCGTGTTCTTTCTCCAGCATCACATCCCGGGCGGTTGGATCGTGCGCGGCATCCACCACTGGATGGCGCAGATGATGGTGCCGCTGCTGGTCTTGCACCTCATGCAGGTGGTGATCGATGGGGCGTATAAGGCGCCGCGCGAGATGAACTATTGGTTCGGCCTCGCGCTGATGGGCATCGTGCTGGCGATGTCCCTCACTGGCTATCTACTGCCGTGGGATCAAAAGGGATTCTGGGCGACGAAGGTCGCGACGAATCTGCTCGCGAGCATTCCTTACATCGGCCCGTCGTTGCAGAAGATCGTGGTCGGCGGACCGGACTACGGGCACCAGACGCTCACGCGCTTTTTCGCGCTGCACGCGGGCGTGCTGCCGGCGCTGCTCATCGCGCTCATCGTCGGGCATATCTATCTTTTCCGCCGGCACGGCATCACGGCGAAGGAGCCGAAGCGCCGGCCCGACGCGAAGTTCTGGCCCGACCAGGTGCTCAAGGACGGCATCGCCTGCTTCGCGGTGATGGCTGCGGTGCTCGTGCTCGTGTGGTGGAAAAAGGGCGCCGAGCTGACCAGCCCGGCGGATCCCGGCGACAGCTACGCCGCGGCCCGGCCCGATTGGTATTTCATGTCGCTCTTCCAGCTCCTGAAATTCCAGGAATACTTCCCGGGCAAGGATCTCATCTGGGGCAGCGTGATCATCCCGAGCGCGATCGTGATCTTCCTGCTCATCATGCCGCTGTGGTCGCGCTGGAAGTTCATGCACCGCTTCAATCTCGCGGCGCTGTGGTGCGGGCTCGGCGCGTTCTGCTACCTCACGTTCATCGCCTACTGGCACGACTTGAAGGATCCGAAATTTTCGCCCGCATACATCGCTGCGGTGAAGCGGGCGCACATCGATGCCGAGCGCACGAAGGAACTCGCGACGCGCCACGGCATCCCGCCGATCGGCGCGCTGGAGCTGCTGCGCGAAGATCCCGCGACGCAGGGTCCGAAGATCTTCGCGACCAAGTGCTCGAGCTGCCACAGCTACGACGGGCACGACGGACTCGGCCTGCCACTGCAGGACAAGCAGACCGCCGCGGAGCTGAAAGGGTGGGGGAGTCGCGAGTGGCTGCGCGCCTTCATGGACCCGCAGCAACTCGTGACCGAGCGCTGGTGGGGCGGCACCGCCTTCGTCCATCCACCGGCGGGGAAGAAGCAGGGCAAGATGGTGGAATACGTGGTCGATGAAGTATCGAAGTTCGACGCTGCGATGAAGCAGCAGCTCGACGATGCCAACGTCGCGCTTTCCGCCGAGGCGCAGCTCCCTGCGCAGCGCGAGGCCGACGCGCACGACACCACGCACATCGAAGCCGGCCGCATCGCGATCAGCGAGAAGGGGCTCAACTGCGTCGATTGCCACACCTTCCGCGGCGAAGGCGGCGGCACCGGCCCGGACCTCACCGGCTGGGGATCACGCGAGTGGACCATCGGCATCATCAAGAACCCCGCGCACAAGCGCTTCTACGACCGCCGCAATGACCGCATGCCCGCCTACGGCGAACGGCAGGAACTCACCGACAAGCAGATCGAACTCGTGACCGACTGGCTGCGCGGGGACTGGCGCTAGCGGATGTGAAGTGCCTGAACGGTTCCAGCCAAGCGCCCTCCGTCCCGCGGCGCGACCTCCTGCGGTTGGACAAGCTCCAGGAAGTCTGGCTCGGCAGCGACCCGGCCCGGCAGATCCACCACGAGCTGGAGGCCGAGCTGCTCAACTGGCGCGACGCCGCCCGCGAACTCAAGAGCCTGCTCAAGGCGCGCTACCGGCAGCGGGGCGTGCTGCGGGTCGAAGGCCCCGGCGTCTTCAGCCCCACCCGGCGCGAAGACTATCTCGCACAACTGCCCGGCGACGCCCAGCGGCGCATCCTGCGGCGGCTCTACACCCAGCACGACGCCACCCTCGGCCACTGGCGCGACACCCTGCGCGAACTGCGCGCCGCCGCCGCCGGGTTCTGGGAGATCGAGCAGTTTCGCCAAGTGCCCGGCATCGGCGAAGTCGGCGCGCACGTGTTGCCAGAGCCCGCCGGCGCTGCCCTTCGGGCTGCCTGCGGCAGGCTGTCTCGCTCCGCTCGGCTCAGCGCGCTCATCGGCGACCCCGCCCGCTTCCGCACCCGGCAGGCGTTCATCAAATACGCCCGCCTAGCCATCACCGACCGCAGCAGCGACGGGGTGTCCGAGGCGGGAGTCTGGGAGGCGCGGTGCTTGTCCCGCGTGTCGCGGGGCGGGTGGTGGATGGTTGAGTCGCTGGCCCGGCGATCAGGGGACGGGTGCTGAATGGTCCGGGCAAAGCGCTGAGCGAGCCGGTCGCTGTCCCTCCATTAGCGGGACGAGCGCTGGATGGTTCAGTCGCGCGAGCGGATCGTCGAGGCGCTGTCCTTTTACTCGCGGGACAGCAACGGAATCGTTCGAGCCTTTGCCAGGCAGGCCGAGCGCCTGTCCCGCTATCGGCGGGACGTTCGCCGAACCAGCGGGGGCCTTGTCTGAACGATCCAGTCTTCGCCCCGGATCGTCGCGCGGTCGTCCCATTTAAAGCAGGACAAGCGCTCGGAAAGCCGGTTACTCTGTTCCGCCTCCCAGCACTCGCCCCGAACCACCCATCCTCACCACTCCCACACCCATGCGCCTCCAACGCTACTTCCCCAGCCGTATCGCCGAGCAGGTGCTCTGGCTGCTGAGCTTCGCCGACAATTTGCCCAAGTATCGGCAAGAGCTCGGGCTCTCTGACGACGCGCTCGCCAGCCTCGTGGCCGATGCGCGCTTCGCCGCCTACACGCTCGGCTCGTGGCTGAGCGCGGTGCGCCATTTCTCCGATGCCGCCACGGCCGCCGTCGCGCAGACGCTCCACGGCTCCGGTGCGAACGGCTTGCCGGTCTTCACCGCGCCGCCGCTGCCCGACGGGGTGCCCGTCGTCGCCGATGGCGCGCTGGAGCGGATCTTCCGTGCCGTGCGCGCCGCCAAGTTCCAGGAACACTACACCGACACGATCGGGACCGACCTCGGCCTCATCCCCAAGAGCGAAAACACGAACCGCACGACGCCGCGCTTCAAGCTCAAGGCCGTGCGCATCGCCAGCGGCCCCGCGGTGGAGATCGGCTTTTCCAAATACAGCCACGCCGCCGTCTGGATCGAGAGCCGCCGCGCCGGCGGCGAGCCCGAGGGACTGGGCATCGCCGTGAGCACCCCGTGGACGGACCAACGCCCGCTCCTCGTCCCCGGCCAGCCCGAGACGCGCGAATACCGGCTGCGCTATTGGGAAGACAGCGCCCCGACCGGCGAGTGGACGCCGTGGCGGATGATCACGGTGCCGGCGTAGGGCGTGTTTGTAAATTCGTCCGCAGGACGGTAGGGCCCACTTTCCCCAGCGGGCCGGAGTGAGCGCAAGGCCCGCGAATCGACTCCACACCGACGGCTGAGGACAGCCATCCCTACCTTTCGCTGAATTTACAAACACGCCCTAGGAGACTGTTGAAATACTCTCCACCGCGGTCATTCCGAGCGGAGCGCCGCAGCGGGCGAAGGTGGCGCGGCGCGCAGTCGAGGAACCCCGTGGAATGACGAGCGGCTCCCACAACGAGCAGGCATCAGCTTTTGCGGCCACATCGTCCGGACCCTCCACGGGGTTTGTGCCGCCCGCCTCCGCCCACGGCACTGTGCCTTCGGCGCTCTCGACTGCGTTCCGCCCGCCTTTCCGCCTTCACTTCGCTCGGAATGACTCCGTTGTGAGGTTTTTCAACAGGCTGCTAGGGCAGGGAAGCCGCGCCGCGGGCTCTTCAGCGCAGCGTTTCCTCCATCCAAACGCCCGATCGCGCCGGCAGAAAAACGGATGTGCTCCCGCCCCGCCCGCCTAGTCTCCGCGGCCTTTTGATCCTCACTGAAATCGAGGCCCATGAAAACCCTCCGCCTCCTCGCCCTGCTCCTGTGCAGCCTCGCCCCGCTCCTCCACGCGCAGAGCGGGCTGACGCGGCTGGGGGAGTTTAAGCCCGATGAGACGGCCGACGGGAACGACTCCGGCACTTTTTCACATCGCTCCCGCACCGCTACCGTGCTCCCTTCCCACCCATGAGCACCGTCACCGCCATCTACGAAAACGGCGTCTTCCGCCCGCTGGAGAAGGTCGATCTGCCGGAGCACGCGCGCGTCGAAATCACCGTGGACGATCAGCCACCGTCAAACTCTGGGTCCTCCGATCCCGTGCGCGCCGTGCTGGCCTGGCGCTACGACGGTGAGCCACACGATGCCGCGCGCGTCGATCCGGCCCGCAAATGAGCCGGGTTTTTCTCGACTCGTCCGGCCTCATCGCGCTCTGGAACCGGCGCGACCAGTGGCACGAAACCGCCGTCCGCGCTTATGCACGCCATCGATCCCGCCGCGCGCTTTCTCACGCACACCTACGTGATCGCCGAATGCGCCAACGCTTTCGCCCGCAGCGAGCTTCGTCAACGGCTGGTGATTTTGGGCGACGACCTCGCCGCGCAAGACGCGCTCATCTTTCCCAGCGATGCTGATTGGTCCGAAGCGTGGGAAGCGTTTCACGGCGGCCACCCCGGCGCGCCGAGTCTTACTGATGAACTCTCCTTCGCCGTCATGCGCCGGCTTGGCTTGCGGCGGGCCTTCACGAATGACGGGCACTTCGCGGATGCGGGGTTCGAGCCGATGTTTTAGAAGACCATACCCACCAGACCATGAAAACCCACCGCCTCCTCGCCCTGCTCCTGTGCGGCCTCGCTGGATTCTCGGGACTTGTCACAGGCGCGGTCGCGACGTAGCTCACTCCACCGCATTTGCATCATCATGAGCCAGACCACGACCGCCGTTCTCGATCAGATCAAAGCCCTCCCGGAACACGAGCAGCGCGAGCTTTTCGCCGCCCTTGCGCCCCTCGCCGAGGCCGTCCGTATCCCGGAGCGGAGATCGTTGAGAGGCTTGCTCGCTGGCAGTGGGGCCGGCGCCGCGCTGCTCAGCGAGCGCGAACGGGAGCGCCGTCGTGGATGAGCCCATCCTCCTCGACACCTCCGCCATCTTCGCCCTTGCCGAAAATGAGCCCGGTGCTGACGAAGTCGAAGCGATCCTGAGCCGGGCCGAGGCCGGGGAAGTCCGGCTCCACGCCTCCTTCGTCACCCTCACCGAACTCGACTACATCACCACGCAAGAGCGAGGCCCGGAAGCCGCCGCCACACTCCTCGCGATCGTGCGCGCCTGGCCCCTGCGCTGGCACCACTCCGACGACGCTCTCTGCGCCGAAGCCGCCACGCTCAAGGCCGCGCACCGCATTTCCTTCGCCGACGCCTTCGTCGCCGCCACCGCGCTGCTTTGCGCCGCGCGTCTCGTCCACCGCGACCCCGAGTTGGACGCCCTCGCTGCCTTTCTGCCTACGCAAATGCTCCCTCCGAAGACGACCACCTGAACCTCTCACCAGCCCGCTATGAACTCCCTCCGCCTCCTCGCCCTGCTCCTGTGCAGCCTCGCCCCGCTCCTCCACGCGCAGAGCGGGCTCACGCGGCTGGGGGAGTTTCGGGTGAATACGACAACGACTAGCGGGGGGCGGCACCATCACTCTTTGCATCGCTGTCATGCCGCTTTCATGCTCCCTTCACATCTATGAGCAAGCTCGCCACCGAACTCGACTCCCGCCTGCGCAAGCTCGATCCCGCGGCCCAGGCGCACATCGAAGCCCTCCTGCGCGAAGCCCTCGCCCTCGCCGAATCCAAGCCGGTCCAACTCAGCGGATCATGGCCCCCCGGATACTTCGAGCAAACCGCGGCGCGTTCGCCGGAGAACCTCTGGAGCGACCCGTGCAGAGCCCCTTGGAAACCCGTGAGCGCTGGTAATGGCCCGGCTACTCGATACGAATGCGTGGATTCACTACCTGAAGAATCCACACAGTCTCATTCGCACCCGACTCGAACAGCTCGCGCCCGCCGACATCGTCTCCTGCTCCATCGTCCGCGCCGAGTTGCTGCACGGCGCGCTGAAATACGGCCAGCCGGAACGCCGTGCCGCCCTCGTGGTTCAGACTCTCGCGCCCTACGCCTCCCTGCCCTTCGGTGATTCCGCTGCCGGGCATTATGCCCGCCTCCGACACGATCTCGAAACTCGCGGCTGCATCATCGGCCCACACGATCTGCTCATCGCCGCGATCTGCCTGCCCACGGCCTGACGCTGGTCTCATCGAACACAGCCGAGTTCAGCAGAGTGGCAAACCTGCGCGTCGAAGACTGGCTCGCCCTCGCGCCCTCGTAAACCATCGCCATGAAAACCCTCCGCGTCCTCGCCCTGCTCCTGTGCGGCCTCGCCCCGCTCCTCCACGCGCAGACCGGGCTCACGCGGCTGGGGGAGTTTTGATCGATTCGACCACCGCGAACGCAACACTCGCACCTTGCGACGCCACTCCATTTCCCCTAGCCTCCGACGCATGATCCTCATCCGCTTCGCCGATTCGCAGATGGAGAAACGCGCCCTTGGCTATCTTGCTGGCCGCTTTTCTGGCAAGACTTGGACCACTGGCGAGACGCTGGTGCCCGAGGAGGCGCTGCCGCATCTCGCCGCGGAAGGCATCACCTTTAGCGTCGCAGGCCGCCTCCCCTACGAACGTGCGTATGCGCCGCTACGAGATTCTTCTCCCGCTTCGGTTTAACGACGGCTCACCCGTTTCCGACCTTCTCGTCGGCGAGGTGCTCGTCAGCATCCGCGAGCGGTTCGGCGCAGCCTCCTTCGAGACGCAAGACCATTCGCGGAGTCTGGCAGCACGAAGGTGAAGTCTATCGCGATGACCTCGTGCGGATCTTTGCCGATGTGGCGGACTCCACCGAAAACCGCGCGTGGTTTCTTCAGCTAAAAGAGCGGCTCAAGCGCGACTTTGACCAACTCGACATCTGGATGATCACGCACCCGATCGAAGTGCTCTAAACTCTCCCACCGCCATGAACCACCTCCGCCTCCTCGCCCTGCTCCTGTGCAGCCTCGCCCCACTCCTCCACGCGCAGACCGGGCTCACGCGGCTGGGGGAGTTTAAGGTGAACACGACTACGAGTGGCGATCAGGACTTCGCGGCGGTTTCCGGCAATAAGGATGGATTCGTTATCGTGTGGAGAAGCGCCAGCGGTTCCGGCTACGACATCAAGGCGCAACTCTACAATTCAGCCGCTTCGCCCGTCGGTTCCGAAATCAGCGTCGCAACCGGGCTGAGCAATCTGAACGCCTTCCATGCATGGCCTGCGGCTGCGATGAACGCCCGCGGAGAATTTGTCATTACGTGGAGCGATTTTTCGGCCTCTACCGGTTCATCCTACATCATTCGGGCGCGACGGTTCGACCGTTTGGGAAATCCCGTGGGCGGTGTGTTCCAGGCCGATTCCGCACCGAATACCAACCAAAATATTCCCGCGGTGGCTTTCGATGACGACGTGCAGAACCCGCAATTTGTCATCGCATGGCAGCGATACAATCAGGATGGCCCCTCTTCCATCTACTTCCAACGTTTCGCCATCAATGGCGCGAGCAACACGCCCTTGGGCAGCGAAACTCGGGCTAATGATTCGACTTTAGGCAAGAACGAGAGCCCTTCGATCGATTGCACTCCAGGTGGCGATTTTGTGATCTGTTGGACCGAGAACTCGGGAACGAGCGGCACTAAGGTCAAAGCCCGCCGTTTCACGAAATCTGGCGTTCCAGTCGATCCACAAGACATCACCGTGGCCTCCGAGGCTCAGACCGTCCTAACCTATCCTGCCGTCGCCGTCGTCCCCGACGGGCGGTTCGTCGTTGTTTGGGACGGTAATCGCGGGAGCACGGGCAACGATGTGTTTGCGCAACGTTTCGCCGCGGACGGAACGGCTGCTGGTGGAGCAATTCCGGTCAATGCGGGGACATCGGGCGATCAACGCGATGCGTCGGTTGCCGTCGACCCCGCTGGAAACTTCACCGTGGTCTGGGGGAGCGATTCGGCAGACGGAAACGGCGATGCGGTGGCTTGCCGGCAGTTCGACTCATCCGGCACGCCGCTCACGGCGTTCGATGTCGTCGTCAATTCATATACGGCGGGCAATCAACGTCCGATATATTTTAACAAGGCGGCCATGGTGGACGAGGACGGAAATCTTGTCGTCGCTTGGCAAAGCGCCGCACAGGACGGCAGCGGCACCGGCATCTACGCGGACAAGTTCTACCTCCCCAACCAAGGCCCGCCGCTGACGGAGTTTCGGGTGAATACGACGACGACGGGGGATCAAACATTGCCCTCCATCGCCACGATGCCGGATGGACGTTTCGTAGCAGTCTGGCGTGGGTTCAGTGGATCTGGAAACAATGCGATCTTCGGCCAGCGGTTCGATGCCGCGGGGCGACGATTCGGTCCGGAGTTCATCGTCAACACCTCGTTGCCAGCCAGCGAGTCTTACGGTAATCCCCAATCGCTCTCGCTCGCTCCGCGTGTTGCCTTCGATTCCAACGCGGGGTTTACGGTCGTTTGGGTTGCTGCGAGCGATGGAAGTAGTCTTGGCATTGTCGGGCGAAGCTTCCCTTGGAATCCCCAAGCCGCGGCCGGCAGCGAATTCCCGGTGACGCTCGGTTCACTAGCCACTGGCCACCAGTCTCAGCCGAGCATCGCGGTCGCACCAGATGGCCGATTTGCCGTGGCTTGGCTGCGCTATGAAGAAAGCGGGGAAATCGTTCAACGACCCTACATCCAGTTTTTCGCGGCCAACGGCACTCCGGGCACAAGCGCTGAGCTAGGCGTCAATTTCGGCTACGAGCAGGTAGTCGCCTACTCCCCTCTCGGGCGCTTCATAGTGGCTTGGCGGCAAAGCGCCCCACCGCCAGGAAGCCTGAACCTGCGTTTGCATGAATTCGATCTGCAGGGTGTATTCCTCCGTGATCTTCTGTTTGTGGACGACCCCGGCGATGGCCTGCAAGAGTCCCCCAGCCTGGCCATCCAAGGTGATGGGTCGATGATCGTAGCTTGGGAGACTGTCGGGACGGAAGGTAACGGGACAAGCGCTGTTCATGCGCAAAGGCTCGATGCAAATGCCGGTCGAATCGGCGCCAGCTTTCGCGTCAATACTTTCACTCTGGGTGATCAAATTGCGTCGTCCGTAGCGGGCGGGCCGGGTAGCGACTTCATCGTCTGCTATCGTAGTCCCGGGCTCGACGGCAGCGGGCAGACCGTCGCAGCTCAACGCTTCACGAGCGGATCGGGCACACCGCAGAAAGACGGATCCGAGATCGTGGTGAATCAATTCAAGAATGGCGATCAAAGTTCTTCCGGCAGGCAAGGGGCCATCGTCACCGATGCTTTTGGCAATTACGTCATCGTCTGGCAGAGCGAGAATCAGGACGGCAGCGGCTACGGGGTGTATGCGACGAAGGTGTTCGTCATCACGCCGCCGGTGGTGACGACGGGGGAGGCGACAAATCGGACGGCGAGCACGGCGACGCTGAACGGGACGGTGACGCCGAATGATGTGGCGGTGGATGTGAGCTTCGAGCTGGCGGAGAGCGAGGCGGGGCTGGACACGGCGGGTGTGACGACGACTCCGGCGGTGCCGGCGAGCCTGGCCGCGGGCCTCACGACGCCGCAGGCGGTGAGCAAAGCATTCACCGGCCTCACGCTCGGTATCGGCAATACGCAGAAGACTTACTACTACCGCACCAAGGCCACGCCGAGCGGGGGCGCGCCGATCTACGGGGAGACGGTCGCTTTCACCGTGGAGAATACGCCGCCGGAGGCGATGAACGATACGTTCATCATCCTCGGCAATGAAGCGCTCGATCCGATCAAGCAATTCACCGCCAGCGGCACGCCTGGGCGCGACACGGATGCGGACCCGGGCGACACGCTCAAGATCGTCTTCGTGAACGCACCCACGGTGGCGCTGCTCGGCACGCCGGCGATCAACCCGGACCAGAAGTCGATCACCTACAACTCCGGCGATCTTTTCGAGGGCGAGCCGGGCGGGGACAGCTTCAGCTACACGATCGAGGATTCCCGTGGCGCGCAGGCCACGGCGGTGGTGCGGGTCTTTCATGTGCGCACGGTTGCGGGGTTGTATTCGGGCCTCATCGGCGCCGATGGCGGCGGCACGGCGTCCGGGCGGCTGGATGTGATGCTCACGCGGCTCGGGCAGGTGACGGGCTCCTTCAAGTGGCAGGGCCAGCTCTATACCTTCAAGAACTCGCCGCTGGGTCCGGACGGGACTTTGACCGTGAGCAAGCCGAAGGTGGATGGCGGCGGTGCGGTGCTCGGCATCACGCTCACGCTCAACCCGACGACGAAGATCCTCACCGGCAAGCTCACGGATAACTCGACGGATCCCGCCACCGTGGCGGATGCGGAGGTGACGGGCGCGGCGTCGGTGGACGACCTCGCGCTGGAGGATCTGCCCGCGCCGGGGACGTATTCAGCCTACATCGACCCGGGAACCGTGAGCGCCGCCGCGCCGGAGATCGCGCCGGAAGCGGGCGCGCCGGTGCTGCCGCGCGGGCTGGGCTTTTCGCAGATCATCGTGAAGGGGAAAGCGACGAGCCGCTCGCGGCCTGCGCGCACCGTGGGGCGGATGCCGGACGATCGGCCGTTCAGCAGCGGCTCGCGCGCCCTCATCCGCGCGCTGCGCGCGGCCACCGGCCAGGCGAAGTATCCGCTCTACGTGGACAACCTCTACCCGCGCTTGCGCAACGCGCAGGACCGCCTGGAGAGCGGTGGCGTGGTGAGCGGCGATCTCGGCTTCACCCGCACGGGCAGCCAGTTCGACTCGGACTTGAACTGGGAACGCCGCGCGAACCCGACCGCGCCGCGTTTCCAAGGCGGCATCCGCGGGCTCACCGCCGTGCTGAACGCGATCCGCTACGGACGCCCGCCCGCGGGCGCACTGCCCATAGGCATCCGCGGCGAGAACAACCCGAACGCGAAGCTCGACCTGCGTGAGGGTGACCTCGGCGGCACGTCCACGCAGTCTTTTCGGCTCACGCGTTCCGGCAGCGGCGGCGTGCGGGTGCAGGTGTTGGGAGTGAACCCGCAATCCCTAAAACTCTCGGTGAGCGCGAACGGCGGGAAGTTCAGCGGCAGCTTCATTCACCCCGCCGACGCCGCCCTGCCCAAGCCGCCGCGGACGAAGTTCAACGGCGTCTTCAAAGCCCAGGACGGTCAGGGCGTCTTCACCGGGCCGACGACGACCGGGCGCATCCAGGTCCTCGCGCAGTAGCGAAGTAGCGCAGTGGCTCCCTAGCCGCTGAGGCATCAGGGAAAGGCGGGTTGAACGTGGTGCGGGCTACCCTACTGTCCGCGCGCCATGCTCAGCGAAGACAGCTTTCAATACGCCATCGAAAACACACGCGTCGTGCGTGCGCCCGAGCAGCGCATCCAGACGTTCGGCAGCACGAGCTTCCGCTTCTTCCTCGTGAGCGAGCTGATGGATTCGGTGAACAAAGTGCGCGTGCGCGATGGGCGGCTGCACGCGGAGCGGCCGGCGCTCATCACGCCCGAATACGTGCGCGAGCACATGCTCGAAGGCTTCGGGGAAAAGGCGCAAGAGTTCCTCGGCTGGCTCGAGGATCACACGCGCGATCTTGCCATCCTCAAATACGGGTTCCAGTTCAAGAAGACCGACATCAGCGAGGAGATCGTCCATTGCCCGCTCGAAGACGTGGTCGGACGGCTCAACGAAGAACTCGCGCGCCGCGCGGACCCGATGAGCACGATCATCCAGGGCGTCGATGAAGGCTGGGAGGTCTGCCTGCTCAAGTTTACGGCCGACTTGATCCAAGCCTCCTCGCCGGGGAATCTCGGCGACTGGAAGCGGCGCGGACTTCTGTGAATGGAGATCGGAGCAGAGGGCAGGGGGAGAAGACGCGGCGCGTCTTCGTCATTCCCAATAGTCCGCGAGTTCGTTAATCCGTAAGCCGTCAGTTTTCGATGGGCGCATTTCTAGCCAAGACAATCGTCATTCTCCTGCTCGCCGCCGCGATCGTCGGCGGCGCGTGGTATTATACCGACAAGCTCTTCCTGCAGCCGCAGAAGGCGCTGAAGGAGGAGAAGCTCGCACCGGCGACTCCGCCACCGCCCGATCCGGCGCTGCCCGAGTTCAACAAGGCGGTCGAACTGCTCCAGACCGGCGACCTGCTCGGCGCGCGCGAGGCGTTCACGCGCTTCGTCGAGCAGAACCCGCACTCGCTCAAACTCGACGACGCGAAGGACCGACTCGGGAGCATCAACACCGAGCTTTTCCTCTCGCAGAAACCTGCGCCGGAGAAGCAGGTGTATGTGGTGAAGAAGGGCGACGTGCTCAACAAGGTCGCGCGTATCACCAAGACCACGCCGGAGCTGCTCATGCAGGCGAACGGGCTCACCGGCATCATGCTGCGGATCGACCAGCGGCTTTACTACACGCCGGCGGAGTTCGCGCTGGCCATCGACAAACGAAACAAGAAACTGGTGCTCTTGAACCGCGGAAAATTCTTCAAGCACTACCCGATCACCACGCTGCCGCCGGCCAAAGCCGTCGCGAAGAAGGCGGCTGCCGGTCTAGTCGTGAAGCAGCAGGGGAAGGTGGTCGAAAAGATCGCCTGGGGTCCGAGCGGCGCGCGCGTCATTTTCACCGACAAGGAATACGCGCAGGCCACGTTTTGGGTCAGCGTGAGCGTGCCGGGAAATACCATTTACTCCGATCCCGACCCAGCGTCCGGTGAGAAGCCCAACAAGCCGCCGACGGGCGGCATCGGCGTGGCGCCCGAGGCCGCCGCCGAGCTCGCCGCCCTGCTGACCAAGGGCAACCCCGTGACCGTCGAAAACTGACTGTGACCATGAAAACAGCACCGCTCGATTTTGAAAAACCCATCGTCGCACTCGAAGAGAAACTCGCCGACCTCAAGGCACACAGCCGCGAGCACGACGTGGACGTGGAGACTGAAATCCAACGCATGGAGGTGAAGATCGAGGAAACGAAGCGGCAGATTTACCTGAACCTCACGGCGTGGGAGCGCGTGCAGATCGCACGGCACCCTGCGCGGCCTTACACGCTCGATTACCTCGGGCTTTCGTTCACGGACTACGTCGAGTTGCATGGCGACCGACTCTTCGCCGAGGACCCTTCGATGCCCGGCGGATTCGCGACCATCGATGGGCACAAATGCGTCGTCGTCGGCCAGCAGAAAGGCCGCGAGCTGAAGGAGAACATCAAGCGCAACTTCGGCTGCGCGAACCCCGAGGGCTACCGCAAGGCGCTGCGTCTCATGCGGCTCGCCGAGAAGTTCGGGCTGCCTTTTGTCGCGCTCATCGACACGCCTGGTGCGTATCCCGGCATCGGCAGCGAAGAGCGCCACATCTCCGAGGCCATCGCCGTGAATCTTCGCGAGATGATGACCCTGCGCACCCCGATCGTCGCCGTGGTCATCGGCGAAGGCGGTAGCGGCGGGGCGCTCGGTATCGGCGTCGCCGATCGCGTGCTCATGCTGGAGAATGCCTATTACTCGGTGATCAGCCCTGAAGGTTGCGCGGCGATCCTGTGGAAGCACCGCAAGCACGCGCCCGAAGCCGCCAGCGCACTGAAGCTCACCGCGAGCGACTTGCTCGAACTGAAGATCATCGACGAAATCGTCCCCGAGCCGCTCGGCGGCGCGCATCAGGATCATCAAGCCGCGATCGACAATCTCCGCACCGCCGTCGCACACCAACTCGACGAGCTTTGCGATGTCCCGATGGAGAAGCTGCTCGAGCGCCGCTACGAGAAGTTCCGCCGAATCGGCGAGTTCAAGGGCGCCTGACATCGCAGGATGGTCGCGATCGGCAGACGCAATACGTTGCGCGTCCTCCAAGGGGCGCCGCAGGGGCTTTATCTCGACGGCGGCGAACTCGGCGAGATTCTGTTACCCCGCCGCTACATCGGCCCCGGCGTCGCGCCGGGTGCGGAAGTGGAAGTGTTCATCTACCGCGACTCCGAGGACCGGTTGGTCGCCACGACGGAGACGCCGCTCGCCATGGTCGGAGAGTGCGCCGTGCTCGAAGTGATCGCGAGCGACCGCCAGACCGGTGCCTTTCTAAAATGGGGCCTGAGCAAGGACTTGCTGTTGCCGATCCGCGAACAATCTCACGAGGTCCATCCCGGTGACCGCGTTGTCGCATTCATCTTCCTCGACGATTTGACCGGACGCATCGTCGCCAGCACGCGGCTGCACCGGCACCTTCATAAGTCGCCCCCGGCTTTCACGGAAGGCCAGCGCGTCTCGCTCCTCATCGCGGAAGAGTCCGAGATCGGTTACACCGCCGTGGTCGAGAACACGCACCTCGGGCTGCTCTATTTCAGCGATCTCGGCAGTCCGCTGGATCACGGTCAGCGGCTCGACGGCTACATCCGCGCGATCCGCTCCGATGGGAAGATCGACCTCGCACTCGACCCCACGGGCCGCGGTCGCGTGCCTCCGCTCGCACAGCGAATCGCCGACGCCCTGCGCGCCAGCGGCGGGTTCCTGCCGTTCGACGACAAGAGCCCGCCGGACGTGATCCGCGCCGAATTCGCCGCGAGCAAGAAGGCCTTCAAGGAAGCCATCGGCGCGCTCTACCGTGAGCGGCGCATCAGCCTCGAAGACGGCGGCATCCGGCTGATCGAACCGAAGTAAGCACGCTACTTCGCCGCCACCTTTGGCGTCGTGCCCGGGAGGTAATACTCGACGTAGCCGAGCATCATCTCGTCGGTCGTCTGCGGGCCCCAACGCACGGTCTTGTTCGGGTCCGGGTTCGCGGGATTGTTCGCGCTGTTGTCGAACCAGCCGGTGACACGGATCTCGCTGCCCGCAGGGATGGTGATGGGCGCGGCATAGCGGTAGGCGAGCTGCCAGTTGAAGTCGTAGCGCGGCACGTCGAGCAGCGTGCGCGGGCTTTGGCCGGGCAGCACGAGTTCATAGCGGAAGGCTTTTCCGCGCATGTGCATGTGCGGCATGAAGCCGAGCAGCGTGACCTCCCGCGGCACGGTGAGCGACGCAGCTTCGGGATGATTCTCCGCGCCGGCTGGGATGCTGAGCCGGTGATTCTGGATCCCGGCGACATGCACGACGTGCTGCGGCGGCTCCTTCGCGAAGCGCACGCCGAGCTTCACCTGGTCGCGCGTCGTGGTGCCATTGGGCGTGTAGTGGATCTGGAAGAGAAGCGTGGCGTTGGCCGGCAGGTTCTTGGCGAAGCCGTCGGGGAAAATGACGTGGTCATTGCCCGGCACGTAGGCAGCGAAGAAACCGCCGCCCTCGTCATTCTCCGCGACGCGCCGACCAGCCAGCAGACCGCCTTCACCGCGGATGAAGATGAGCACGTGATGCACCACCTCGCGCGAGGTGGGCTGCACCTCGAAGGCGCTCACCCACCGATCCTCGGCGAGCCCGGTTTTAACGGTCACGTTTTGATACGCCATCGTCCCGGTGGCTTTTACTTCGATCGGGCTCGCGACTTGGAAGACCGCGTCGGGCGTTCCGATCTGCCATTCGCCGGGCCACGTGCGCGCGAGCGGAGCGTCCTTCGGGTCGCCCGCGGGTTTGCCATTGGATAGCCACGCGAGGAGATCGGAGCGATCGCGCTCGGCGAGCGAACGATCGTTGCCCCACGGCGAGTGCTCGCCTTTGGCCGGCGGCGCGGCGAACCACGGCGGCATGAGCTGGCGCTCGACCATCTTGCGGATCATGCCCGCTTTCGCATTCACCTGCTCGATGGTTTCGAGCGGAAACGGCGCGACCCCGCCGCCGCGATGGCACTCGACACAGTTGCTCTGCAGGATGCGCGAGATGCGGTTGTGATAAGTCGTATCGCTCGCATGGCTCGCATCGGGTTCTGCGAGATCGAGCACGCAGCCGGGCGCCTCGGTGGCCTGCACGGCGGGCACACGCCCGGCGAGCGCGGCGTCCAGCGCGTCGGCTGCGTAGCGGTGCCGCGGGGCGTCGAGCGAGTAGCCGAGGCCGTATTGATCATCGAGCGCACCGCGATAGACGAGCGTGCGCTTCGCATCGAGCACGAGCACGTCCGTCGTCACGCCTGCGCCGAGCGCGCGGCACAGCGCACCATCGCGATCGAGCGCGCACGGGGCAGTGAGCTTTGCTTCGCGGAACGCATCGCGCAGCTCCTCGGTAGTCTCGGTCGCGGTCGGCGCGACGAGCAGCAGCGCGGCGCCGCGGGCTTTCGCGTCCTGTTCCAGAGTGGCGAGCGATGGGATGTAACGTTTGCTCACCGGGCAGCTCGTGCTGACGAGCGCGATCACCGTCGCCTTGCCCGCGGTGAACTCCGAGAGCCTGCGCTGCCTCCCGTCGAGATCGCTGAATGCCGCGTCGGAAATCATCCGCCCGATGCCCGCATCGCCCGGCTTGATGCGTTTCGGTTCCTGCCGCGGGCTCGCTTGCTCCGGCTTGTAATCCGGCGGCGACGCGCTGCTCGCCGGCGGTGTCGTCTTGCTCAAGCTCGCGAAGAAATCCTTCACCTCCGCGAGCGTGACCCCGTCCACGCTGCGCCCTAGCTGCGAGAGCCAGCGAGCCTGCGCGAGTTCTTCGCCCACGAGCTTTCCGTCGCCGTTCTTGTCGAGCTGCTTGAAGCGCTGCTCGACCTCCGAGCCATTCACCGCGGCGAGCGCTTTGCGGGCAGCGTTCTGCAATGCGCCTCCGCGTTTGCGAAACTGAGCCTGGAGTTCGTCGCGCGTGATGGAGCCATCGCCATCCGCATCGGCGCCGCTCACGTAAGCCGCGACCGGCTTCGCCTCATCGGCGGAAAGTCTGCCGTCGGCGTTCGTGTCGTATTGCTTGAAACGCTCGTCGAGCCACTGCCGGCCGAGTTGTTCGAGGAGCGGACGATCTTGAGCGTGGGCGGCGAGGACGACGAGCAGGAGAAGGAGAGCGGAGCGCATGATGGAATCGCGAGTGGAGACGAGCCGGTGGTCCGGCGGGTTACGTCGAACCGTCAACGCTTGTCGAAGTCGCGCCAGAATTCATACACCGGCTCGGTGAGCTTCTTGTAGCTGAGCCGGCGCAGCGTCGGGTGTTCGCGTAGGAAATCGATGTCCTTGCAGTGTTTCGGGATGATGACCGCTTCGAGTTCCGTCATCTCCGCGAGCGGGCTGAGGTCGGTGAGATCGGTGCAGCCCTCGAGGTTGAGTTCGCGCAGCGGGCACTTCACGAGCGAGCGCAGATCGCTCACGCCCGTGCGGCTGAGGTCGAGCTGCTGAAGCGGCGTCGTCGCGAGAGGCGCGAGGTCTTTCACTTCGCGGCAACCGGAGAGGACGAGATTTTCCAGCGGCATGCCGGCGAGTGCGGCGAGGCTGGAGATGCGCAGATTATTGCGCACGCGGAGCGTCTCCAGCGCCATGCCGGCGAGCGGCGCGAGATCGGCGATCGGACATCCGTCGGCGCTGAAGCTCCGCAACTTCATGCCGCTGAGCGGGCGCAGATCGCCGACAGGGTTGTTGCTGATCGAGAGCTTCTCGAGCTGCCAGCCCTTCAGCACAGTGAGGTCCGCGACGCGCGTGCCGTCGAGGTTGAGGCTCGCGATGGGACGGTTGCGCAGCTCGCGCAGGCCGCCCATGCCGGGTCGCCGCGCACCTTTCTCGCCGGCCGGACCGAAGAGGCCCTTGGTCAAGTCCATGCCGCTGAGGTCGAGGTTGATCGTGGCGTCTTCGTTGGTCTCGACGCGGTCCTTGAGCCCGAGCTTTCCGAACGAATCCTGGATGGTCCGGCGGAAGAGTTCGCGGTCGGCGGTGAGTTGCCGCAGGATTCCGAAGGCTTCGTCGGTGCGGTTCTGCGCGAGCATGGCCTGCTGGAGTTCCTTCAGCGCACCGATCGCCGGCTTGCCGTCGGGGCCGAGGTTGCCGAGCAGCCTGGTCGTGAGGTCGAGGTTGGTTTTCCCGCCGGCGACCTTCGGGTTGAGCGACACCGCTTTTGCGTAAGCCTGCTTCGCTTCGCCGAGCTTGAGCATGGATTGCAGGATGTTGCCCTTGAGCACCCAGAACTCGGCGTCCTGCGGTTGCTGCCCGATGGCGTAATCGATCTTTTCGAGCGCCTCGCCGAACTTGAGATCCTCGAGCAGCGCCTCCGCATCGGATGCAAAAGTCGGCGCGGTCTGCCGCAGGTCTTCGATCGCCTCGGCGGCCTTGATCTCACTCCGGCGCGCCCGCTCGGCGTTCTGTTTGGCGAGGCGTTCGCTCACGATTGCAAGATCGCGCTCGTGCTTGAGCGAGAAAAAGAGCGTGCCGACCGCGAGGTGGAAGACGATCGCGAAGATGAAGATCAGCGTCACTTCCTTCTTGTGCCGGCCGGCCCACAGCAGCGCCTGTTTGAAAAGCGTCGCGCGTTCCGCCTTCGTCGCGAAGCCGCCCTGGAACGCCGTGATGTCGGCCTGCATCTCCTCCACGCTTTGGTATCGCTTCTCCGGGTCCGCAGTCATCGCCTTCATCGCCACGGCGCCGAGGCTCTCCGGCACGCGACCGCCGGGCAGATGCGGCAGGTCGATGGCGTCTGGATCAGGCGGCACTTCGAGGCGGCGCGTGGACTTCGGCGGCGAACTGAAACTCGTCGGCGGCGTGATGTGGCTCGCGAGGATGTGGTCGATGACTTCCGCGACCGTCGTCCCCGCGAACGGCACGCGCAGCGTGAGGATCGCGTAGAGGATTTCGCCGAGCACGTAGATGTCTGAGCGCGTGTCGATTTTATCGAGCTCCCCGCGCGCCTGCTCCGGCGAGATGTAAGGCGGTGTGCCGACGACGAGGCCGTGCATCGTTTGAAAGCCGCGCGCGTCGGTCAGCGGCTGATCGACGACGGTTTCGATGGGTTGCGTTTCGCCCTCCTTGCGCTGAGCGCCGGTCATGTTTTTCGCGAGGCCCCAGTCCATCACCATCACCTCGCCATAGCTGCCGATCATTACGTTCTCGGGCTTGAGGTCGCGATGCACGACGCCCTTCGAGTGCGCGAAGCCGACGCCGTCGCAGATCTTCTGGAAGATCGTCACCAGCATAGCGAGCGGATACTTGTTCACGAGCGCCTCGTTGCCGTGGCGCAGGCCGCGCAGCACCTCATCGAGCGTGATGCCGCGGACGAACTTCATCGTGTAGAACGTCTCACCATGCTCATCGAGGCCGAGCTCATACACGGGCACGATGTTTGGGTGTTCGAGTTGTCCGGTGAGCTGCGCCTCGTCGATGAACCGCAGCACGTTCTCCCGCGAAAACTGCGACGTCGTCTTCATCACCTTCATCGCCACCGTCCGGCGCACGTGCAGGTCGCGCGCCTGCATCACCACGCCCATGCCCCCGCGCGCGATGGTGGTGACGACTTTGTATTTCGCTCCGGCGAGCATCTGGCGCACGGACTCGAGACCGAGATCTTCGTCCCACAGCGCCGCGCGGAACTGCCGATCCGCATCCTCGTGAAGGCGGATGTAGAGCCGCGAGCTGCCGATCTGCACTTCCTGGTCGGGTCGCACGCGCGTGGGGATCTGCACCTGCACGCCGTCGATGAAGACGCCGTTCGATGACCCGAGATCCTCGACGAGCAGCTCGAAGGAATTGAACGTCAGCCGCGCGTGATGCCGCGACACCTGCTCGGCCTCGACCACGACGTGGCACGTCGCATCGCGCCCGATGATGTATTCGCCCGGCTCGATCGCGTATTTGTGCGCGAGTGTTCCGTCCACATACACGTGGACTTCCGCGAGCAGCGGCGCGGGCGGCGATTCGGCGGAATTCTCTTCGGTCACAGCGAGTAGCGTCGCGGCTCGCGAATGCGAGTCAAGGTCAGGGCTCAGGGTCGGCGGCGCTTCATCCATGAGACATGGAACACGCTCCGCACGGAATCGTTAGACGAACCGTCGAAATCTACAGCCCGGGGATCGCGGGCGGAGCAGCCGGCGCGGCCGCATCGGGCGCGGCGGGCGCGGCGGGCGCGGGCATGGCGGGATCGAGCCCTGGCGCCTGCGGCATGGCGGGAGCCGGCGCTCCATCGAGCGGCGTGGCATCAGGGAGCAACTCGGTCGGCTTCGGCTTCTCCTTCTCCGGTTTGAAGTGATTGCGCTTGGGCCGATACATGTCGGTGTAGATCGTCTTGCAGCCGGCGAGGCTGATGACGGCGAAAGTCGAAAGCGCAATCAATGCGGTGAAGGAGGGTCGAGGCATGGAGCGATGCTTTAGGAGAGGGGAAGGGGCGTCGTCAACCCTTTCGCGCAGAGCAAAGATGGTTGATCGCCCGCCAAGCGATGGGTGGCGCGAAAGAATCTCCCGCCGCATGGTCTGCCCATATGAACCCCAGCGTTTGCAGAACACTCAGCACCATTTGTTTTCTCGCCGGCATCTCGTCGATCGTGCTCTCGATCGGGATCTGGTGGTTCCTCGACCGCGACACGTCCGAAGCGCGCGCCCACGCCGAGCGCTTCGGCATCTTCATCGGCTTGTGGGCGCCGACGCTCCTCATCCTCTCGAACCGCTTCGACCGCTACGCCGACAAGGCGCGCATCCTCCCCGGCATGGACCCGCGACTGCATGAAGTCGAAGCCGACGAGGTGAAGTAACCGCGGCCGTGCGAAAACACCGCTTGCGGCTGCGAAGGCGCCGTGCATTCTTCCGCCCCTTCGCGACGGCTGGGTAGCTCAGTTGGTAGAGCAGAGGACTGAAAATCCTCGTGTCGGGAGTTCGATTCTCCCCCCAGCCACCACCTTTTCCTTCGCCAGCGTCGGCACCTCTTTCTCTGTCCTCGATGATCGACACCGCCCAACTTCCCGACGCCACCGGCCACTTCGGCGTTTATGGCGGGATGTTTGTGCCGGAGACGTTGATGCCGAACTTTCTCGAGCTCACCGCCGAGTATGAGCGGGCGAAGGTCGATCCGGCGTTTCAGGCGGAGCTGAGCTACTACCTGCGCGACTATTGCGGGCGGCCCACGCCGTTGTATTTCGCGGAGCGGCTCACGGAGGAACTGGGCGGGGCGAAGATCTTCCTCAAGCGCGAAGACCTCCTCCACACGGGGGCGCACAAGATTAACAATGCGCTCGGCCAGATCCTCCTCGCGCGGCGGCTCGGAAAGAAACGAATCATCGCGGAGACGGGCGCGGGGCAGCACGGGGTGGCGACGGCGACGGTGTGCGCGCGGTTCGGCTTCGAGTGCGTGATCTACATGGGCGAGGTCGATATGGAGCGGCAGTCGCTCAACGTCGCGCGGATGAAATTCCTCGGGGCGAAAGTCGTCCCCGTCACCGCCGGCCAGCGCACGCTCAAGGAAGCGGTGAATGAGGCGCTGCGCGATTGGGTGACGAATCCCCGCAGCACACACTACATCCTCGGGAGCGCGCTCGGCGCGCACCCGTTCCCGATGATCGTGCGCGATTTCCACCGCGTGATCGGCGAGGAAGCCCGCGAGCAAATCCTCGAAAAGGAGAGCCGCCTGCCCGATCTGCTCATCGCGTGCGTGGGCGGTGGTAGCAATGCCATCGGCCTCTTCTGGCCCTTCCTCCGCGACGAGTCGGTGAAGATGCTAGGCATCGAAGCCGGCGGTCACGGCATCATCGACGGCCAGCACGCTGCGCGTTTCCAAGGCGGCAAGCTGGGCGTCTTGCAGGGCACGAAGACGTGGCTGCTCGCGGACGACGACGGGCAGATCCAGCTCACCCACAGCGTCAGCGCCGGCCTCGACTACGCCGCCGTGGGCCCCGAGCACGCCTTCCTGCGCGAGCAGGGTCGCATCGATTACGACTACGCCACCGACGACGAAGCGCTCGACGGCTTCGCGAAGCTCTCGCGCTGGGAAGGCATCATCCCCGCGCTCGAAAGTGCGCACGCCATCGCCGGCGTGATCAAGCGCGCGCCGCAGATGCGCGCCGACGAACTCGTGATCGTGAACCTCTCGGGCCGCGGGGACAAAGACGTCGCCCAAGCCGCGAACTTCCTGCTCAAGGACTGACGGCAGGCCCGCGCAGGCCGTAGCGGCCATCTGCTGTGATGCTCACGTCCGGCACGAGGCGCGTGCGCTCGAACGAGTCGTAAACGGGCTGAAGCTCGGACCAAAATCCGGCGTGCTCGGGATGCTGCGCGCGCAGCTTCTCCCACTCGGGGCCGGCCATGCGGGAGGGGAAGAGATGCACCGGGAGCGGCTTCTCGCGCGTGTCCTCGGCGAGCACATACAGCTCCTCGATCGCATCGTCGCCGAGCGCGAGACAGCCGATGCTCACCGCGCCGCCGTGGATGTAGATGTCGCTGCCCGGCGCGTCGCGATCGGAGCGCATGCGGTCGGAGGCGTTCGGGTAATCGAGGCCGAGCGAGAGGTGAAAGTTGCTCAGCGGGTTGAAAACCACGACGCGATAGCAACCTTCGGGCACCTGCCGGTCGCCTTCGCGGCGCTTCGGTCCCGGCTCTCCGGACGCGGCGAGCACGGGCCACTTCGCGACGAGGCGCAGCGGACCGTCGTCGCTGCGCGCCCACGCCTCGACTTCGCGCTCGCGCTTGAACGCCCGCAGGAACAACTCGCGCGCTGGATACGACACGCCCGCGTCGATGCAGCGCTGCCGGATCGACGCGCTGTGCCGTTGGCGTGCGGGTGCGACGCGGTCTTCGCTCGGAGTCGGCGGTGTGGATGGAGGCATGGGTGCAGGACTGTCCGGTGAACGCAGCGTCAGCCACGCGAGAGCCGCGGTCGCGACGAGCGCGATGAGCAGAACTGTGAGCCGGAGGCGCATGCCGCGAACGTGATTGCCACTCGCCGCGCGTGCCAGCCATAAGGCGCCCATGCACTACCGCCGCTTCGGCCGCACGAATCTCCAGATGCCCGTCTTCTCCTGCGGCGGGATGCGCTACCAGCAGGCGTGGGAAGACATCGCACCGGAGGCCGTGGAGGAAAGCGGCCAGCGAAATCTCGAAGCGACGATCCTTCGCGCGCTGGAACTCGGCATCAACCACATCGAAACCGCGCGCGGCTACGGCTCCAGCGAGATGCAACTCGGCTGGCTGCTGCCGAAGTTGCCGCGCGAGGAGATGATCGTGCAGACGAAGATCGCGCCCTTCGCGACCGCGCGGGAGTTTCGCGAGACCTTTGAGCAGTCGATGCGCTACCTGCGGCTCGATCACGTCGAGCTGCTTTCGCTTCACGGCATCAACAACGCGGAGTTGCTCGACTGGTCGCTGCGCAAAGGCGGCTGCCTCGACGAGGCGCGCAAGCTCCAGTGCGAAGGCCGCTGCCGCTTCATCGGCTTCAGCACGCACGCGACGACGGATATCATCCTGCGCGCGATCGAGAGCGACGGCTTCGATTATCTGAACCTGCATTGGTATTTCGTGAACGACTTCAACTGGCCCGCCATCGGCGCCGCGGCCGCGCGCGACATGGGCGTTTTCATCATCAGCCCGAACGACAAGGGCGGAAAACTTTACGCCCCGCCGCCGAAGCTCCGCGAGTTGTGCGCGCCGCTCACGCCGATGCAGTGGAACGACCTCTACTGCCTCGCGCGCCCACAAGTTCACACGCTCAGCATCGGCGCGGCGCGGCCCGAGGATTTCGACGAGCACGTCGCCGCGCTCGACGTTGTAGCGTCCGCTGTCTCAGCGGACGGTGCGCTGGGGACAGCGCACGCTACAGAATTCGCCGACCGCGCTAACGCGCTCAGCGCGCCCATCGCCGAGCGACTGCGCGCGGAGATTGCCACTGCTTTCCACCCCGACTGGCTCACGCGCGGCCTCGATGGGCTGCCGAACTACGTCGATGTCCCCGGCGAGGTGAACGTGCAGGAAATCATCCGCCTCTTCACTTACGCAAAGGCGCTCGACCTCGTGGACTGGGGCAAGATGCGCTACAACCTGCTCAACGGCGCGGGCGGTCACTGGTTCCCTGGCCGCACCGCCGCGGAGTTCGACGAAGCGGCGCTGGCTCGCTCGCTCAGCGCGCACCCATTTGCGGGGAGAATCCCCGCGCTTTTGCGCGAAGCGCACGACCTCCTGCTCGACGCGCCGAAAAAGCGCTTGAGCCAGGGCGGCGACTAGCTGCGCAGGAAGTCGCGGACCGGGCAGAAGTTCAGCAACTCGATCTCGATGGCGTGCTTCTTTTCCGGCTGGAGTTCCACCACCGTCACGCTGCCGTATTCGATATTGAAGTGCGCCATGCGCGAGAGCGGAAGATCGAGCAGCAGCGCGAGGATTACGCGGATGATCCCGCCGTGGCAGGCCACAGCCACGCTGCGATGCGGGTTGTCGTGAAGGATCTGCCGCATGCACGGGCGCACGCGGTCGAGCACCATGCGGGCGGATTCGCCATTCGGGATGCCGCCGTTGTCCAGCACTTCGAGCCAGTCGAACGCGCTCACGCCGAAGCGCTCTTTCACTTCCGTCCAGTTCAGGCCGGTCCAGTCGCCGAAGTCCGTCTCGCGCAGGTCCGGCAGCACGATCGGCGTGAGGCCGCTCTGCTCGACGAGCGGCGCGATGGTCTGATGCACGCGCCGCATCGGGCTCGCGTAGATTCCGTCGAGCTTCGCATCGTACATCCAGCGTGCGAGCGCCGCTCCGTGCTCGTGGCCGCGTGGAGAAAGCGCCATGTCGATCCGCGATCCCGCAAAGACGCGGTGGTAAGCCGCTTCCACTTCGCCGTGGCGGATGAGGTAGAGCTGCGTGGGATGATTCGGAAGATGAGCTTTCACGAGTGGGGGCGAAGACCAGCGTCCGGCGCGGCCACGCGCGAGCGAAATCGAACGCGCACCGCCGGAGTCAGTCCTACTGCGGCGCTTCCGGACTTGGGAGCGGCGCGGGCTTCGTGGCCTTCTCGGGCAGGCGCCACTTCACATGAACGCGCCGGATGATCTGCTCGAACTTCTCCCGCTGCTCACTGCTGAGGATCACGCGGATTTGGTCTGCGGCATCGCGCAGCACCGAGTCCACTTGCGGCTGATTCTTCGCCTGGATCGTGCGCAGCTTGATCTGCGTCTCCGTGGTGATCTGCGCGAGCATCCGTTGCTGGTCTTCGTCGAGTTTGAGCTCATCGTTCAGCCGCTTCGCGACCTTGCTCACCACGGCGTCAGGCCCCTGCACGATGATCTGACCGACCTCGTGCCAGATGCCCGCGCCGACCATCGCTGCGCCGACGATGACGCCGAAGGCGAAGACGAGCAGTGTGCCAAGGACGCCGCGGAGTCGTTTCCAGTTCACGGCTCGCCGGTGAGGAAGTGGACAAGCGCCGCAGCTTCGCTCCCGCGCGAAGCCTCGGCGACGAGACCAGCGAGCGAGTCGGCCTTGGCCGTGGGAGTGCGGCTCCAAAGGCCAGCGGCGATGGCGAGCGCGGCGAAGAACGGCGCGAGTTTCCACGACCACGTGAAGACGCTGGCGCTGCGTTCCTCGCGAAGGCGCGCCATGACCCGCGTCTCAAACGCGAACTCGAAGCGCGACGTGTCCGGCGTCTCGTCGCGCGCGGCGCGCAGGAGCCGGTCGAGGTTGGAGTCAGGATTCGTGGGCATGGTCTTCAAAAATACGTCGTAGAGCGTGGCGTGCGCGGAAAGCACGGACTTTTACGTTCGACTCGCTCCAGCCGGTGAGCTCCGCGACCTCGCGCACCGGGCGCTCCTCGATCTCGCAGAGCGTGAGGATGAGCTGTTCGTCCGCCTTGAGGTGCTGCATCGCCCACGCGAGAACTTCGCGCGCGCGGCTGGCGGCGATGGCGCGTTCGACCGAGCTGTCGCTCAGGTCGAAGTCGATCGCGTCGAGCGGCGCGGTCTCGCGGTGCTTGCGCTCTTTTCGCAGGAAGTCGTAGCAGGCCGAGACGGTGACGCGTGCGAGCCAGTGCTCGAAGGGCGCATCGCGGCGGAAGTTTTGCAGATTCTTGAACGCGCGGATGAAGACCTCCTGCGCGATGTCGTCGAGCTGGTGATCGTTGCGCGCGAACCGTGCCGCCGCGCCGAAGACGCGACGCTTGTGCCGGCGCACGAGTTCCGCGAAGGCAGCGTCGTCCCCGCCGAGCGTCGCATCGACGAGAGCTTCATCACTGGGCGGCGCGGCGTCGCTCATCGCCGGGCATTTATCGGCCAGCAGCGGGTGGAGCAAGGCGGCGGTCATTGCGCGGTGGGATCATCTGGGCGGAGAGACGCGGGTTCGCGCGCAAAGGTTACGCCTCCAGCCGATAGCCGTGCCCATGCACCGTCACCAGCCAGCGCGGCTCGCCGGGCTTGTCCTCGATCTTCTGCCGCAACTTCACCACGAGCTGGTCGAGCGTGCGCGTGGTGCCGTAGTATTCGATGCCCCAGACCTCGTTGAGAATCGTGTCCCGGGCGACGGCGTTGCCGCGCTCGCGCCAGAGGGCGGCGAGCACTTTGAGTTCGCGAGGCGTCATGTCGAAGGTTTCGCGTCCGCGTTTCCCGCGCAGGGCCTTCGAGTCGATGCGCACATTGCCGAAGGTCATCTCCTCCGGGATCTCGCTCGCGGTCGTCTCCGGCGCGGCGCGGCGCAGGAGCGCCTGCACGCGGGCGAGCAGTTCGCGAAGCGAGAAAGGCTTCGTCACGTAGTCGTCGGCGCCGAGTTCGAGGCCCACGACTTTGTCGATCTCCTGGCCTTTCGCCGAGAGCATGAGGATCGGCACGCGGCTCTTCGCGGCGCGCACTTCGCGGCACACGTCGTAGCCACTCTTGCCCGGCAGCATGATGTCGAGCACGACGAGGTCGGGCGTGCGCTGGCGGATGAGCGAGATCGCTTCGCCGCCGTGGCAGCAGTCGATCACGTCGTAGCCTTCCGCGCGCAGCGCGTCGCAGAGACCGAGGCGGATGTGGGCGTCGTCCTCGACGACGAGCAGGTGCTTTTTCATGCGAGTGGAAGTTTGAGGGTGAACGAACTGCCGCCGCCATCGCGAGCGCGGTATTTGATCCCGCCGCCGTGCTCGGCGGCGAGGCGTTGCGCGAGCGTGAGGCCGAGGCCGCTGCCTTGGATGCCGCTGCTGAGCGAGTCGTGCGCGCGGTAAAAAGCGTCGAAGATTTTCCGCTCGCTGCCTGTGGGCACGCCGAAGCCGCGATCGAGCACGCTCACGAAGATGTGCCCGTCGTCGAGGTAGGTGTGCAGCTCGATCTCCTTTCGCTCACCGCTGTATTTCTCGGCGTTGGCGAGGAGATTCACGAGGATCTGCGCGAGCGCGTCTTCGTCGCCGTTCACGCGGTAGGGCGGGGGAGCGGCTTCCCATTTCGTCGCGAAGCCGCTCTCGCGCAGGTGCAGTTCGTGGCCTTCCCACACGCGGGCGATCACCTCGTGGAGATCGAGCGGCTTCTTGTCGAAGCGCTTCTGTCGGCGCTCGAGCTTGGCGAAGTCGAGCACGTTGTTGATCAGCCGCGTGAGCCGCTCGGCTTCCACCATGATGATGCGCAGATACTGTGGCGCCTTCGCTCCGTCGGCGCGGCCACCGAGCATCAGCTCGGCAAACATGCGTATGCTCGTGAGCGGTGTTTTGAGCTCGTGCGAGACGTTCGAGACGAAGTCTGTTTTCTGCTGCGCGAGCGCGAGCTGCCGGCGCGCGTCGGCGACCACGAGCCACCCGCCGAGCGCGATGGCGCCGAGCATGGCGACGATGAGGAAGACCAGCGTGCGGCGTAGGCCGAGCGCGCTTTTCTGGAGCTGCTCGGGGCGCATGAGGTAGAGCGCGGCTTCCCAATGCGGCAGCGCTTCGCCGACTTCGCTGGCGACGAACGGGCGTTTCCAGTCGCGATTGTTTTCGTTCGCGGGCGACGTGGCTACCGGCCGCGTGCGATCGTTCAGCAGCGCGAGGACAAACTCCGGCGCGCCGCGCGTCCGGTAGCGTGGCGCGGGCATGACTTGCGCCCACAGGTCGGCAAGATCGCCGGTCTCGACGACGCAGCCAAAGATCAGCTCCGGCGCCTGCGCGGGGCGGATCCAGAAGATGAGCGCGAGCTTGTCCTGCACGAAGCGCGCGAGGATGCCTTCGTTCTGCCCTTCGCTTAGCGTGCGAAATTCCGCGGTTTCGGGCAGGAGATTCGATACCGCTGCGCGATCGGCAGGTTCGGCGATTTGCTGCGGCTGGACGAGGCGGAGGTTGCTGTCGGCTTTGAGGCCGAGGGTGGGTGCGGGCTCGCTTCGTTTCACGGCGTCATCCCTGTCGATCTCGCGAAGTGTCTTCCCGAGAGGCTCAGCCGCTGCCATCGGAGCCGGCGTGGAAGCGATGGGTGCGGCTGGCGGAGGTGCTGGAGCCGTGGGCGCGGCGGCGGGCGCTGGAGCCGAGACGCTCTTGCGCGCGATGGCCTTCGGAGCCGCGGGCTTCGCTGCGTCGAGCGACGGCATCACTCGCTGCCTTGTTTCCATTTCTGCGAGCTCCGCCTTCTTCTCAGCAGGGGGCGGCTGCGACTTGGACCGCTCTTTGGTAGCGGTGGCAGTCGTCGGGAGCGCTGTGTCTTTTCCGGGAGCTGTGTCGCTCAGGGCGACGCTTCGTCCGGTCATCTTCCCCGCGAGCGCGCCTTCGGTTTCCTGCGTAGCGGCCTTGTTCTTCCGCAGTTGCTCGGGCTGCGTGAGCGCGTCGACTTGCACGTTGTAGACCGGGGCCGCGCTGATGTTGCCGAGGAAGGGTCCATGCTCGCGCAGGAACGCGCCCCACGCGGGCTGGGTCGTGGCCAGGCGCGTCGGCGGCGAGAGCACGCGCCCGTCGGCGGCGAGGCTGAAGCCGACTGCCTTGCGCGGCCACGCGCCGGGCAGTCGCGCTGCGAAATCCTGCGCGAGGACGTCCGGCTTGTTTTCCGCGAGTAAGACGCGCACTGCTTCCGCGAAGCCGCGGCGCTGCTCGTCGATCATCGCGCGTGCAGCGGCGGCGAGGTTCTCGGTTTCGCGCTGGTAGAGCTCGGTCGTCTGACGCTCGAGGATGATCTGCTGCTCTCCTGCGCTGCGCAGCGCGAGCCAGCCGAGCACGGCGCTCGGGACTAGGACGGCGAGTAGGAAAATCCAGACACTCTTTCGCATCGGCGGGTGCTGCACTCTGCACGCGGCGCGGGCTGGAGGCGACGCGGGAGTTGTAAAGGATTTGTGAGCCGCGGCCTAGTGGTAGCCGAGTTCCTGGAGCGCCCAGGAATACTCGCGCGCCACGCTCTTCACCACATCGCCGGAGCTGAACTCCGCGGGCAGCACGTCGAAGGTGTAGGTTTCGATCTCGACGTGTGAGGTGGCCCCCTTTCGCAGCGCCTGGAAGAACCGCTGATCGAGCGTGCCGACGGTCGAGCCGAGCGCGCCGAAATTGCTCGCGAAGAGCGGCACGTGGAAATGCACGCGCACCTCCTCGATCTCCTTGATCGCCGGGCCTTCCTCGCACGCCACCGGCAGATCGAACCACGAAGCGATCGCGCGTTCCGGCAGCAGGGCTTTGACCTGGTGCAGATAGACCGGCTCGATGAATCGCTTCAGCGCTTCCCAAGTCGCGGGCGTGTTCGGGCCGGAGAGCGCGGCGGAGAGTTGGACCTTCGAGATGCGGATGCCGGCGGCGCGGTAGGCTTTGAGCGACTCGAATGGGTCTTCGTATTGCAGCGCGACGTGGCACGTGTCGAAGCACACGCCGAGGTGCCGCCGCAGCACCTCTTCGGCGTGCGGGCGCTCGCAGCGCAGCAGACTCGCGACTTCATTGACGCCGGTGGTCAGCAGGAAGTTCTCGAAGAAGGCGATCGTCTCGTCGGTGCGCTCGAGGAAGCAGTCGGGCTCGGGCTCAAGGCCGAGGTGGATTTCCTGACCGGTGTCGTCGCGGATCGCGGCGAGATACGCCACGACGACGGCGAGATTCTTCGCGATGAGCGTGCGGTCCGCATCGGTCTCGATCCACGGCTTGAACGAGCCGGGCACGGTGCTGATCGAGCCATCGACTTGCGGCGGCAGGAAGTTCACGAACACGTCCGCGAGTTGCATCGTGTAGTCGCGCCGCTCGGGCGAGCGCCAGTCGGGCGCATAGACTTGCTCCTTCACCGCGCCGGCGTGGAAGCGGCCGTAGGGGAAGCCGTTGATCGAGAAAGGATAGAGCTGGTTCTCGGAGAAAAACGCGCGCGCCTCGTCGATGAGCGCGGGGTCGCCGGCGAGCCGGGCGGCGGCGTGTTGCGAGAGACGCAGGCCGAGGCCGAACCACTGGTCGGGCGCGACGCGTTGTTTGATGGCGAGTGCCTTCTCGCGGATCGCTGCAAAATTCTCCGTCCAGCTCTCACCCGGATGGACGTTCAGGCAGTAGGTCAGGTGGAGTGGCGGACGGTGCTGGAGAATCATGAGCCAGCCAGTGATTAGCCGGAAATATGCCGGAGCGCGAGGATCGATTCCTCCATCACGGGCAGGTCGATTTCGTGGACTTCGTGCCTCGCTCCGATGCCGCGCGGATAGGTGACGGTCAGTTCGCCGCCGAGATGCTCGCGGAAATCCTCGAGCCCCGCGAACACCAGGCGGGTGCCGTTCGCATCGCGTCGATCGAACTCCTCGAACCACAGCGCGAAGCCGCTCGCGCGCAGGCCGTGGGCGATGGCGTCGAGTTCGTCCGCGCTGAGCCAGCCTTTCTTTTCCCCGTAGATGGAGTCGAGCAGCACGCCGGCGGCGACCGCTTCGCCGTGCGAGATGGCGAAGCCGGAGATGAGCTCGAGCTTGTGCGCGCTCCAATGGCCGAAATCGAGCGGGCGGGCGCGGCCATATTCAAAAGGATCGCCGCCAGTGCGGATGTGTTCGAGATGGATCTCGGCGCAGCGGCGCACGAGAGCCTCCATCGCCGCGTCGTCGCGCGCGGGGAATTTCGACGCATGAGTCGTGAGCCAGTCGAAGAACGGGCGGTCGCGGATGATCGAGACTTTCCATCCCTCGGCCACGCCGCAGAGCCAGTCGCGCAGCGGGAGCGTGCGGAGGAAGTCGAAGTCGTTCAGCACGGCGAAGGGCGGGGCGAAGGTGCCGAGCGCGTTCTTTCCGCCGAGGAAGTTCACGCCGTTTTTCACGCCGACACCGGCGTCGTTCTGCCCGAGCACAGTCGTGGGCACGCGCACCTGCCGCAGCCCGCGATGCACGAGCGCGGCAGCGAGGCCGACCGCGTCCATAACGGCGCCACCACCCACGATGATGACGAAGGACTGGCGATCGAGGTGATGCTCGAGCAGTTGGCGCATGAAGCCATCGACCAGCGCGAAGTCGTTCTTCACTGCTTCGCCGCCCGGGATGATCTGCGGTTCGCCGACGAGCGCGAGGCGGTCGGAGTGTCTGGCGAAGTAGGCGCGGATTTCTTCGATCAGCGCGGGCCGCGCCTTCGCGACGTGCGCATCGACATAGATCATCGCCCGGTGGCAGCGCTGCTCGGCCTTGCGATCGAGCGTGTCGGCGAGCACGGGATTGAGCGTGTCGAAAAGGCCGTGCGTGAAGACGACGGGGAATTCCCATTCGACGGCGATGCGCTGCTCGACGGTGTAGGTGGATTTCACGCGCGAACCTCCATCCAGGTCTGCACGCGGGCGACGAGATCGAGCACGGTCGCGGGCGCGGCGTCGAAGGCGAGCGACGACATCCACGCCACTTCGCCGCCGGCGCCGTGTGTGCCGTGGATCTTCGTGGTGTCGAAGCTCACGCTGCCGGGCGGCCAGCCGAAGAACAGCTCGCACGGGTCGTAGCCTGGCTTGTTGTGGATATCCACGTGGCTAGCGTAATCGGGCGCGGTCTTCTTTTCAAACCACGGATAGGCGAACCACGCGCCGTGTTCCGCGACGATGAGCAAGTCGCCGCTGCGCGCGTGGCCAAGGCCGCGGGCGCGCTGCTGCTCACGCGTGAGCACCTCGGCGACACCGGGCACTTTCGCGAGCACCTCAGCGGCGGCATCGCGCGCGTCGTCGTCGCGGCAATAGACGTTCGCGATTTGATGATCCACGACGGCGAACGCGCGGCTCGCGAAGAAATCCGTGTAATCCATCTGCTTGATCTCGCGCGGCGTGAAGAGTCCGGCGTCGCGCAGCGCGCGGTTCGGGAAGATGGCGCCGCGGGTGACCGGCTCGATCGCGTAGTCGCCGACGAAAATGAAATCGTAACCGTGCTCCGCGCACGCGGCCTTGATGCGCGTGATGTAGCCGAGCACGACGTCGAGCGCCTTGCGCGCGGGTTCGCCGTCGGGGCCGTGGCGCTGGAGGTCGTAGTCGAGGTGCGGCACGTAGGTGAAGAGCGCGTCGGGCGCGAACTCAGTCCCCATCACGCCGCAGATCGCATCGATGATCCAGTCGCTCGACTTGTGATTCGCGAGCGGGCCCCAGTAGTTCATCAAATTGAACGGGCGGCCGATGATCTCGGTGAGCCGCGCTTCGAGTTGCGGCGGCTGCGTGTAGCAGCTCTGGATCATGCCGCCGCTGTGCTTGTGGATCGGCGCGGGCGTCACGACGAGGTCCACGTTTTCGCCCATGCTCTGCTGCCAGAACATCGTGCCGACCGTCCCGCCGTTCGCGCGGAACTTGTCCCAGATCCGAGGCCCCTCGACGAGCCGCGCGCTCTGCTCCCAAAACAGCACCTTCGTCAACTCGGGGAAGTAGAGCCCGTTTGCCACGAGCCCGTGTTCACGCGGCAGCGCGCCGGTGCGGAAGCTCGCCTGGAAGACGCACGTCAGCCCCGGGAAGATCGTCTCCGCAGGCCGGAACTCCGCGCGATCGCGCACGAGATTCCAGCCGAGGGCGGCGAATTGGACGACGAGGAGTTTGCGGGATGCGGGCACGGATTTAGGGGCGGGTAGAAAAGCATGAATCCCCGGTCACGCCAGCCTGCCGAGCGGCAGGAGAAATTTCGCCTAAGCCGCTTCAACTCGCGTAGAAACGCCGCCCGACGATCCGCGAGACCGGCATCAGCACGAGCAGCGCGATGGCTGTCGCGCGCGCCTGCATGGTGAACGGGAAGGTGAGGCACAGTGCCGCTTGCAGCGGCAGCAGCACGCGGATGAGCGCGCCGATCGACGGTGGAAGCGGAGGCGCGGGCTTGCGGAAAAGCCGGCCCGCTTCCGCGGAGGCGAAGGCGAGCGCGATCGCGAACATCGTCGTCGCGAGTCGCTGGAAGATGGGGCCGAGGCCGAAGTGAAAGAGCAGCGTCGCGCCGAAGAGCACGAGCGCCGGGAGCACGCGAGCGAAGACCGGCGCGCTGGGCCGCGTCTCATGCCGCGCGAGATTCGTCACCGCGGCGATATAGGCGGTGAGGATGATCGCGCCCATGAGGACGATGCCCGCTTGCGGCCACGCTTGCTGCGTCGCGGCGACGGCGCCGAGCCACAGGCTGAGCCCGCGGCACGCGCCCATGTTCATCGCGCCGAGCACGGGGATATTCTTGGTCACGCCGTTGTAGCAGCCGATGCACAGCGCGAGTGCGATCGCCACGACCGAGCCCGCCTGCCCCGCGACCAGTGTCATCGCCGCGAGCCCGACCAGCGTGAGCGCGCCGCAGGCGATCTTCGCTGCGCGCACCGGCACCGCGCCGCTCGGCAGCGGGCGATCCGGGCGTTCGCGCCGGTCTTCGTCGAGATCGAGCAGATCGTTCAGCACCAGCCCGGCGCTGTAGAGGCAAAGGCTCGCGAGCACTGCGAGCGCGGCGCGCGGATCGAGGAGAGCCTTGCCGCCATTTGCCGCCCCGTAGGCGAGGAGGAAGCCCGCGAGCGGGTCACCGGGGACGGTGAAGAGATTCGGTGCGCGGAGGAGCTGGAGCCAGTGGCGAAACATTGCTGGTTGAACAACACCACGGCGCTTGCCCAATCGGCAATCCGCAATCACCAATCACTCATGCTCTCCAAACGCATCCTCGTCACCGGCGGCGCCGGCTTCATCGGCAGCGCGCTCGTCTGGGCGCTCAATCAGCGCGGGATCGACAACATCCTCATCGCCGACCTGCTCAAGACCGATGAGAAGTGGA
The DNA here is from genome assembly GCA_009885995.1 of Verrucomicrobiota bacterium. Classification (GTDB taxonomy): domain Bacteria; phylum Verrucomicrobiota; class Verrucomicrobiia; order Chthoniobacterales; family Chthoniobacteraceae; genus VFJQ01. The sequence goes on from VFJQ01000035.1 coordinate 88,493, forward strand.
AGAACCTCGTGCCGCTGCGCTTCGCCGACTACATGGAGGGCGACGACCTCCTCCGGCTCGCCCGCGAAGACAGCCCGCAGCTCGCGGACATCAGCTGCGTCTTCCACCTCGGCGCATGCAGCGCGACGACCGAGCGCGACGCGAGCTATCTCATCCGGAACAACTACGAGTTCACCCGCGACCTCGCCGCGTGGGCGCTCGGGCGCGGCGCGCGCTTCGTCTATGCCAGCAGCGCCGCGACCTACGGCGACGGCGAGCGCGGCATGAGCGACTCCGCCGATCTCACCACGCTGCGCCCGCTGAATATGTATGGCTACTCGAAGCACCTCTTCGACACGCACGCCGCGCGCAGCGGCCTGCTCGACCGCATCGTCGGCGTGAAATACTTCAACGTCTTCGGCCCGAACGAAGCGCACAAAGCCGACATGCGCAGCCTCGTCCACAAAGCCTACGGGCAGGTCGTCGAGAGCGGCGTGATCAAGCTCTTCGCCAGCGACCGGCCCGACTACGCCGACGGGGAGCAGAAGCGGGACTTCCTCTACGTGAAAGACGCCGTGGAGATGACGATCCACCTCGCCGAGACCGCGAGCGCGAGCGGCCTCTACAATCTCGGCAGCGGCGAAGCGAACTCCTGGAACACGCTCGCCCGCGCGATCTTCGCCGCCCTCGATCGTGAGCCGCGCATCGACTACATCCCCATGCCCGAGGTGCTGAAGGCGAAGTATCAATACTTCACCCAAGCCGACATCGGGAAGCTGCGCGCCAGCGGTTACGCCCGTGCGCTCACCCCGCTCGCCGAGGCCGTGGCTGACTACGTGCGCGGGTATCTGGTGCCGGGGCGGTATCTGGGGGACGAGGCGTAAGTGGTGCCGGGAACGGCATCTCGGAGATGAGGCGGAAGCGCCAACGGCGCGTCCGCCGAAAGCCCAGCCCGCCAGGGCTGGGAAGCGGATTCCCGTCGAAGACCGAGCCCTGAAAGGGCGTCCCTCACTCCCACACATACCGTTCATCGAACGCCATGCCGTGCCGTTGCAAGAGCGCGCGGAGTTCATCCTGAAACGTTTGCTTGCGATGATGTCCGTGCTGCCCGCGGATGTAGTCGCGCACGGTTTCGACCTGCGACTGGCTCACGGAAAACGCGCCGTATCCGCCCTGCCAATAGAACTCACTCCACGGCGGTCCGAGCGTCTTGAACCATCCCGAAGTGCTCGTCTTCGTCTTCTCCACGAGCTTCGCGACCGTGACTGTGCGCGCGAGGACGCAGAGGATGTGAACATGATCGGGCTCCGAGTTCATCTCGAGGCTTGGGCAATCGAGGTTCTTGAGCACGCTCAGCGTGTAGGCGTGAAAGCGGTCGCGGATGTCGTCGGTGATCCATGGTTTGAGAAGGCGCGTGCTCCACACGAGATGGATGAGGACGTGGGCGAGGGATTGCGGCATAGCTGGGGGACGCCCGTTCAGGGCTCGACGAAGGTGCGGCGTTTTACACCCAAGGCTGCGCCTTGGGCTATCGGAGTTTTGCGCCGTTGGCGCAAGCGGGGCGGGAAGCTGCGGATCGCGAATCCATCACGCGGCATCCAAGGAAATGCGTTGAACCGGTGCACGGCCTGCGGCCCAATTCGTGGATGATCGCCCGCTTTCTCCTGCTCCTCGCGCTGCTGCCGGCTCCCCTCTGCGCGCAGTGGCTCGGGCATGCGGGCGATCCGCAGCACACAGGGCTCGCGCCGGTGAAGTCCCTGCCGCTCGATCGCATCGTGTGGTCCATGTCGGTGGATGAAACTTCGCCCACCGAGCCGATCCTCATCCACTACGGTTCGCCCCTCGCCACGCCGCAGAATACCATCGTGGTCCCGGTGCGCGGGAGCGGCGGGCAGTATTGCATCGACGCCGTCCGCGGCAGCGATGGCACGCTGCTCTGGGATGTGATGACCGACTTCGTCAACGCACCCTCCGACGGCAACTGGGTGCCGAATTTCTCGCCCACGCTTACGCCGTCGGGCGCGCTGTATTACCAGGGCATCGGCGGCACCGTCTATCGCGTGGCCGACGCCAACGCCACGTCCGTCTCCCCGGAGCGGATCAGCTTCCTGCCCGACTACATGGCGAACAAAGCGGCCTACGATGCGAGCGTCTTCATCAGCACGCCGATCACCTCCGACACGGCGGGGAATATCTACTTCGGTTACGAGGTGAGCGGCACGGCGCCCGGCGGGCTGACGAGCGGCATCGCCCGCATCGCGCCGAATGGAACGGCCGCCTACGTGGCCGCAAGTGCGATCACGGGACCGGCGGGCGTGACCGGGCTTCGGCTCGGCACGAACAGCGCCCCGGCGCTCTCGCTGGACGGATCGAAGGTGTATCTCGGGCTTCAAGGAATGACCGGCGATAGCCAGGGCAGCGACTATCTCGCGGCGATCGACAGCGCGACCCTCGCGCCGCTGCACAACGTCGCGCTCACCGGCTACATCGACGACGCGGGCACGACCTCACCCACGGTCGGGCCGGATGGGCGCGTCTATTTCGGCACGCTCCCTGGCTATCACTTCCGCGGCACACTCGGGAACTTCTCCGCCGATCTCTCGCAGAGCTTCACACCGGGTTCGTTCGGCTGGGATGAAACGGTGTCCATCGTCCCCAGGTCGATGGTCCCGAGCTACACGGGCACCTCGACCTACCTCATCTTCTCCAAATACAACGACTACAAGGAAGCCGGCGGCACCGGTATCAACAAACTCGCCATCCTCGATCCGAACGACACGCAGATCGATCCGGTCACGGGCCAGCCGGTGATGAAGGAAATCCTCACCATCGCCGGCGTGACGCCCGATCCCACGCTGCCCTTCGTGCGCGAGTGGTGCATCAATGCCGCCGTCGTCGATCCCTTCACCCACTCGATCCTCGCGAACAGCGAGGACGGCATGCTCTACCGCTGGGATCTGTGGACGAACACCTTCAGCGAGGCGATCGAGTTGTTCGCCGAGGGCGCGCGCGAAGCCTACACGCCCACCATGCTCGGCCCCGATGGCACCACCTACGCGATCAACCGCGCCGTCCTCTTCGCCATCGTGCCCGAGCCCTCGTCCGCCGCACTGCTCGCCGCTGGGGCGCTGCTGCTGGCGCGGCGGCGTGTAGGGCAAGCGCACCGCTTGCCGGGATGTGACTTCATTCCCGGCAAGCGGTGCGCTTGCCCTACAGCCGGAACGCGCAGCCACCGGATTTGATGACCGCACCGGGGTTGCAATCCGGCGCGGCCTTACCACTCTCCGCCCCGCATGAAACTCGCCCTCGCCTTCCTCGCCACGTCCACCTTCGCGTTCGCCGCTGCCGACTTCCCGCAATGGCGCGGCCCGCAGCGCAACGGGGTGCTCGCCGATTCGCCGAAGCTCCTCGATGCGATGCCGAAGGACGGACTCAAGGACCTATGGGAGAGCGAGAAGATCCCCGCCCAGGATGATGGCGGGCTTTCCAGCCCGATCGTCGCCGATGGGAAGGTGTATCTCGCCGTCGTCTGGCATCGCAACGAACCGAGCACCACGCGGCAGATCAACGAAATCGTCGTCCGCCAGCTCGGCTGGCAAAACCCCGCATCGCTCGGCAAGGAGGTCATCGACAGGATGGAGAAAACTCGCGAGGCGCTCGACCCGAAACTGCGCGGTGGCAAACTCGAGGAATTCACGCAGAAGTGGATCGACGAAAACCTCGACAAGAAGCAGCAGCAGCTCTTCGCCGGCATGGTCAAAGCCCGCTTCGCCAAGGGCAAGCTCGCCATCCCGTTCGGCGTGCTCGAAACGCTCGACAAGAACTCCGAAAAAGTCTTCGCCAGCGACGCGGAGATGAAGGCGTGGCTCGACGCGCAGGGCTGGAGCGACACGATCAAGGCGCAGATCGTCGCCGCCGTCCCACCGACCATCCGCATGGCGAATGATGCCGTCATCTGCCTCGATCTCGCGACTGGCAAGACGCTCTGGAAGACCGAGCTGCCTGGCGCCGCCGTGGGTCGCGGCGGATCGTCCACACCCGTCGTGGGCGATGGGAAAATCTTCGCCGTCGCCAGCACCCGCGTGTGGGCGCTCGACGCCGCCACCGGCCAGCTCGCCTGGCAGACCCCGCTCGACAAAAAGCGCGGCATCGGTTCCTCGCCGCTTCCACCGGTGCTCGTCGTGAACATCGACAAGCTCGTCGCCTACGACGCCGCGACCGGCAAAGAGCTCTGGAAGCAGGAGAAAGCCGGCGGCGGCAACTCCTCGCCCGCCTCGTGGAGGGCAGGGGACAAGACGCTCGTCCTCGCCAATGGCCGCGCCGGTCTCGATGCCGTCGATTTGAAAACCGGCGCCATCCTCTGGACCGCTCCCGGCGGCGGCGACAGCACCCCCGCGATCTCCGGCGACACGCTCGTGGTCCAGACGCGCAAGCCCGAGATCGGTCTCATCTGTTACGCGCTCGCCACCGTCGGCGCCACGAAGCGCTGGAACTTCCCCATCGACGCCCGCCGCACGCAGGCGAGCCCGATTATCCACGGCGGCGTTGTCTATTTCATCGAAGACGACGACGCCTATTGCTTCGACCTCGCCACCGGCAGCCAGCGCTGGACGCAACCCTTCCCGGCCCAAATCTCCTCACCGCTTCTCGCCGACGGAAAGATCTTCTTCCTCGGCAACAACGGCAACTCCCTCGTCGCCATCAAAGCCGATCCCGCCGCCTTCACCGACCTCGGCCGCGCCACCGTCCGCGCGCAATGGGTGCCGTCCCCGTGCATCGCCGACGGCAAGCTCATCCTGCGCATGAAGGATAGCGTGAAAGCCTGGTCGCTCGTGCCGTAGGGCACTGCTGACTAAGGCGAGGAGAGAGGAGAATCCGCAGATTACGCGGATTTCCACAGATCAGGCACGGCGCTGTCCCGCCGAAATCTGCGTCCATCCGCGCAAGCTGCGGATTCGATCAGCGTTTCCCTACCGCCGCAGCGCCTGGATGAGTTCGTCGAGCTTATTGATCACGTCCTGCATCTGGCTCTGGCTGTAGCCGCCGTCGGCAAACTGGCCCAGCGTGGCTACGGCATTGCTATTGCTGGAGCTGGCGGCGATCGCCGCATACTGCGCGGCATTCGCTGCGGTGGTCACATATTCCGGCGTGGCGCGGGCCTGGATCAGCGCATTGAGCGCCTGGAGCTGCGCGCGCATCTGCGCCGCGTCGATCAGCGTGTTTTCCTGCGGGAGATTGGGATCGTAGGGCATGGAGGGGAAGGCGGGACTGGGAGACTTGTAGAAGGGGAGATCGGGAGAGGCTACGGCGCCACCGTCACGCTCTGCACCTCGGTGAATTCGTCCGTCGGCGCATCCCCGTCGAAGAATTGGAGCCGGTATTCGCGCACTTCGAGCTGCGTGGGCACGAGCAGCGGGCGGTCGTCGAGATAGGGACTCGTGAGATCGATGGCGAGCTGCTCCCACGCGCCGCCGCGCGGCACGAATAAATCACCACGCCGGGATAGTCGCATTTCTTGAACATCACCTTCACGCACTCGCACCCGCCGCCACGCTCCACCTTCAGCGTGAACTCCGGCACCGGATGCTCCGCGCTGCTCTCCGCGCCCACGATGCCGAGTTGGATCCCGATAGACTCGATGTAGTTCGGGTTGGCCTTGATCGTCTGCACAAAGGCGAAGATGCGCCTCAGCGCACCGGGCGGCACCGCGACCACCCCCGCCGGCAGCGCCGGCGGGGTGAAGACCGAGAGGACGAAAGGCGAGGTGCCGTCGCCATCGAAAAGTGCATCCACCGCCGATGTGGCCGTCGGGCCAAACTCACGCGTCGCCGTGAGCCACGGGCCGGAGGCAGATTCGCAGAACTTCGCATCCGCCACCCGCGCGATGACATCCGCGGCGGGCAAACCGAGGATCGCGTTGGCCAGCGGGAGTTGGCTGGCGAATTGCGCAAACCACTCGGGGCGATCGCCTTTAGGGCACCTCTAAAACCCCCACTCATGAAGCAAGCATCAGTTGCAAAAGAGGATCGAGTTTGCTTCCCGATAGAGCGTGGCTGTGATGAGATGGCGGGACGATGAGCAAGTATCTCCGACCCAAAGAGAGCGGGCTTTCTGACCAGGCGATGCGTCTGGAAGAACTACAGGCCAACCGGGCGGCGATCGCGCTGACCAACCTGGTCTATACATGGTGCGCTTCGAGCAAATCGAGCGCCTTGGACTCAGGAACTGGAGGGCGGCATGAAAAACCTGCGACAACGATGCGAGTTCCTAACTTCGGACGCCTGTTTTAGCGCACTTGCCAAGCCGTGCCAAGCGCTGAGCCCAATTCTCCCAACGTTCCGCTTACCTTAGCGATCACCTATGTAATACACGTTGTTAGCAAAAGTGGGTTATTAGAGGTTCCTTGAAGATATGGAGCTGTTACTAATCAGTCCGCGGTATAGACTCCACTGGGCGCGTGAAAGAAGGAGCGAACCAGCTTTGGCTGAGCTTTGATGGCTTTCAGGTCGGTTGCCACCCGCTCCCGGAGCGATTCATTCCGTGCGAGTGGCTTTTTGGCGACGCCGTTGGTCTTGGCATACTGCCAGACAAACTCATCGGGATTGAGGTCCGGCGCGTATGGCGGCAGGAAGTGCAATTCCAACTCCCCGCGACACGCCGCCACATAGGCGGCCACCACTTTGGCCCGAT
>VFJQ01000109.1 GCA_009885995.1 Verrucomicrobiota bacterium
ACTACATGCGACCGAGCCAGCATGTTTAGGCATGCCCAAGCAAGACGGTCGAAAGCTAGATCATCAATCATTGGAGATGCTCCGTTTGCTCGCGGTGCGGAGGGTGGTGGAGGATGGCGAGAGTCCCAGCGAAGTCATGCGCTCGCTGGGCTTGTGCCGCACCTCGATCTATCCGTGGCTGCGCCGCCATCAGAAGAAGCGTGAAGCGGCCCTGCTCCTGCGCAAGGCTCGCGGGCCAAAGCCCAAACTGAACGGCCAGCAGCGCCGGCAGGTGCGTGGCTGGATCATCGGCAAAGATCCACGCCAGTATGGCTTCGACTTTGGGTTGTGGACGCGGCAGATCGTGGGGCGACTCATCGCGGAGAAGTTTGGCATCAGCCTCCAACTCACGGCGGTGGGGCGGTTGCTGACCAGCCTGGACATCACCCCTCAGAAGCTCCTGCGCCGGGCCTACGAGCGCGATCCTCAAGCGGTCGAAGAATGGCTCGCCAAGCCATACCCACGGCTGCGTCGAAGGGCGAGGAAGCATGGGGCCACGATCTTCTTTCTGGATGAGGCGGGCTTTAGTTCCGAACCCAATCTGGGCAGAACCTATGGGCTCAAGGGGCGGACTCCGGTGGTCAAAACCACCGGGCAACGCCAGAAGTTCAGTGCGATCAGCGCGGTCAGCGCCAAGGGTGGGTTCTGGTGCCAAGTCTATACCGGGATGCACAATGCCGAGAGGTTTGTGGAGTTCCTCAAGGAGTTCCGTCGGGGCGGGCGCGGCAAAGTATTTCTGGTCGTCGATGGTCATCCGATTCATCGGGCCAAAGTGGTGGCCGCCTATGTGGCGGCGTGTCGCGGGGAGTTGGAATTGCACTTCCTGCCGTCATACGCGCCGGACCTCAATCCCGATGAGTTTGTCTGGCAGTATGCCAAGACCAACGGCGTCGCCAAAAAGCCACTCGCACGGAATGAATCGCTCCGGGAGCGGCTGGCAACCGACCTGAAAGCCATCAAAGCTCAGCAAAAGCTGGTTCGCTCCTTCTTTCACGCGCCCAGTGTAGTCTATGCCGAGGACTGATTATTATGCACCGTGCATGGACCGCCATCGAGACTCGTTCCCGCCTCGTGCACCATGCACGGACCCCGACCGACATGCCGACCGGGCCCATCCGCGGCGCCCGGAAAAACCGCTCCCTAAGAAATCGAACTCGATCCGTTCCCGCACGCTCCGAGTGCGACGGGTGACTTATCGTTGTGAGGAGACGATGTTTCCATGACCGGGAGGAACAAGGCGCGTTCTAATGGGCACCCGAAAAGCAGGCAAGCCCGTTTTATTACACAACCTCAATGCTCGACGGATGTCGCATCCCAAACGCTGCTCGATCATCGGGGCGGCGGAACGCCTCCCACTTTCCGGCAACAAAATCGTCCGCGACCGGCAATGTGCCAAAGAGCGCACTGCGCTTTCGGTTAGTAGCTCGCCGGTTGACGCATCACGCGCCGACTCCCTAGCCTCCGCACCCCATGCCGAATCCCGCCCGCCTTCTCCCCGCTCTGCTCGCCATCGCCGCGTCGTCCGCGCTGGCGGAGGTGAGCGTCCAGCAACTCGACGACCGCGTGCGCGTGGAACTCGACGGCAAGCTCTTCACCGAGCTGCGCTACAAGGACACGCCGCATGTGCATTACTGGCCGGTGATCGGACCCGGCGGCGCGAAGATGACGCGCTCGTGGCCGCTGGACGAAGTGCCCGACGAGGAGCACGACCACATTCACCATCGCTCGCTGTGGTTCGCGCACGGGATGGTTAACGGGGCGGACTATTGGAGCGAAGCCGCAACTTCCGGCGGGAAGCCGCCCAAGCATCCGGTCGGCAAGATCGTCCACGACAAGATCGTGAAGGCCGAGGGCGGCAAGGAGTCCGGCGAGATCGTCTCGGCGCAGAAGTGGATCGCGCCGGACGGCTCGGTGGCGCTCACGAGCACGCAGCGGCTGGTGGTTTATTCCACGCCGGAGAGTGAGCGGCAGTTCGACTTCGAGGTCGCGCTCACCGCGGGCGAGAAGGAAGTGGTCTTCGGCGAAACGAAGGAAGGCACGATGGGAATCCGCATCGCCGAATCGATGCGCGTGAAGCGGCCGAGGGGCCACACGCCCGGCGTCGGCCAGATCCTCAGCAGCGAAGGGCTCAAGAATGCCGACGCGTGGGGCAAGCCGGCGCGGTGGGTCGCGATGAGCGGGCCGATCGGCGACAAGCCCTACACGATCGCGATGTTCGATCACCCGAAGAACACCAGCCACCCGACGCGCTGGCACGCCCGCGATTACGGCCTCTTCGCCGCGAATCCTTTCGGCGGCAGCACGATGGAGAAGACGCTGCCGCCGGGGTCGGGGAACGTCACGCTCAAGCCAGGGCAGACGCTCACGCTCAAGTATCGCTTTCTCATCCAGCAAGCCGAGCCTGACGCGGCAAAGCTCAACGAGCGATTCGCGGCGTTCGCGAAGTAGGATCACCAAACCAACCCACCTATCACCATGAGCAAACTAACCCGTCGTTCCTTCCTCCAGCGCAGCCTCGCCGCCGGCGCGGCGCTCTCGCTGCCCGCGAAAGTCTATGCGCAGGCGCCCGGCTCGAACTCCGCGATTCGCATCGCGACCATCGGCTTCAACGGCCGCGGCAACTCGCACATCTCGGCGTTCACCAGCATCGACGGCGTGCGGCTCACGGCGCTGTGCGACGCGGACTACGCGGTGCTCGAAAAGGGCAAGGCTGCGCTCGCGAAGAAGGACATCAATGTCGAGGGCTACACCGATTTCCGAAAGCTGCTGGAGAACAAGGACATCGACGCTATCAGCACCGCGACGCCGAATCACTGGCACTCGCTGATCGCCATCCAGGCCATGCAGGCGGGCAAGGATGTGTATGTGGAGAAGCCCGTCTCGCACAACGTGTGGGAAGGCCGCAAAGCCGTCGAAGCCGCGCGGAAGTATAACAAGATCTGCCAGACCGGGACGCAGAGCCGTTCGTCGATCGGACTGCGTCAGGCGCAGGAATGGATCAAGGGCGGCGGGCTCGGCAAAATCGTCTGGGCGCGCGGCCTGTGCTACAAGCGCCGCCCGAGCATCGGCAAAGCGGAGAAGCCGCTCGAGTGGCCGCAGACGATCGACAAGGATCTGTGGTTCGGGCCCGCGCCGATCAAGCCGCTGATGCGGCTGAAGCTGCACTATGACTGGCACTGGGTTTGGGACACGGGCAATGGCGACCTCGGCAATCAGGGCATTCACCAGATGGACATCGCGCGCTGGTTCCTCGGCGAGGATGCGCTGTCGCCCAGCGTCTTCAGCGTCGGCGGCCGGCTCGGCTACATCGACGACGGCGAGACCGCGAACACGCAGTTCATCTACCACGGCTACAAGAAGGCGCCGCTCATCTTCGAGGTGCGCGGTCTTCCCGATGCCACCGACTCGAAGGCGATGGACGAATACCGCGGCGCGAGCATCGGCGTGATCGTGCAGTGCGAGAACGGCTATCTCGTGATCCCGAGCTACACGGGCGCGGGCGCGTTCGATAAATCGGGCAAGCTCGTGAAGCGCTTCGGCAACTTCAAGGTGCCGGCAGGTCAGACCGATCCCGGCGCCCCGGAGGCCGCCTCGGGTGAAGGAAAAGAAAGCGACCACTTCGCCAACTTCATCAAGGCCGTGCGCAGCCGGAAGTCCACCGACCTGCACGCCGACATCCTCGAAGGCCACCTCTCGAGCGCGCTGTGCCACACGGGTAACATCTCGTATCGCCTCGGCGCGAAGGCTGAGCAGGGCGAGATCCGGGAGAAGATCAAAGGGACCAAGGAAGCGACCGATACGCTCGGGCGCATGGTCGATCACCTCGGCAAAAACGGCGTCGATGTGAGCAAGGACAAGCTCGTGCTCGGCGAGTTCCTCAAGATGGATCCGAAGACGGAGAAGTTCGTGAAGAACCCGGCGGCGGACACGATGCTCACGCGGGATTACCGCAAGCCTTACGTCGTGCCAGCGACGGTGTAAGCCGGTGTTTTCACCACCAAGACACCAAGGCACCAAGAAAGGCGGCGAGGCGGGACGCTGGACCGCTCGGCGATCGCTTAACCACTGATGAAAACTCCACTCCTGCTTGCCTTGGTGCCTTGGTGCCTTGGTGGTTTATCCAAACTGCCGCGCTCGCTCGTGGTGCTGCTGATGACGTGGATGCTCACTTCCGCCGCGACCGCGACCACGCCGAACGTGCTGCTCATCGTCACCGACGACCAGGGCTACGGCGATTTCGGCTTCACCGGGAATAAGCAACTCGACACCCCAAACCTCGACAAGCTCGCCGCGCAGTCCGTCCGCTTCGAGCGCTTCTACGTCACGCCGTTTTGCGCGCCTACGCGCGCCGCGCTGCTGACTGGCCGCTATCCGCTACAAGGCGGCGTGCATGGCGTCACGCGCGGCGAGGAGACGATGCGCTCGGAGGAGACGACGATCGCCGAGGTGCTGAAGAAAGCAGGCTATCGCACCGGCCTCTTCGGCAAGTGGCACAACGGCGAAAACTATCCCTACACGCCGAACGGCCAGGGCTTCGAGGAAGCGCTCGGCTTCAACCTCGGGCACTGGAACAACTACTTCGACCCGCGCCTGCGCCACAACGCAGAGTGGACGAAAAAGCCCGGCTTCATCACCGACGTGCTCACGGACGCGGCGCTCGGCTTCATCGAGCAAAACCGCGCGCAGCCGTGGTTCTGCTACCTCGCTTACAACGCGCCGCACTCCCCCTTCCAATGCACCGAGCGCGAGTTTCAGAAATACAAAGCCAAGGGCCTCGATGACACCCTCGCGTGCGTCTATGCCATGTGCGAGAGCCTCGACACGAACATCGGCCGCACGCTCGCCAAGCTCGACGAATGGCAGCTCACGGAGAACACCATCGTGCTCTTCCTCACCGACAACGGCCCCGCCACCGAGCGCTACGTCGCCGGCCTGCGCGGGCGCAAAGGCAGCCTCTACGAAGGCGGCTCGCGCACGCCGCTGCTCGTGCGCTGGCCGGCGCGGCTCAAGGAACCACGCGTCGTGCCCACGCTCGCGCACGCCATCGACATCCTGCCGACGCTCTGCGAACTGACCGGCGCGAAGCAGAAGACGAATTTTCCCATCGACGGACGCAGCCTCGTGCCGTTGCTGGAGGGGAAAGCGGATGCGTGGACCGAGCGCGAGATCTTCATCCAGAACCGCGCGCGGACCGACCTCCAGCGCACGCAGGGCACCGTCATCACGCAGCGCTTCTCCGCCGTGAACAGCGGGCGCGGCTGGGAACTCTACGACCTCGAGAAAGATCCCGGCCAGCAGACCGACCTCGCGAAAAACGCCGACGCGCGCATGATCGTCGATGATCTCTCGTCGAAGTTCGAGCGCTGGTGGAGCCTCACTTCTGCGGGCGTCACGCGCGATCGTCCGCCGGTCCCCGTCGGGCATCGCGCCGAGCCGCTCGTCGAAGCCAGCGCCGCACAGGCCGAGCTGATCGGCGGGCTCAGCTACAGCACCAAGGCGCCGAACAACGCGTGGATCACCGGTTGGGATGCCGCGGACGCGCGCGCCGAATGGACGATCGCCGTCGCGCAGCCCGGCGCTTACGAACTCGCTGTGTCCTTCAACCGCGACCGTGCCGAACCCGAGCTGAAACTCCGCGCCGAGACCGGCGGCCAGGCACTCGAAGTCGCCGTGCCGCAGGCCCCGGCGAAAGTCATCCCCATGCCCGACCGCGCCCCGCGCGACAGCGAGTCCCCCGATCACGAATGGCACACGCTCCCGCTCGGCCGCGTGACGCTCACTGCCGGCGAGCAGACCGTCTCCGTCCGACTCACGCTGCCCGACGCCAGCTTCGCGCTCCAGCATCTAGCGCTGCGGCGAGTTGAGTAAGCCAGTGATCAGTGGTCAGTGGTCAGTAAAGCCGGTGCGGTAGACGTCTCGCTGATGACTGACCACTGATCACTGATCACTACCCACTACCCACTACCTCATGCGCATCCTCGTCCTCCTCGCCCTCACCGTCGCCGCCCACGCCGCGCCGCTCGATCCCATCCTGCTCTGGCCCGACAAAGCACCCGGTGCGCTCGGCGAAGCGGACCACGACAAACCCACCATCACGCCTTTCCTCCCGCCGACCGAGAAGGCGACCGGCGCCGCGATCGTCATCTGCCCCGGCGGCGGATACGGCGGCCTCGCGCCGCACGAAGGCGCGGGCTACGCCGAGTATCTCTCGGAGCATGGCATCGCGTGCTTCGTGCTGAAATACCGGCTCGGCTCGAAAGGCTACCGGCACCCGATCATGCTCGGCGACGCCGCGCGCGCCGTGCGGCTCGTCCGCTCGCGCGCCGCCGAGTGGAAGCTCGATCACGCGCGCATCGGTATCATGGGCAGCAGCGCCGGCGGTCATCTCACCACCACGCTGCTCACCCACTTCGACGCGGGCAAAGCGAACGACACCGACCCGATCGAGCGCCAGAGCTCGCGCCCCGATGTCGGCATCGTCTGCTACGGCGTCATCACGCTCGGCGAGTTCACGCACCAAGGCTCGAAGAAGAACCTGCTCGGCGAAAATCCCGATCCCGCGCTCGTCGAACTGCTCTCGAACGAGAAGCAGGTCACCAAGGACACGCCGCCGTGCTTCGTGTGGAGCACCGGCGAAGACAAAGGCGTGCCGGTCGAGAACTCGCTCCAGTTTGTCACCGCGCTGCGCAAGGCCGGCGTCGCCTTCGACTTCCACGTCTATGAACGCGGCCCGCACGGCATCGGCCTGAGCCAGGGCAAAAACGGCATCCCTGCCGACGACGTGCATCCGTGGGCGAAGGATCTCCTGTTCTGGCTGAAACTGCGCAGCTTCGTGCGCTGATCCCGCGTGACCACGGGTTACGCGGATGGTTCTGGAAACTCAGCGGCCAGAATGCCGCACACCGCTTCCCGCAGAGTAGCGGCCTCCACATCCAGCACACTCCAGATCACATCGTAATCCACGCTGTCGTAACCGTGCGCGATGTAATCGCGCGTGCTTGCGATCTTGCGCCACGGCACCTGCGGATGGCGGCTGCACAAATCGTCCGGTAAACGCTTCACCGCTTCGCCCAGCACTTCCACCAGCCGCTCACCGAGCATCTGATGGCGCCAGTCGCGGCGAAACTCATCCACGCTGACCGACGCCCGCAACTCGGTGGCTTTGTCACAAAGCTCGACGATCTGCCGCAAGGTCAGCGCCGTGTCACGAATGCTCATACACGGGCAGCAACTCGTCCTTCACCCGATCCAGGATCAGCGGGTGCAACCGTGAACAGAAATCAACCTTGTGCCCAAGGATCGCCGCCAATTCCTCCCCGTAGCCGAAGTAGCGAAACCCGGCCCGCTGGAGCACTCCCGGCTCAAACTCCGCGAGCACGTCCACGTCGCTGCGCCGCTCGTCGAAATCCCGCCGCAAGACCGAGCCAAACAAGCTCAGCCTGCGGATCCCGCGCTCGCGGCAAAAATGCGCGACTTGCTCACGGTCAATCTTGATCGGCAATTCAGCGACGCTCATGGGTGAGACGATTCCCGATGTGGAGGTGCAGAGCAAGCCTGTCCAGCAGCAGCCTCATGCTTCGCGACCGAGCCAGAACTCATCCGGCAGCGGCGCATCGAAATCCGCCGCCACATCCCAGGCATCCGCGTGAAGTCCGCTGCGGCGCGCCGCAGCATCCCCTCCGTGAGCGTGATCTCCACCCGCGTCCCGTCGGGCACGTGCATGGGCAGCTTGATCGTGTCGTTCTCGACGATGGCGGTGATGCTCATGCCCGCAGGATGCACGCGGCGGCAGCGGGCGTCAACGCGGGCTGGGACAGCAAGAATATTCTCACGACCCCGTCGCCGCGCGCGCATCGCCACTGACTGAGCGAGATTCAAAGACCGGCTACCGCACCGCCGACTGCCACCGCGCTTCGTTCCACGCCACGTAGGCTTCCATCTCCGCCTGCGTCACCGGGTCGCTGAAGACGCCGGGAAAAGGGCCGACCGTGTTCGGGTTGCGCGCGGTATCCGCGATCGCCGCGGCGAGCTGCGGCGCGCTCACGTCGCCGGGCGGCCCCTCCGCGCCGTCGTTCCCGCGCGGGAGGCCGAAGACGAAGCGCACATTCGAGCCATCGAAACTCACGCTCACCGTCGCCGGCTGCCCGGGGTCGAGCGTCGAGACGCCATCCACCACCGCGCTCGCAAACGGCGGCCCCTGCGGCCCCTCCCCGCCCGTCTCCCCGCGCGGGATGCCGTAGCTGAAATGCACATTCGTCCCGTCGAACGACACGCTCACCGTCGCCGCGTCTCCCGGATTGAGCGTCGCCACGCCATCCACCACCGCGCTCGCGAAGGGCGGCCCTGGCGGCCCCTCC
>VFJQ01000113.1 GCA_009885995.1 Verrucomicrobiota bacterium
ACTCGTCGCCTCCTTCGTGATCGCCCCCGGCACCGTCAGCACCGGCAGCGTCGTATCGCGCACCCGCACCACGAAGCTCCCCATCGCCACATTCCCCGCCGCATCCGTCCCCGTCACAGCCACCGTCGTGTCGCCGAGCGGGAAAACCGAACCGCTGGCCGGCGCAGCCTCCACCACCGGCGTGCTCACCGTGTCCGTCGCCGCGGGAGCAAAATCCACCACCGCGCCCGCCGCGCTCGTCGCCTCCGCGATGATCGGCCCCGGCACGATCACCGGCTTCGTCGTGTCCCGCACCGTCACCATGAAGCTGCCCGTCTGCATGTTCCCCGCGCCATCCGCCGCCGACACATTCACCGTCGTCGTTCCGAGAGGAAACGTGCTCCCACTCGCCGGACTCGCCATCGGCACCACCGCCCCGCTCACCGCATCACTCGCACTCACGCTGAAGCTCACCACCGCGCCACTCGCCCCGGTCGCCTCGGCGATGATGTCCGCGGGCAGGGTCAACGCCGGCTTCGTCATATCCTGAACGGTTACGCTGAAACTCCCAGTCTGTGTGTTCCCCGCACCGTCCGTTCCCGACACGTTCACCGTCGTCGTGCCCAGCGCGAAGACGCTCCCACTCGCGCGGCTCACATTCGGAGTCAGCGCCCCGCTCACCGTATCACTCGCACTCACGACGTAGCCAACCACCGCCCCGCTCGCACCAGAAGCTTCGGCGATGATATCCGCCGGCAAGGTCAATGCGGGTGGCGCGGTGTCGATGACCACATTGCTCGCTGATGAACCGGCAGCAGGATGAGCAAGCACGTCTTGGTAAGAGAGCGTCACCGTGTAGGTGCCGTCGGGAATCGCCGCCCCGTTGGCAATGGCCGCAGACAGGGTCGGGTTCTCTGGATCAAAACTGAAGCTGTGCGTTCCGACGGAGCCCTGATTGTTCGCGAGTGTCAGCGTCTGTGTCGTGTTTCCGACAAAGGTCAGTGTCACCGAGCCGTCCAGTGCAGGCTCGGGTAGCGTGAAAGAAACCGCGACCGGCTTGGTTGTGAGTGTGCCACTGGCTGGCATCGTCAGCATCGGAGCCGCGGTGGCGGGGTCGGACGCGTGGTAACGCACCACGGCTAAATCGAAGTCGCTGCCATTGTATGCCGTGCCGACCAGCAACAGTTTTCCATCGTTCTGCACCGCCAAACCAAAAGCACGGTCGTGGGCGCTGCCGATGGCAGTGGTCACCTTGCCGGTGCCACCCAACATCGAGTCCAAAGTGCCGTCGGCATTATAGCGGACCAGCACGAAATCGTCGTCGCTGCCATTGTCCGAATATCCAGCGACCACAATCTTGCCGTCGCTCTGCACCGCGACACTGCGCCCGACGTCGTCGTTGCCGCCGATAGCAGTGATGAGCTTGCCGATGCCATTGAAGCTCGGGTCCAAGCTTCCGTTGGCGTTGTAGCGGACCAGCGCGAAGTCGTCGTTGTTGCCGTTCGAAGAATACCCGGCCACGACAATCTTCCCATCGCTCTGCACCGCCACGCTCTCCCCACGGTCGTGACCCGAGCCAACGGCGGTCGTCACCTTGCCGGTGCCGTTGAAACTGGTGTCCAAACTCCCGTTCGCGTTGTAGCGGACCAGGGCGAAGTCATTAGTGCCACCGTTGGAAGAATGTCCCGCGACGAGGATCTTTCCATCACTCTGCAATGCCAGGCTGCGGCCACGATCGTCGCTGCTGCCGAGCATGGCAGTCGTTACCTTGCCAGTGCCATTGAAAGTTGTATCCAAGCTCCCATTGGCATTGTAGCGCACCAGCGCGAAGTCGTAGTTGCTGCCGTTATATGAATGTCCCGCCACGACGACCTTTCCATCGCCTTGCAACGCCACGCCGTAAGCTTGGTCGATGCCGCTGCCGATAGCGGTGGTCACCTTGCCAGTGCCATTGAAGGTCGTGTCGAGCGACCCATCTGCATTGAATCGCGCCACCGCAAAATCGTCGTTGCTGCCGTTGTGAGAATTTCCCGCTACGACGATCTTCCCGTCAGTCTGCAATGCCACGCTGAGGCCGGCGTCGGAACCGCTGCCGATAGCGGTGGTCACTCTGCCAGTAGCATTGAAGCTCGTGTCGAGGCTCCCGTCGGCGTTGTAGCGGACCAATGCGAAGTCTGTGTCGCCTCCGTCGATGGAATAGCCGGCCACGACAACCTTTCCATCGCCCTGCACCGCCACGCTTCCACCAATGTCGGAGGTAGTCCCGAAATCAGTCGCTACGATGCCCCCGCTGCCGAACATCGCATCCAAATCCTCCGGGGCGGCGACTGCCGATGGCAGTGAGCCAAGAAAACCGGCATACGCTGCGAAGGCGAGGACGCGAAGCAGCTTCATGGCTGGTCGAGCGTTGGTGTGTCGTCGTCCTCGTCGAATTCGATGCGAGGCATTCGCGGTTTCTGGCACGAAAGGAGACTCCGCCGGTGTTCGTAGATTTTGGCAAGGTAGGGCGCATCGTTCTGCGCGAACCCTCGTTCGATGAGCACCTCGATGAGGTCTGAGAGGGACAGGCGAGAACGGCACGCGTGGGCTGTGTGAATGAACTGATAGAAGCGTTCCCAGTCGAGGGCGCTAAGGCACTGCGCATTTGCTGCGGCGGTGAATTGGTCGAAGAAGTATTGGGTGCGGGCGGACAGTTTGGGACGGAGAGACTGCTTTGACTCAACCATCATCACACAGCGTCCGATATGGCACGCTCGATAGGCGCGCAGCAGTGGTTGGAAAAGCTGCTTCGCGGTAGCGACATAGGTCGCGTAAGTGGGACGATCACCGTTGGACCAACGTGCACGAATCTCAAGTTCGGTCGAGACAGTCGATCGCGGGCTACAGACCAACTGACCTCGCAGGGCTTCGTGCCGAGTCTTATGTGGTGGATACACGTTGAGGCAGAGGTTGCCGTTGGACTCGTTCCATGTGCTCTGGCGACCGAATGTATAACCCTGCAAGCCCAAAGACTCGATGCGGTGGATGAACTCAGCAGGCGCGACGTCCGTCCTGATCGCGATACCGGGAAGCTTCGCATTCATTGCGTCAACGCAGAGAATTTCATCGCGACGAACGAGCCCACTGTCTTCCCACGCCACACCGCCGGGCCGGAACCCGGCACCGAAGCGCGGCACGCATGCAGTTCAGCCGGGGCTTGCATGACGCCCTCCATCGACGGCAGCCGCCACCGGGGCCAGTAAAGTTTTTCGTGGAGTCGGTCGTGGCTCACGCTGCCTCAGCGTGAAGTTCCCGTGCGCGCGCCAGCGCCCAAACTTTTTGGTCAGCGCGCGGCGCGCGGGAGGAGGTCGATTGTCGCCGTGTTTCCGCCTCGACCTGCCTTGCGGCAGTCACGCTGGGGCAGCGTGAGCCACTTTACTGCCGAGGCGGAGAATGGTTTTGAAAATGCGCGCGTGCGTGGCAGGATCGCATCCATGCACACCGTGACGCTCGAAGAAGCACAGGCTCATCTGCCGGAACTCATCGCCGAAACCCAGCGCGGTGAGGAGGTCGTCATCACCAAG
>VFJQ01000143.1 GCA_009885995.1 Verrucomicrobiota bacterium
CGCAGCTCATCGCCCTGCGCGGCAAGATCGAAGCGCAAGGGCGCGGGCTGATGCTCGACTTCGGGCGGCTCGATTTTCCCGATTGCTGGTGGGGCAAAAAGATGTGGCCACGCCTGGTCTCCCAACTCACCGCCGACGGCGAAGACTGGTTGCGCGAAGCCCTCGAACCCCAGCGGGCCATGGCCCAGGCCCTCCACGCGCAGATCCTCGAACTCGATGCCCGGCTCGCCGCCGTGGCCGCGCAAACCCTCACCGTGCCACTGCCCCACGGCCTCGGCCAGCTCACCGCGCTCACCGCCTGCCTGGAAGTCATGGACTGGCAACGCTTCAGCAACCGCAAAAAAGTCGGCAGCTACATCGGCTGTGCCCCGAGCGAAAACAGCACCGGCGGCCCCGGCCAGCTCCTCGGCCACATCGACCGGCAAGGCAACCGGCGCCTGCGCAGCCTGCTCACCGAAGCCATCTGGCGGCTGCTCCGCTGGGAACCCGGCTGGCAGGGCTTCGCCAAATGGGGCGCCGTGATCCGCGAGGGCCACGGCAGCACCGTGCGCAAAAAGAAAGCCGTCATCGCCTGCGTGCGTCTGCTCTTCATCGACCTCTGGCGGCTCTTCACCAGCCGGGCCACCCTCGCCGATCTCGGCTTCCGCGGAGCCCCCCCGCTACCGCTGGCCAAAACTTCACCCAGCCTCATCACCACTAACTAACTAGCTAACGCCTCTCTGATCGCCTCACCCGCGATGCGCAATATCTTGCCAACGGTAAAGCCCCTGATCGAAGCCCTGCAGCTGGCGGACGTAACGGTCCGTCGACGGTTTAGAGTGGTCGGCGCTTACTGCTTGGGTCCATCCAGGACCGATGACCTCGGATTCCCTGACTGGGCGCAGAGCCTGCCCGCACCCGCCGCCCCGCGCGGTCCCGGTGCGGGCAGAGCTACCCTGCTGCTCGCATAGGAGCTTGGAAGTCTTCGGACTCCGCATCCTGACCCAAGGCCGTCCGCACGGCGCCTCGCCCCACCCATCACCCTTGACCTCACCCGATGTTCTAAACCGCCCAGCACCCAGCCACGACTCCAGGAAGCCGCTGCGAGATAGTCTCGGTTCGGGGGGAACTAAGATACTCAACCCCGAGCCTCGCCACTCCTCCTAACCATCCGTCAAACGCTGTCGCTTCCACCACGACCCTTGACAATCCTTCATAGGCGCTGCAGCGACTTAGACGTTTCCGGTTCTTCGTGGATCCCCAAAGCGAGCCAAGCGAGAAAGGCGGCGATGCATGCGCTGAAGCAAAGGTCTGCAGCGGCAATGCAAAAGGGGCTGCGTCTGTGGAGTGCGAAGTGAAGCAATGCGCCGAAAAGGAGATAAAAGATGTTCGCAACAAACCCGGACAGGAAAAAGACGCGTATAGAGCCATGGTTATCGATATCGGCTGTCCCCATTGACGTTGAACGAAAGGACCGACATGCCAAAGGCCAAACGCGATGGGACCTCGAAGCAGAACGAGTGGTAAGTGCTTCTTCATGGAACACGCGCAGAAGCGCATGACATCGCTTTTGAGCCGCAAGAGGTCAGCATAAGCCGACTCCATCGCCACCCCGCCTTTCGGACAAGCCGAAATCTCCCCCGCGCAGGCTCAGTCCACCGCGTCACATACTCCGCGCACTCCGCGTATCGCTCCAGTCGCTATACCCGGTCAGGCCGCCGACGGTGCACCTGCCCGAGAACCAGCCGTGGTTTGCTTGAATGAGCGGATAAATTTCTGATACCTCGGCTCGCACAAACATCCCACCGATGAGCTTCCCAATTCCATTTCCCGACAGGTTGCCGGTGCAGATCGAATAGCCGCGCACCATGAAGCTGCCGAACGCCCATCTCGCCATCGTCGAGCGCGAGAAGATCGCCGACTACCTGCTGAACCCGGCGCATCCCGACAACGGAGGCAAGGCCGCGTTCTTCATCGCGCACGGCTTCCAGCGTGAGGATTGGCAGACGTTGGTCGCCGCACTGCTCGGGCTGGCGGCGACCGGAGAGGTCGCCAAAGAACTGGCCTCGCCGCATGGGCGGAAGTATGTTCTCGACGGTTCCATCCAAACTCCCGCGCACCGGCAGCCGGTGCTGCGGACGGTTTGGATCGTGGACCACGGCACCACCGCCCCGCGGCTGGTGACGGCCTATCCACACGACGGTTAAATCGAAAGCCATGATCAAAGAACACGACCGAGTAGTGCTGACCACACCCGTCCCAGCCGAAGCGCTCGAAGCCGGCGATGTGGGAACAGTGGTGCATCTTTATCGCGACGGCCTCGCTTACGAAGTGGAGTTCACGACTCTCGACGGCAAGACCGCCGCCGTGGTGACGCTGGAGGCCGCGCAAGTGCGGCCCATCGGCCACCGCGAGATCACCCACGCCCGGACGCTGGCTGCGGCCTGAAAAACTGCATCCGCTGGCGAGCTACTGTTGCTCGTCGCCCTGGCGTTTACGCTTCCGCGCGAGCAGGCGCTCGGTTGTGGATTGAGCTTCGCCGCCGGGCTCCTCGGTGGGTGTCGGCTCGGGTGGTTTGATTTTCGGCGCAGCGGGACGCACGGACGGCGCGACGATCGGCGGCGGGCGCGCGGCGCGCGGCTCGGCGAGTTGCTCCCTCACCTGCGCCTTGCGCTGGAGCAGCGCGCCCATCGTCTCCGTCGAGGCCGCGCGGCGCGGGCGGAACCACGCGCGGACCGCGTCCCAGTCGAGTTGGATGCGCCGCACGCCCACGTCGAGCGGCACGAGGATGCAGAGCGCGAGGAGGAACCAATCGAAGACCGGGCGCGAGCTTTCGCGCGTCACACGTTGCGGGTGGAAAAGGTCCACGTCGTTCGCGCTCAGCACGCGCCCACCGGTCCGCTCGGCGATTTGTTTCAGCGCGATCGGATCGCTGCGGAAGCGCAGATACTCCGCCGAGTAAGGCACCGCGAATCCGCCGAGCGCCTGCTCGTTGCGCTCCTTCCCGCCCGCGCTGCCGGTGCCGGCGGCCATCACCTGGTAGCGGCCTTTCCCCCACAGCGGGAACATCGCCTGGTAGCGGCGCGGCGCGATCTGCTTGAGCAGCACGGTGATGGTGTCGCCGCGCGGCCCCGCGACGCGCGCGGTGAGATCGAGGAAGCTTTCGTCCTTTGCGAAATCCTCCACCGCGACCACGCCCTGCCCGCCGCTCGCGAAGGCGCGCAGGTGCAGATCGCTCTTCTGCTCCACGCGCGAGACTTCCTGCGCGAGCTGCTTCACGAACGCGTTGAACTTCTCCCAATCGACCCACTCGCTACCCCAGTTGCGCGCGAGGTCGCTCGTCCACGCTGCCGTCGTGCCGAGCCCGAAACGCCACGTCGCGAGCACGGGATCGATCTGGTCGGCTTCCTCCGCTTTCTCCGGCGGCGCACGGAGCACCAGCGTCGCGCGCGGCTTGATCGTCGTGAGCACCAGCCCGCGCAGCTCGGGCACCGCATCGAGGCCCTTGAGCACCGGCGAGGGGAACTCGACCGTCGGCGTGAAGACGCGGTTTTGCAGCATCGAGCGCTTCAGCGTCTTGGCTTCCTTGATGAAGATGCTCGGGAGCTGCGCCGGATCCTGCGGGAAGTAGTAGCGCCCGCCCGTCGCCGCCGCGACCGACTGCATGATGCTGATGTCCTGCCCGCCATGCGGATTGATCGCGATCATCGACACGCTGATCTTCGCATCCACGAAGCCCTGCACCGTCTGCGGCGTCGGCGGCGACGGATCGCCGTCGGAGATCACGATGAGATGTTTCGCCGAGGCGTCGCTCGCCTTGAGCGCATTCAGCGCGAGCACCATGCCCGGCTCGAAGGCCGGCATGTCGCCCGGCTCGGCTTTGTTGATCGCCATCGCGAGCTTCTCGTATTGCCCCGCGGGTGTGAGCGGGAAGACCCAGTTCATCCCGTTGTTCGTCGCGTTGCCGCCCCACTCGAAGTCGAGCAGCGCGACCTCGTCCTGCGCGCCGAGCACGCGGATCGCCTCCTTCGCGATGCGCTTGGCCCACGTGTTGCCTTCGGCGAATTCGCACGTGTGCAAAATAATCGCGAGCGCACCCTTCGGCAGCACCTTCTTCTGCGTCGTGTCCATCGTGACCGGCAGCACTTCCTCCACCGCACTGCGGTGATAGCCGCCCGGGCCATAGCTGTTCGCGCCGCCGAGCATCACAAAGCCGGTGCCCTGGTGATACACCGCGTCGCGCAAGCTCTGAAGCTGCTGCGGATCGAACTCATCCGCCGGCACGTTCGGGAAAATCACGAGATCGTAAGGCAGCAGCGAGAGCGAATCGCGCGGGAACTCGTAGGCGAA
The DNA here is from genome assembly GCA_009885995.1 of Verrucomicrobiota bacterium. Taxonomy (GTDB): domain Bacteria; phylum Verrucomicrobiota; class Verrucomicrobiia; order Chthoniobacterales; family Chthoniobacteraceae; genus VFJQ01. Next base: position 4,330 of record VFJQ01000143.1, read on the forward strand.
GCGCGTCTGCACGATGCGCTGGCTGGCCTTGAGCGCGTCGGCGAGCGGCTCCCAGTCGCGCACATCGCCACGGCTCGCGGAGACGATGAGCACCTTCCCCTCGCCGCGCAGGAAGAGATCACCGACCGCCACGTTGTTCTCCTTCCAACCGTCCTCGCTCGCGGGAGGCTCGATCGTCGCGACGTATTCGTAGTAGCCGGGCTCGCGCAGGTAGAGCGGCAGGGAGTAGCGGTTCTTCCCCGCGGTGTAATCGACCGGCTTCTCGAAGATCACCTTCCCGTTCTCCTGCAAACGCAGCGTGCCGCGACCAGGCGCGAGCGAGTTGAGCAGCACGTTCGCTTCGTAAGTCTCGCCCTGCTTCACCACACGCGGGAGGTCGAGCCGCTCGAGCCAAACTTCCTTCGCGAAGTCGAAGCCGATCGGCAGCACATCCACCGCGACGCCGCGTGCCTTGAGCGAATCGAGCATCGCGGCAGTCGAGCCATCCGTCTCATTCCCATCGCTCACGAGCACGACGCGACCTTGATTCCCCTCCGGCAGCATCGCCGCCGCGAGCCCGAGTCCTTTCGCCAAATCCGAGCCGTCCTTCGCCACGCGGGAGTTGATCGTCTCGAACGGGAACGTTGCCCGCGGCGGCAACTCCACCGCCGCATCGCGCCCGAACACCACCAGCCCCGCCTCATCCTTCTCCGGCTTCTTCTGCACCGTCTGCATGATCCAAGAGAGCGCCGCGTCGCTCACTTTCTCGCCCATCGAGTCCGACACATCGAGCGCATACACCACCGAGAGCGTGTCCGACTTCCGCACCGCGCGCGGCTCCGCGAGTAGCAAGACGAACGCGCCCACCAGCGTCAACCGCACGAGCAGCGCCACCACGCTGCGCACCCCGCTCAAGCCCGAGCCGCCCGCATGGTGCATCCACCAAAACCACGGCGCGACCGCGATCAGCCAAAACGCATTCAGCCGTGTGAAGCGCAACACACCGCGCATTTCGAGGAAGAGAACGAGCCCGGCGAAGACGACTAGGAAGACCACCAGCGGCGCCACCGCACGCCACGTCACCGCCCGGCGCGGCGGCTGGATCAGCGCGGAGATAAAAGCGGGAAGGCGCACCGGGGAGAGATGGAAGGACGACGCGCGCGGGTCAATCGCGCGCTAGGCGTCGTTCTTCGGCACGCCGAGATCCCAGCCGTCGTCGGAAGAGCGGACGAAGCGGCGCTTGTCGTCGCGCAGGACGTTTTCGAGGTTCTCGATGTGCTGGCGGGCGATCGATGTGTAGTCCTTATCGTCGCCTTCCCAATATTTCAGCATATCGCGCATCGCAGCTTCATCGTAGCCCTTGAAGATGCGCGCCGCACGGTGGGCTTGGTGCGCGCGGACGCCGAGCGTGCGCAGAGCGTCGATGCTGAAATCGAGCGCGCTGGCGAACGTGACGCGGTGCAGGTGGTCGATGCCGCGCTTCATCAACTCATAGGCGTGCTGCCGGCTCTCGGCGCGCGCGATGATCTTCAGGTGCGGAAACTCGCGCTGCACGAGTTCGACGATCTCGATCGCTTTCTCCTCGTTGTCGATCGCGCAGAGGAAGAGCTTCGCGCGCCCGGCACCGGCCGCGATGAGCAGATCCCTGCGCGAGGCGTCGCCGTAGAATGCCTTTAGGCCGAAGCGACCGAGCAACTCGACCTGGTCGGGATCGTTGTCGAGCACGGTCACGCCGAAGCCATTCGCGCGCAGCAGACGGCCGACGATGTGTCCGAAGCGGCCGAAGCCGGCGAGGATCACGGCGTTGTCGTGCTCGTCGATTTCATCCGCCTCGCGCTCCTTCTTCCGACCGCACCGGGCAAAGATCGGCTGGACGAGCTTTTCGTTGATCACGAGCAGCAGCGGCGTGAGCGCCATGCTCAGGGCGATCACGGCAGTGAGCGGCGTGGTGACGGCGGGATCGAGCACGCCTTGCCGCGCGGCGAGCGAGAGCAGCACGAAACAAAACTCGCCGCCTTGCGCGAGCGCGAACGCGAACAGCCAGGACGCGCTCCATTCGTGGCGGAAGAGACGCGCGAGCACGAGCAAAACGAGCATCTTCACGACGATGAGACCGACCGTGAGCGCGGCGATGCGGCCGGGATGCGCGACGATGAAGGGAAAATCGATGCCCGCACCGATGGCGATGAAGAAGAGGCCCAGCAGCAGGCCCTTGAACGGCTCGAGGTCGGCTTCGAGCTGGTGGCGATACTCACTGTCGGCGAGCACCACGCCCGCGACGAACGCGCCGAGCGCCGCGGAGAGTCCGACGAGCGACATGAGCAGCGCCGTGCCGACGACGAGAAGGAGCGCGGCGGCGGTGCCGACTTCGCGCAGTTTCGTCTTCGCGAGGTAGCGAAAGATGAACGGCAGCGCGAGCCGGCCGGCGACGACAACGCTCGCGACGGCACCGAGCGTAACGAGCGGGCTCGCCCACTTCGGCAGCGCAGCGAGCGCCCCCGCCGACGCAGCCGCGCCGGTCGCGCGATGCGCGAGAAAGGGCAGGAGCGCGATGAGTGGAATGACCGCGATGTCTTGAAAGAGCAGCACCGAGAAGCACGCCTGCCCGCCGCTGGTCTTGAGCACGCCACGCTCGGCGAGCGATTGCAGCACGATGGCTGTCGAGGACATGGCGAGGATGAGGCCGATGGCGACCGCTTCCGACCCCATGCGTCCGACCCACAACGCCACGCCGGCAATCACCAATGCGGTCGCGAGCACCTGCGCGCCGCCGAGCCCGAGGATCGGCCCGCGCAGCCGCCAGAGCAGCGAGGGGCGCAACTCGAGACCGATGATGAAAAGCATCATCACCACGCCGAACTCCGCGAAGTGCATCACCTCGTCGTGCTCGCCGACGAGATCCAGCGCCGACGGTCCGATGATCGCGCCCGCCACGAGATACCCGAGCACCGAGCCGAGCCCGAGCCGCTTGGCGATCGGCACGGAGATCACCGCGGCGAGGAGATAGACAAACGCCTGGAAGAAGAATTGGCCGCTCATGCGCAGAGGGTGGCGATGCGTCCACGATACGCCGCGACGTGCGCGGCGATCGCGTCTTGCGAGAGGCTGTGCGTGCCGTGGACGACGAAGGGTTCGAGATACTCCATCCCGCACAGCCGCGCCGTCTGCTCGAAGGGCGCGAGCAGTTGCGCGATCGTGTAGCGGTTCAAGCCATCTGCGCCATACGACTCCTGCGGGCCACCCGTCGTAATCGCTGTGAGCACGCGTTTTCCCCGCAGCGCGTCGCCGCCTTCGCCGTAGGCAAAGCCGTATTCGAGCACGAGATCGAGCCACTCCTTCAGCAGTGCCGGACAGGAATACCAAAAGAACGGATGCTGCCACACGATCACGTCATGCTCGCCGAGCAGGCATTGCTCGCGATCCACATCGAGGTGCAGGTCGGGGTATTCCTCGTAGAGATCGCGGACGGTGACGCCGTCGAGGTCGCGGACGGCATCGAGGAGATGCCGGTTCACTCGCGATTTGTGCAGCGCCGGATGGGCAAGAAGGATCAACACGCGGCTCATGGGCGGCGACTTAAGCCGAACTCGCCGCCCACCGCATCCGCAAACCACCCGGGGTCCGGGCTAGGGATGCGGGAGCAAGGTGACGCCGCCGCTCTCGCCACTGCCGCCGTAGGTAAGCGGAGGCGTGGTGAGGAAGAAGCCGAAGCCTTTCGCATTCGCGCCTTCCTGCAGGATAATGCCCTTGTAGGCGGGCTGCGTCGTGTCGGGATGCGTGAACGCGCCTTTGAAGACGCCGGTGCTCTTCGTGATCGTCAGCTTCAGCGCGGTGTCGGTCGATTTGTTGATGAAGACATTGGTCGTGCTGATATCGAGGTCGCGCGTGAGCACGCCCGTGATGCCGCCGTCGGCGAACTGGAGCAGCGCATTCGGACTCGTGGTGACAAGACCCGGCAGGACGCTCGACGCCGCGGGCACCGTGAAGCGCGCGCCGATGGCATCGATCGTGACACCGGAGGGCCAACCAGCCTTGTAGTAACGGGCGCGCGCCAGCGCCGGGCGGAGCCACACGGCGTCGGCGCCGAGCACGTCCGAATCGGCGTTCGCTCCGGTGACGAGGTCGAAGACCAGTTCAACCGCAAGCGCTCCCCGGCCCCGGTAGAGGTTCCGGTGCAACGAGACGGATTGCGTGGCGCCGCTGACGGCGTGCAGTTTGCCCGACGTCGAAAAGGCAGCGCCGTCGGCGAGCACACCAGCCGCGGAGACGGTGCCGTTCGGGGAGACCGTCACCGACGCGTAGCCGTCGCCTTGCGGAACCTCGCTCGCGGTCAGGCCGCTCTGCGACTGGCTTGGGAAAGCCACGCTGTATTTCTGCGCCGCGCCGGAGTTGAGCAGGGCCGCATCGGCCGCAGTCGCTTGCTTCAGCGCGGTGGCTGAGGCGAGAACGGAGCCGCTCGCCGAGGTCTTCAGCGTGCCCACCGCCTGCGTGCCCGCGATATTCACCGAGAGCGCGCCGAGGTAGGACTCGAACTCCGTCTTGTCGATCACGCCGAACGACTTCGCATTGGTGGGCTTGAAGTGAGCATCGCCCGCGTTGTCGAGCGCGCCCGAGAACGACGCGCTGACGCCGCTGATCATCAACTTGCCGCTCAGCGTGCCCGTCGCGGTTGCGGTGACGGTGAGGAGGCCAATGTTGTCATTCGAAGGGGTGACCGCAGATGGCAGCACCAGCCCCGTGTAGGTGCCCGCGAGTGCGGTGACCACGGGGTTTGTGAACGTGAGCGTCGCGCTCTTGATCGTCTTGTTCCCGCTGTTGTCGAAGGCGGTGATGGTGAGTTTGTTCGAGCCGTGCTGGAGCTGGACGTTTTGATTAAACGGGCCGGCGGCAAGCGCCAGGCTCGTCGGCGTGCCGGTGTCGTTGACGTTCACCACCGCGAGTTCGACGCGATTGATGCCCGTGAACACGGTCCCGCTATCCGCGGTGCTGCCGGACACGTTGACCAGGCCGGAGGCATTCGGAACCCCGAAGACCACGGTGAGAAGCGGCGCCGTCGTGTCCTTCTTGCTGATGGTGATCGTCGTCGAAGCCGGCGTGCCGAGCGTCGCGCCCGTCGCGCCGCTCAGGCCGAGGATGATCGTGCGCGAAGCCGCGGCCGGGATGGCGTTGAGCTGCACGCTCACCGTCTTGCTCGTCTCGCCGTCGGCGAAGCTCACGGTCGTCGGGTTGGTGAAGGTAAACTCGGCAGGCAGAATCGTGCCGCCGGTCTTCGACACATCCACCGAAGCCGCGCCACCCGCTCCGCCCGTGCGTTGCAAGGAAATGAGCAGGTTGTTCGGCAGGCCGGAGCTATTGACTGGTGTCACCGTTTCCGCAGTGGAAACGAATGCCACCATGCCAACGGGCTCGGTGATCGTGATCGTGGTCGAGGGATAAAGACTCCCGATCGAGCTTCCCGCGGGCACCGCGGTGATCGCGGCGGTGAAGCTGCGGTTGCCTTGCGGCGTGCCGCTGAGGTCCGCGATTGCGATGTCCACCGGGACTGAGGTTGCCCCAGCGTTGAAGTGAACGGTGGTGGATGGCGCGGTGTAATCCACGCCGGCGTGCGCCGTGCCGTCCGTCGTCGTGAACGTGATGTCCGCCGCGGGAGTCGCTCCCGTCCGCTCGACATAAACGGTCACAAAGCCGTCGTCTTCCGGCACCGAGTAGGTCGAGTAGGCGATCGAGTAGCTCGGCGCCGTGTAGCCGTTCAGCACGGTGTCGGTGTTGCCGTTCTGCGCGATCTGCTGGATGCGCGTATCCAGCGCCACCGGCGTGTCGGCGATGTTGTAAGCCGACCCAGTCGCCGGATGGCGCGCGAGGAGGTAATCCTGAAACGCCTTCTGCTCACCCATGATGTCCGCAGCCGTGAGGCCGAGGCCGGTGAAGGTGCTCGTCGCGGTGAAGTCGAGGTTGCGCGCGACCGGCGCGGAGAGCGTTCCGTTCGTGAGCACGAAGCGGAAGTTCGTCACCTCGTTGTTCGGCGTCGTGTTTGTCGGCGGGTTCAGATACTTGATCGGGTAACCGTCGCCGCCGTTCATCGTGAAGTTGAGGATGACCGCCTGGAAGCTCGCCGGAGCGCCCACGTGGACGATGCCATTCTCGACGAGCGGGGCCACCACCTGGCCGAGATCGTTGATGAGCACGGCAGACCGCACCTTCTGCCCGGCGGGCTGCGCCGAGTCGTAGGAGAAGCGGATGTTGCCGACTTGCGGATAGCCGCCGTTTTGCACCGTCGGGCCGCTGCTCAGCCCGGCGGCGAAGTTCAGGATGCCGAGCAGGCCGGTCGGCGTCATGTCGCAGACCATCAGCTTGTTGTCGAAGCGGAGGGCATTCTCGACGTCGAGCTGCGAGATCGCGTTCGCAGGCTTGCCGGTGATCGGATTCGCCAGCGGGCCGACCTTCGTGCCGTTCGCGAGCACGGAACCGACCGAAGCACGGATGCCGCCGCCGTTCTTCAGCGAGAACACGGCGCCGGTGCTCGAAAGCCCAAGCGCGGTCCGCGCCACCGCGGCGTTCGCATCGGCGGTGATGTTGCCGAGGTTCACCTCCTGCGTGCGGCCGAAGACGCGGTCGCCTTCGAGATAGACGTTCGTGTAACCGAAGACGTTGCTGTCCTTCGCGACGACGATGCTGTTGATCGCGTCGGTGATCGCCTTCACCTGCGTGCCGATCGTGCTCGAGGCGATGATCGTGGCCGCGGAGTTCGTCGTGCCGTAGGCGGCTTGCAGCGCTGTTTCGGTGGAAACATAGGCACCGTTCAGGGCCGGGTTCAGGTTCGGCAGGATGAGCCGTCCACCGGCGTCGAAGTCCGCCACAAGGCGGCCCAGATACGTGTATTCGGTGTCGGTGGTGACGATGAGCACCGGTGCGCCGTCGAGGCCACTGGTCACAATCGGATAGGAGTCCGCGATGAAGTCGGCGTCGTGGCCGTTGAAGGCAGAAGCGGTATCCGTCCCGTCGCCCATCCGCTCGTGGCCGCCGCCGGCGACCATGATGTCGATGCCGGAAACGAGCGGCGCGAGGTCCTTGTTGCGCTGGAGCGCGTCGAGTTGATCCACCATCACGATCTTGTCCACGCCGAGCGCTTGCAGCGCATTGACCGCCCCCTGGAGATACGCCGCCACTTCCTGCAGGTCGCTCGTGCTGCCATTGGCGTCGTCCTTCGGCACCGTGCCGTTGGGCGAAGACTTTGTGAGCAGTTCCCACGTCGTCGCACCGACGATGCCGATCTTCTCGCCGTTCAATGTCTTGATCGCATACGGCGCGATCTTCGCCTTGATCGCGGTGACTTCCGAACCGGCCACCCCGATGCTGCCGCTCCCCGTGCCGCCGAGGCTGCTGTCAGCCCGGGTGCGCAGAGAGCTATCGTTCGCGAAGTCCAGGTTCGCCGTGATGAGCGGGAACTGGGCGCCCTGCCAGTTGCCCACGCTCGTCGAATTCGCCGGGAAGACCGCGCCGGCGAGCACCGGCGAGCCGAGATCGAACTCGTGATTGCCGAGCGCCGAAGCCGTGGTCCCAAATGCGTTCATGATCGCGATGTCCGCCTGCGCAAACGGCACTGCCGTCGTCGCCGCAGCACCGGTGAAGGCGCCGGCCGGTCCGCCCGAGATGGAGGCGGTGGTGTGGAGCAGCATGTTGAACGAAGGATCCGCACCCGCGACCAGCCACGGGCCAGGGATGAAGCTGTCGCCTTCGCCGAGCACGATCGTGTTCGAGTATTGACCGTCGAACCTGTCGATCATCGCACCCAGGATCGGCGCGGTCTCGATGCCGAGCAGGCCGCTCTCGCCGTAGTAGTGGAGGATCTGCAGGGTGTAGTTCGCGACGGCACCCGGCGAACCGATTTCATTCGCGTCGCCCGTCGCTGCGAAGGCGCCGTTGGTGCCGGCCACGCTCAGCGTCGAGATGGTGGCGTAGGTGAGGCAGGCGGCGTTGTCGAAAGTCGCGAACGACGGACCGCCAGGAGCCGCACCGAAGACCACGTTCGCCCGTCGCACACCGCCACTATCGTAGAGGTTCACGGCGTCGCCGCTGGTGCTCAGGCCGATCCCAGAACCGGTGTAGCTGCCGATCTGAAGACCGGCGGGCGCGTTGCTGCCGAACCAAAGGGTGCGGAAGTTTGCCGCGTTGCCGGCCGCCGTCTGGCTGCCGCTGGTCTCGATGAAAATCACCGACTCGCCCGGAGCGATGCTGGTGATGCCGTTCAGCAGCAAGGCGGAGCCGATGGCGTTGGAACTGTCATCCACCTTCCAGCCGGTGATGTCCACCGCAGCGACGCCGATGTTAGTCACTTCGAACCAATCAGCAGTCAGGCCCACACCGCTGGTGCTCGACCACGGGGCGACTTCCGTCACGATCAGGCGGCCCGTTCCGATGTTGCCCGGCGAACCGATTTCGTTCGGGTCTGCCTTGGCCGCGAAAGCACCGTTGACGCCGACGGCGCTGAAGGTTGTCACCACCGGGAACGGCAGCGTGTTGGAGCCGGAGCCGGCGGTGTTGTCGAACGTGGTGAAAGGAGCCGTCGCGGGCGACCCACCGAAACCGATGCCGGTCACGATGTTGCCGGCGGCGTCGAACAGCGTGACTTCGTCCCCGCTGCCGCTCAGGCCGATCCCGGAACCGGTGTAGGTGCCGATTTGCACTCCGGCTGGAAGCGCGGTGCCGAACCACAGGTTGCGGAAGTTTGTCACCACCGTGGACGGGGCGTTGGATTCGATGAAGATCACCGACTCGCCGGGGGCGATGCTGGTGACGCCATTGAGAGCCACCGCAGTCCCACTGGCGTGCGAGTTGTCGTCCACCTTCCAGCCCGAGAGATTGACGGTGACGGTGCCGCTGTTGGTCACTTCGAACCAGTCGACCAGCAGGCCGAGGCCGTTGCTGCTGGACCACGGAGCGACTTCCGAGATCACAACGGTGCCCGGCGCGACAGACTGCGCGATGCTCAGCGTGAAGGTCGTGCTGGCATCGGGCGTGAGGCCCACCGTGGTGTCATCGACGTTGACCGTGACGTTATAGGTCGGCTTGTTGGCGTAGCTGAGCGCGGTGCCCGCTTTCAAATACAGCGAGCTACCCGTGATCGTGAAGGATCCGGCATCCGCGCCGCTCACCGACAGTGTGTTCGTGCCCAGGCCGTCATCGGTGACGGAAATGTCCGCGACGCGCACATCGGCGGCGGTGCTGGTCGATTCGGAGAGCAGCAGCACCGTGTTATTCAGCGCCACCGCGGTCGGCGCCTGGTTCGGCGAGTCGTTATCCTCGATGGTGATCGTGGCGAAGGACGGCGAGCCGACGTCGTAGCTGCCGGTGTCGCCCAAGGTCAGGGTGACTGTTTCGTTGCCCTCAACGTCCGTGTCGTTCACCGGGGTGATGGTGATATCGACGAACGAATCGCCCTCGAGGATCGTCGCCGGGGAAGTCAGCGTCGGCGTGTAGTCCGCACTGACGGCGTGGCCCGCACCGGTCGCGATCGTGTAAATAACCGTCATCGCGCTGGTCGTGCTGCCCGTGCGGGAAATGCGGAATGTGCCCGCGTCCGGTCCGGTCTCGGAGGCGCTGGCGTCGGTCGCCACGATGGAAACCAGCGGGCTTCCGGACACGACGGCGATGCCGGGCGAACCGATTTCATTGCTCGTGGCTGCGGCGGTGAAGGCGCCATTCGCGCCCACCACACTGAGTTGGGTGACGGTCACGTTGTTGAGAGCGGCCGAGTTGTCGAAGGTTCCGAATGGACCGGGGACGCCGGGAGACGCGCCGAAGTCCACGCGGGCCTGGAGGGTTCCGCTGCCGTTGTAGATCGTGACCGCGTCGCCGCCCGTGCTGAGGCCAGGGCCGCCATAATAACCGACCTGAAGGCCGGGAGGAGGATTCGACCCGAACCAGTTGGAGATGAAAGGCGCGATCTTGGCCTGGCCATCGACAAAGATGACTGACTCACCCGCGGCGATGCTGGTGATGCCGTTCAATGGCCCGGAAGAACCGAACCCGCCAGCACCGCTGTCAAACATCTTCCAACCCGTGATGACCACGGCGGTCGAGCCGGTATTGGTCAGTTCGAACCAGTCGGCTAACACTCCCGGGCTATTGCCACTGCTCCACGGGGCTACCTCGGTGACTCGGATCGTGCCGCCGCCGCCGCCGGCTCCGGTGACGTTGAGGGTGAAGTTGGCCGAGGCATCGGGGGTGATGCCCACCATCGTGTCATCGACATTCACGATCACGTTGTAAGTCGGTTTCGTGGTGCCGTTGAGGACGGTTCCGGCTTTCAGATAGAGGCCGCTGCCGATGAACTGGAAATCCGCGGCGTCCGCACCGGACACCGAGAAATTGTTTACGCCCACACCATCCGCATCGGTCACCACGATGGTGGCCATCTTGACAGGGAGCGCGGTGGAGGTGCTATCCGGGATGGTCGAGGATGACGTGCTCAGGGCCAGGGCCGTCGGGGCGAAGTTGGCGGCCTCGGAAGGAGCGTAAACCCAGAGCTGCGGATGATCCGTATCCCCGCCGCCGTTCTCGCTGACGACGTAGATGTTTCCGGCGCGATCCATCGTGAGACCTTCGTGGGTCTGATTCTGGATGGTGAGCGGATTGCCGGCATCGGCCACGAGGGTCAGCGTGCCCAAGATGTTTCCAGAACGGTCCACCTGGCGGATCATGCCCGATTCCTGGCTCAGGATGAGGAGGTTGCCCGCGCTGGGTTGACCCGTCATGGACGGCAGGTTGGAGAAGGCGAAGACGTCGGACATATCTTCGAGGCTGGCCAACGCCGGATCGAAGAGGTCGGTGGAGTTCACCGTGGACGGAGAACCGTTCGAAGCCGTCCCAGCGTTGAAGTCGATCGTGGTTTCGAAGATGCCGATGGGCTCCGCTTCTTTAACGAAGATGAAGCCGCTCGTCTGCGGATCGTAAGTCAGACCTTCGAGGCCGACGTTGCCGATCGTCGTGCCGAGTTTCACGGTCTGCGCCGCACTCCGGAGGAGCGTGCCGCCGCCCAGATAGGTGAATTTCACCGCCTGGCGGTCGCGCTCCTCGGTGAACACGAATTGGCCACCGCCGATGTAGGTGATGCCTTCGGTGTCAAAGAACTCGGTGCCTTGCGAACTGCCGCCGGGAGGCAGCGTCATGGTGCTGACCAAAGCGCCGGTCTTCGTGACTTGCGTGACCGAGGTGCCGCCGTCGCCGACGATGAACAGGGTGTCGGTGTCCCAGTTGTAGGTCACACCCGAAGCTTCCTGTCCGAGCAGGTTGTTCAGCGGAGGAGTGGTGCGCGTCGGCTCGGGTAAATCGAAGCGGCCCACGCGAACATACTTCGACAAATCCACCGCGATCGGGCCGGTAGTCACGGTGACCGTGGCCGTGTTGCTGTCCGCTGAACCACCGGCGTTGGTGGCGCGTGCCCAGTAGCTGGTCGTGACGCTCAGCGCGGGCGTGGTGAAGCTGGTGCTGTTGGTGCCCACCGGCGTGTTGGTGTCACCGCTGTTGCCCTGATACCACTGGATCGCCGAGACCGGGAAGCCACTGGCGGCGACGGCCAACGTCGCCGTGTAGGTGGTCGCGATCGTCGTGTTCGCAGGATGCATGGTGATCATCGGCGCCACCACATCGTCATTCAGAATGGTGCCCGTGCCTGCGTCATCGCCGATGACCGTCGTTCCCGTGGTGTTGACCACGTTGGACAGCGTGACGACGATCGTTTCGTCGTCCTCCGAATCCGTGTCGCCATTGACCGTGATATTGATAGGCTGCGTGGCATCGCCAGCGGCGGTGAAGGTCAGCATGCCGGACGCCAGCGTGGCGTAGTCGGTGCCGGAGGTCGCATCTCCACCGGTGACCGCGTAACCCACGGTGAAAGCCGTGTCGGTGCTGCTGCGGGTCACGTTGAGGGCCAGCGTCGTCGTGCCGCTGTGGCCTTCCACGACGGACGCGTCAGCGATGCTCACCGTCGGATTGCCAACGCTGATACCGGGCGAACCGATGTCCAGAGCACTGGCGGCGGAGGCGAAGCAGCCCTCATTGCCGACCGTGGCAAAGGTGTAGCGCGGGCTGGCAGTGCCGGAGGACGGCACCCAGATGGCGGACTGAGTTTCTGTGGACGCGCCGGCCGAAGAGCCCGCATGCCCACCCGTGGAGGGATTGCCATCGGCCTTGGTGAAGCCGCCAGCCGCATAGTTGAAGAAGAAGATTTCGTTGCCGCCGTTGTCGAAGAAGGACACGCCGTCGTTCTGGCCGAGGCCCGGAGCGCCGACCGTCTGGAAGACCTGAACCGAATTCGAAATACCCCACCAGGTGCGGAAGGCCGCCGGGGTGATCGTGGTGAAAATTACGGACTCACCGGGAGCGATGCTGGATCCAGGCGGCAGCGCATAGGTGGCCGCAGTGGCCGCGCTACGGCCGCTGTCGTGCCAGCTGTAGCCTGCGAGGGATACGCTCGAAGCGCCCATGTTGGTCAGTTCCCAGAAGTCACTGACGCCAGCGGCGGCTTGCTGGGAGAGCACCTCAGTGAGCATCACGTTGGTCACCAACACGTCACCGTCATCGGTCACAGTCACGTCAAACGTGCCCGCGGTGGCACCCGATGCCGACGCGGTGATGGTGGCGATTTTGCTGCCATCCGGGAAGGAATCATCAACCGCAGTGACGTTGAACGGGGCCGAAGCCTGGCCGTCGAGAATGGTCACGGTGGCCGGCACGGTCGCCTCCGTGGTGTCGCTGGACGACAAGTTCACCAACAGGTCACCCGTGGTGGCGCCCGAGCGCGTCACCGTGCCCGAAGCCGCCGGATTGGTGGCACTTTCGGAGAACGTAGCCGGCGCGATGTTGACCGTCAGCGTGATCGTCGGACCGCCGCCGCCAAGGCCCGTGGCGCCCGGCGAGCCGATGTTCGAGCCGCCCGCGGTGTTGGCGTAAGCTCCATTCACTCCTGCGGTGGCCGCCGTGTAACGACGTCCCGCGCCCGTGCCGAAAGCCGGATCGATCACCGCCGACTGTTCCGCCACGCCGCCCGCCGAGGCGCCCGCATGACCGCCCGCCGAAGCGCTGCCGTCGGAGCGGGTGAAGCCGCCTACGCCATAACTGAAGGTGAAAATGAGATTGTCGCTGCTGTCGTAGAACCGGACCGAGTCACTCGAGCCGAGGCCAGGGCCACCCACGAATTTCTGCACCCCGCTCAGCGGCCCCCATGCGGCGAGGAAGGCAGTGGAGGTGGCAGTATTGGTGATGAAAACGACCGTCTCGCCGGGGGCGATCATCGTGCCCGCAGGAATCACCTGCACCGCCGGTGCCGGCAGGCTCTGTCCGCTGTCGATCCACTTCCAGTTGCCGACGTCTGCCGCCGCCGTGCCCACATTCGTCAGTTCCCAAAAGTCGCCGCCGCTGGCGTTGGAGTTGATCTCGGTGAGCACCAACTCGGGAGGAGCGGCTGTGATGTCGGCGGTGAGGCCAGTCGGCTGCGTCACCGTGTAATTCGTCGTGGGCGGCGTGTAACCCGTCACCGTCACCGTCTTGCCCGTGCCGACGGCCGCCGTGTCGAAGTTCGCCACCGGCGTGCCCGTGACGGAAAAGCTCTCCCCATTCACGAGCCCGACGTATGCCGCCGTTCCGCTCAGCGTCGCCGTTGTCGTGCCGTCGTAAGGTTTGCTCACCGCGCTGACGCCCGCGATCGTGAGCGCCGCGGGGTTCACGACGCTGGCAGGCATCGCGACGTTTTGCGCGGCGACGCCAGTGCTGGTGAGCGTCACATTTCCCGAATGGGATCCCGCGCCCGTCGTGCTCGCGAGACGCACGAAAATCGTCGTGTCCGCGACGGTTCCGCCGCTCGGCGACAGCGAGACACTGCCCGCAAAGCCAGCGCCCGAAGTGGTCGAGACCTCGAAACCGCTCGGCGCCGTCACCAGGAGATCCGCTGTCAGCCCCACGGCGGAAACCGCGAAGCTCGTCTCGCTCGAAGCCGCGCCATAAGTCGTGCTGACCGCGGAGAGCGCGCCGCTCGGGCGGATGTTCACCGGCGCGAAGGCCACGCCCTTCACGATCTTGCTCCCGGTCGCGGTGTAGAGCGTCACGTTATCGCCAGTCGTGATGCTAATCGCCGAGTTGAAGCCCGCGGTGTCCGTGAGCTTGAGCACGCTATTATTCGTCGTCGCCCCGTTGCCGGTCGAAACGTAGAGCACAGCACCCGCGCCGCTTTTCGCCGCAGCGAGACCGAAGCCGCCGAACGCCGTCGTGTAGCTCCCGTTCGCCGTCCACGTCCCGCTGACCAGCGAGTATTTCGCGATCGTGCCGGCCGTGCTGCTCGTCGCCGAGAGCACGTAGAGGACATCGAGGGTCGAGCCATTGCTCCCGGAGGAGACGAGGTAGAAATCCTGTTCCGCTCCCGTCGGCGCAGGCAGCCCCGGCAGGCCGGTGATCGTGCCACCCGAAGGCGCGGAGACCGTCGAGACGATCGTGGTCCCGGCGCTCTGCACGATGTGCACGACGCCGTCAAAGACGCGGATCGCGCGAATGTTTCCCGACGGGCTCGCCGAAATGGAGCCGTTGGTATAAATGCCGCCCTGATCGGCGATGAACCAAATGCTGTTATCCAAGCTCGTTGAACTGCGCGTCTGATTACCGCTGCCGCCGGTGTAGGTGGTCTGGAGCGTGAACGTCCCGGCCGAGCCCAGCGTGCCGACGCCGCGCGGGTTGAGCGTGTTCACGTTGCTGCTCGTGTTGGTGTTGTTCGCGCCGTTGAAGGTGAGCAGCGTTCCGTCATCCGTCCGCGAAAGGTAGGCCGTGCTGCTGGCCGAACCGCTGAAGCGCAGGGCACTCACGCTCGTTCCATCGATGGCGATAATGTTGGCTGGCGTCTGACCGGCCGTCGCTGGACTCAGTTCGATCACCGAGCACGTCGTGTTGTTAGCCGACGCATCGGCCTGGATGACCGCGAGATTTCCCGCCGTGAATGGCCCGGCGCGCAGACTGCCAGACAGCATCAGCAGACAGAGCGAAATGAGTGCAGGCACCCAGGTGGAGGACGGCTGGTGCGCAGCCGGTTGGCGGAAGCGGGCGAGGATGGTTGGGTAGATGTTCATGGCGTGGCGGCGCGGTCGTTATGCCGCGCGTTCCTGCCCGCCAAGCTCCTACCGCCGTTGCCGCCATCATCTTACACCACCGCCACACACCCACCGGGAAAGGCACAGCGCCGTAACCTGCACCACCGGCCCGCCACACGGACGCGTTCTATTTCGGCAGGGAGAACCGGACGATGCGGCGATTCCTGGTATCTGCGACGAAAACGCGCTCGCGCGAATCAACCGCGAGGCCCCACGGAGTGGCGAACTCGCCGACGCCCGCGCCGGTGCGGCCGAGCTGGCCGAGGAGCTTGCCGTCGAGGGAGACGCGGGAGAGACGGCCGGCGCCGTATTCGATGATGTTGAAGACACCGTCGGGGCCGAGCGCAATGTCGTAGGGCAGGCCGAACGTCAGCGGGCCGAGGTCTCCGAGATATTTGCCGGCATCGGTGAAGATGAGGATGCGGTTGTTGATCGCGTCGGCGACGAAGACTTTGCCGTCGCGCCACGCGAGCCCGCTCGGTCTTTGGAACTGCCCGACCCCGGTGCCGAAGCTGCCGAACTCGCCGAGCCATTCACCTTCGCGCGTGAACTTCTGCACGCGGTCGTGGCCACCGTATTCGCAGATGTAGAGGTTCTCGTCGGCGTCCTTGGTGATTCCGACGGGATAGATGAATTCGCCTCGCGCTTCGCCTTTGCGACCGAAGTTGCGCAGCCAGTTTCCATCACGGTCGAAAGTGACGATGCGGTGGTAATGCGTGTCGCAGACGACGATGCGACCGTCGCTCAGGATGACGATGCCCTCGGGCTTGCCGACCTTCACGTCGAGCATGTGCCACTGGCCGATGAGGCGCGCGTCGGCGTCGTAAAGCAGCACGCGGCCGGCGGTGTCGAGCACGGCGAGTTCGTCGTTCGGGCCGGTGGCGAGCGAGCGGGCGGTCGGGAGCGAAGGGCCTTCGGGCGGGAGTTGCCACGTGAGCCATTCGCGCGGGGTAAGCCGCGCGCCGCCTGGGCGCGAACAAGCGGCCAGCGCGAGGGCGAGCGCGGCGGCGAGCGACCTCATGCGCGCAGCCGGACGACGGCGGGCATCCCCGGCTGGAGCTGTGCCGACGCTGGGCGGTGGAGGAAGGTGCGCACGACGGCGGCGTTCACATGGCGCAGTTCGGCTTCGGCGACGGAGCCGAGGAAACTCGCGCTGCGCACGACGACGTGGCTGAGGTTCGTCGGTTCGACTTCGATCTGCTCGGGGCGGAAACAACGCGCGGTGTCGATCTTCTCGTCGAGCCACAGTTCGGCCTCCTCGGGCGTGAGCCAGTTGCCGGCGCCGAGGCAATCCATCACCTCGCGGTTCGGCGGGTTCCCGTAGGTCTCCTGCACGGGACCGGCGTGTAGCACCCGGCCATCGCGTAGGCAGATGACGTTCGCGGCTTCGCTGAGCACGGCTTCGGGGACGTGCGTGGAGAAGACGAGCGAGCGATCTTCTGCCGCGAGCGCGGCGCGGATGACGGACCAGTATCGCCCGGCACGCGCGGAATCGACGTGCGAGAGCGGTTCGTCGAGCACGAGCACCTTCGCCGGCGCAGCGAGGGCGCGGGCGACGGAGAGGCGGGCTTGCTCGCCTTCGCTGAGCTCGTGCGGCTTTGCGGCTGCGCGGCCGGTGAGGTCGAAAGCGGCGAGTAGCTCGTCGATCCGCGCGTCGGCGCAGCGGACGAGTGCGAGATGTTCGCGTGCTGTGCAGTGGGGCCAGAGGCCGTGATTCTGCGGCGACCAATAGAATGAACGCGGCGCATCGAAAATGCCGCGCTCGGGTTTCTCGAAGCCGACGAGCACGTTGAGCAGCGACGTCTTTCCCGCACCGGAGCAGCCGAGCACGGCGGTGACGCCCGGCGGGATGCTGAGCGATACTTCGTGCAGGCGCGCGGGGCCGAGGGAGACGTGATTGAGCGTCCAGAGCGGAGCGTCAGCGGACATCGCGCCGTGCATAGAGGCGCGCGGTGCAGAGGGTCAACGCGAGAAGCGCGGCGGGCGCGGCGACGGCGGCGAGCAGCATCGCGGAAAGCACGGCGGTCTGGCCGTAGTGGGCGAGGTTGTGCAGGCGCGCGAAGACGGGCGTGAGGCCGATCGGCGCGAGGATGGACGCGGCGGTGAGCTCGAAATACGCGAGCGTGAAAAGCAGCGCGAGCGCGCCGGCGCGCGGCTGGAGCGCGAGATCCCAGATGAGCCGCCGGCTGCCGGCCATGCGGGCGAGGTGGAGCGATTCGCGCGGCGCGTGAGCGGTCAGCAGCGTGCGGATGAGGAGCGCGATGGGCGCGAGCAGGAGGGTCTCGACGGCGAGCAGCGGGATCGGCGTGTCGCGCAGCCAGCGCAGCGGCGGGAGCTGGATCGTGACGAGGATGAGCAGCGCGAGCACGAGCGCGCCGAGCAGGCCGGGCAGCGCGCACCACGCGGGCAGGCGCCGCACGAGCAGCCATGCGCCGAGCGAGGCACCCGTCGCGAACCCGAGGCTCACGAGCAGGTCGGCGGCGAAGATTTCCTGCATGCGCAGCGAGGAGAAGCCGGGCGCGGCGAGCCAGGCGATGCGGGCGAGTGGGAGGCCGGCGATGAGGACTCCCAAGACGATGGTGGAACGCGCGCTCTGAGCGCGTTCTCTCCGCTGGCCAGGCGTCAGGCTGCTGTCATCCCGGCTTCGCCGGCAGGTGTGGGAAACGCGCTCGGAGCGCGCGTTCCACCATAACAGCGCGAGGAGCACGGCGAGTTCGATGGCGGTGGGCCACGCAGCGCGCCGGAGCGACTCAGCGATGGCGAGACCGCCGGCGTGCGCGTCGAAGAGCATGACGGCCCACGTCTTCACCGCGAGCAGCGAGGCGAGTTCGAAGTCGGCGAAAGTGAGCAGGAAGAGAATGCCGAGCGTGACCCACGGCGCCGGTCCCGCGCCGCGCACGGCAAACCACACCCGATCCGCAGCGCTGCGGCCGGGCAGGAGGCGCGCGCAGTGCGCGGCTTCGGGGCTGAGAAGCGGCGGGAAGAAATCGTGCGCGAGGGTGGCGAGCGGAGCGAGTTTCAACGCGAGCAGCACGGAGTAGAATGCGACCAGCGCAGCGCCGGATAGCGACAGCGCGAGCGGTGCGGCGGCGTAGCTGATGAGCAGCGAGGGCATGAGTAGCGGGGCGAGCAGGCAGAGCCAGCGAAGCGGCGTGCGCTTTCCGCCGCCAAGCGGCCAGCCGATCGCGAATGCTGCGGCGGAGACTGCGGCGCAGCGGATGGCGTCGACGGCGATCTGCTCGGGGAATCTCACTCGGCGTATTCGCTCTTGAGCCACGCGAGGCACTCGGCGCGGGCCTTCACCAGGCCGGCGAGCGGGACGCTGCGGGCGGTGAATTCGCGAAGCTCGCGGACTTCGGCGGGAAGGCGGAACTCATCCACGGGGCCAAGCGGGATCTGGCGGGACTTGGATTTGGCGAGCGCGAGTTCGGTATCGGCGGAGAGGAGGAAGTCGATGAGCTGCCGCGCGGCGCTTTCGTGCGCCGCGCCGCGGACGAGGGCGACGGTATTTGGGATGCAGATGGCTCGTCCGTCGATTTGCACGGGCGTCATGAAGACGGGCGCGCCGCGGTCCTTCGCGGCGAAGTAGTCGTCGGTGTCGGTAAGGCCGTAGTCGCAGATGCCTTGCGCCACGATGTCTTTCACCGCGCCGTTACCGTTCACTTCGCGCAGGCCGCGGGCGCGCGTGTCGCGGTGCCAGTCGCGCAATTTTTCCCCGCCCCACATGTGCCAGAGGACGGTATAGTGCGTGAGTGTGGTGCCATAGAGCGGCTTGGCGATGGCGGTGCGGGAGAGGTCGGAGTCGTCGCCGGTGAAGATTTTCGTCGCGGCGTTCGGACCGGGAGCGAGTCGGTCGCGCTCGGGGTTGATGATGTTCACACGCAGCCGCGCGCCGAAGCCGGTCCAGCGCGCGTCGGGATCGCGCCACTGCGCGGGGATGCGCTCGGCATTCGGGCTGCGATACGGCGCGAGCACGCCGCGCTCGGCGAGATCGGCGGTGCCGAGGAGTTCGTTGTTCCAAAAGACGTCGCAGCGCGGGGCGTCCTTTTCGGCGAGGAGGAGCTCGACGAGGCCGAGGGACTTGGTGGCTTCGGTGTCGAATTTCACCGCGAGCTTCACGCCTGTCCGCTCCTCGAAGGTGCGGAGGATTTCCTCGGCGAAGACGGCGTCGTGCGCGCAATACACGACGACCGAGCTGCGCAGCGTGGGCAGGCGCCACAGGGTGACGAAGGCGATGGCGACGATGCCGAGCGCGACGAGCGTGCGGTCGCGGATGAAGGCGCTGCGACCGCGCGTCATTTCGCGGGGAGCGAGTCGAAGTATTTCTGGATCGCGCCGTGGTAGCCGGGCGGGACTTGCTCGGCGGCGATGGCTTCGCTGACGCCTTGCTTCACCTGCTTCACGGCCTCCTGGTAATCCTCGGGGCGCGTGCCTTTCGGGCCGAGTTCCTGCGTCTTCCATTGGAGCAAAGTCTTGCCGGCGCTGAGCTGCGTGGGGCTGCGCTCCTGCTTGAAGCCGGTCTCGGCCTCGTCGTTCTCCTCGGCTTTGCCGCCCTGGCCCTGGCCGGGGTTCGGGCCCATGCCGGGGCCGCTGCCGCCGCTGTTCTGGCTGAGCTTTTTGTAGAGCGCTTCGTAGTCGGCCATGCCGTTGCAGTTCTGGCATTGGCCGCCGTCGAGCTTTTGCTGGTCGGCGAGTTGCTTGGCCATTTGGAGATTCTTCAGCGCGTCTTCGAGCGACTGCTGGTCTTTCATCGCTTGCGCGAGTTGTTCGAGTTCCTGCTGGCTGAGCGACATGGATTGCTGCGCAGCCTCCAGCGATTCCTTCGACATCTGGCTGAGCTTCGACATGTCGAGCTGCTCCATCGCGCGCTGAAGTGCGGCCTGGAGCTGCGGCGAGGAAGCGGTCTGCTTGAGCCCCTCGCTGAGCTGGTTCATGCGCTGGGCGAGTTGCTCCTGCTGGGCGCGCTTCTCGGCGCTGTCGGGCATCTCGGCGAGCTTCTGCATCTCGCTCTTGATGCCTTCCATCTCGCGCTTGATCGCGGTCGTTTCGCCTTTCTTGAGATCCTCGCGCCACTGCTGGCTCTGCTGCGGATTGGCCTGGCCGAATTTCTGCGCGCCCTGCTCCTGCGCGTCGTTGCGGCGCTGATTCGCAGCTTGGCGCCACAACTCGCCGATCTCTTTTTGCTGCTCGCCGAGCCGCCTGAGATTCGCCTCGCGCTCCTGCGGCTTGGCTTCCTTGAAGGTCTTCTCCAGCGCGGCGAGCGCCTTGTTCACTTTGTCGTTTTCCTTCGCGTCATCCTGCTTGAGCTGCTCGGCGCGGAGGGCGGTGGCTTTCTTCGTCTGCGCGAGTTGCTGCTCCTGCGTGGTGAGCTTGTCGCGCTGGGCTTGTTTCTTAAATGGATCGAGCTGGGGCAGCCACAGCACGAGCGCGGCGACGAGCGCGGCGCTGAGCAGGATGTCGCGCGCGGCCCGCTGCCACGCGAAGGGAACGATCTTGCGCGGGTCGAGGGACTCGGCGCGGTGCTCGGCTTGATCGACGACGACGGGACTGAATGGGGCGGATGCGACGGATAGGAGCGCGGTGGTGAGGAAGAGATCCTTCGTGGTCGCGCGCTCGTCGATGAGGCGCGCCGTTTCATGGGGCCGTGGCTTTCGCGCAAAAGCGGTCGCCGCGACGGCAGCGAGCGGCACCGGCAACCAGAGCCACCGCACCACGACATCCGCGGGCAGCAGCGCGAGCAGTCGGGCGGCGAGCAAGGCGAGGACGGCGACCCCGGCGGCGATGAGCCATCCGTGGTGCAGCGCAGCACCGAGGCGGACGAAGTAGATGCGTCCAGCAGTGCGGTCGATGAGCCGCTGGGTGCTCGCGGTGTTCATGGTGCGAGCGTGGACCCCGCGCAGAGGCGGCGCAACGCGGTTTAGCGGCCGCGCTTCACCTCTTCGCGGGCGCGGGAGAGCTTGGTGCGGCGCTTGTCGGTGAGCTTGGTCTTCCGCTTGCGGAGCTGGCGCGCGAGCTTGTCGCCGGCCATGTCGAGCGCGGTGTGGAGCGTCTCGGCGGTCACGTCGGCATGGACATCCTTACCACGGACGGCGATGTGCGCCTTCACCCCAAATCGATGCTCGGGCTTGGCCGCCTCGTCGTGGATGAGCACAAGGTGAGCGGCCATGATGTCGGCGAAGTCCTCAAGCGCGGCGATGACGCCGGCGGCGTGCGAATGGATCGAGGCGCTGAGGTGGATGTGACGCGGGCTGAGGTGCAGTTGCATGGTTTTTCGTTAGCGGGACGCGGCGTTACGGCAAGCGCGGCGTGCTGGCAAATGTCATTGCGGACAACCTCGCAGCGGGATGGGAAAAATCCGTTGACGCTCCGGTCTCGCCGCCCATGCTGCGCGCCCCTTTTATGGTCGAAGAACTCTCCTATGTGCTCGTCACACCGCACACGCTGCGAAAAAGCCGCACCGGCGGCATCCTCGCGCGGCTGATTTCGCGCACGGGGCTCGACCTGGTGGCGGCGCGGATATTTGCGCCGGGCAAGGAACTCGTGGAGCGCTACGCAGCGCAGATCGTGACCGACGACCCGGACCCGCGCCACCACGCGACGCAGGAACTCATCCGAAAATACGTGCTCGCGAACCTTACGCCGCCGGCGAAGGGATCGAAGCCGCGGGTGCTGATGCTGGTCTTCAAGGGCGAGCACGCGGTGGCAAAAATCCGCGCGACCGTCGGCCACATCGTCAATGAGCGCACGAGCGGCGAGACGATCCGCGACACCTACGGCGACTACGCGGTGGATGCGCACGAAAACGTGACCTACTTCGAGCCCGCCGTGCTGGCGCCGCCGGACGCGGAGAGCGCGGGGCGTGATCTCAAGCTCTGGGCGGAGTATTCCGACACGGATGGCGGGGTGCTCGATTCCGCAGTTGAGTTTCCGGTCGGCACGAAGGTCGAGAAGACGCTCGTGCTCATCAAGCCGGACAACTTCCGCTTCGCGAGCGCGCGGCCCGGCGGCGTGATCGATCTTTTCTCGCGCACCGGCCTCTACATTATCGCCTGCAAAGTCCACCGCATGACCGTGGCGCAGGCCGAGGAATTCTACGGCCCCGTGCTCGGCGTGCTGCAGGACAAACTGCGCGGCCGCACTGGCGAGACCGTGCGCAAGCTCGTTGAGAAGGAATTTCACATGCACATCTCACCCGAGGTCGAGACGCAGCTCGGCGAGTTGCTCGGGCCGGTCGTCGGACGCGACAATTGGGAGCAGATCGTGTCGTTCATGAGCGGGCTGAAGCCGAGCGACTGCCCGGCCGACAGGCGCCACGAACCCGGCAGCGAGAAATGCATCGCTCTTTGCTACCAAGGCGTCGATGCCGTGCGAAAGATCCGCGAAGTCCTCGGCCCGACCGACCCGAGCAAAGCGCCGCACGGGACGATCCGCCGCGAATTCGGCTCGACCATCATGGTCAACGCCGCGCACGCCAGCGACGCGCCGGAGAATGCCGAACGCGAGATGGGCATCGTCCAGATCGCCGAGAACAATCTCAAGCCGCTCATCGCGAGCTGGTATTCCGCGAAAAAGTAACGAGACAACCCGCCCCTTTCACACAACTCTGCCGACCCTAAAACTGAACCAAACCACGCCCATGCTTGCAGAAAGAGCCACCATCCTCACCCCGTCCCTCACGCTTTCCATCGATAGCAAAGCCAAGGCGATGAAAGCCGAAGGCATCGATGTTTGCAGCTTCGGCGCCGGCGAGCCCGACTTCGACACGCCCGAGCACATCAAGCTGGCCGCGCAGGCCGCGATCGAGCAGGGCTTCACCAAATACACGCCATCGAGCGGCATCCCTGAACTGCGCGAAGCGATCGCGGCAAAGTTCAAGGCTGACAACCAGCTCGATTACAAGTCTTCGCAGATCATCGTGAGCAATGGCGCAAAGCACTCCTGCTACAACGCCATCCTCGCCACCGTGCAGCCGGGCGATGAAGTCCTCATCCCCTCGCCCTACTGGCTCTCGTATCCCGAGATGGTGCGCCTCGCAGGCGGCGATCCCGTCTTCGTCCAGACCCGGGAAGAAAACGGCTGGAAGATGACGCCGGACGATTTCCAGGACGCGATGACGCCGCGCACGAAGATGGTGATCATCAACTCGCCAGGCAACCCTACCGGCGCGGTCTATTCGCGCGAAGAGTTGCAGGCGCTCGTCGAAGTCGCCGGAACCGAGGACATCCTCATCCTCAGCGACGAAATCTACGAGAAGCTCACCTACGACGGCGTGGAGCACGTGAGCACCGCGTCGCTTTCACCCGAGGCCTACAATCTCACGATCACCGTGAACGGCTTCTCGAAAGCCTACTCGATGACCGGCTGGCGCCTCGGCTACCTCGCCGCGCCCGAGCCGATCGCGAAGGCGATCGATGCGATCCAGAGCCACTCGACCTCGAACCCGTGCAGCTTCGCACAGAAGGGCGGCCTCGCGGCGCTGAAAGGCGACCAGTCGTGCATCGAGGACATGCGCGCGGAGTTCGACATGCGCCGGCAATACATGGTCGGCCGCCTCAAAGGCATCGACCGCGTCAGCGTCGTCGCGCCGCAGGGTGCCTTCTACGTGCTGGCGAACATCGGCATGCTCGGGCTCAGCTCGAACAACTTCGCCGACCGCCTGCTGAGCAAGCACCACGTCGCCGTCGTCCCGGGCGTCGCCTTCGGGAATGACGCGACCGTGCGCTTCAGCTACGCGACGAGTCTCGACATCATCAAGAAGGGCCTCGACCGGTTCGAGGAGTTCTGCCGGACGCTGTAAGACAGCTCCGCTCTTTCAAAACGCGCCGCTGGAGTTCGCTCCGCGGCGCGTTTTTTTGTGGGCGCTACTTCCCGACGCAGTAGAGCGCCGTGGCGGTGCGGACGAAGAGCTGGCCTTCGCTGATCGCGATCGCGGAGCGCGCGGGGTCGGCGTTCGGGAATTGGAACGTCGAGAGCACCTTGAACTCGCTCGGGCCGGCGTCGCAGATCACGAGCGTGCCTTTCTCGCTGATCGTATAGACCTTCCCATCGGCGACGGTCGGCGAGCTGCGGATGACTTCCTTGTGGCCGAGCGGGCCTTGCCAGAGCTTCGCGCCGTTCTTCGCCGAGAGGCAGGTGAGGATCTGCTTGTCGCCGTTGAGGAGAAAGAATCGACCGTCGTGATAGGCGGGCGTGCAGACATCGGGCGTCTGCTTTTCGTCGAAGGTCCACGCGACGCCGGTCTTCGTGATGTCGCCGGTCAGGTCGGTGCGGAAGGCGATGGCGAGTTCCTGTTTCGGCCCACAGATGAGGGCGACGCGGCCATCGGTGACGGCGCTGGCGACGAGGCGCTTGAAGCCGCCGCTGTCGCGATTGATGCCGTAGCCACGCCAGAGTTCCTTGCCGGTCGCAGCGTCGTGGCTGGTCAGGCAATCGCCGCCCGCGAGGAGAAGCTGCGTCTTGCCGCCGGCCTCGAGCGGGATCGGCGTGGCGTAGGTCTCCATGCTTTCGAGCGTCGCGGTGCTCGTGCGGAGTTGCTTCCACAGCGTCTTCCCATTGGCCGGGTCGATGCACAGGATGTAGCTCTCGCGGTCGCCACCGTGGCCGGCGAGACCGGGATAATCTTCGGGCGCGGGCGAGCGCTGGAGCACCGGGACGTAGAGCTTGCCGCCGTGGAGCAGCGGCGAGCTGCCGTAGATCCAGTTGATGGAAAACTTGCCGTAATCAGCGCCGAGATTGCGCGCCCAGAGCTGGTTGCCCTGTAGGTCGAACGCCGCGAAATCGCCCGTGCCGAAGAGCGCATACACCGCCTTGCCGTCGGTGATCGGCGAAGGGCTGGCCATGTTGCCTTTGCCCTTGTCGATGTTGCCGCCAGCGACGGTTTTGTTCCAGCGCACCTTGCCGTCTTTGCGCTCGATGCAGAGGAGGTGCAGGTCCTTGTTCTCGTCGGGCGTGGTGACGAAGATCGCGTCGCCCCAGACCGCCGGTGTCGCGCCGCTGAAGCCGGTGAGCGGCGTCTGCCACTTGATGTTCGCGTCGGTGATCGCCGCTGGCAGGCCCTTCTCGGGCGAAGTGCCGTTGAAGGCCGGGCCGCGCCATTGGCCCCAGTTTTCCGCGTGCGCTGCGGCGGCGAGGACGAGGAGGGAGAGAAGACGGGAGGTCGTGTGCATGGTGTGAGTCTGAGCGGAAATCCGGGGCGAGGGGAAGGCTTAGGGCTACTTCAGTTCGAAGCACGCGAGGTCGCCCGCGTTGTTCTTCACGAAGAGCCGCCCGTCGCTGAGCGTGGGCTGCACCCAGCAGCGTTTGTCGAGCACGTGCGAGCGCAGCAGCGGCTTGAACTCATTCGTGATCGCAGGCGCGATGACCAGTTCGCCCTTCTCGGTGAGCACTACGAGCTTGTCGTCGGCCAGCACGAGCGAGCCGCCTTTCACCGTCTTCTCCTCCCAGCGCTTCGTGCCGCTGGCGAGATCGAGGCACACGAGGTTGCCGCCGCCGGTGTTGCCGTCGATGCCGAAGATCGCGTTGCGACGAACGACGGGCGTGTTGATGTGCGCGCGCAGCGAGCGATTGCGCCACGTCTGCGTGATGCCGCCCGCGCCGACCTCGAAGAGCCCGATCCCCGTGCCATAGCCGCTCGACGCGACGATCAAATTCCCCACGACGAGCGGCGTCGCGGCGTTGATGTCGTAGTCGGTCTTCCACTCGGTGCGCCACAGCTCCTGCCCGTTCTTCACGTCGAGGCCGACGAGCGAGCGGGCCTTGAAAACCACGACGGTGCGCTTCTTCACGATCTCTGCGACGACGGGCGTGGCGTAGCCCGCTTCATCGCTGCCGCTCTTCCACACGAGCGCGCCGGTGAGCTTGTTGAGCGCGACTGTCGAGCCGGTCGGCCCGCCGGGTTCGACGATGAGCAGTTCGCCGTCGATGGTCGGCGAACCCGAGTAGCCCCAGCCCGGTTTCTTCCCACCGAAGTCGCGCACGAGATTCTTCTGCCACCTCACCTTCCCACTGTCCGCCGCGAGGCAGAAAAGCTCGCCCGCCTGCCCGATCGCATACACGCGGTCGCCGTCGATCGTCGGCGTCGCGCGCGGCCCGCCCTCGAAGAGATTCGGGTCGAGCGCCTGCGGGTAGCTGTGCTGCCAGAGCGGCTTGCCGGTGGCCGCATCGAGGCAGAAGACCGTGTCTGTTTTCTTGTCTGCATTGCCCGCGGTGAAGATGCGCGCGCCATCAACGGTAACCGAGCATGTGCCGGTGCCGACCTTCGTTTTCCAAAGCTCACGCGGCTGGGCGAGCGTGAGCGGCAACTTCTCCGGCACGATGCCATCCTGCGTCGGGCCGCGGTAGTGGAGCCAGCTCGCCGAGGCGGGCAGCGCCGCGATGAGCGCGGCTGCGAGGACGGGACGCAGCCTCACTTGATGAGCCGGAAGTTCAGCGGATAGCGATACGCAACGCCTTCCTGAGCCTTGATCCCACCGATGATCCCGAGCACCAGCGCCACGACCGCGATCGGGTAGATCAGGATCGCGCCGATACACGTGACGAAACACACGACGCAGACGGCGAGGACGCAGAGATGGAAGTTGAGCACCTCCTTGCCCTGATCGTTGAGGAACGGCGACGAGTCCTTCTTGATCAGCCAGATGATGAGCGGAATGAGCAGGCTCCCACCCGGCACGCCTAGGTAGGCGCTGAAGCCGCCGAGCGCCCCGCCGAGGTGCAGGATCATTCCCCACAGCCGCTCGTCCGCACTCGGGCTCGGCGTGAAAGATGGCGTGGGCAGGAAGCCGCAGTTGAACGTCGGGGTCGTGCCTGCAGGCGCCGCGGGCTCGGGCGGCGGTGGTGGCGGTGCGCTCGCTGCGGGATCCGGCGGCGGCACTCCCGGTGGTAGCGGTGGAGCGGCAGGGGGCGTCGGAGGAACGAAAGGAGTGGATGGCGGGACCGGTTCCGGTCCGCCCGGAACCGAAGGATCAGGCGGTTGCATACGAGGCCTGCTTTTGGCCACTGCTCGCCCGACTGGCAACCGCGAACTGGATGAATTCCCGCCGCGCGTTCGACATCGCGCCGCACCCGGATACGCTGCGCGCCCGCTTTTCCGCTCACATCGGGAGCGCCGCGGGATTAACACCACAGCTTCGAACCATGGACATCTACATTCTGCGCCAAGGCCAGCAGACCGGCCCGTTTTCTGAGGAGGCCGTGCAATCGCTGCTCAAGTCCGGCGACACCTCGCTCGATGAGTTCGCCTGGTGCGACGGCCTGCCCACCTGGCAGCCGCTCGCCGCCGTGCTCTACCCGAAGAGCACCACCCAGCGCATCCTGCCGCCACCGCCCGCCGATGCGCCCACGCCCACGCCTGAGCCGTTCCTCTCGCCCGTCGTCGCTGCGACCGCGGTGCAAAAGGCATTCCTCACCTTTCTCGGCATCGACTTCTCCGGCGATCTCACCCGGGAACGCGCCAGCGCACTCCTCCATGACGCCGCGGGCGACCCGAAGCACGCCGCGCGAGTCGTGCGCTGGGAAATCGAGAGGCTACGCCTTCACCCCGACCTCTTCGCCGACGAGATCAAGGCGCGGAAAGAAAGCCGCTCGCAGCACTTCCTCGACATCTGCCTCGCCGAGGGCGCCGAGTTCTTCCACGATGTAACCAAGGCGCACGCGCAGGTGCTCGTCGGCTACCTCGATGTGCAACACCCGCACTGGGACGAGCACGCCGACGCCTCGCGCTACTTCTTCACCGCCATCGCGGAGAAATTCCCGCAACTCGTGAAAGGCGGCGCGAAGGCTCAGCTCAAGTTTCCCGACGGACCGAAAGTCGCCACCGAGATGCAGCGCAGCGGAGTAGCGGCGCGGCCGCGAACGAAGCGATCGCCCGTCGCCGCCGCGCTGCGCGGGCTCGGGATCGGCCTGCTCGTGCTCGGCGCGCTCTACGGAGCCAGCACCTTTTACGAGCGGCATCTCGCCGCGCGCGACTCATCGGCGAGCCACTCCGCGCAGTCGGACGTGCCGCTGCCCACGCCCCCGGCCACCGTCGCCACGACGACGGAGCAGCCCGCGGAACCGCCCGCGAAGCCCGCGCCCGTCGCACAAGCCGAAGCCACGCCTCCCGCCCCCGCGCCCGCACCCGCCGC
>VFJQ01000111.1 GCA_009885995.1 Verrucomicrobiota bacterium
AGCCGCTCGTCATTCCACGGGGTTCCTCGACTGCGCGCCGCGCCACCTTCGCCCGCTGCGGCGCTCCGCTCGGAATGACCGCGGTGGAGAGTATTTCAACAGGCTGCTAGAACCGCGTAGATGACCATGAATCCCAAGCTTCGCAGCAGCCCGACGCCATACACCGCCATTGGGATGCCGACGACCGCGACCACGAGGAGACAGAAAAAGATCGCGGGAATGACGACGCCACCCGCTTCCCCACCCTCGCGTTCGGCGAACGGCAGCCCGACGGCTGCCGCGATCGCCAGCACCACCACGCCCCCCAGCCACGCGAACCACACCTTCAGTGCGCAGCCCACCGTCGCGCTCTGTCCCGCCACCGCAAGGCTCGCGACCCAAGCGGCGGCGATGCTCGCCACGTTGCTCCCGATCACCCACACCGCCAGCCGACCCGTGCCGACGCTCGTGTGGAGTGCCTGCCAGATTTCGCCAGCGATCTGGGTTGGGGAAAAGGATTGCATGAAGCCCGAGCCTAACGCCATCACCCGCACGGCTCCAAGCCTCCGCTCATGATCCGCATCGAAAACCTCCGCAAGACCTTCCGCGGCCGCCTCGCGCTCGACGGCGTGTCGTTCGAGGTCCAGCGCGGCGAAATCTTCGGCCTCCTCGGCCACAACGGCGCGGGCAAGAGCACCACCTTCGGCATCCTGCTCGGCCAGGTGTATCCCGATGGCGGCGAGGCGTTCATCGACGGCATCTCCGTCCAGCGCGAGCGAGCGCGGGCGCTCGCAAAAGTCGGCGCCATCTTCGAGACGCCCGGCTTCTTCGACTACATGAGCGGCTGGTCGAACCTCGAAATCCTCGCCGCCTATTCCGGCCACGTCCCCCGCGCCGAGCTCGAGGAAGCCGTCCGCATCGTCGGCCTCACCGGGCGCATCCACGATCCGGTGCGCGTTTATTCGCACGGCATGAGGCAACGCCTCGCGCTCGCCCAAGCCCTCGTGCCGATGCCGCAAGCCGTCCTCCTCGACGAACCGACCGAGGGCCTCGATCCCGAGGGCATCCATGAGATGCGAGAGCTCATCCAGCAGCTCAACCGCGAGCGCGGCCTCACCGTGCTGCTCTCCTCGCACCTGCTCGCCGAAGTGCAGCAGCTCTGCGACCGCGTCGCCATCCTCAACCAAGGCAAGCTCGTCTTCACCGGCCGCTGGAGCGAACTCGCCGGCGACGGCCAACGCTTCCGCCTCGATCTCGACGACTGGGCGAAAGCCGACGCACTCGCGCTGCGCATCGTCGCCCCGCAAGTCATCGAACTCCCCGCCGGCGACGACATCGGCGAAGTCGTCCGCCGCCTTGTCACCGCCGGCGCCACCGTCCGCGCCGTCGAACCGCTCCGGCCCACGCTGGAAAATCTCTACCTCGACCTCGTCCATCGCGCGCCATGAATGCAGCCGGTGACTTCAACGCAAAGGCGCAAAGGGCGCAGAGATGCGCGGAGGTAAATTGGATGCCATCCCCCCTCCCCCTCCGCGTTCCTCTGCGCGCCTCTGCGCCTCTGCGTTAAAATCCAACGCCCCCCATGCCCCTCCTCCTGACCCAATTCCGCCACGAGCTGCGCAAGCTCTTCGCCCGCAAACGCACCTGGCTCGGCTTCGGCGCCTTCCTCGCCGTCGAAGTCGTCATCCTCGCCCTGCTCCAGCTCCCGAAAGTGCAGCGCTCGTGGAAGTTCTTCCTCGAACGCGCCGGCTACGGCTTCGACCAATACTTCTCCGGCATCACCCTCGCCTTCCAGATCCTCATCTGGACGGTCTTCCTCCTCGGCGGCCTCTTCGTCGCCCTCGTCGCCGGCGACATCGTCGCCAAGGAAGTCGAAGACGGCACGCTGCGCATGACGCTCTGCCGCCCGATCTCCCGCGTGCGCCTGCTCCTCATCAAATACGCGACCTGCGTCCTCTACACGTTCGCGCTCATCTTCTTCATTGGCCTCAGCGCCCTCGCCGTCGCCACGCTGAGGCAAGGCACCGGCGGCTTCTTCGCCTTCCAGCCGCTGCAAGGCCTCTTCGCCCTCTTCGACTCCGGCCCCGGCCACGCGCGCTACCTCGCCTCTCTCCCGCTGCTCGCGCTGAGCATGACCAGCGTCGCCTCGATCGGCTTCATGCTCTCCTGCTGGAACATGAAGCCCGCCGCCGCGACCATCGCCACGCTCACCTATTTCATCGCCGACTCCATCTTCCGCAGCATCCCCTACTTCGAGGACATCAAGCAGTGGTTCCTCACCACGCACATCGAGGCATGGATCCACATCTACCGCACGCCCATCCCGGTCGAGCAAATGATCGGCGACTACGCCTACCTCCTCGCCGTCGATGCCACGCTCGTCATCATCGGCGTCCTCGCCTTCCAGGCGCGGGATTTCAAATCGTAGCGGTCACTGACGCGGCAGCACCTCGTTCTCGACCGTATACATGGCGCGGATGAGCGGTTTGCGCGGTGCGGTCTCGAGGACGAGGAGGTCTATTTCGCGGCCCTCGACCAGGCCATAGCTGAAGCCGGTGTTGGGCAGCCAGAGACGGACCTGCTGCTCCGCGCCGTGGATCGCGTAGCGGAGGTTCACGAAGCGAGTGTGCCGGTAGGTCGGCTTGCTGGTGGATCTGCTATTCTTTCGGAAGGCGACGGAACCGAGTTCCTCCACGGTTCCTTTGACCGTGATCCCGCTGGCGAGGATCTTTTTCACCCGCGCGAAACGCCACGCGAGCACGAGCGCGGAGATGGCGGACATCACCAGGCCACCGATCGCTGCCCACTGGATGGCTTGCGCCTCGAACGCCTGCTCCGCCGCCGACGGCGTGACGACTGCGTTCGGTTGCGGTTGCGAGATCCACCACATGCCCGCGGCCACCATCACGCCGAAGGCGATCTTGTGCGCCGCGCCCGCGATGATGCGGTCGTGCCGATACAGGTGCTTGAGACCGGGCATGGGAGTGGGAGTGGGGGTGATGAGAGATGGCGAGCCGGACATATGAGGCCGACCCTGCCACGGTCCCGCGCAGGCGTGCAATCCGCCACTGCCGCAAGCGGACGAGCACAAAAACACCACATTGCAGCATTGGCGCATCGGTGCAGGCTCCTAGGATAAGCGCACGCTCATGGACCTCTACGCCGACCCCGCCTTTGCGATGGCCGCGGAACAATTCCGCCTTATCGCCGATTATCTCAACATCGACGACTCGATGCGCGCGCGCATGTTGCAGCCGAAGCGCTCCGTCATCGTCACGCTCCCGATCCGCCGCGACAACGGGCACGTCGAGACCTTCCAAGGCTACCGCGTGCAGCATCACCTCACGATGGGGCCGACGAAAGGCGGCACGCGTTTTCATCCCGGCGTGACACTCGGCGAGGTGACCGCGCTCGCGATTTGGATGAGTTGGAAATGCGCGCTCACTGGCCTGCCCTACGGCGGCGCGAAAGGCGGCGTGACCGTGGATACGCGCACGCTCAGCACGCGCGAACTCGAAGCCGTCAGCCGCCGCTACATGCAGGAGATGATCCCCTTCATCGGCGAGCGCACCGACGTGATGGGCCCCGACATGGGCACCAACGAGCAAGTCATGGCGTGGTTCATGGACACGTATTCGATCAACACCGGCTTCACCGTCCCCGGCATCGTCACCGGCAAGCCCGTCTCCGTCGGCGGCACCACCGGCCGGCGCGAAGCCACGGGCCGCGGCGTCGTCTATCTCATCGAGCGCGCGCTCGACTTGCTGAAAATGCAGCCCGACCGCTGCACCGCCGTCATCCAGGGATTCGGCAATGTCGGCGCCGTCGCCGCGCAAGGACTCGCGTTCAAGGACGGCATGAAAGTCATCGGCATCAGCGATCACACCGGCGCGTTCTATCGCAAAGACGGCATCGACATCGCCGCCGCGGAGAAGTGGACGCGCGAGCACAACGGCGTGCTCGCCGGCTTCACCGAAGCCGACCCGATCTCGCCCGACGATCTCCTCACACTCGAGTGCGACGTGCTCGTGCCCGCCGCGCTCGAAGCCGTCATCACCGAAAAGAACGCCGCGCGCCTGCGCTGCCGCATCCTCGCCGAGGGCGCGAACGGCCCGACGACTCCCGCCGCCGACCAGATCCTCTTTTCGCGCTGGAACGAAGTCTTCGTCATCCCCGATATCCTCTGCAACGCCGGTGGCGTCATCGTGAGCTACTTCGAGTGGGTGCAGGGCCTGCAACAGATGTTCTGGACCGAGACCGAAGTCACCGACCGGCTCTTCCGCATTTTGGAGACCGCCTTCCAAGCCGTCATCAAGCGCGCCAAGTCCGCGAAGCTCCCGCACCGCATGGCGGCCATGGCCATCGGCGTCGAGCGCGTGCTCGCCGCGAAAATGGCACGCGGCTTGTTCCCGTAGCCTGCCGCTATGAAAACCACCACTCGCGTCTATGTGCTAGCTCGGTTCAGCTTCCTAATCCTTGCCGGCTGCGAAAAGGCGCCAACGCCACTGCCCGCACCGGGCACTCCTGCCGCAGCGGCGGCCTGGCCAGCCAAGCGCAAGACCAACCGCGAGAACTTCACCGTGACGATCCAGCCCACAGGCGGTCGCATCGTGAGGAACGAACACTTCTCGCTCGAGGTCGTGATCGAACCCGGGCCGGGCGCCGGCACGCCGACCAGCATCGTGGTGGATGCCGATATGCCGAGCCACCGCCACGGGATGAACACCCAGCCCGAGACGATCCACGAAGGAGGCCAGCGCTACCGCACGAACGGCATGCTTTTCCACATGGCTGGGGAGTGGTCCATCTCGGTCGCGATCACGGCGGGGAGCGGCGAAGAGCGGGCCTTATTCCCCGTTTCGATCGAATGATCCGGCGGGGCTCGCCGATCGCCGCCCTCGGACTGGCCTTGCTCCTGGGCGTGGGGTGCGAGCGAGCGCCGGTGAAGAGCGCAGTGACCTTCACCGCCGACGAGCTGCGCGAGATCGCGAAGCTCTCGCCGCTGCCGGCCCTGCCGCCGAGCCCCACGAATGCCTTTGCCGATCACCCCGCCGCCGCCCAGCTCGGGCAACGCCTCTTCTTCGACCCGCGCCTCTCGGCCAACAGCAAGATTTCCTGCGCGACCTGTCACAACCCGGCGCACGGATTCTCCGAGGACAAGCCGCTCTCCGTCGGACTGGGCACGACCGAGCGTCACTCGATGGCGCTCTGGAACATGGCCTACCAGCGCTGGTTTTTTTGGAATGGACGCGCAGACTCCCTCTGGGCGCAGGCGGCGCAGCCCCTCCAGCACCCCGCGGAAATGGGCGCGTCGCCGGAGCATCTGCGCGGCGTGCTCTCCAGCGACCCCGCCCTGAAGATCGAATACGAAGCGCTCTTTGGCCCGCTGCCCGCGGACGCAGCCGCCGACACGCCGGCAGCGGACCGGCTGCTCGCCCATCTTGGCAAAGCCTTCGAGGCCTACCAGCGCCGCATCATCAGCACCGACTCGCCGTTCGATCGCTTCGCCGCCGCGCTGCGGAGCGGGCAGGCGCCGGACCAGTCCGCGCCGCTCAGCGAATCGGCCCAGCGCGGCCTGAAGCTCTTTGTCGGTCGCGGCCAATGCATCCTCTGCCACGCCGGGCCGACTCTTTCCGACGGCGAATTTCACAACCTCGGCCTGTCCGGTCCGCCGATCGACCAGGGACGCTTCGGCGGAATCCTCGAGGTGCAAGCGGATCGGCTCAATGGCCTCGGCGACTTCAGCGACGATCGAAGCCCGGCGACCAACATCAAACTCCGCTACCTCGCCGTGAAGATGAATCATCTCGGCGAATACAAAACGCCCACGCTCCGCCACGCCGCGCAGACCCCGCCCTTCATGCACGACGGCCGCTTCGCGACGCTGCGCGACGTGCTCGACTTTTACTCCGAACTACCCGGCGAACCGATGCTCGGTCACCGCGAGGACACCCTCTTGCCGCTGCATTTCACGGACGAGGAAAAAGCGGACCTGGAAGCGTTCATCCACTCGCTCACCGGCACTCCACTGGACGAAGCACTCACCCGTCCGCCGCCCCCCGCGGATCGAAAGCCACCCAGCTAGCGGGCGCGGGCTGGCTGGAAAGTTGGGTATTGAACGCTCAGCCGCTCGCGAAGCACCTTCCAGCCCATGTTCCGCCTCCTTCTGCTCCTCCCCACGCTCGCGCTCGCGGCGCCGATGAACGTCCTCTTCATCATGGCCGACGACTTCCGCCCCGAAGTCGGCTGCTACGGCTCGCCCGCGCTCACGCCAAACCTCGACCGCCTCGCAAAGCGCGCCGTCGTCTTCGACCGCGCGTATTGCCAGCAAGCCGTCTGCAACCCATCGCGCAGTTCGATGCTCACCGGCCGTCGTCCCGATACGTTGCACGTGTGGAATAACAGCACGCACTTCCGCACGCCGAACCCCGACGTGACCACGCTCCCGCTGTGGTTCAAGGAGCACGGCTACGACACGCGCTGCGTCGGGAAGATCTTCCACAACTGGCACACCGAGGTGCAGGGCGACCCGCAGAGCTGGAGCGCGCCGGAGTTCCTCCACTACGCGAATCACGGCGACGACACCCCGCAGATCACCGGCGAGCTGCCGCCAAACCTCGCCACGCTCTGCTCGTGGAAATACGGCAACACCACCGTGACCGAATGCCGCGACGTGCCCGATGAAGCCTACTACGACGGTCGCGTCGCCGCCGAGGCCGTGCGTGTGCTCGGCGAGGTGAAGGAGAAACCGTTCTTTCTCGCCGTCGGCTTTTGGAAACCGCACGCGCCCTTCAACGCGCCGAAGAAATACTGGGACCTCTATGGTGGAAGCGGCGCCCCCGCCGCTTCGCCTGCTCCTGCAAGCGGCGGGGGCGCCGCTTCCACCATCCCGCCGCTGAACCCCGCGCGTCCCGACGGCGCGCCGGAGATCGCCTTTCACCAAAGCACCGAAGTGCTCGGCCCCGCGAAAGACCAAAAGCCGCTCACGCCCGCGCAGATCGCCGAGATGCGCCACGGCTACTTCGCGAACATCAGTTACCTCGACGCGCAACTCGGCAAAGTGCTCGACGCGCTCGACCGCAGCGGCGCCGCCGAGCGCACGATCATCACCTTCGTCGGCGATCACGGCTACCACATCGGCGAGCATCAGCAGTGGGGCAAAACGTCGAACTTTGAATACGACGCACACGTCCCATTCATGATCGCCATGCCCGGCGCGCGCGCCGCCGGCCAGCACACGCAGGCGCTCGCCGAGCTCGTCGATTTCTTCCCCACGCTCACCGCCGCGTGCGGCCTGCCCGCGGCCGCCGGCCTCGCCGGCACGAGCCTGCTCCCCATCCTCGACGACGCGAGCGCGAGCGTGAAAGCCGCCGCGTTCACGCAGCACCCGCGCCCGGCTTACTACGACCGCTCACCCGGTGGCGTGCCCGAGGCGATGGGCTGTTCCGTGCGCACGTCGCGCGTGCGCTACACCGAGTGGCGCGACTGGAAAACCGGCGCCGTGATCGCGCGCGAACTCTACGCGCATCCCGGCGACGAAGCCGAGCTGAAGAACGCCATCGACCGCCCCGACCTCGCCGACGCGCAGCGCGAAGCCGCCGAGCTGCTCGCGAAAAACTTCCCGCCCACGAAACCGTGAGACTTCTCCCGCTCCTCTTCGCCACCACCACACTCGCCATCGAGCCTGTCGGCTACCGCATCCAACTCGACAAACTCAGCGACGGTTTCGACGGGAAAACGTGCTGGGTGCATCCGCGCGCGGGCGCCATCCCCGGCGCCACGCCCAGCGTCGTGCTCACGATGCAAAAGCTCCGCCTCACCGGCAGCGACGTCTTCTATGCGCTGAACGAAATGCGCACCGACAATCTCGGCCAGACGTGGACTGGCCCGGTCGAGCACGGCGCGACACTCGGCCGTCGCCCCGAGTCGGATGGCGGGGAAGTCGGTGTGTGCGACTTCTGGCCGAAGTGGCACGCGAAGACCGGCACGCTGCTCGGCATCGGCCACACCGTCCGCTACGTGGGCGACCACATCCCGAAGGAGCGCACCCGCGAGACCGCCTACTCGATCTACGATCCGAATGCGCGCACGTGGACGCCTTGGACCACGCTCGCGATGCCCGACCGCACCACATTCCACAACGCCGGCGCCGGCTGCACTCAGCGCGTGGATTTGCCGAACGGCGACATCCTGCTGCCGATCTATTTCAAATCGAAGGAGCAGAAAGAGTATCGCACCACCGTGGTCCGCTGCGGCTTCGACGGCGCGAAGCTCACCTACCGCGAGCACGGCGACGAGGTCGTCGTGCCGATCGAACGCGGCCTCTACGAGCCATCGCTCACGCGTTTCGGCGACCGCTTTTACCTCACACTGCGCAACGACCGCGCCGGCTACGTGACGAGCAGCGACGACGGCCTCCACTTCGCGCCGCCCCGCGTGTGGTGCTGGGACGACGGCACCGAACTCGGCAACTACAACACGCAGCAGCATTGGGTGACACACAGCGACGGACTCTTCCTCGTCTATACGCGCACCGGCGCGGGCAATGACCACGTCTTCCGCCACCGCGCACCGCTCTTCATCGCGCAGATCGATCCCGAGCGTCTGCAAGTGCTGCGCAAGACCGAACGCATTCTTGTGCCCGAGCGCGGCGCGCGGCTGGGAAATTTCGGCGTCACCGAAGTGAACGAGCACGAGACGTGGGTCACGGTCGCCGAGTGGATGCAGACATGGGGCCCGAACTATTCCGACTACACCATCCCGATGAAGTATGGCTCGAACAACGCCGTCTTCGCCGCGCGCATCCTCTGGGAGAAACCGAACAGCGCGTGGAACCAGCGCTGACCCGATACCGTGGCTCACGCCACACCGCCGATTTACCGGCGCGTCTTGCCGTGGCGGCGACGGCGGATTAGCACGGCGTTTTCTGTGCCGAAATTTCTCTGTCGTCTTCACCACACTCGCTGGCTGCTCGTCGTCTGTTTCCTCCTGCTCTCCACCGGCTGGCTGTGGGCGCGCGCCGGTGGCGGGCACAGCTCGGGCGGCGGTGGCGGCGGAAGCTCCAGCAGCAGCGGCGGAGGTGGTGGCAGCGGTGGCGGCGATCTGATTGGGCTGATCCGCTTTTTCTGGTGGCTGAATACGCGGCACCCGCTCATCGGCGTGCCGGTCACGGCGGGAGTGGTCTATTTCATCTACCGCTCGGGCAAGGCAGGTAAGCGCGGCTACCAGGGCGTCGTCATTCACCGCGGCGCGGCGGCGGCGGCGGAGAATGTCGTGCAGCCGGGCCTGCGCGCGCTGGGAAAAGCCGACCCGGCGTTTTCCAAGAACGCCTTCGAGGCGCGCGTGCGCGTTGCTTTCACGAAACTCCAGCGCGCGTGGTGCGAGCAGTCGCTGGTGACGGTGCGCCCGTTCATCTCCGACGGCATCCACGAGCGGTTCGGGCTGCAATTCGAGGAGCAGCGTTCGCTCGGCTACCGGCCCGTGATGGAGAATCTGTCCATCGCCAGCAGCGACTTCGCGCAGGTGGAATGCGGGCCGGTGTTCGATGTGATCACGGTGCGCTTTTCCGCCCGCGCCCACGACTACCGCGTCGATGCGACGAGCGGTGAGCGCATCGCTGGCTCGGAAGAGGAGGCGAACTTCGTGGAATACTGGTCCTTCCTCCGCACGCGCGGCAGCCAGACGAAGCTGAACCAGGCCGGCCTCATCGAGGGCAACTGCCCAAACTGCGGCGCGGCCATCGCGATGAATCAGGGCGCGAAGTGCGAGCACTGCCAGGCCTTGCTGCGCAGCGGCGAATTCGACTGGGTGCTCGCCGAGATCACGCAGGAGAGGGAATGGCAGCCGCGCCGCACGCCGCCGCCCGGCGCGGTGCAAATCCGCGAGAGCGATCCCGGCTTCAGCCTGCAAGATCTCGAAGACGTGACCTCCGTGATCTTCTGGCGCAAAGCCGCCGCCGAGCGCGCAGGCCGCGCCGACGCGCTGCGCAAAGTCTCCGAGCCCGCGTGGTGCGACGCCTTCGCCGCGACGCTCGACAGCAGCACGCCGCGCAAGCTGCTCGCCGACTACGCCGTGAGCGCCGTCGAGACGACCGGCGTGCTGCTCGATGAAGCCGAGCACCGCGCGCTCGTGCAGGTGTGGTGGATGGCGCGGAAATTTTCCATCGACGAGGCCGGGCGTCTGCATGGGCCGAAAGGAGACTGGCTCGTGACCACGTCCGTGTTCGTCCTCGCGCGCCGCGCCGGTGTGCAGAGCGTGCCGTCGGCCTCGATCTCATCCGCGCACTGCCCGCAGTGCGGCGGCGCCTTCCAGCGCGACACGTCGGCTGCCTGCGAATACTGCGGCACCGTGCTGAATGACGGCACGCGGGCCTGGGTGCTGCGCGACGTTTTCCCCACCGGCTCCAGCGAAGCGCGCGCGCTCATGGCCGACGCCGTGGGCCGCTCGCAACGCAGCGGCGAACTCTTCCGCGCCATCGGCACACCCGCCCGCGGCGGCGGCACCGCCGCGCTCGCGTGGATGATCCTCTGCCTCGACCGTGGCGAACTCGACGGCTCGATCCGCGGGATGCTCTACGTCGCGGGGAAAAAGCACGACCTCGGCAAGGAGCAGGTCGATGCGCTGATGGCTGCCGCCACCGCCGGCCAGCTCGATCTCCCACAACCCGCCGACGCCGCCGAGGCGCAAGCGTGGATCGCGCAGATGGCCGCCGCCGCGCACCACACCAGCGGCCTCTCGAGCGCCGAGACCAAGCTCCTGCAACGCGCCGGCACGCGCCTCGGCCTCACCTCCGCGGACGTGAACCTCACACTCAACCGCGCCCGCAGCGAAGCCGTCTCCCACGCCCGCGAAGAACTCCGCGCCGCCCGGCGCGAGAAGACTGCCGCGCGCGAGGAGGAGCGCAGCGCGCACGCGCAGTGAACCTGTAGGGCGAGCGCCCCGCTTGCCGGGATGCCACTCCCGCCACGGCCGGCGGAGCGCCTGCCCTACAAGAACGAGGCAGCCGCCCCGTGGCTCACGCCGCCCCCGGCGTGAAGCTTCCCACCCGCGCGGAGCGCGCTGACCATGGGAATCGTGGCGCTGCGCGCGCCGGTGAGCTTCACGCGGAGGGCCGCGTGAGCCACGTCACTTCCCGAGCAGCGCCTCCAGCCGCTCCAGCCGTTTCTTCAGCTCCGCGTTCTCCGTCGCCAGCTCCTTGATCGCGCTCATCATCACGCCGGCCATGTCGCCGCTGTTCACCGTCGTCGGCGTGCCGACCGTGCCCACGGCATCGTGGCCGAAGGCGGCGTGGAAATCCTGCGCCATCACCCCGTAGTGGCGAAACTGCTGCGCGTCCTGGCCGGTGTAGTTCCAGCTCGTCAGCTCGAAGCCCCGGATCTTCTCCAGCACCTCGCGGCCATCCACGGGCACGAAGTTTTCCTTCTTCGTCCGGTCGGAGGTGAAGGTGAACGCCACCTGACCCTCGATCACCGTCACGGCGGTGTTGCCGATGCGCACCTTGTTGTCGGCATCGACTTTGGCACCCGCGCCGATCGCCGTGGCATTGTTCAGGGCGCTGGTCGTGACATCTGCCTGGTGGCCCAAGGCGGTGTTGTTGCTGCCCGTCGTGTTGACATTGAGCGCCTCCTTTCCGCTGGCGGTGTTGTTGCTGCCCGTCGTGTTGTTGGCGAGCGCAGCTCGTCCGCTTGCGGTATTGAAGTTGCCCTCCGTGTTGAAGAAGAGCGCAGAGTCTCCGCTGGCGGTGTTCTCGCTGCCCGTCATGTTGACGAAGAGCGCAAGTAGTCCGCTGGCGGTGTTGTTGTTGCCCATCGTGTTGTTGGAGAGCGCACCTTGTCCGCTGGCGGTG
This sequence comes from Verrucomicrobiota bacterium, assembly GCA_009885995.1. GTDB lineage: Bacteria > Verrucomicrobiota > Verrucomicrobiia > Chthoniobacterales > Chthoniobacteraceae > VFJQ01. The sequence continues at coordinate 11,825 of VFJQ01000111.1, forward strand.
TTGCTGCTGCCCTCCGTGTTGTTGGCGAGCGCAGATTCTCCGCTGGCGGTGTTCTGACTGCCCGTCGTGTTGAATAAGAGTGCGTTCCGTCCGGTCGCCGTGTTGTTGTTGCCCGTCGTGTTGTTGGAGAGCGCGGCCCGTCCGCTGGCGGTGTTCTGGGCGCCGGTCATGGTGAAGTTCCCCGCTTCAACCCCGGCAAAGAAGTTATTCGTCCCAAAGGTGTGAAGCAGCCTGGTGCCGCCCTGCGTGATGAAGCCGGCGGTGGTGCTGGTCGCCGGCAGCTCGAGCCCGCTCGCGGCGAATCTTCCGCTCCCGTCGCGCTTCACGATCGTGCTGGCGGTGTTCACATCCGTCGCGGCGTTCGCGAGGTTCGCGCCCGTGGCCACATTCGCCGCAGTCACGCCGCCGACGGTGGCGACGACGGTCGCGCCCTGCGGGCCGGTCACATTTCCCGCCAGCATGCCGGTGAAGGTGGCCGCGCTCCCGCTCACGTTGCCGGTGACATTGCCCGCGAGCGGGCCGCTGAAGGTGCCGGTGGTCGTGCCGCCGAGGGTGAGGCCGGACGCCAGCTTGGCCGGGGTGACGGAGCCATCCGCGAGCTGGACCGAGCCGACGCTGCCGTCCGCCGTCGCGCGGTCGATCTGCACTTCCAGCTCGCACGGGTAGCCGCTGCCCGAGCCTTCCTTCGCGCCGAGGGAGAGATTCGTGGTGCCCGCGGCGAGGAAGGCGAAGCCGAGATTGGTCGCCGGCGCCGCGCGCCACGCCTGCACGGTGGCGGTCACATCCACCTCGAGGAATTTCTTTTTCACCACCAGCGCCGCCGGGAACATGGCGACGGGCGCAGCGGATACGCCCGGCTCGGGTGCGGTGGTCACTTCATCCCAGGCGGCGGCGACGGTATGGACGGCGATGTCGCCCGCGGTCTTGACCCTCGGCAGGTAGATGCGCAGGCGGGCATTGGCGATGTCGCCCGGCTGCACGTCGGCGGGCAGGTCGCTGAGATTGAAGAGGACGAAGCCCTTCCGCGTGGCCGTGACCGGCAGCGTAGTCGCGCGCCCCGTGCCGGCGGAGAGCTTGCCCTTGCTGGACGATGAGTCCTGCACCGGCGGCAGCAAATCCGCACGGGCAAGCGAGGCGAGGAGGGCGAGGGCGAGGAGGGAACGCGTGGTCTTCATGGGGCGGAGGGTGGGCGCGGTTGTGCTGTAGGGCAAGCGCCCCGCTTGCCGCGCGCATATCCGGCAAGCGGGGCGCTTGCCCTACAGCGATGCGGCGCGGCACATTCGGCACATGCACCGCGCTTTCCTCCTCACCCTCGCCACCGCCGCGCTCGCCGTCGAGCCGGTGAAATACAACGTCCAACTCGATGTCGTCAGCGACGGCTTCGACGGGAAGTTCTGCTGGTTCCACCCGCGCGCGGGAGCGATCCCCGGCGACACGCCGACCGTCGTGCTCACGATGCAGCGCTGGCGGCTCGCGGCGAGCGACGTGTTTTATCCCGTCGCCTCGCAGACGACGCGCGACTTCGGCAAGACGTGGTCGAAAAACATCGAGCACATCGACACGCTCGGCCGGCACCAGCTCCCGAACGGCCACGAGGAAGGCGTCTGCGACTTCACGCCGAAGTGGCACGCCAAGACGCGCACGCTGCTCGGCACGGGGCACACGGTCTATTACGACGAGCAGGACAAGCTCGTGAAAGTCCGTCCACGCTCGTCCATCTGGTCCATCTACGACCCAGCGAAAGACTCGTGGAGCCAGTGGGCCAAGCTCACGATGCCCGACGAGCCGCGCTTCAACTGCGCCGGCGCCGGCAGCACGCAGCGCGTCGATCTCGACGACGGCACGATCCTGCTGCCGATCTACTCGAAGGAGATGAAGGAGAGCGGCTATTTCACCACCGTCGTCCGCTGCTCATTCGACGGGAAGGAGCTGAAGTATCTCGGCCACGGCAGCGAACTTGGAGGGCAGCGCGCCGTCGCTGCCACGGATGCGACGGCGCGCATCCCTCCACGCGGCCTCTACGAGCCATCGCTCGCGAAACTCGGCGGCAAGTTCTTCCTCACCATGCGCAACGACGAGGCCGCCTACGTCTCCGTGAGCGACGACGGCCAGAAGTTCAGCGAGCCGCGCAAGTGGACCTTCGACGACGGCGCGGACCTCGGCAGCTACAACACGCAAGCCCACTGGCTCACGCACAGCGACGGCCTCTTCCTCACCTACACGCGCCGCGGCGCGAACAACGACCACGTCGCCCGGCACCGCGCGCCGCTCTTCCTCGCGCAGATCGATCCCGAGCGGCTCGTCGTCCTCCGCGCCACCGAGCGCGAGATCGTGCCGAACAACGGCGCGCAGCTCGGCAACTTCGCCGTCGTCGATGTGAACGAGCGCGAGACGTGGGTCACCACGAGCGAAGGCATGAGCCCCGGCAAGCCGCAGGACTTCGGCGCGAATGGCCGCGTCTATGCCGCGCGCATCCAGTGGGCGAAGCCGAACGCGGCTTGGAACCGGCACTAGCCGCTGCCACCGTCATCACGCATGAAGCCGCCGCCTTCTCCCGAACTGACGCCCGAGGAACGCGCCATCTACGAGTGGCAGATGTGGGTGCCGGGCTTTGGCGAGGAAGGGCAGCGCAAACTCAAGGCGGCATCGGTGCTCATCTCACGCGTCGGCGGGCTGGGCGGCGTGGTCGCGTATCAGCTCGCGGCGGCGGGCGTCGGCAAGCTCGTGCTCGCGATGGGCGGGGTGGTGAAGGCGAGCGATTTGCACCGGCATCTCCAGCAGTCGCACGATCGGATCGGGGAGCCGCGGTTGCCGGCGGTGGTGAAGCGGTTGCGGGAGCTGAACCCGCGCGTGGAGATCGTCGGGATCGAGGAAAATGCGAGCGAGGCGAATGCGGACGCGCTCGTGGCGCAGGCGGATGTGATCGTGGATGCCGCGCCGCTTTTCCCCGAGCGCTATGCGCTAAACCGCGCGGCGGTGCAGGCGGGCAAGCCGATGGTCGAGTGCGCGATGTTTGCGCTGGAGGCGCACATCACGACGATCATCCCCGGTCGCACACCGTGCCTGCGCTGTCTCACGCCGGAGCCGCCGCCGGATTGGAAGCGGCAGTTTCCGGTGATCGGCGCGGTGTCGGGCACGGTGGGCTGCCTCGGGGCGATGGAGGTGATCAAGCTCGTCACTGGCATCGGCGAGCCGCTCGCGGGCACGCTGCTGACGATGGATCTCGGCTCGATGCGCTTTCGCCGGCACCGCGTGCGGCGGCGGGCGGAGTGCCCGGTGTGCGCTCACTACTCGCGGTCATCCTGAGCGGAGCGCCGCTTCGCGATGCGAAAGGCGCGGAGTCGAAGGACCCCGCCCTGCGTCGTGCGATTCTCGCAGCGGGAATCGCTCGTTCTTCGACGGGGTCCTTCGACTCCGCGCCTCGCCGCCTGCGCCCGCCGAGGCGCTCCGCTCAGGATGACTCGCGATCCCACATACACGCGCAGTTGAAAACGACTCATCCCTCGCCAGCCTCCACGCCCGCATGATCTCCCGAATCCTCCTCGCCTCGCTCGTCGCATCATTTACAGCTCTCGCCGCGCCGCCGACGGCCACTTCGCCCGACTCGATGCACGTGGCGAAGGGCTTCAAGGTGGAGCTGCTCCATGCGGTGCCGAACGAGACGCAGGGTTCGTGGACGGCGATGGCGCTCGACCCGAAAGGCCGGCTGACCGTGGCGGATCAATACGGCGATCTTTATACCGTCACGCCGCCGCCGCTCGGGCGCAGCGACACGCCGACGATCGAGAAGATCGGCGCGCCGATCGGAGAAGCCACGGGGCTCGTGTGGATGGGCGATGTGCTCTACGTCGTGGTGTGCAAGACGGGGCGTTACGAGTCGGGGCTGTATCGCGTGACGGATACGAACGCCGACGGCGCGCTCGACAAGGCGGAGCTGCTGCGCGAGCTCGATGGCAAGGGCGATCACGGGCCGCATCAAGTGCAGCTCTCGCCGGATGGGAAGTCGCTCGTCGTGACGACGGGGAACATGACGAAGTTCACCGAGGTGAGCAGCTCGACGGTGCCGATGGTGTGGGGCGAAGATCATCTGCTGCCGCGCATGTGGGACGCCCGCGGCCACGCGAAGGACATCCTCGCGCCGGGCAGCGTCGTCTATCGCGTGTCGCCCGACGGCAAGGACTGGACGCTGCTGAGCGCGGGCAATCGCAACCAATACGACGTGGCCTTCAACCGCCGCGGCGACATGTTCGGCTACGATAGCGACATGGAGTGGGACATGAACACGCCGTGGTATCGCCCCACGCGAGTGACGCACGCGGTGAGCGGGAGCGAGTTCGGCTGGCGCTCGGGCAGCGGCGTGTGGCCGGCGCACTACGTGGACAGTCTGCCGCCGCTGATCGACATGGGGCCGGGCTCGCCGACGAGCATGGTCTTCGGCTACGGCGCGAAGTTTCCGGCGAAGTATCAGGAGGCGCTATTCATCTGCGACTGGAGCTACGGGAAGCTCTACGCGCTGCACCTCACGCCGAGCGGCGGCACTTACACGGCGGTGAAGGAGGAGTTCGTGCAAGGCCAGCCGCTGCCGCTGACCGATGTGCTCGTGCGGCCGCAGGATGGCGCGATGTATTTCACCACGGGTGGGCGCAAGGTGCAGTCGGCGCTGTATCGCGTGACTTACACGGGGAGCGAATCGACGGCGGCGGCGCAGGGCGAGGCGAAGCTGCCGGAGGAGTTTGCGATCCGCGCGAAGCTGGAGGCGTTTCACGGGAAGAAGGATGCGAACGCAGCGACGATCGCGTGGCCTTACCTCGGGCATCCGGATCGTTTCGTGCGCTGGGCAGCGCGCACGGCGATCGAGCATCAGGACCTGAACACGTGGCCGGTCGAGCAGCTGAAGGATGAGACGAATCCCGAAGCACTGCTCACCGCGGCGCTGGCCGGCGCACGCGTGGGCGGAGAGAAGGCGCGGGAGCAGGTGCTGAAGATCCTGGGCAAAGCGGTGAATGGTCCGCTCACCGATGCGCAGCAGCTCGAAGCGCTGCGCGTGCTCGGCCTCGTCTTCATCCGCACCGGCGCGCCCGACGACGAGATGCGCGGGAAGATCATCGAGAAGCTCGACCCGGCCTTCCCGACGACGAACCGCGTGCTCAACGCCGAGCTGTCGCAAATGCTCATCTACCTCGGAGCCCCGAGCGCCGCGGCGAAGACGATCGCCTTGCTCGAAGCGGCGCCGACGCAGGAGGAGCAGCTCGAATACGTGAAGTCGCTGCGCGTGCTGAAGACCGGGTGGACGCCCGAGCTGCGCAAGACCTACTTCTCGTGGTTCCTCAAGGCCGCGAGCTACAAGGGCGGCGCGAGCTTCCATGGCTTCGTGAAGAACATCAAAGACGAGGCCGTGGCGAATCTCGATGCCCCCGCGAAGGCCGAGGTGCAGCCGATTCTCGACACCGTGCCGAAGATCAAGACGCCGCAGGAAGTGCTCGCCGAGAGCCTCGCGGGCCGCACCTTCGTGAAGGCGTGGACGCTCGATGAAGCCGCCGCGCTCGCCGCGAATGGACTGCACGGGCGCAACTTCGATCGCGGGCGGAAGATGTTCGCCGCCGGCGCATGCGTCGCGTGCCATCGCTTCGATGGCGAAGGCGGTGCGATGGGGCCGGACCTCACGATGTCCGGCGGACGCTTCACGCCGCGCGACCTGCTCGAGTCGATCATCGATCCGAACAAAGTCGTCAGCGATCAATACGCGCCGAACGTCTTCACGATGGAGGATGGCAGCCAGATCACTGGCCGCCTCATCAACGCGAGCGGCGACAATTACCGCGTGAACACCGACATGTTCGACCCGAGCCAGTCGGAAAGCGTGAGCGGCAAGAAGATCAAGTCGATCGAGCCATCAAAGATCAGCCTCATGCTGCCGGGTCTGCTCAACACGCTGAAGGACGACGAGATCCTCGACCTCGTCGCCTACCTCCTCAGCGGCGGCGATCGCAACGCGGCGGCGTTTCGCTGAGCCGCGGCGAGAGGCCCCGTTGACGCGCACCGTGTAGCGTGCTTCCGTCGCGCCGCTGTTCCCGGTATGGATCAATTCAAGCTCGACACCGCACTCGACGAAGTCATCGCAAACGAACCGCGCTACCACCGCGGGGCTTACGGCTTCCTTCGCGACGCGCTCGATTTCACGCTCAAGGAGCGGAAGAAAAACACGGGCGAGAGCGGTCACGTCAGCGGCCAGCAGCTCCTCGACGGCATCCGCCGCTTCGCGCTGAAGCAGTTCGGGCCGATGGTCCCGACGGTCTTCGAATACTGGCAGATCAAATGCACCGAGGATTTCGGGCACATGGTTTTCGCGCTCGTCGAGGTCGGCATCTTTGGGAAAACGGAACGCGATTCGATCACCGACTTCCGCGACGTTTACCGATTCCACGACGCCTTCGTCGCTCCCTTCCTGCCCGAACAGAAAGCGGATACGCCGCCGGTGCGGATCACGATCGATTCGCCGGCGGAGGAGTTGAACTAAGTCAGCGGGGCCCGGGTTGACACTCGGGAGAAGGCGCGTGAGGACACGCGTTCAAGATCATGCTCACCCTCCCACTTCCGAACGCCGAAGTTTTCACCCTGCCGAACGGCCTCACGCTCATCGTCGAGGAAGACGCGAGCGCACCCGTGGCGAGCATCCAGGCGTGGGTGCAGACGGGCTCGATCCACGAGGGCCGCTTCCTCGGCGGTGGCATCTCACACCTGCTCGAGCACATGCTTTTCAAGGGCACCGAGCGGCGCGGCGCGAGCGAGTTTGCGCAGGCCGTGCAGGATCAGGGCGGCTACATCAACGCCTACACGTCGTTCGATCGGACCGTCTTTTGGATCGACACGCCGGCGCGGGGCGTGAACGTCGCGATCGAGCTGCTCGCGGACGCCATCCAGCACTCGACGCTGCCCGCAGATGAGCTGGTGAAGGAGCAGGAAGTCATCCGGCGCGAGTTCGCGATGGGCTTCGACGATCCCGACCGGATGGCCGGCCACACGCTGTTCGCGACCGCCTACGCGGCGCATCCGTATCGCCACCCGATCATCGGGCACCTCGATGTTTTCAATCAGCTCACGCGCGACGATCTGGCCGCCTACTACCGCGACCGCTACGCGCCGAGCAACGTGTTCTTCGTCGTGGTCGGCGACGTGAAGGCGGTCGAGATCGAGGCGCAACTCGCCGCGCATTTCACCGCACCGCGGCGTGCCCTGCGGGACGTCTTCATCCCCGCCGAGCCCGCCCAACAGGGCCGGCGCGAGGCCCACCGGGAATTCCCGACGGAGCTGACGCGGCTGCACCTCGCGTGGCACGTGCCGGATTTCACGCACGCCGACGTGCCCGCGCTGGATGTCGCGGCGGTCGCGCTCGGCGGCGGGCGCAGCTCGCGGCTCTACCAGCGGCTGCGCGAGGAGCGCGGGATCGTCCACTCGATCGATGCGTGGTGCTGGACGGCGGCGCAAACCGGGTTGTTCGGCATCGACGCGGTGCTGGAGCCCGCGCATCGCACGGAAGTCGAGCGCGAGTGCGCCGCGCTGCTCGGCGAAGTGCGCACGCACGGGGTGAGCGACGCGGAGTTGGAGAAGGCGCGCAATGCCTCGCTGAGCCAAGCACTCGGGCAGCTCACGACGATGCGCGGCAAGGCGAACGATCACGGCTCGAACTGGCTGCTCACGCGGAATCTTCGCTTCTCGCACGACTACCTCGATGCGCTCCAGCGCGTCACCGCCGCGGACGTGCGGCGCGTGATCGACCGCCACTGCCGCGATGCGAACCAGACGATCACCTCGCTCAATCCCGAAGGCTCGCTCGCGAAGACGACGCGCGTCGAGGTGGCGGGATCGAAGGGCGCGATCCAGCGCTTAGATCTACCGAATGGCCTCCGCCTGCTCGTGCGTGAAGACGCGCGCGTGCCGCTCGTCGCGATGACGGCGACCTTCAAAGCAGGCCTGCTCGCGGAGACGCCCGAGACGAACGGCATCACGCGCCTGCTTGCGAAGACGCTGCTCAAGGGCACGCCGACACGCACCGCGGAGCAACTCGCCGACGAGTTGGAGAGGGCGGGTGGCAGCATCGGCGCGGATGGCGGCAACAACTCGATCGGCGTCACCCTGCGCGTAATGCAGCCCGACCTCGCGCGCGGGCTGAACATCCTCGCCGACGTGCTCCGCCACGCGACGCTGCCGGAAAAGGCGATCGCCCGCGAGAAGGAGGCGCAGCTCGCCGCGATCAAGGCTGACGAGGAGGAGATGACGAGCGTCGCGCGCAATCTCCTGCGCGCGCAGCTTTTCCCTGGGCATCCGTTTGGCCTCCGCACACTCGGCACGCCAGACACGGTCGCGAAGCTCACGCGCGACGAGTTGCTCGCGTTTCGCGATCGTCATCTCTGCGCGCGCAATGGCGTCATCGCCGTCTTCGGCGCGGTGAAAGCGGACGAGGTGCGCGCGCTGGTGGAGCGCGAGTTCGAGGCCTTCCGCAGCGGCGAGCCGGAGGTCGTCGCGCCGCGGCAACCAGCTCCGATTGCCGCCGCAGCCGAAGTCACCCAGACGATGCCGAAGCAGCAGGCGGTGCTGATGACCGGCTTCCTCGGCACAGACCTCGCGAGTCCGGATCGCGCGGCGCTGGAGCTGATCGACGAGGCGTGCAGCGATCTCGGCTCGCGGCTTTTTCTGCGCATCCGCGAGCAGATGGGCCTCGCGTATTTCGTCGGCACGGGCCAGCTCGTCGGCCTCGTGCGCGGCGCGTTCACCTTCTACGTCGGCACCGATCCGGCGAAGCTCAGCGAGGTGAAAGCCGCGCTGCACGAGGAGATCACGAAGCTCGCCGCCGATGGCCTCACCGCGGAGGAACTCGCGCGCGCGAAGGCGAAACTGATCGGCCAGATGGACATCCGCAACCAAAGCAACGACGCCCTCGCCTACTCGTGCGCGCTCGATGAACTTTACGGCCTCGGCTTCGACCACCACGCCCGCTGGCGCACCGAGATCGAGGCGGTGACGCTCGATGAAATCCGCAGCGCCGCGCGGCGCTACTTCGCGGAGCAGCCCGGCATCACCGCGGTCGTGCGGCCCGCGTAGCTTTACCCGATCACAGCTTGGGTGATGCAAGCGCTAACTGTTCAGCAGGCTTTCACTCTCGCGCTCTCGCATCACCGCTGCGGCCGGCTTGGGGAGGCCGAGGCGATCTTCCGGCAGATCCTCGCGCAACAGCCGAACCACTTCGACGCCCTTCAGTTCCTCGGCATCATTGCCTCTCAGGTCGGGCAACACCAAGCGGCGGTGGAACTGCTCCAACGCGCCACCGCACTCGCGCCGAACGCAGCCGTTATGCACTCGAACCTCGGCGAGGCCTACCGCAGATCAGGGCGACACGATGAAGCGATCACCGCCTGCCGGCGCGCGATCGAGCTGAAACCGGATATCGAGGAGGTCTACAATACCCTCGGGAATGCCCTTAGCCAGCAGGGTCGGCTCGAGGAAGCGACGTCCGTCTATCGACGCGCACTTGAATTTCAGCCGTTAAACGCAGACTTCTCCAGCAATCTCGGAATCGTTTTAAGCGAGCTCGGTCTGATCGACGAATCGATTGCAGCCTATCGCCGGGCCTTGCAGATCGCCCCAGACTGCCCGCCGATTCTCAACAACTTCGCCGGTTCACTTTGCATGCAAGGGCGGCTCGATGAAGCAATCGCCACGTTTCGCCGGGTTCTGGACATCCAGCCGGACTATACCGATGCACTCAACAATCTCGCAGGTGCCCTGATCGATTCACGCCAACTTGACGAGGGCGCCGCGACTTGCCGGCGGGCGCTACAGATCGAGCCTGGCTCTGCTCAAGTGCATGGGAATCTCGGGAACGTCTTGAAAGACCAGGGGCTGCTCGACGAAGCGATGAAACACTACCGGCGCGCTTCGGAGCTGCTGCCGGACTCTCCGCAGCAGCACAGCAATCTGGTCTATGCGGCACACTTTCACCCCGACTACGATTCGCGCGTTCTACAGGTGGAAGGGCAGCGCTGGAATGAGCGGCATGCGGTGGCGGCACACTTAATTCAGCCCCATGGAAACTCTCCAGATCCGGCGCGCCGGCTGAAGGTGGGCTATGTCTCGCCAGACTTCCGGGATCATGTGATCGGTCGAAATCTCGTGCCGCTTCTCGCCAACCATGATGATCGAGAGTTCGAAATCATCTGCTACTCGGGAACGTTGAAGCCGGATGCCATCACTGAACGCTTCCGAAGCATGGCTCACGGTTGGCGCACTACGATCGGAATCGGCGACGCGCGGCTGGCCGCAATGATCCGGGACGATGGAATCGATATCCTCGTGGACCTCGCGCAGCACATGTCGGGCAACCGATTACCCGTCTTTGCCCGCAAGCCCGCGCCAGTGCAGGTTAGTTTTGCCGGCTATCCAGGCAGCACGGGCCTCGTGGCGATCGAACATCGCATCAGCGACTGGCACCTGGACCCTGAGCCCGCTTCAAACAGCGAACAAGTCTGGCGAATCGACAGTTTTTGGTGCTACGACCCATGCGGCGCAGATGTAACAGTGAATGCCCTTCCTTCGCAGGAGACCGGTGCGCTGACCTTTGGCTGTCTAGCCAACTTCTGCAAAATCAACGAACGCGTGCTGGCGCTCTGGGCACGAGTTCTCAACGAAATACCGGACTCGCGGTTGCTTATCCTGAGCCCGGCCGGCAGCCATCGGGAGCGAGTCGCGAAGTGGCTCGAAAGCCGCGGCGTGCGGGAAGAGCGGGTGGAGTTTGTAGCATTTCAGCCACGCAGGGAATACCTCGAACAGTATCATCGCATCGATGTGGTTCTCGACACGTTCCCTTACAATGGTCACACGACGAGCCTCGACGCTCTGTGGATGGGCGTGCCGGTGGTGACGCTATGCGGCGACACTCCCGTGTCGCGCGCAGGCCTGAGCATCTTGACCAACGTCGAGTTGCCGGAATTGATCGCGCGCAGCAACGATGAGTATGTGCGCCATGCCGTGAAGCTGGCGCAGGATCGACCGCGACTGGCGCAGTTACGATCGAGTCTGCGCGAACGGATGAAAGCGTCGGTGCTCACAGACGCACCTCATTTCGCCCGGCAGATCGAGCAAGCGTATCGCGCGATGTGGCAGACTTGGTGTGCGGGGCGTTAGGCGCCGGCCTTCAGTTCGACGATGTCGTGCGGCGCGCTCTCGCGCTGGCCGGCAGGGCTGACGCGGATGTAGCGGGCGTTGGCGCGGAGTTCGGAGAGGTTGTGCGCACCGAGATAACCGAGGCCGCTCTGGACGCCACCAGCGAGTTGGAGCAGCACGGCATCGACGGGAGGGCCAGCTTCTTTCAAGGCTTCGACTCCTTCGGCGGCGACTTTGCGCGTGGTGTCTTTGATGGCGTGGCCGTAACGCGCGGCGCTGCCGGCCTGCATCGCGGCGAGGCTGCCCATGCCGCGGTATTGTTTGTAAAACTTGCCGTCGATTTCGAGGACCTGGCCGGGCGCTTCGGGGCAGCCAGCGAGCATTCCGCCGCAGATCACGGCATCGGCGAGGGTGAGGGCTTTGACGATGTCGCCGCTCTTGGTGATGCCGCCGTCGGCGATGATGCTCACGCCTTTCGCGGCGGCGGCTTTTGCGCAGACGTGGAGCGCGGTGAACTGCGGGATGCCGACCCCAGCAACGACGCGCGTGGTGCAGATGGAGCCGGGACCCTGGCCGACTTTGATGATGTTCGCGCCCGCGTCTGCGAGGAACTCGACGCCGGCGGCGCTGGTCACATTTCCCGCGATGATGGGCAACTCGGGGAAGGCGTCGCGGATCATGCGCACAGTATCGCCGACGCCGCGGGAGAAGCCGTGCGCGGTGCTGACGGCGACGACATCGACGCCGCGATCCGTGAGCCCGCCGAGGTGCGCCATGATGCGATCGCGGTCGAGATCGCCGGTGGAGGTGCGGGTGGCGCTGAGTGCGGCGCCGCAGAGCAGGCGGAATTTCTCGTCGCGCGCGGGCTTGAGCATCTGGCCGCTGCGCTCGTGGAGGATGCGCTCGACGTCGCTGATCGTGAAGAGGCCGCGGAGGCGGTCGGCCTTGTCCACGACGAGGAGTTTGTGGATGCCGATGTGTTCGCTGAAGAAGCGGTCGGCGCGGGCGATGGGGTCGTCGCCGAGGTCGCTGGCGAGGATAGTCTGCACCTGTGCGCGCGGAGCCATCGCTGCGGCGACGCCGATGGCGGCGTAACGCGGGCGGACGACGTGACCAGGCAGCAGGCCGATGAGAGTGCCGTTTTCATCGACGACGGGGAAGGTGCGGAAGGAGAAGCCGCGCTCGTCGATCATCGCGAGCACTTCGCCGATGGACTGCGAGGGCGCGACTTTGATCGGCTCCTGGATGAGGCCGTGGACGCTGTTTTTTACGCGGCTGACTTCGCTGAGTTGCTGCTTCTCGGCGAGGTTGGCGTGGATGAGGCCGAGGCCGCCGTTGCGTGCCATGGCGATGGCCATGCGCGCTTCGGTGACGGTGTCCATGTCGGCGGAGATGATCGGCAGCGGGAGGCGCAGGCGCTCGTGAAGTATCGTCTCGAGCGCGGCGTCGCGCGGGAGCACATCGCTGAATTGCGTAGCGAGCGTGACGTCGTCGTAGGTGAGCGCGATGCCGCCCTGGCGGGCGAAGAAGTCGTCTGCGGCGAGGTAGAAGCCGGCGTCGATGGGCGAGGAGTGAGCTGCCATGTCGCCGGATAGCGACGGGGGCGCGGCGTGCAAAGGGGAATTTGCGGTTAGAGGCGGCTGGCGCGGTTGCGTTCGTTCAGCGTGCCGCAGCGCGGGCAGCGGGCGATCGGCTCGGCGGTGTGGTCTTCAAACTCGCAGCCGCACATCGTGCAGCGGAGCAGATCGCGAAAGGCGAGGCGCTCGCGGCGGCGGCGGCGCGACTCGGAGACGATCCACGCGCCGAAGATGCCGGCGAGCATTCCGCCGAGGCAGAGGAAGACGAGCGTGCCGAGGCTGACGGGGATCACTTTTGCGCGGGCGAGTAGGCGTCCGCGCCCCACTGCACGGTCGCGCGGCCCCAAGTGATCGGCGCGACGGCGGGCGCCAGTTCCAACCGGGTGAGCCGGTCGGCGGCCTCGGCGTCGAGCGCGTCGCTTCCCGAGGAGCGCTGGAGGACGGCGAAGCGGACTTCGCCGCGATCGGTGACGCCGACGAGGAATTCGGCGGAGTCGAGCGGTTCGGTGCTCTTTGCGGTGAACGTGAGCGCGCCATCGCTGCGGAGGCGGGCGGAGAGTTCGGCGTCGAAGGTGACGCGCGTGGGCGCGGAGCGCGGAAGCGGGGCGGGAGCGGCGGGCTTCGACTCGACGCTGCGGATGAAGGTCAGCGGGTCGCGGGCGGGCGGGTATTGCAGCCGGGTGGGTTCCGGGGAAAGCGTGAGCGGCGCGGTGCGGGCGGTCGCGTAGGACGGGCGATATGGCACTTCGAGCAGGCGGTCGGTGATGCCGGTATGCGTGATCGCTGGCGTAGTGTCCTCGGCTTCAGCCCAGCGGAGCAGCGCCTGGTGGTCCGGGCGCGATGCGTCGAGCAGGGTGATGGTCGGCGGCGGCATGGGGAGCGACGCCTGCGGGGGATACACGACGCGGAAGAGGAAGAACGCACCGACGTGGCCGATGAACGCGATCAGGATGAACCCGGGCAGGATCACCGGCACGCGGCGGACGCGCTCCCACGCGAAGATCAACGCGCGCTCGGCTCCGGCAGGGTTCATCGCGTCTCGCGCGCGGTCGCGAGCACGATCGAGTAGCCGTGCTGGAGTCCGACATTCATCACGCTCACGACGAGGTCATAGGGCGCGGCGCGGTCGGCTTTGATCACGAGGGAGCGCTCTTTTCCCGCGATCTCCGCGAGGCGCGGGCCGAGTTCTTCGAGCGCGATCCGCCGGTCGCCGTGGTAGATGGAAAGCACCGGCGTGGCAGTGATGCTCACGAGCTGTGGCTGGCGCTGCGGGGTGACGACGAAGCTCGAGGTCGGGAGCGAGACGGCGAGGCCGGCTTGCAGCAGGAAACGCGAGCTGAGCGCGAAGAAGAGGATGACGAGGAACATGACGTTGATCAGCGGCACGACGCCGACGAGCGCCGGGTTGATCTCAAAGTTCCGTTCGAGTTTCACGGCGGGAAACGGCTACTCGCTCTGTTGCCGGCGCCCCGGTTTCTCCGCCGGGATGAAGTCGATGATCTCCGGTGACTTGCTGCGGTGATCGCAGATCAGGTTCACGATTTCGATCCCCGCGCGCTCCAGATCGTGCATGAGCGTGTTCACACGGGAGTTGAGGTAGCCGTAGGCGACGGCGCTCGGGATGCCGACGACGAGGCCGGCGGCGGTGGTGATGAGGGCTTGGTAAACGCCGCCGGAGAGGTCCGTCAGGCTCGTGTAACCGGTCTGGGCGGAGAGGTTCGTGAAGGCTTCGATCAAGCCCATGACGGTGCCGAGCAGGCCGAGCAGTGGGGCGGTGAAGACCACGGTCGCGAGCATGGCGAGGCGGCGCTCGAGGCGGGGGACTTCGAGCTGCCCGGCTTCCTGGACGATGTCCTTGAGCTCGGCGCGTGGTGCTTCGTGCCGGAGGATCGCGGCGTGGACGACGCGGGCGACGGGCGCACGCACGGTCGCGGCTTCGTGGAGCGCGTCGGAGAAGCGCTTGTTTTCGATGAGCAGGCCGAGGCCGCGGAGGAACTCACCGACGCGCAGAGATACGCGGTGAAAATACGTGACCCGCTCCAGAAAAATCGCCCCGGCGAGCACGCTACACGCGAGGATGAGCCACATGATAGGCCCTCCCTTTTGCATGAAGTCGATCATAGGGCGCGAGTTGTAGGTCAACGCGCCGGGGGTGGCAAGGGTTCCGTCGCGGATGCGGGCGCCCGACTGCTCCAGAAAATCATTTTGACCGAGCCAAGCGCAGCGAGCATACGAAACGCAGGGGATGGGAATCATGATCACCGACATCAAATTCGACTGCGCCCAGTGTGGGCAGAAGATGGTGGTGGAAAGCTCCGCTGCGGGCACTTCCACCGAATGCCCGCAATGCAATGCGAGCATCGTGATCCCGCGAAAAATCGCGCCCCGGGACTCGGTGCGGGTGGCCCGGCAGACTGCCCCGAGCGGCGCACTGGAATCCGCGCCGCGGAACCCGGATCCGGAGAGCTCGACCCTCCAGCAGGAGTTGACGGACGCCAGCGTTCAGATTTCGCGGTTGGAAACTGAGCTGGCGGACGCCGAGAAGCTCAAGACTGAGAAGCGGAGGCTGCGGGATGATCTCGTTCGGCTGAAGAAGGATCTGGCGAGTAGCGAGCAAGCGCTCCGGGAAGCGCTGCTGGCCCGGGCGGAGGCCGAGAAGCGGGCGCGCGCATCGGGCGGGGAATACAATCGGATGGAGGGCGAACTCACGATCGAGCGGGAGCGAGCGATCCGGCTGCGTGCGGAAGTGGACGCTTACGTGACCGAGCGCACGGAGGTCTTGCCGAGGCTGGAAGCGGCGGAGCGGGACGCGGAAGCGCTGACGCAGGCGCTGCGCGAGCGCGAGATCGAATTGCAAGATCTGCGGACGAACCTGGCGGATACGCAGGCGGTGCGAACGGCGGAGTTGCGGAATTTCCAGGCGCTCGAAACGCGGCTCGAGGAACTCGAAGCGGAGCTTTCGGGCGTGCGTGCGGCTGCCGTGCAGACCGAGGCGAGACTGCTCGCGGCCACGGAGGAAATCTCGACGACGAAACGACAACTAGCCGACAGCGAGGAGACCGCCGGGTCGCTGAAGATTAGCGTTCGGGACTTGGAAAAGGAGCGCGACGAGTTGAGCAAGAGCCTCTCCCGGGACACCGCAGGCAAGGATTTGCTCGTCGCGCGCGAGCGGCTCAGCCTGACCACGAAGGAGCGCGACCACCTTGGCGCGCAGGTGGAGCGCTTGGATGCCGAAATCGACTCGGCCCAGGTCAAGCACCGCGAGATCGAGGCGGAGTTGAATGCGACGCTGCGCGCCCTCGATGAGGCTCGGCGCCAGGCGGAAGCGGCGAGCGAGCATCGCCTGCGGCAGGACAACGAGGTGCTCCGCGGCATCGTCGCCCGCCAGAACTCCGAACTGGAGCAGCGACACCAGCAGATCGTCCGGCTCAAGCGAGCACAACTCGGTGTGCGGCTGGCCTACGCAGCTTTCGGGTTCGGGCTGCTGCTCATCGCGCTGTGGGCCATGAAGACGGTGCCGGAGCTGCAATTGTGGAAGCTTTTCTGATGTCGGCTACCACGACGTCGCGGGTGCTGGCGATCGACCCCGCGCTGCGCAATACCGGGTTCGCAGTTCTTGAAAAGTGCGGCGGGCGTGTCGCCGCGCTGACCTACGGGACGATCAAAAACGCGCCAGCCCTGCTGCCCAGCGGTTGCCTCGTGGCGATCCACGAACGGGTGCGGGAGCTGATCGAGGAATATCATCCCGACGAGGCGGCGTTCGAGGCGGTGATCTTCGTGCAGAGCATGAAGACGGCGATTACGCTCGGCTCCGCGCGAGGAGCGGCGCTGCTCGCGGCGGCGCAACGCGGACTGCCCATCCACGAGTATGCGCCGCGGCGGGTGAAGCAGGGGGTCGTCGGCCACGGTGGGGCGCAGAAGGCACAGGTGGGGTTCATGGTCCGCGCGCTGCTCGGGCTGACCGAGACTCCCCAGGCCGATGCGGCCGATGCGCTCGCGATCGGACTTACGCATTTTCAAACCATGGAAAGCGCGGCGCGCGGCGTGGCGACGCTCGCTCGGATTTGAGCGCGATCGTCGTCCGCTGGCTCGGCCGGGTTTCCTACGCCGATGCGCTCGCGATGCAGGAAGACCTCGTGGCCCGGAAGATCGTGGACGCAGCCGAACCAGAGCAACTCCTCCTGCTCGAACACGAACCCGTTTTCACGATCGGCCGCACGCAGGACCAATCGAGCCTGCGCGAACCTGGAGCACTCCCCTACCCGGTGCATGTGATCAATCGCGGCGGGCAGGCCACTTATCACGGCCCGGGTCAGTTGGTCGGCTACCCGATCCTCGACCTGCGCGCGCGCGGCCAGGATCTGCACCGTTACCTCCGGGCGCTCGAAGACGTAGTGATCGCCACCTGCGCCGGACTCGGCGTCGAGGCGGGCCGCCGGGAGGGATTCACCGGCGTCTGGGTGCGCGGGCGGAAGATCGCCAGCATCGGCGTCGGCGTGCGCAAGTGGATCACTATGCATGGTTTCGCGCTGAACGTCTGCGGACCGCTGGACGGATTTGCTCACATCACACCCTGCGGGATCGGCGGAGTGGACATGACGAGCCTCGAACGCGAGGGCGCCGCCAGAGTCTCGGTTGAGGAAGTCGCCGCTGCCGCCGGCGAGGCCTTTGCTCGGCTGGAGGCTCACCTGCCCTTCTTTCGGGCACAAAAAAACGGGCCGGCGCCAAATTGATAGCGCCGGCCCGCCCCAACCAAGGAAACTAAGAATCGGAGTATTTGACCGGTCAGCGGGAGCCCCGTTCAATGATTGCCCAACTTTTTTTTCCGGATCGGATGAATCGGATGAGGGCGCCCTTTTTCGGGTCTTCGGCGAGCAGCTTTTGGATCGCACGCATCACGGTCTGAGGCTCGCTGACGGGATCGGCACCGACCTCGGTGATTAGATCGCCGGGCTGTAGATCGGCACGCGCCGCTGCGCTCCCCGGCGCGACTTCCGCCACCCGCACGCCCTGCGTTTCGCCCTTCTCGAGCCTCAAGCCCAAACTTGGCGCTGGCCGATCGGTGCGATCGCTTGCCCGCGCGGACGCTTCAGGCTGCTCGGCAGTGTTAAGCGGGATGTCGAGGGTTTCACCCCGCCTCAGGACGGTGAATCGAATCGCTTGGCCGACCTTCGTTCTCTGCACGTAGCGCACAAGGTCATGCGCGTTGCGCAGCGGGACGGCATCGACAGCTGTGACCAGATCGCCCGGTCGCAGTTCACTCGCCGCTGCGGGCGTGCCCGCTTCAACGGTGTTGATCACGACGCCGTGCTCGATCCCGGGGAATTGCTCACGCAGCGTCTTGCTCCCTTCGAGAGAGGTGATCCGCACGCCGAGCCACGGTCGCCGGACGCGGCCGGTGGCGATGAGTTGGTCGGTCGCATCGCGAAGGAGATTGGACGGGATGGCGAAGGCAAGGCCGCGCCCCAAGCCGTTGACGAGCGTGTTCATCCCGATCACGCGGCCTTCCACGTCAAAGAGCGGCCCGCCGCTGTTGCCTGGGTTGATGAAGGCGTCGGTCTGGATGTAATCCTCGAACAATGCCTTGCTCGACGACGGGCTGAGCAGGTTGTTGCGACCCTTCCCGCTCACCCAACCACACGTGAAGCTGTAGTCCTGATTGAACGGCGCACCGATCGCGCAGACGAGCTGGCCGACGCGAAGCGAATCGCTGTCTCCCCCATTCCACAACCGGCAAATCCTCAGCATCGATTTTCAACACCGCAATATCCGAGCGCTCGTCTTCGGCCACGATCGTCGCTTCCCATCGGCGCCCGCTGTAACCGCGCACTTCGATCCGCTCCGCATCGATCACGACATGCCGATTGGTAACGAGGTGACCATCCGCACGAATGACGAACCCGCTGCCCTCGCTCTGGATCGGCTGCGGAAGGCTCCAAGAACGGTCGCGTTTGCTATCAGGCGGTTGCTCGTCGGGGTGAAAGACATCGAACGGCGTCCTGACTTCTGAGTCATCCACCTTGACGACCTCGATCACCACGACAGCCGGAGCGACTTTTTCAAATACTGCTGCGAAGCCCTCGTCGAGTTTCTTCAGCAGCGCGGCGGCGTCCTGCCCACGCGACGGGAGCGCGAACCCACACGCGACGACGAGCAGGAGACATCGATGGCTCATGACGTTTTCAGCATCGGCAACCACATCACGGCTGCAAGGTCGCTTCGGGCGAAAGTGGTGCTCGCGAGAGGATTCGAACCTCCACGGGTTGCCCCACACGGTCCTGAGCCGTGCGCGTCTGCCGGTTCCGCCACGCGAGCATTTCCCCGAAGGGGCGGCATCGTTCGCAGATGCCGATGTGTTTGCAAAAAGTTTTTCCCGTCTAGCTGATGCGCATCGGCATCAGCACATAGAGGAAGGGCGTTTGCACCTTGATCACGCCCGGGCTCATCTCGTCGATCAGGTCGAGAAAGACCTCATCGTCCGGCAGCGCGCGCAGCGGCGCCTGGAGGAACTCGGGGTTGAACGCGATGGAGAAATCACGCCCCTTGTAATTGACCGCGATGCTTTCGCGCGCCTCACCGACGTCCGGAGTGTTGGCGGCGATCTCGAGGTTTCCCTTGCTGAAAACAAGCTTCACCGAGTTGCTCTTCTCGCTCGCGAGGAGCGAGACGCGATGCACGGCGTTGAGGAAAAGATCGCGCTCGAGTGTCACGCGGTCCTTCGCCTCGCCGGGGATGACCTGCTTGTAGTTCGGGTAGTTCCCTTCGATGAGCTTGGAAACGAGGAGCGTGCCGTTCACCTCGAAGGCGACCTGGTTTTCGCCCACGGTCATTTTGATGTCGCCCTCCGTGCCGACGAGCCGCTGGAGTTCCGTCACGCACTTGGTCGGCACGATAATCTCGACCTCCTGGCTGCGCGCGAACTCGAGCTCGATATCCACGAGCGCAAGCCGGCGGCCATCGGTGGCAACCATCGTCAGTTTGTTGTCCTTGAAAGAGAACAGAATGCCGTTGAGCACATAGCGCGTCTCGTCAGTAGAGATTGCGTAGGCCGTCTTGCGGAGCCCATCGCGCAGGTCGCTCTGCTTGAGCGTAAATTCCTTGGCGCCTTCAAACTTCGGCAGCGGTGGAAATTCCTCCTCCGGCAGCCCGAGGATTTTGAAGAAGCTCTGGCCGCACCGGATCGACGCGACGTTCTTCGAATCGACCTCGACGACGACCTCAGCCGCAGGCAGTTCACGCACGATACTCGCGAGCCGGCGAGCCGGCAGCGTCGTGGCGCCTTCTTTCTCGATCTGCGCTTCGATGCCGCCGCTGATTCCGACATCGAGGTCGGTCGTCGTGAGGCGCAATCCCGAAGCGTCGGCTTGCAGGAGCACGTTCGAGAGGATCGGTAGCGTCGTGCGGGTGCTGACGACGTTCTGCACGACTTGCAAGCCTTCGAGGAGCTTCTCTTTGCTGACACTGAATTTCATAAAATTTTGGCTGGGGCTGCGTGTGATGAATGATGGTGCGAAGGCGCGCAATCATTTTCGTGCGCAGCCCGGGAAGGAGGATCGCGGCCTATCGATGCAGTTGCGCTTCGAGGAAACCGACCGTCTGCCGCACCTTCTCTTCCTTCTTCATCCGATCCTTCACGAGCCGGTGCGCGTGGAGCACGGTGCCGTGATCGCGCCCCCCGAATGAGTCGCCGATTTCGCTCAGCGATCCCTTCGTCAGTTCGCGCGCGAGATACATCGCGATCTGCCGCGGGAAGGCGATGTTCGCAGGGCGGCGCTTGCTCGTCATGTCGGCAAGGCGCACATCAAAGTGCTCCGCCACGCGTTTCTGGATCTGGTCGATGTTCACCGACCGGCGCGCCTCCTCAGCGAGGATATCTTTGAGAAGATGCTCGATCTTCTCGACGCTCGGCTGCGAGCCGTTCAGCGATGCGTAGGAAGCCACGCGCGTGAGCGCGCCTTCGAGGCGCCGCACGTTCGTGCGCACGCGCTCAGCCAGATACTCGAATATCTCCTTGCTGAGTTGGATCTCCAGCGCCTGCGCCTTCTTTCGCAGGATCGCCACGCGCATCTCAACGTCCGGCGGCTGAAGCTCGGCGGTCAGGCCCCAGTCGAACCGGCTCACGAGACGTGCCTCGAGGTCCGCCAACTCCGCCGGCGGACGATCGCTCGAGAGCACGATCTGCTTATGCCCATCGAAGAGGGAATTGAACGTGTGGAAAAACTCCTCCTGCGAGCGCTCCTTGCCCTTGAGAAACTGCACGTCGTCGATCAGCAGCACGTCCGCTTGCCGATACCGCTTCCGGAACTTCACCAACTGGTTGTTCTGAATCGCGTCGATGAAGTCGTTCGTGAACGTCTCGCTCGTAATGTAGAGAACCTTCGCCCCCTTCTTCTTCGCCGCGATGTGATGGCCGATCGCCTGCATCAGGTGCGTCTTGCCCAAACCGACGCCGCCGTGGAGGAACAACGGGTTGTAGGTCTTGCCCGGCTGATTGGCGACGGCGAGACAGGCCGCGCGGGCATACTGATTGGTCGCACCGACCACGAAGCAATCAAAGGTGTTGCGCAGGTTGAGGCCATTGGTCGCGCGTGCCGGCTTCTCCTCCACTTCCTCGACCTCCTGCTCCGTCACGAGCTTGCGCTTGGGAGCCGCAGCGCACAGCGCCCCATCTGCGGCGCCATCGGAATTGGCAAAGGAGAAGTGAATCTTCCGCTCACCGCCGAGAATGTAGAGCGTCGCCGCACGCAGCAGGTCCAGATAGTTCGACTCGATCCAGAGTTGGTAGATGTGCGACGGCACGCTGAGCGTGAGATCCGTGTCGCTAAGGGCGATGAGTTTCACCCCGTTGAACCAACGGGTGAAAGCGTCCTCACTCAGGTCTCCGCGGAGTTGATCGGTGATCTTCTCCCAGACAAACGGCAAGTCCTGATCAGTCGGTGATTTATCCACAGTCATTGTTGAACTCATTGTTCTGGCGGGCGTTGGTTGGTCGGAGGCAGCGGAGCGGACTCAGCAGCAGTGAAAAAGATGCGGAACGTGAGTCGTCTGATTGTCACAGAGACCCTGGAATCCTCTGAAATTCAGGACTTCCCGGGCGGCGACTCGTGGAACTCCGGAAACTCGCGCCTTCACACCAGCGCTGGTCCGTGCGCTGGGATGCAGCGGAGGTGGAGGCTTCGGGCGGCAGGATTTTCTGGGAGTTTTTCACAAGTTATTAACAGGTGCCTTCGGCGTGTCCGCCGCAGCGGGCGGAGCCTAGTTTTCGTGTCCGAAGCCGCAATGATTTTTAACCACGCACTCGTGAACTTTTTTTAACCGAAACGTCTTTTTGGGCTTGCCCCACCCCGCGATCTAGAAATTTGGCGACTCCCGAGCGCAACGCAGTTGTTACGCAGTCGTAGCATCCACTTTGTCCCGCGCGGCGAGTCGATCCGCCGGCGTGCGGAAAAGCACCGCCACCGCGAAGGTGACCAGCGTTCCGAGCGTGATACGCCACGGGAAGGCCAACACGAATGCAGGCTGCGCATCGGGCGCGCCGAACAGTTTCGTATGCACACCGCTGGCAAACAGCACAGCGATGATGCCCGCAACAACCGCGAGCGTGTTGCCGAGATCATTCCCTCGAGTGCGAGTGAACAGGCCGACGAGAAACAGCCCGAGCAGCGATCCGAACGTGAAGCCGAGGATGCCGAGCACGAGCGGGATGATCCGCGCTTCGGGATGATGCGACATATACCACGCGGTCACGACTCCTACGACGATGATCAGCCCGGCAAAGAGCACCGTGCTCTGCCGCAGCACGCGCACGCGCTGCCATTCGTCCACGAGGATGCCGTCGCGCTCCAGCCGTGGCAGCGCGAAGTCGCGCGCAAAGCTCGTCGCGAGCGCATTCAGCGCGGTGCTCAGCGAGCCCATCGCCGTCGCGAGGATGCCCGCCGTCACGAGCCCTCGCAGGCCAGCGGGCATCTGGGTGAGGATGAAAAACGGGAAGATCTCGCGGTCTTCAGTCGGCAGATTCGGCACCGGGTTGGCCTTGTAATAAACCGCGAGCAGCACGCCGATGAGGATGAAGGCCGACACGACGGGGAAATCCACGAGCCCCGACATGATCGTCGCGAAGGCGCTCTGCCGCCGGTTCTTCGCGGTGAGCATCCGCTGCACGGTGTCCTGGTCGATGCCATGCGTCGCCATGGTCACGAAGGTGGAGGCGATCACCGCCGCATAGACGGTGTATTCCTCCGAGAGCATCCGCGCCAGCCACGCGCCGACGCCTTCACCTTCCTTCATTGGCAGGAAGTCGAAAAACACCGGCTGCTGGACGTGTTGCGCGACCGTCGCCCAGCCGCCGTCAATCTTTCCGAGCACGAAGAAAATCGTGAACGCGAGCGCCGCGACGAGCACGCCGACCTGGATGAAGTCCGTCCAGATGACCGCGCGGATGCCGCCGACCGTCGTGTAGAGCGCCGTGAGCATCGTCACGAAAACGAGCGCGCCGGTGAAGAGCAGGAACTTCTCCTGCGCCGTGGCCGGCTGCCCGCGCCAGAGCTGCACCGCGAGCACCACGATGATCGCCGAGACGTAAAGCCGCGTGCCCATCGCGAGCACGCGCGTGACGAGAAAGGTGGCCGACGCGAGCTTGCGCGTGACAGGGCCGAAGCGCGTCCCGAGGAACTCGTAGATCGAGATGACACCGTGCCGGTAGTAGATCGGGATGAAGACGACGCTCACAAAGACGCGCGCGAGGATCGTCCCGATCGCGAGCTGCGCGTAGGTCCAGTTCCGCTTCGCGTAGCCTTCACCCGGTGCGCCGAGGAAAGTCGCCGCGCTGATTTCCGCCGCGAGGATCGACGCGAGCACGGCCCACCATGCGATCTGCCGATCACCGAGCGCGAAGCCTTCCACGCTGCCGCTCTTCGAGCGCTGCGAGAGCCCCACGCCGATGATCGCGCCGAAATACGCGAGCAGCACCAGCACATCGAGAGTGATCGAGAAATTCATCGCGCGCAGCGTCGCCGCGACGCCGTCACAAAATCAAGCCGCGTCCTTCGTCGGCTCGGGCAGCAGCAGCCAGCTCAGCACCGCGGCGGGGACGAAAAGCCAGGCGGAATAGAACAGCGCGAGCCGCTGGTCGAAGACCGCGCCTTTCCCGAGTTGCGGCAGGATGCCGAAGAGCACCACGCCCGCCGCGCTCGCGATGCGGCCGAAGTTGTAGCAAAAGCCCGCGCCGGTGGTCCGCAGCAGGGTCGGGAAAAGCGGCGGCAGGCACATCGTGAACAGCGCGAACACGCCCTGGCACGCGCCGATCAGCGGCAGCATCCACAGCACCGTCTCCGGCGGACGCGGCACCGCGTAGGCGATCATCATCATCACGAAATACGCCGCGAAGATGATGCCCACCGAGCGCCGGTAGCCGATGCGCCACGCCAGC
Source organism: Verrucomicrobiota bacterium (assembly GCA_009885995.1). Taxonomy (GTDB): domain Bacteria; phylum Verrucomicrobiota; class Verrucomicrobiia; order Chthoniobacterales; family Chthoniobacteraceae; genus VFJQ01. The sequence continues at coordinate 35,987 of VFJQ01000111.1, forward strand.
GCGCCGGCCATGAAATTCCCGACGATCGAGCCAATCATCATCCAGTAGAGCGCGCGCTGCGCGAGCCCGTCGCGCGCTTCCTTCGTCCACTGCGCCGCCTCGGCGATCGCGCGCAGATGGTTCGTGTGCCAGAACATCAGCGCCCAGTGCGCCGTGAGCCCGAGCCCGCAGATCGTCAGCGTGATGAGTGTCGTGCGCCGGAGGCCCGGTGCAAACAGCGCGCTGATCCCCGGCTTCTCGCTCGACTCGTGCGCCTGCTGCCACTGCTCCGTCTCCGGCACGGCCTTGCGGATCCACAGCGTCAGCAGCGCGGGCAGGATGCCGACGAGGAAGATCACGCGGTAGTCCGCGTCGAAAACACCGAGCACCAGCCAACCCGCGATGCACGCCACGAGCACTCCCACATTCACGCCGCTCTGCAGCACCGCCGCGAGCCACGGGCGCCAGCGGCGCGGCCACGTCTCCGCCAGCAGCGATGCGCCGACCGCCCACTCGCCGCCGATGCCGAGCGCCGCGAGGAAGCGGAAGATGAGCAGGTGCCACCACTCCTGCGCAAAGAACGAAAGCCCCGTGAACGCCGCGTAGGTGAGGATCGTGAGATTCAGCGCGCGCGTGCGCCCGAGCAGATCGCCCACGCGCCCGAAGAACGCGCCACCCAGCGCCCAACCGACGAGGAACGCTGCCTGGATCAACGCGCTCTTGATGTTCGCGTCATACTTCACCGCCGCCGTGTCCGCGCCCGCCGTGGTGCCGAGGAGCTGCATCACAAAGGGCAGCGCGACGAGCGTGTAGAGATGCATGTCGAGCCCGTCGAACATCCAGCCCAGCCACGCTGCGAGGCCGCTCTTTTTCTGCTGCGACGTGAGATCGGCGATGGTTTGCGGGCGTTCGGACATGGGCGGGTGTTTGCGCGACGAAGCGCGCGATGTCGAGCGGCAGCGCTACTTCTTCTTCGGCAGCGGGTGTTCCTTCAGGATCTCGTCCACCATGTAGAAGATGGCGCGGTCCTTCGTCGCTTCGCGGACCTTGGCGACTTGCTCGGTCTTCACCATCGGCAGGTTGTTGCCGAAGGACTGGTGCACGTAGGAGATCACGGCGGCGACTTCCTCGTCCTTGAGCAGCGGGCCGAGGCCGGTCATGGGCGGCGTGCCTTTCTCGGGGCCGTATTTTTTGCCCTGGAATTCGAGCGGGCCGAACAGGCCCTTGAGCACGATCTTGATCACGCGCTCGCTGTCGCCTTCGAGCCATTCGCTCTTCGCGAGACCGGGGTAGATGTTCTCCACGCCCTTGCCGTCGGGCTGGTGGCAGGTGCCGCAGTGGGCCTCGCGGTTGAAGACTTCCTTGCCGAGGTCATAGACTTTTTTGTCCGCGGCAGAGAGTTGCTTGTTCGTCGGGCCATAGCTGGCGTCGGGCACGGCGCGCAGGCGCGCGGCGAGCAGCGGGTCTTTGGCGATGATCTCGCCGCCGGGCAGTGAGCCAAGCTGCTTCATCGTCTCGCGGAAGCAGTAGTCGATGTAGTAATCCTTCTCGGCCATCACGAGCTTCGCGAGTTCGATCGCTTGCGGCACGTCCTTGCCTTTCACGAAGCTGAGCGCGCGGACGCCTTCGAGCCGCACGCGCGGGCCGGTGTCCTTGACGGCGGCGTCGAAGATCGAAAGCGCGTTCGGCACGCGGTCGCGCCAATAAACGGCGACGCGCACGGCTTGCGCGCGGGCGCGGGGCTCGGGGGATTTGAGCACGGCGTTAAGGAGGTCGAGGTTCACGATGTTGTGCCACTGGTGGACCCAGAGCGCTTCGAGGCGGTGGTGCTCGTAGTCCTTGGCTCTCTTATCGAGCGACTTCTCCCACTTCTGCACGGCGGCGATGACTTTCGCGGTGTCGTGCGTATCGAGCTCGATCTTCGCGCGCATGCGGACGTTGTCTTCGTGCTCCTTGAGCAGTTCGAGCAGGCTCTCGATCGACTCGCCGGCGATCTTCTTCGGCGTGAGCAGCGGGCGGCCAGGATACGTGATGCGGTAGATGCGACCGTGCGAGTGGCCGCGGTTCGGATCGCGCAGGTGATGCTGGAGATGGCCGATGAGCATCTGCGACCAGTCCATGAAGTAGAGCGAGCCATCCGGCGCGACGGCGATGCCGCTCGGGCGGAAGTTCGGATTTCCCTCGTGCTCGTCGTCGCCGAGGATGCCCTCGACGAGCGGATCAATGGTCTCGCCTTTCAGCCCCGAGCCCTCCTCGGAAACCTTCGCGCGGAAGATGCCCTGGAAGCCGATCACGTTGCAGTTGAGGAACTGCCCCTGCCAGTCTTCCGGGAAATGCCGGCTGCTCAGGATGTTCGTGCCGGGGCACGGGCGCGAGGGACGCTTCCAAAACTCCTGCATCTTCGGATGCGCACCGCTGTCGAGGTGCCCGCTGAAGGCCGGGGCGAAGTAGTTCGCGTTGCCGGTGGCGTCGGTGATGATGTCGTTGCCCCAGTAATCGAACACGCGGCCGTGCGGATTCGCGAAGCCGTAGGGCACGTAGCGGTCGAAGCGCGAGGTGCGCAGCTCGAAGCGATAGATCGCGCCGTTCACATTGCGCACCGGTCCGTTGAGCGTCTCGACGTTCGTGCGATGGAAAACGCCGTCGCTGAAATAGACCGCGCCGCCTGGCTCGTAGCAGATCGAGTTCGTCTCGTGGTGTGAATCCGCCGCGTCGAGGCCATGCACGAGGCGCTCCTTCCAATCGGCTTTTCCGTCGCCGTCCGTGTCGCGCAGGAACCACATATCCGGCGACTGCATCACGAGCACGCCATCTTTATAAAGCTGGAAGCCCGTCGGACAGTTCAGCCCGTCGGCGAAGGTCGAGCACTTCGTAAATTTCCCGGTCTTCGGATCGATGTCGAAGATGACGAGCTTGTCGAAGACCTTCGTCGTCGGCGTCGTCTCGGGATAGTTCGGCCACACCGCGACCCACAGGCGGCCCTTCGTGTCGAAGTTCATCTGCACCGGATTGATCAGCTCGGGGAATTCCTTTTCCGACGCGACGAACTCCACCTTCGTGCCCTCCGGCGACTTGATGTATTTCAGCGTGTCTTCGCCCTTCTCGAGGTAGGGGCGCAGCGGGGATTTCGGCGAAGGCTTCGCGTTGGTCGTGTTCACCGCCGCCGCATCCTTCGTCGCCACCGGGATCGGCCCGAAGCGGTTCGGCGGCACCGGGTCCACCTTCGGCAGATTGTCATCCTTCACCGTGAACTTCTTCCCCTGCGCCGCGGCCCACACGGCCTTGTCGCGGTTCGCCACCTTCACGTCGCGCTGCGCGAGCTCCTGGCCCATGATCGTCGCGTTGTCCGGCGCGTTCTTCGGGTCGTTCGGGTCTGCGTATTTGATGCGCGAGCGGCTGCCGAAAATGTTGTATTGATCCACCGTGCGGTAGCGGTGGTGCCACTGCACGTTCTTCTCCAGCACGGCCTCGCGAATCTTCAGCACATCGGTGCTGTCCGCGCTCGGCGCGTCCTTGCCGAAGATCCCCTTGAACTGCACCGGCGCGAGTTGCTTGTCGCCGTCCTCGGTCAAATGAATCCCGTTGATCGTGAGCGGACGCGCCACCTTCGCATACAGCTCCTGCGACGCCTTGAAAAGATCGACGAAGGGCACCCCGTTCGCCTTCGCCAGCTCACTCATCGCCGTGGTGTAAAGCGCGAGGTTCTTGTTGTTCGCCGCGCCGTCGGGGAAGTTCGCCGCGTCCTTCACATCCTCGTGCGCGATCGGCGAGAGCAGCACGACCTTCGGCTTCCCTTTCCCGTAGTCCGCGCCGAGCTGCTTCTTCAAATACTCATCCAGCGCCGTCTTGAAATCCGCCAGCCCGGCCTCGCCCTTGAACGACTCATTGAAGCCCCAGTAAGCGAGGATCACATTCGCATGGAAATCCGCGCCCCAGTGGTAGGTCACCTCGACGCCCTTCTTCACCTCGCGCACACCGTTCGGCTTGCTCACCTCGCTCGCGCCCACATCCACTGTCGTCGTCCCCGGCTCCATGTTCAGGAACTGATCCGTCGTCGGCACCTCGTCGCTGCGCGGATGCACATTCACTTCATCCGCCGCGAAGCCGAGATTGCGCACCGTCAGTTCGAGATCCGGATACGCCTTGTGAATCAGCGACTCGAGCCAGCCATGATGCTGCTGCCGGTCCGCGAGCCCGCTCCCGACGATCGCGATGTGGTCGCCATTTTTGAGCTCAAATTTCGCGGGCTGCTGCGCGTGGGCGAGCACCGTCCAAGAGGCGACGATGGCGTAACGGACGAAGGGGCGGATGTTCATAAGGTTTGTTGGGATGAGGCGCGGGGAGAACCGGGAAGAGCCGCGCCCGTTAGGCGTAAACCCGCACCCTGCAAAGCGCGAACTCGCGCGGACTCAGCCTGGATCGCTTTCGCTTTGTGACCCGCTACTTCCGGCCAAAGCACCGCACCTTGCCGTCCTGGCTGGCGACGTAGAGGCGGCCTTGCGCGACGGCCATGCCGTCCCAGACAGGCGGACTGTCGAGCTTCACTTCGCTGGCCACGGTGCCTTTATCGGTGTTCACGGCGAGGAAGCTGCCACCGCGTTCGCCAGCGAGCGCGGCGTCCTGCTCGGCGAGTTCCTTGTAGATCGCGGGGTCCTTCTTCGACATCTGCTCGAAGGCGTATTCCTCGTCGATCATATCGGGCGGGCCGCTGACGAAGACGGTGCCTTTGGCCATGCACATCGCGCGGGCGAAGACTGGGCTCTGCGCGTTCCACTGGTGCTCGACGAAGCTGCCGGATTTCACAACCATCGCGGCGGCGGTGTCCGGGTCGCCTTTTCCCTTGCCCGCGAGGATGCTCGGCGCGTTGCCGGCTTTGCGGAACCACAGCGCGGCGGCGAACTTGCCTTTGCCGGTCTCGACGCCGCTCATCGCGCCGAGGAGCTTGCCGTTCGCGTCGTCCTTCGCGTTACCGTTGTCGAAGGTGCAGGCGAGCAGCGCGCCGTTGCCGCGGGTGATGAAGTTGGTGCCGTTCGCGTGCTCGATGATGTCGCCGGGCTCGAGCGCGCGCGGCCAGACGGCGAACTGATCGATCATGCCGGTGTAGGCAGCGCCGCGTCCGTAGTCGCTCACGAGCGAACCGCCCGCGTCGCCGAGGATGAGGCCGAGCTTGGGCTCTGCGGGGATGAGCGCGTTCGCTTTCGTCTCCGCGGCGAGCTGTCCATCGACGTAGAGGCGAACCATTTTCTCAGCGGTGAGCACGCCGGCGATGTGGTGCCAGCCTTGATCGAGGGCGCGGGCGGATTGCGCGGTGGTCGTGGTTTTCTCGGCGCGGATGGAGAAGCCGGGCGTGCCTCCTTGCAGCGCGAGCGCGTAGCCCATGTTGCCGCCACCGTGCTGCGCGATGACGCCGTCGGCGCCGTCGGGGAGGATCCACGCTTCGATGGTGAGCGCGGTCTTCGCGATCGGGAGCTGCGCGCCGTCGAACTTCACGCTCGGCTCTGCCTTCGCGGGTTTCGCGCCGGCCTTCGCGGCCTGCTTCTTCTTCCCGCCACCCTCGGTGCTGGCGGGATCGGGCACGACATCGGGCGCATCCTTCGACGCGGAGAAGAGCTGGTGCTCCATCGTCGTCGTCCATTTGTAATACTGCGGCATGCGCGAGTAGCCATACACATGCTTGTCGTCGTGGACGAGGATGCGGCCCTCGGGCGTGTATTTGCCGGCCTGGAAGTAGCCGTTGTGGCCGCCGGCGAAGTTCTTCCCATAGACCCAGTAGCTGCGGTGGAACCACGAGTCGTCGAGGAAGCCCATCGGCGCGAAGAGGTGCCGGCCTTCGCCTTTCTGCTCCCCGCCTTGCTGCGCGGCGTTCGCGCTGATCGGGCCGATCTCGATGCGATTGCCGTCGGGCAGGATTTTCTGCGAGCGGAGGTAGAAGACCTTGCCGTCGCTGGAGAGGATGTCGTTGAGGCCGACGGGCATTTGCAGCGTCTTGTGGCGATCCTGGAAGTCGCCGCCGGTCTCGGGATCTTTGTCGTTATAGACGACTTCGGCGAGCTTCTTTCCGGTTGCGGCTTCGAGGCGGATGAAGCGCAGGCCGCCATCGAGGAAGACGCTGCGACCGGCGACGAAGCTGACGCTGTCGTTTTCCACGAGCACGCTGCCGTGGACGGGCCAGATGCTTTCGATCTGCTCGAAGGCGCCGTGCTGGCGCGAATTGGGCGCGCCTTGGAAACGCCAGATGAGCGCGCCGTCGCTGGCGCGCAGGCAATAGACCCAGCCGTCCATGCCGCCAAAAAGGACGCGGCCTTTCCAGACGGTCGGCGGCGAGTCGATGCGGCCACCGGCGATGAAGTGCCACACACGCTGACCGGTCGCGGCGTCGAGCGCGTGGAGCGTGTGGGCGTCCACTTGCGAGACGAAGGCTTTGCCTTCCGCGATGGTCATCGCGCTGAGCTTGCCGCCGAGGTCGAGTTCCCACGCCTTGCCGAGGTCGGCCGAGAGCGGTTGGTCGCTGGAGCCGCTCCGCGCGTTGTCGTGGCGGTAGGTCGGCCAGTCGGCGACGTCGGGCTTGGCGACGATTTTCGCAGCGTAGGCCGCGCCCTTTTCCAGGCGCTGCTCGTCGGAGAGCGGCTTGGGATGCGGCGAACCGCCGGGCGAGAGCGCGTTGAGGCCATCGAGTTTCGCTTCGGGGTAGCAGGCGCAGTTGTGCGGGCCCGCGTAGGTGAGGCCATTCGCGGGCAGCACGCCATAGAGGCACGCGCCGCGGACCCAGTGGTTGAGGTCCCAGTGCTGCTTGTTGATGTCCACGTATTCGATGCCGGTGCGCGACGGGATGAGGAAGTTCTCGGTGCCCTTCGCGATGTAGCATCGATGGTGAAACCAATACGTGCCCTCGGGCACATCGGGCGCGAACTGCTTCTTCGCCTCGCCGGTCTTCGGATCGCGGCCGATGAACTCGCCGCTCTGATTTCCCTGCGTCGTGCCCGCATTCCACACGAGCCCGCCGGCGACGAGCAGATCCTCGGGCGAGCGGTAGCCGGACTTCTCGTGCGGCGCGGACCAGAGTTCCTTGCCGGTGTTGGCATCGACGCCTTTCTGCGAACCATCGCCGCCGGCGTAGAGCACCACGTCGCCGGTCAGCACGACGCGCGGGCCGAAGTTGTATTCGAGCAGCGTGCGCTTCGGCGCGGGGCCGGTCGTCCAACGCTCGGCGCCGGTCTTCGGGTCGAGACAGACGAGCTGATCGCCATCGTAGAAGACCACGCGCTGGCCGTCAGTGCTGAGCGTGATCGGCGCGACTTTGGCCTGCTCTTTCTTCCACAGCAGCTTGCCGGTGTTGGCGTCCACGGCCATGAGCGTGCGCGGTTTCTTGTCCCATTCGTATTCCTGCTGCACGCGACCCTGGTCGCTCTGGAGCTTCGGCGCGAAGTCCTTGAGCGCCCATGCCTCGGGATTCACGAGCGTGAAGATCACGCCGCCGACGTGAAGGATTTCCTCCGCGCCTTTGGTGTCGTCGAAAGTGCGGATGACTTTCCCCGTCGCGCCGTCGAGGGCGACGATCGGCTCGCCGATGCCGGGCGTGAAGAAGATGCGGTCGCCATCCGCGACGAGTCGCCGCGTGAGCTGCGTCGGGCCGGATTTGAGCGGCCACATATGCTCGCTCCAGTGCGCGATGTCCTTTTTCCAAAGCACCGTGCCGTTGTGCGCGTCGCGAGCGATGAGCTTCCAGTGCGACGGCAGCAGGATCGAGATGCGCGAGCCTTCATCCATGATGTAGTAAAGGCGACCGTTGCTCGAAACCTCCGCGCTCACGCTCGACATGCGGTCGTGATGCCGCGACCAGCGCGGGTTGCCGACCCACTGCATCCGCGTCGGCGGGCCGACTTCGGTGTCCTTCGAGACGGCGTTGCCTTTCGCGTCGTAATAATAATGCGTCCAGTCATCGAGCTTTGGCGACTTGAGCTTCACGGTCTTCTTCCCGCCGATCAGCGCGACGCCGTTCGGCACGAGCACACGGTTTACTTCGTCCATCGAGACGCTGCCGAGCGAGTCGGCGACGAGGAGGTTCACGAAGTTGTCGGTGTAAGGCAGGAGCTTGCCGTCGAAGGTGTCCACGCTCACCGGGCCGTAGGCGCCCTTCGCGAAGATCGCCTCGCGCGCCTTCGCCACGCTGACGGCGTCGGTGTCGAGAGCCTCGACTTGATAGCTGTCGTTTGCGCGCAACGCCGCGATGGCCGCGGGATCGCTCGCACCGAGTTGCACGACGATGCCGCCTTTGACACCGGACGTTTCGAGAGGCGGCCCGGCCAGGACGGGGATGGAAATGACGCAAAGGACGGAGAGGACGAGTGCTTTCATGCGGGAGAGGGGCGGAGCTAAGGGCGGGGCGCAGGCACGGCAAACTGCCCGATGGTCTTGCGAGAGGTTTTGCCAAGCCGCGCGCGGGCTTCTAAGTAGGTGACATGAAACCGTTCATCATTCGCTGGCTCTGCACGACTCTCGCTGTGGCTGTGGCGGCGTGGATCACCGGAGTGCATTACACCGAGCCGTGGCAACTCTTCGCAGTGGCGCTGATGCTCGGCTTGCTGAACGCCTTCATCCGGCCAGTGCTGCTGCTGCTCAGCCTGCCGTTCATCATCTTCACGCTCGGGTTTTTCATCCTCATCGTGAATACGCTGCTGTTTTGGTTCGTGAGCAATCTCGTGCCGGGGTTCGAGGTGAGCGGGTTTTGGCAGGCGTTCTTCGCGGCGCTGATCGTGAGCATCGTGAACTGGGCGCTCAGTTCGGTCTTCCAAAGCCACGACGGGCGCTACCACCTCATCACCCATCATGGCGTGATCAAGGAAGCCAACGCCCGCGTCATCGACGTAGCACCGCGCGAATGACGGCGCGGGTGCGGGTGAAGATTTGCGGGATCACCAATCCCGACGACGCGCACGCGGCCATCGATGCCGGGGCGGATGCGCTCGGCTTCAACCTGTGGCCCGGCTCAAAGCGCCACATCGCGCTCGACGAGCACGCAGAGTGGATCGCTGCGCTGCCGCCATTTGCCACGCGCGTGGCCGTGCTCGTGAATGCACCGCTCGACGAAGCGAGGCGCGTGGCGGAGCACCCGGCGATCGATCTTGTGCAGTTTCACGGCGATGAATCTGCGGACTACCTCGCTGAATTTTCGAAGCTCGGCAGACCGTTCATCCAGGCCATCCGGCTCGCGGACACGACACAATCGGTGCGAGAAGACAGTCCGCCCACGCGCGCGCTGCTGATCGACGCGGCGGTCCCCGGAGCATACGGGGGCACCGGTCGGACGATCGATTTCGCGCTCGCTCGCGCGTTCGTCGCCCGCCATCGGAAGTCGAGCGTGATCCTCGCAGGCGGCTTGACGCCGGAGAACGTCCGCGCAGCGATCGACGACGTGCAGCCATTTGCGGTGGATGTCGCCGGCGGAGTGGAATCCGCACCCGGTCGCAAGGACTCGGCGAAGCTGCGGGCGTTCGTCGCCGCGGTGCGAAGCTGAGAGCGCGATTCGCGGAAAGTAAAATGTGCGAGTCCGGGATTCTTGGATTCGCGATAAAACTCGCGGCACTGGAATCAGGGATTGTCAGTGGCAGGCGCCATGCTTAATGCTGGAAATTCCAACCTCGAAACCCAGCCACATTATGAAGGTCAAACTGCCTCTCTTCGCCCTCAGTTCACTCACACTCGCCGCCTTGGGTCAATCACCCGCGCCGGCGCCGATCGAGCCACCGGTGATCCCACCCGTCGCTCCCTCGCCCAGTGCTCCGGCCGCCCCGCCGACGGCCGTCCCTGCGCCGATCGAGCCGCCGATCACATTGCCGACGACGCCTTCGGTCCCGGGCGCTCTACCCGTGTTGCCCGGTGCTCCGGGGCTCGATCCGAGCTCGCAGGTCGGGCTGCCTCCGACGGCCACTCGCGCCAACGAATTCCAAGGCGATCCGATCGACCTCGTGCTTCGCACACTCGCGCGTCAGGCGAAGATCAACCTGGTCATCTCCGATAAGGTCACACTGTCCGGCGGCACGGTGACCATGCGCCTCGAAGACAAGACTCCGCGCGAGTCGATCGACATCATCGTCCAATCCAAGGGGCTCGTGATGGACGAACTCGCCGGTGTCTTCTTTGTGAAGACGCAGGAAGAGAAAGCGAAGGAGCCGACCGAGAGCGCCAGCTTCGTTCTCAGCTACGCACAGGCCAAAGACATCGTCCCGCTGCTGCAGACCCAGCTCCAGAGCGGCATGGCCCCGCAGTTCGACCTGCGCACGAACACGGTCTTCTACCGCGAAGTGAAGTCGAACCTCGAGAAGATCCACCTCTTCCTTGAGACGATCGACAAGCCCACGCAGCAGGTGATGATCGAGGCGCGACTCGTCGAAGTGACGGCCAATCCGAAACAGAGCTACGGGATCAACTGGGCGGGCACCGTCGGTGGTTCCTCGACGCCGCAGACCTTCCAATACGGCGGATCGACCGCCTTGACAAACGGCGGTCAGGCCGACGCCGTTTCGGTCGACAGGAACACCGGCAAGCTCAACGCCTCTGACTTCTTCCTCAATGGCCAGACGACCGGCGGCTTCCTCGACGCATTGGCTGGCCAGTTCGCCATCCTCAGCGTGCCGCAGATGAGCGCGACGCTGCGGTTGCTCAATGAAGACCGCGATTCGGAATTCATCGCCAACCCACGCGTCGTCACCGCCAACAACCAGAAGGCGACAATCCAGATCACGCGTGCCCAGCCCGTGCCGCAGCTCAACTTCAACGAGCAGACCGCGCAGGCCGTGTTCAGCGGTTTCCAGGACAAGGAGTTCGGCAACAAGCTCGACGTCACGCCGATCATCAACAAAGACGAGTTCATCACCATGAACGTGAAGCCGGAGATCTCAAACAAGGTCGGCGACGCAACCTTCGTCTTCGGCGGCGCCGTCGTCACCAGCCCGGTCATCGACAAGCGCACACTCGAAAGCAACGTGCTCATCAAGAGTGGCGACACACTCGCCATCGGCGGCCTGCTGCAGGACGAGCAGGGCAAGGGCTCATCGAAAGTCCCGTTGCTCGGCGACATCCCCTTCGTCGGCTACCTCTTCCAGGAGAAGCTCAACGAACGCACCAAGCGCAACCTGCTCATCTTCGTGACGCCCACCGTCATCAAACAGGGCTACGGCACCGGCCTCGAGCATCAAGTCAGCGGCCTCTCCCACACCGGCGAGGAATACGCCGACCCGAACGGCTGGCGCAACAACGCCAAGGGCGCCGTGCGCATCGTGCCCACCTCGCACCGCTCCGTCGCCGCCGACGTCCCGAAGCCGGGCATCCCGAAAGCCCCGAAGAAGACGGGCTACAAAGTCAGCGCCGAGACCCCGAAATAGTCCCGACCTCGCGGTGCCCGCGGCCTGCGGGGACAACTTAGCGAACACACAGCGCCGGTTCCGACCCCTCTGCGCGCGGAACCGGCGTTGGTTTTTCGGCAAGATTCGACTCGTCGTCGCGGGGCCTCGTGGATTGATCGATCGCCCATGTTTCGCGCTCTCCTTTTCCTCCTCACCGCCGCCAGCACCGCCGTCGCGATCGAAATCAGCGTCTCGTCGGCCGGCCCCATCACCAGCCTCGCTGTGGCGCGGGATGCGGTGAGGCAGGCGCGAGCGGGTGGCGACCAAAGCGCCGCGCGCGTCGTCGTCGCCGACGGCATCTATGCGCTGACCGAGCCTGTCGTCTTCGAGCCGCAGGACAGCGGGCTCAGCTTCGAGGCCGCGCCGGGCGCGAAGCCGGTCATCACCGGCGGGCGAAAGATCGCGGGTTGGCGCGAGGAAGGCGGACTGTGGGTGGCGAACGTCGATCCGGCGTGGCGTTTCGAGGCGTTGTGGATCAATGGCGAGCGAGCCACGCGGGCGCGCACGCCGAACAAAGGCTTCGTGCAGGCGACGGGCCAGCCGACAGAACTGCTCCCCGGCGTGACCTCGAAGGGCGAGGCGAACCACGTGATGCTCGCGGTCGAACCCGAAGCGACCCAGCCACTCGAAGCACTCTCCGAGACCGAGTTGCACGAAGTGAACGTCAACGTCCGCTTCTCGTGGGACATGCAGCGGCATCGCGTCGCCGGCGTGCGCGCGAGCGATGGCACGCTCCAATTCACCGCCGGCCTGCACCGCGCATTCTTCAGCCTCGAGCCCTACCACAATGTCCGACTCGAAAACTTCCGCGCCGCGCTGGACGCGCCGGGCGAGTGGTTCCGCGCGCTCGACGGCACCGTCTTCTACATGCCGCTGCCGGGGCAAAAACTCGCCGGCCTCGACGCCTGGGCGCCCGTCGCGGAGCAGTGGCTCGTCTTCCGCGGCGACGCGGAGAAGCAGCAACTCGTCAGCGACATCACCTTTCGCGGCCTCGCGTTTCGCCATCTCGGCTGGACGCTGCCCAACGACGGCGCCGCGTTCGGCCAGGCGGAATCCGCACTCGGAGCCGGAGTCGAGGCCGATGGCGCGCGCGGGTTGCGCTTCGAGGATTGTGAATTCGCGCACACGCTCACCAACGCGATCTGGCTCCGCCACGGCGTGCGCGACGTGGCGCTCGCGCGCTGCCGCATCCACGATCTCGGCGCCGGCGGCGTGAAGATCGGCGAGACAAAAATCCCCGCGAAACCCGAGGCCGAGACCGGCGGCGTCACGATCGAAGACACGATCATTCACGGCGGCGGCCGCTACTTCCCCGGCGCGATCGGCGTCGTCATTTTCCATTCGAACGACAACACCATCCGCCACTGCGACATCGCGGACTTCTACTACTCGGCGATCAGCATCGGCTGGACGTGGGGCTACAAGGCCACGCCTTGCCGGAACAACCATGTCGAATTCTGCCATCTCCACCATCTCGGCTGGGGCGAGATGAGCGACATGGGCGCGGTCTATACGCTCGGCCCGCAGCCCGGCACATGGATCAAGAACTGCCACGTCCACGACATCGCCTGCTCGAGCTACGGCGGTTGGGGGCTCTACAATGACGAAGGCTCCACCGGCATCGTGTGGGAAAACAACCTCGTCCACCGCACGCAAGGCGGCGGCTACCACCAGCACTACGGGCGCGGTAACGTGATCCGAAACAACATCTTCGCCTTCAACCGCGAGTTCCAGGTCCGCCGCAGCAAGCCTGAGGAGTTTCCCGCCTTCCTCTTCGAGCAAAACATCGTGCTGTGGAGCGAAGACCGCGCCTTCGGGCACGTGGACAAGAACTGGTTCGACGGCCGCGTCTTCGTGAACCGAAACCTCTACTGGCGCACCAGCGGGACGGCGAATGAGTTCGGCGGCAAGACGTGGCAGGACTGGCGTCTCGAAGGTCACGACGCGGAGTCGATCATCGCCGATCCGCTCTTCGTCGATGCCGCGGGCGGCAACTGGGATCTGCGTCCGGAATCCCCGGCGAAGCAAATCGGCTTCACGCCTTTCGACTGGCGCGCCGCCGGCGTGCGCGGCGAGGAGGCCTGGAGAAATCTCGCCGCGACCGCGTATCCGCCCGTCACCTTCCCGGAGAAACCCAAGCCCCGCCCGCTCACGCTGCGCGAAGGTTTCGAGACCACCGCGCTCGGCGCCAAGCCCGCGAACGGTGCGCGCGTGAGCAAGACGATCGACGGCATCATGGGCGTCGCCGCGGGTGGCAGCAAAGGCGAGCGCGGCCTCGAGCTGCGCGATGCGCCGGGCATCACGCCGGCCTACGAGCCGCACTTCTATTACATCCCGCACCACGAGACCGGGCTCACGCGCGTGAGCTTCGACGTGAAGCTCGATCCCGACTACTCGCTCAACTACGAATGGCGCGACGACGCACAGCCCTACCGCACCGGCCCTCAGCTCATCTTCGAGCAGGGCCAGGTGAAGGCGAATGGACGCACGCTCATCGACCTGCCAGCCGAGGGCTGGCTGCACGTCGAGGTCGAGGCACAGCTCGGTGAGCAGTGCGACGCGACGTGGACATGCACGCTCGTCGCACCCGGCCAGGAGCCGCAGAAGTTCGCGGGTCTCAAGTTTTCCAAGCCCGGGATGCGCAAGCTCGACTGGCTCGGCTGGTCTTCCAACGGCAAGACCGCAGCGAAGGCGTGGCTCGACGAGATCGTCGTCGAAAACAAACCCTAGCGCGCCCCTGCCCCGCTCAGCACCACCGGCACCGTCCGCAGCAGGATGCGCGCGTCGAGCCACAGGCTCCAGTTGTCGATGTATTCGAGGTCCATGCGCACCCACTGCTCGAAGCTCTTCACCTCGTTGCGCCCGCTGATCTGCCACAGGCACGTCAGGCCCGGCTTCATCGAGAGGCGACGGCGCTGCGCGGGCGTCTCGAATTTCTCCACCTCGTAGAGCGGCAGCGGACGCGGGCCGACGAGACTCATTTCGCCGCGCAGCACGTTCCAAAGCTGCGGCAGTTCATCCATCGACGTGCGCCGCAGCAGCTTCCCGATGCCCGTCACGCGCGGATCCTTCTCCATCTTGAAGACCGGGCCGCTCATCTGGTTGAACTTCTGCAGCTCCTCATGCTGCATCTCCGCGTCGGTCACCATCGTGCGGAATTTCAGCATCGTGAACGCCCGCCCATGCCGCCCTGCGCGCTCCTGGCGGAAAAAGATCGGCCCCGGCGACGTGAAGCGAATCGCCGCGGCGATGAGCACGAAAAGCGGCGATGCCGCGAGGATACCGATGAGCGCGCCGATCCGGTCGATGAGGTCCTTGCAAAGCAGCGCCCAAGTCAGCGCGGGCGTCGTGCGGATCACGAGCACCGGCCGGCCCGCGAGCGTATCGAAGTCCGGCCGCGCGATGCTCGTGCGGATGAAGTCAGCCATCACCCACGCCTCGACGCCCTCGATCTCGCAGGCCGAGATGTATTCCTGCATCCGCGAAAGATCCGCGTGTGCGCTGGCGAAGAGCACGCGCCCGACGCTGTGCTCGTGCAGCGCGCGCACCAGTTCGGACACGGGCTGCCACGTCGGGTTGATCTCCGCGACCACTTCAAACTCCTGCTTCAACTCCAGCGGCAGCGACGCCTTCAACTCCGCGACATCCGGCCCGCCGCCGACGAACACCACGCGCTCGCGAAACGACTCCGCCTTCAACCGGCGACGATAGCGCGTAATCGAAAGCCGCTCGCGCAGCAGCAGCGCGCCACCGCCGAGGACGACGAAGAGCGGCATCACCGCGCGGCTCGGCACATCGAGCCGGAAGAAATACGCCGCCGCCGCAATGATGACCCCGAGCCAGAACGCCGAGCGCGCGAGCTGCTCGAGCGAACGGCCCAGCGTCTTTTGCAGCGGATGCGCGTAGAAGCCCTGCATCTCGAGGATGATCGGCCCGAACGGCATGATCACAAAAAGCAGCCACTGGAAATCGCTGAACGGACCGATCGGCTTGTTGAGGAAAATCCAATCGCTGCCGACGAACCGCAGCGCGTGAGCGAACCAAAACGCGACGGACATGAGCAATCCATCGATGATCTGCTGGGACTGGAGGTGGAGTTCCTGGCGGCGGCCAAGCATGAAACGTGTCGCGGCTCCGGCTTTGCCAGAGCGCACCGATACGGATAGTGAAGCCGCGCCAGATGACCAGTCCTTTACCACGCACGCCGGCGACCGTCGGCACGATCCACTCCCCCGCCGCCCTGCGCGAAGCGCTCGACCTGCCGCTCGGCGCCGTCGATTTCCTCGAAGTGCGCGTCGATCACTTCGTAGGCGACCTCGCCTCGCTGCGCCGCGCACTACCAAAACTGAAGGCCCCGCTCATCGTCACCGTGCGCCACCCCGCCGAGGGCGGCGCCGCGAAGCTCGGCTACGCGGTGCGCGCCGCGCTCTACCGCGAGTTTCTGCCAGCCGCCGCATTCATCGACATCGAGCTGCGCAGCGCGCGCGCCCTGCGCGCCGTGCTCGATGAGGCGAAGGACGCGCGGGTCAACCGCATCGTCTCCTGGCACAATTTCGCGACCACTCCATCGGTCGAAAAGCTGCGCGCCCGCTGGCTGGCTGCGCGCGCATTTTCGCCCGACATCATCAAGTTCGCCACGCGCGCCCGCACCGCCGCGCACCTCGCCACGCTGCTCTCGTTCTTCGCCCGCGCGCCGAGGAAGCCCGCACTCAGCCTCATGGGCATGAAAGAATTTGGCCAGATCAGCCGCCTCGCGCTCGCCGCCGCCGGCAGCGTGCTGAACTACGGCTACCTCGGCGAATGCCAGGTGCCCGGCCAGTGGCCCGCGCCGGTGCTCTACGAGCGCCTCGCCGAGCTACGCGCGTAAAAACTCTCGCGCCGCACGCTGCGTCACGGCTTGGCCGCGGTGTATTTCAAATCATCGACGTAGATCTTCACCATCTGTCCGCCGGCTTGCGACGTGAACAGGCCGAAGCGGTCGAGACTCGCGCCCTGCTTTATCTGCCCGGGCTTGAGCGCGAGTGTCGCGGACTCCTTGCCCAGCGTCACCCGCATCTCCCCGTGGCCACCGTTCGCCGCGGGATCATAGACCAGCGACCAGTCGAAGAGCTTGCCGGGCGTAATCACCGGGCCTTGATCGACTTTGCCTTTCGTTCCCATCGCTGTGGCGAACTGCGGGATGAAGTAGTGGCCGATCCGCGTGGGGCCGCCGACGTGGATGCCCATGAAATTGCCCGCTTCATCCGGTGACTTGTCTTTGCTGGAGCTATTGAACCAGCCGATATGCATATCGGAATCGGGGCCGGCCGTGACAAGCTTCACCTTGCCGCGCGCTTCGAGCCGCTGGTCGAGGTCCAGCAGACCGACCCGATCCGCGTAGTAACCGAATGCACCGCTGCGCCACAAGCCGCCGCCGGCTTCCCCTGCGGTGCCGCCCGCATGAGTCGTGGCGCTGAAACCGAAATCGTGTGCGCCGACGACTTCGCGATCCTCATACGTGGTGCGATTGCCGTCACCGGCCCAACCCGGATCCCAGGCGAAGTCTTCGCCGCGTCCGTCGATCTGCACGTCATCGAAGAACATCGTCGCCGCACCGCCGGACTTCATCATGTTCAGCACCCCGAAGCGATCGAAGGTCGCGCCTTCCTGACGAAAGCCGGGCGTGAGATCGACGGTAAACGTGGTGGTGTTTGGGAAACGCGCATGCGCCTCCTTCTCGGAATTCTCCGGCAGCACGCCGTAGTTCTCGGCCGTGTGCGTATCGCTGCGCATCGTGAACGTGATCCGGCACCTGCGACTGCATGCGGAAGGCCAGCTCGCAAGCCTCCATCCGCGCCGCAAGATCGTTCTGATGCGGGAAGCGCGAGAGGTCGCCGCGGTTCAGTTCCGCAATGAGATCGAGGTTCGCGCGCTGCACATCCGCCGTCACGCCCACGGGCGGATTCAGGTCGAGAATCGGCGAGCCGCTCGGCCGCAGCGGCGTGCCTTGGAACTGCGCGGGCAGAAACCCGTTCGACCAATTCGCCGACCCGCCCTGCGGAAACGCGCCCTCCGGCAGCACCACGAAACTCGGCAGGTTCTCGTTGATCGAGCCGAGCCCATAAGTCGTCCACGCACCGACGCTCGGATCGCCACCGAAGCGGTTGCCGGTGTTCATCTGATAGCACGCCGTCGGGTGATCCACGCTGTCCACCTGGCAGCCGCGATAGACGCACAGTTCGTCCGCGTGCTGCGCGAGGTGCGAGAAGTGATCGCACATCCACAGCCCGCTCTGCCCGTGCTGCGCAAACTGAAACGGCGACTGCACATAGTAGCGTTTTCCTCCCGACATCGCCGACGCGAATTTATCGTCGCGCGTGAACTCCTTCATGTGCATCGCCGCGAGCTTCGGCTTCGGGTCGAACGTATCGATGTGCGACGGCCCTCCTTCCATGAACAGGTAGATGCACGCCTTCGCCTTGCTCGCGCGATGCGGACACGCCTGGTTCGGGGCCGGAAAGCGCGCCGCGCAAAACTCGTGGCCGCACGAGCGGGCCTCGGCGGCGAGCATCGCATTGAAAGCCGTCGTGCCGAGCGTGGCGCCGAGGCCATAGAGAAAGTCGCGCCGCGAGAAGCGACCACCGTGCATTGGAGTGCAGGAGCAATTCATGACCATGAAAAGAAAGCTGGGGAACAAGCGTTGGCTACCCATTCGGAGCGCCTCGGCCTCGTCATCGTCGCGGTGAAAAACCATCGCAAGCCGCGCGACCTTTCCCTAAGCAGCGCAGGTCATACCCGCTCCTCCCACCATGCAAACCGCCCTCAAGATCAAGCTCTCCTCGTTCATGTTCCTCCAGTATTTCATCTGGGGCGCCTGGTATGTGAGCATGGGCGCTTACCTCGCGAACACGCTCAAGTTCGAGGGCGCGCAGATCGGCCTCGCGTATGGCGCGTTCGCGATCGGCGCGATGATCTCGCCGTTCATCGTCGGTTTGATTGCGGATCGCTTCTTCGCGTCCGAAAAGCTCCTCGCCGTGCTCGGCATCCTCGGCGGTGCCGTGCTGTGCGCGCTGCCGCAGTGCCAGGACTTCGGGAGCTTCTACCCGATGCTCATCCTCTACTGCGCGCTCTACGTGCCCACGCTCGCGCTGGGCAACTCGCTCTCGCTTCACCACCTCGAGAATCCCAAGACCGACTTCCCGCGCGTGAAGATGCTCTCCGCCGTCGGCTGGATCGCCGGACTCTTCGCGCTCAACCTGCTCAAGGGCGCGGAGTCGCCCATCCAGTTCTACCTCGCGGGCGGCGCGTCCATCGCCTTCGGCCTGTTCTCCCTCGCGCTGCCGCACACGCCGCCGATGAAGACGGGAGCCGACGTGAAGATGAGCGAGATCCTCGGCCTCGATGCGCTCGCGCTGCTGAAGAAGCCGTCCTTCGCCATCTTCATCCTGTGCATGTTTCTCATCTGCATCCCGCTCTACTTCTACTTCGTGAACCTCGGCATCTACCTCACCGAGCTAAAGTGGGAGAACATGCTCGTGAAGACCTCCTACGCGCAGATTTCGGATGTCTGCTTCTTCCTGCTGCTGCCGCTGTTCCTGCGGAAGCTCGGCTACAAGATCACCATCTTCATGGGCATCGCGTGCTGGGTCGTGCGCTACTTCGCGCTCAGCAGCAGCGTCGGCGCGGGCGCGGCGCAGACGGCGCTCATCTTCACTGCCATCCTGCTCCACGGCGCATGCTACGACTTTCTCTTCATCGCCGGCCAACTCTACGTGGATGATGAAGCCAACGAGCGCATCCGCGGCGCAGCGCAGGGCTTCATCGCATTCATTCTCTGGGGCGTCGGCGCCTTTGTCGGCACGCTGCTCGCGGGGAAAGTGCTCGCCGCGCACGCGCTCGCGACTCCGGTGAATGGTTTCGCCCACGACTGGAAAGCCATCTGGCAGACGCCCGCATGGGGCGCAGCCGCGGTGCTCGTGATCTTCGTCATCTTCTTCCGCGAGCCGGCGAAGAGTCGCTAGCTCGTCACTTCATCGCCGCCACCATCTCCAGCAGACGCGCGAGGATCTTCTCGGACGCATCGACTTCAAACCGGCTCGTGCCGAGCCACGTCTCGTAGCCGCCGAGTTTGTGATGCTCGGGCGTCGGCAGGTAGCCGTAGTAGCCGCCGCAATTCGAGACGATGAAGCTCGGCTGGAAGCCGCTGCGTTGCTTGAACGCGAGGCCGGTCTCGACGAAGACCTCGTTCGGGATGCCGCCGATCACCACGCCGCCCACGCGCATCGCTTGCAACGACACGGGGATCGTCGCGGGCCATTCGTTAAGCCGCGTGATGCGCTCGGCGTAGATTTCATCGAGCGAAGCGGGCACGTCTGTCTTCGGCTTCGCGAGCAGTTCCTTCGCTCGGGTGAGCTGGTCTGGTGATGGATGACGCACGTCGACTTCGAGCGTCTCAAACCGCGCGGCAAGCGGCACTGAGTCGTTCCACTGGATCGTCTGGTAAGCCTTATGCGCGGCCTGCGCGACATGGTCCGCCACTTCGCGCATCTTCTCGTAGGGTTCGTATTTCCGCTCGGGCTTCCGGCTGTAGTCGTTGTTATTGATGTTGCCGCTGGTGCCGTTGGCGAGCATCGCGACGAAGGGCGGATCCTGCCGATCGGCGCCGAGAAGCTGCTGGATGCGATCGGCAAACATCGCAAAATAATCCGCCGAGATGTCCGCACTACGCACGCCACCGACGTAGTGCAGCGAGTAGCTCGCGAACAGCGAGATCGGCCGGCCTTCCGGCGTGCGCACGGCGATGAGACTGATCTCCGGGTCGGTCGGTCCCGCCGGTCGGTCGAGGTTCGGGTTCGCGTAGCCGGGGTTCATCTTCACGAGGTCGGTCGTCGCACCGAAGGGGTTCACCGGCACGGTGCCCGGCTTCATGAACCAGCGGCGGTTGAAAACCTCGCGCGGCTCACTGCCCACGGCCCAGCCGATCTGCGCGGGCGCAAGGTTGTTCAGTGCCCGGCGCACGCCGTCGGCGATGCGTCGCGCGACAAAGCGCTGGTAGTCGTCCAACCCCGCGTCACGCGCCATCCGATCCGGCCCGAGCGCGCTCACCGCCGAGTGCGTGTGCGTGCAAGACATGAAAAGATTCGCGCCCGGCAACCCCGTCTCCGCCGTCACCAACCCGCGCGCTTCCTCATACATCTTCTCCGCCGCGCCGAGCAGATCGCAGACGGCGAAGACGATCTTCGTCTTCCCATCATCCAGCGCTAGGCAGCGCACGTGGAGATCGTCATGCACGTGCTTCGACGGAAATGGATGAAAGCCACCGATGATCGCACCGCCGATGGGAGGCGTGATGTTGCTCGTCGCCGCGCCAGCGCGGAATGACTGCGCCGACGCCGGCATCGCGATGAGAAGGAAGAGCGGGAGGATGCGGAG
This sequence comes from Verrucomicrobiota bacterium, assembly GCA_009885995.1. GTDB lineage: Bacteria > Verrucomicrobiota > Verrucomicrobiia > Chthoniobacterales > Chthoniobacteraceae > VFJQ01. Next base: position 56,779 of record VFJQ01000111.1, read on the forward strand.
GAATGCGATCATGGCTGGATGCTCGGCGGAGGAGCGCCGGGGCGTCAACAGGCCGGACGGCGAGTTCGACTCAGCGCCCAGGGGCGGAAATAACGGTGGACAACGCCGCGATTCAGCGTCCAAGGAACGCCGCAACTCGGGGCGTAGCTTAGCCTGGTAGAGCGCCTGGTTTGGGACCAGGAGGTCGCAGGTTCGAGACCTGTCGCCCCGACCATACAAACGCCACGCAAAAAGCGTGGTGTTTTTGTTGGGGAAGGTTGACAAATGGCCTGAAATATGGTATATTTAAGCCAGACTCTCGACACAACGTCGGGACTCTTTCCGGAGCGTTTCTCATGAGCGACCACGATTCCTCGTCCTCATCCAAGGACGAACCCACCCCCGAGCAGCGTGCAAACGTCCGACGCATCGGCGCGATGCTTCACGAGACCCGTATGGCTGCGCAACGCAACGACGCGGCAGTCGTCGCCGAGGCATGGAGCGTCTGGGACCGCGACGCCGACAAGATCGCCGACACCCTCAACGCGCAGCAGGCCGAGTACGAGGCCAGCAAGGCAGCGGGCGAGAAGAACAACGCCGGCACGTAGCCGACACTTCACAAGGAGCGGAACCATGGATTCCAACGACCACGAGATCGACCCGGACCTCCTAGTACTCATCACTCAACGACGCGAGGAAGCCGATCGGAAGGCCGCTCCGCTCCTCATGCGCCAGATGGCCGAGGACGACCTCATCAATGAAGGTCGCATCGACCCCGCCAAGGGTGAGTACCTCGCCGCCTTCGGGCTGGGTGAGGACGGCAACTTCGTCTGCGAGATCCGCCAGACGCCCACAACCTCGTAGACGAGGCGCGCCCCTCCCTCACACCCCCCTGCCCCCGATCCTCCGCGATCGGGGCGCTTTTGTTTTGGAACCTGTTCGAAATCTTTTTCCGTCATGCCCGGGTCGCTATTCTGTCATTCCTGCTACGCCCAAGGCGCATCCGCCTCTGGCGGAGAAGGCGGGAACCTAGCCCACGCCCGCACATTTACCTCACCCCTTCCCCCTCTCCTTCGTAAGGAGAGGGGCTTATCAGAGGAACCGTGTACCGATCAGAACCCTCTCTTTATGAAGGAGAGGGTAGGGTGAGGTGAGCGTGAACGGGTTCTTAAAACGAACACGATCCTCCATGCTTCGCATGATACTGTTGATGATACTCTTCTGCGAGAAAGAAATTCTGTGCAGGAAGAATCTCCGTGACGATCGATGACGCGTAGCGTCCGCTCGCGTCGAGCGCAGCCTTCGAAGCTTCGGCGAGGCGTTTTTGTTCATCCGTATGCGTAAAAATCACTGAACGATACTGCGTGCCCACGTCAGGGCCTTGGCGATCGCGCGTTGTTGGATTGTGCGCACGCCAAAACACATTCAATAGCTCGTCATAAGAAATCTTTTCCGGATTAAACACCACCTGCACGACCTCCGCGTGATCGGTTGTACCAGAACACACCTCTTCGTACGTTGGATGTATCGTCGTGCCACCCATGTAACCAACGGACGTTTGAAGAACCCCAGACAACGTCCGAAACGCCTCTTCCACTCCCCAGAAACACCCACCACCAAACGTCGCGAGCGCTTGTTCTTGTTTCATATGTTTCACACAGTACGGCAAGAATGGATCAGCGCATACCCTCCCAAAATCCCCGCCGTTTCGCCGCGAAGGATCGATGCGCCGAGCGTTGCACGTGGATAGCGCGCTTCTTGCTCGAAGAAGACACGCTCTTCGTCTGACCAGCCACCTTCAGGACCGATACAAATCGCTCGCGCTTTCGTTTCGACCAACATCTGTTCCAAGGGCTTGAGATGCTTTCCTATATCGCACACAACGGCAACCGTGTTCAATCGCGTAAGAAAACGGTGCGCCCCAAAAAGATCCATCGGCGCATGAATACGCATACACGTTGCCTGTTCCGATTGTTCCATCGCTTCGTTCGCGATCGTTTGCAACCGTTCAAGACGCACATCTTTTTTGATGGTGCGCGCACTCACGAGAGGAAGAAGGTCCGTGACGCCGATCTCTGCGAGCTTTTCTGTGAGCCATTCGAAACGATCATGCTTCAGAATAGCCGCGCAAATGTAGAGGTGTGGGGCAGGCTCGCTCTGGGCTGGGTTCCCGCCTTCGCGGGAATGACAAAAAGGAAAACTTTGCACCGACACATCCACCGCATGTTCCGCGAGACGCACAATTTCTCCTTGCCTGCGCTTCCCTTTTCCATCCACAAACTCCACTTCTTCGCCGATACGCAGCTTCAGCACGCGCACGATTTGATGCACGAGCGCCGGCACACGAACCGTCCACGTTGTCCCTTCTGGAAAAGGCGCAAGCGTAAAAACGTGGCGTTTCATAAACTTAGAGATGTTTGTCAACCAACGCCTTGACCATCTTCCATCGTTTGCGAAGCTCACGACGAAGAATCGGCACTTCTTCTCTAACGACTTCTTTTCCTCGAGCATACAGTTCGAGCACCTCATCCACTACGTCGTCATAGAGCTCCTCTGAGAGCTCTTCCACGCCGCGAACGCGCGCCACCACCTGCTTTTGTAAGAGCGCCGCGTGTTTCTCTACGTCGTTCGTGAGTACTTGCCCTTTTTTCGATCGTAAGAACAATCCCGTCGCAAGACCAAGCACAACACCAGCCGCCATTCCTGCACCGGCACTTTTGAGAGAAGATGATTTTTTTGCATGATGCATACAAGGAAGAGAAAAAAGAGTATACTCTCATCGTAGCACATGCCCTTTCTTTCATGAAACGTTCTTCCGCACGCCCCCAATTTGATGTTTTTGCGATCGGCGATACGATGCTTGATGTTTTTGTTCAGATTCGTGAAACGGCCGTGCATTGCGAGCTTCAATCAAAAGCATGTCAGATCTCTTTTACATTAGGCGAGAAGGTCGCGGTCGACAACGTGGTGAAATTTCCTGGAGCGGGGAATGCTTCGAACGCCGCGGTAGGGGCGAGCCGGCTTGGGATGTGCTCGGGGATCTACGCCGTGATCGGCGATGATGAAGCCGCGAAGATGATTCAAGCTCGTTGGAAGCATGAGCATGTGGATGCGACGTACGTCACGCAGCTGAAAGGGCACGAGACAAACTATTCTACGGTACTCACATTTCAAGGAGAACGAGCGATTCTTGTGTATCATCAGCCGTATTCGTACGTTTTTCCGCAAAAGCTTGGCGACGTACAACGTCTGTATTATAGCTCTCTTGGTACGGAACATGCGGCATTAGAGCGCGATATTCTGGTCTATCTCGCGGCACATCCAAAAACGAAACTCACCTTCCAACCAGGAACGCATCAGCTCAAACGTCTCGCAAAGAACATGCACGACGTGTTGAAACTCACCGATATTCTCGTCATGAATAAAGAAGAGGCGGAACTCTTCCTTGAAAGCTCACCAAAAACATCCATCAAGAAACATCTTGCACGATTTCTTGAGCTTGGGGTACGCCTCGCCGTGATTACGGATGGCGACCAAGGCTCCTACGCGATGAATCAAGAAGGCGCGTGGAAGTGTGCATGCTTTCCCGTTCCTTGCATCGAACGCACCGGCGCGGGGGATGCGTACACGACGGCCTTCACGTGGGCGATCGACCGCGGCTATACGGTCCCTCAAGCGATGCGCTATGGCACAGCAAACGCGGCGAGCGTGATTCAATTTCTCGGCCCACAAGATGGCCTCGGCTCACGCGAAACCCTCGAACGACTTATTCGTAAACATTCCTCGATCCATCCAACCTCTGTATGATAACAAATCCTCTCACGCTTCTCCGGCACGCGCAAAAACACGGATACGCCGTACCCGCGTTTAACGTGAACCATCTTGAAACGATTCTCGCTGTGATGGATGCGGCGGTTGAAATGCAGTCGCCCGTGATTTTAGAAACCTCTGAAGGAGGTGTGCAGTACGCAGGAATGAGCATGTTGATTGCGATGGTGAAGGCGGCAAGCGAACGCCCCGTGCCTGTCGTTCTCCATCTCGATCACGGGAAAGATTTGCCCCTTATCAAACAAGCGATCGAAACTGGCTATACAAGCGTCATGATCGATGCATCCGAATACCCGTTTGAAGAAAACGTGCGTCGTACGAGGCAGGTCGTGGCTTGGGCGCGCGCAAAAGGGGTAATGGTTGAAGCGGAACTTGGGCGTATCGGCGGCACGGAAGACCTCGTGCATACTTCCAAAAAAGAGGCGTTCTTCACCGATCCTGACGAAGCGAAGACGTTTGTGCGTGAGAGTGAGTGCGATACGCTCGCGATCGCGATCGGCACCCATCATGGCGCGATGAAGTTTTCTGGCAATACGCATCTCGATATCGAACGTCTCAAAAAAATACGCGCGCTCGTTGATGTTCCGCTTGTCCTTCATGGTGCATCTGGCGTACGTGAAGACATTGTCGCGCTTGTGAAGCGTTTTGGGGGCGAGCTCGCCGAAGCACGCGGCGTTCTTGATGAGGATATCGCTCTCGCCGTTCAAAATGGGATCACAAAGATCAACATTGATACGGATTTACGCCTTGGCTTTAGCGCTGGTTTGCGCGAAGCGGTCGCCGAGCATCCGAATTGGTTCGATCCACGCAAGCTTTTCGAACCTGGACGTACGCTTATGAAAGAAATCGCGAAACAAAAGATGGAACTTATGGGAAGCAAGGGGAAAGCCTAAGTTTCCCCTTTTCCCCTCCAATTTCGATGTCAGATGTCATCTCTTGCGCGTCCATGTTGTCCTCTATGAGGCCTAGACTTTCTGCGCGCAGCTCTTTCACGAACGTCTCGCCTCCTTCTTGCATCGCCTCACGCACTTCCCCTTCTGGAAGCGTGTACAGCACGTGCACGCGATCTTTTGGTTCAAGTCCCGCTTGTTTACGCAAACTCATCACCTGACGAGAAAACTCGCGACGATACCCTTTCTTGCGAAGTTCGGGCGTAAGCTCCGTGTCGAGTTCCACCTCCCACGCATTCAAAAGCCCGCTCTTCCCTTGTAGGAGCACTTTTTCGACGTTGAGTTCATCGCGCAATACTTCTAAAAGCATCGTTTTCTTCTGCGAACGCTCCAATTCTTCTGGATGCACGAACGAAATCGTGAGCGAAGCAAGTGTTTGGCGAATCGGTAACGCCTGTTTCACACGAAGTTCGTGCGCCGCAGACGCCACGTCGCGAATCCATCGCATGTCTTGTTCAAGACCCGTATCTTGAAGACGCGTTTCCGCTTTTGGCCATGCATCAAGATGAACGGATGCTTTCGCGCAACTCATCTCTTGATAAACCTTCTCCGCAAGAAATGGAATGAACGGCGCGCACAGCTTTGTGAATATTTCGAGCACTTCGCGCAGGGTTTTGAGCGCATCTAGGCGTTCATAGACGTTCTCTGATTTGAGACGATCGCGCGAACGACGAAGCCACCATGTCGAAAGATCATCCACAAATGCACGAAGTGGCCTCGTGGCTTTGACGAGTTCGTACGCATCCATCGCGGTTGTTATTTCCTTTGTAAGATGCGCCAGTCGTGAGAGAATCCATCGGTCCATCACGTGCCCGCTGCGTGGCTTTTCGAGCTTCACCCCTTCACCAGCATACGTTTTGTAGAAAACCACGATGTTCCAATACAAGTTGAGGAACGTGCGCGTGATCGTTTGGAGGTCTGCGTCCGCGAATGCAAGATTTTCCCCTTCAACGATGGGCGATGTGAGGAAGTAGTAGCGAAGCGCATCCGCCCCGTATGTCGAAAACAGCTCCATCGGATCTGTATAGTTTTTGAGACGTTTCGACATCTTTTTTCCATCTTTTGCAAGAACAATACCCGTTACAACAACGTTTTTAAACGCTGGACGATGAAAAAGTGCGGTCGAAAGCACATGAAGCGCATAAAACCAGCCGCGCGTTTGATCTTGTCCTTCCGCAACAAAATCCGCCGGCGCGTATCCTTCGAACAAACGCTTGTTCTCAAACGGGTAGTGGAGTTGTGCGACGGGCATGGAACCCGATTCAAACCAACAATCGAATACATCGGTTGTACGTTTCATCGTGCCGCCACAAGAACACGTAAGTTCAACACGATCGATCATCGGACGATGCAGATCCTGACCATCCGTGTACGTTTCCGCTTTCACGAGCTTCTTCAGTTCTTTGATGGAACCGATCACCTGCGTTTTTTCGCACGACGAACAGCTCCATACAGGAATCGGTGCACCCCAAAAACGCGAACGCGAAATATTCCAATCAGGCGCGGTCTCAAGCCCTTTTCCGAAACGCCCTTCCTTAAAATGCTCTGGATGCCACGCGATTTTTTGTCCTGCTTTCAACATTTTGTCTTTGATACGTGCAACATTCACGAACCACGCAGGCTGCGCTTTATACATGAGAAGTGTTGAACATCGACAACACACAGGCACGCTATGCGTGATGGTTTCTGCTCGATAGACAAACCCTCGCTCACGAAGATCGTTCAGAATGACCCCATCCGCCTCTTTGATTGGAAGCCCTGCAAACACCCCGGTGATCGGTAGCATCTTGCCCGCCTCATCCACCATCTCGAGGATCGGGAGACCGTGTTCGCGCGCCATTTGTAAGTCCTCTTCCCCGTAGGCAGGCGCGGTATGAACGATCCCCGTTCCATCATCCGCCGTCACGTGTGAACCTCCCACTACACGAAACCCTCCCTCGCCCACGCTGGCGAAGGAATAGAGCGGCTCGTACGTTTTTCCGACAAGATCTGCCCCTTGAAGACGTTCCATAACTAAGATTTTCGCCACACCTGCCTCGAGACCTCCCCATTCTTTCAAGACATCTTCCGCGCGCGATTCAGCGAAGATGAGCGTATCGCCCGTTTCTTGAATGCGTACTTTGAGATACCAGAGTTCCGGATGCACAGCGAGGCCCGTATTCGCCGGAAGAGTCCACGGCGTCGTTGTCCAAGCAAGAAAAAACGTTTTCTCTTCTCCCACAAGCGGAAATTTGACGTACACAGCCGGATCTTCTCGATCAACATACGCATTTTCCATCGCAATCTCAAAATTGGAAAGCGCCGTCGAGCAACGTGGACAAAAGAGGGATACGCGTGTGCCGCGATAGATCAGTTCTTGCTTGAAGAGTTCCGAAAACACCCACCATACAGATTCCATGTAGTTTGCGTGCATCGTCATGTACGAATGCTTGAAATCCACCCAACGCCCAATGCGATCTACGTACTGCTCCCACTCTTTTTCGTACCGCAATACCGATGCGCGACACGCTTCATTAAAACGATCGATGCCGTACGCTTCGATATCGCGACGTGATTTGAGGCCAAGCTCTTTCTCGATGAGATTTTCGACCGGAAGCCCATGACAATCCCAGCCCCATCGACGCGGGACGTGATAGCCCTTCATGGTCCAATAACGCGGTACGGCATCTTTCAAAACAGACTGAAGCATGCTTCCTGCGTGCGGAAGTCCCGTCGCGAACGGCGGACCATCGTACAGCACGAACGTTTTGCGTGTGGAACGCTCTTTCAGTGAACGTTCGAAAATGCCGTTCTCTTTCCAATAGGCGAGGATCTCTTCCTCCATCTTCGGAAACATCGATTGACGCGGATCGGGGCGGTCAGACATAGGTCTTTATCTTGCGGGAGAAGGTGGGGTGGCGTCAACTCGCTCTCTCGCTCCTCCGCGTGAGACGGCAAGCCGTAGCGAGCCGTGCATGACCCTCATTTCAAAAAAATCTTACCGCTACGCGGTACAAATGGCAAAACCGTGCATATCTATTCCATTTCACTGGAACAAACACACACGGTCGAGCCCTTAAACGGAGACGGATAAGGGGTAAGGAAGAAAGGAGCTGAAGGAGTAAAACAGCTAAGGGAGTGAGGACTACTTCACTCCGAGGGCACCACGACCGGAGGCACGAACGCGGAGGCAGACCCGCAGCTGTCGCGCGGGCCGCCGATGTCGCACGCGTTGAACTCGAGGCTCTCGTCGTAGAAGACGAAGCACGGGGCGCTGTAGAAGACGCCGTCGGCATCGGGAGCGAACTCATCGCCCGCCGCATCGATCCAGAGGTCATCGAAGTGCTGGAGACGGTTCGGATTGGTCAGGAGCATGATCCCGATCTCGAACGCGCCCAGGCCGAACTCGCTGCCGCCCATGACCGCGCGGGCGCGGCGAACAGACCGGCCGCGATGGCGGATGCCGAACTGCGCCTGCACGACGAGGAGCTTCGAGCCCTTCTGCTCCTCGCGGAGCTTCTGGATCATCGAGACCTTGCGCGTGGACTCGCGGAGCTGGCTCGAACCGAGCTGCCCGTCGCGGTGGTTGTAGAACCGGCCCTTGCGCTGCTCGGAGAGCTTCGCGAAGACGAGCGCCACCGCCTCGCCGTAGGTCGGCGCGATGTCGCGCCAGTCGAAGAGGGGGAAGTTGCCCTCCGCCCCGCTTGCGAGCTGGGTCGTGAGCGCGGACTCGTGGTAGGC
>VFJQ01000015.1 GCA_009885995.1 Verrucomicrobiota bacterium
AGCCGCTCGTCATTCCACGGGGTTCCTCGACTGCGCGCCGCGCCACCTTCGCCCGCTGCGGCGCTCCGCTCGGAATGACCGCGGTGGAGAGTATTTCAACAGGCTGCTAAGCCCACCGATGGGTGGGCGCCCGGCACCGCCGGCCGCGAACTCGAAGACGGACGCGCCCCCGCCGCGCCGCCCTTTTTGGCTCGTCAAAACGCCGCGCCCCGCGCTACGACGCGCACCCGTCCCCAGACCCCATGCCCGCGACTCACCCTGCCCCGCCGGAAAACCCCGCCCCGCCGCCCGCGCGCACCTTCGGCACGGCGGCGCTCGGGTTGGTGGTGATCAACGCGCTGCTCTTCACCTCCTCGCACTACTTCCGATACGGGATTTTGCGCTCCATCTGCGAGATTGCCAGAAGCTCCTTCGCCTTCGTCGGGTGGACCTGGAACCAGCCCAGTGTCATCGCTTCCGGCTTCCCGACCAGATGGACCAATTACGCGATTCCATTCTGGCATAAGGCATTGTCGCAAGTCCTCGACAGCGCGCTGCTCGCCGTCACACTCGGCAGCGTGCCCCTCATCCTATTCGGGATCGCCGCTGGTTTGGGCTTGGGCCGCGTCGGTCAACGTCGCCGCGGCTGGTGGATGGGCCGCTTCCATGCCGTCGTTGGGTTCGCTGTGACCGGCTTCATCCTCTACCCGCAACTCCCAAGCGAATGGCCATCGGGAGCCGAGCACGGTCGGTTTGTTCAAGTCATGGATTTGCTCGCAGCGATCATCAGTATTCCGAAAGATTGCGTTGTCGGCGTGCTGCGCTCGAGAGCGCCCAACAATGTCTCCACGGCAACACTCTGGCTCCTCCTCTTCACCGCCGAGTTCCTCCTTTGCACCCGCGTCCTGCGGCGGCTGCGCTCAGCGGAGCCAGACAACGCCTCCGTGCCAGCATGAATCGGCTTTCCACGATCCAACTGTGACTTCCCCTTCATGCCATTCGGCTTTCTCCGTAGGCGAATCAGCTTTCTGCGCGACCCGTTCGGCTTTCTCTTATACCCATCTGGCATTCTCCTGCTATCGATCGGCTTTCTCACACTCCGATCCAGCTTTCTCTGCCATCAAAACCGTTTGGCACACACAAAAAGCTGTTGCGGGCCAAGGAGAAGCCGTTAAAGACTGGCACCAAGCCGATCCTGATAAACACCAAGCCGATCCGCACCAGCACCAAGCGACTTTGCACCGACTCCCAGCCGTTCCAGACCCCATGAAAGCCCTCCGACTGCCCGATGCCTGATCTTCCGGTCGGCGTCTGGGGCGTCCATCGCTGGGGGGAGTTCAAGTGGGGAGCGGCAGCGGCGGCCAGCCCGGACATTCTTCCAAATCAACCCATCACCCTCAACTCACACACCTCCATGGAATACCACGAGATCACCAAAGACCGCGCCGAGAAGACCCTGCCGGTCTGGCAGACGCATACGCCGACGATCAAAATCCGCGGGCAGGGGCCGGTGGAGCTGGAGGCGTTCATCGATGGCTTTCAGCCGCTCGTGCAGGCGCGCATCGAGGCGCAGGATGTGGAGGATGCGGCCTTCCGCGCCGTGCAGGGGGCGCTGCTGAAGATGAAGCTGCTCGGGGTGAACATCCCCACCTTCATCAAGATCCAGCTCAAGGAGAACCCGAACATCGGCAAGGACGTGGGCGATCTTTACCGGGCGCAGCCGACTTCCGAGAGCGGCATCCTCAAGCGCGCGGGGATGCTGCTGCCGGTGTGGGAGCGGGCGAATGCGGCGCTGGCGGCGCTGACGCCGCCGCAGGACGACATCACGCTGAATATCCAGGGCGTGGCGCATACGCCGGCGATGCTGGAGACGCTGCTCAATAGCTATACGGGGCTGACCAAGACGCTGGAGCAGAAGAGTTCGCTGCTGGATGATGCGCGCGGCGCGCTGCGCTCGCACGATCATCTGTGCGATCAGGTCAATAAGGACTGGTATGCCTATGCGAAGGCGGGCGCGGATAACAATGCGGCGCTGCTGGCCGCGCTGGAGACGATCCCGACGGAGCCGAGCACACAGCCGCCGCCCGTGGTGGAGATCGATCACGTGACGCAGGGCGGCGAGGAAGGCCGGCAGCCGCTCGTTAGCTATCCGAATGGCTCGACGATCGGCAACGCGACGACCGCGGTGGTGGAATACACGCTGCCCGGCGACGCGCAGCCGTGGACGCATAGTGTCCCGCTGGACTTGAGCGGCAATGCGCTCCCCGCCGCCCCCGTCGGCGCCGTCATCACCCTGCGCACGCGCACCGAAAACAGCGCCGGAGTGCGAACCAGCGCGCCGCGGACGATCACGATCGAGGAGCCGATCGTGTAGGGGCGGGCGAGGTCGAAGATTTCGTGAACATAGCCCAGCGCTTCAGCGCTGGGGCTCGACGAGCTTCGTGGACGGTAAGTCCCGGAGGGACGGAAGAACGATCCGGTCGTCCCTGCGGGACTTTCGCGAGAAGTGAGCGATGTCTCCCAGCGCTAAAGCGCTGGGCTATTCTCGGACTGGGCTTGCGAATCGGTCCTCTTCCATCCACCGAGTAAACACAGATGATTCCTTCTCCCGAACTGACGCCCGAAGAGCGCGAAAAGGTGCCGTCGTCCCCGAGTGAGCCGTCGCAGGTGGAGATCTGGGCGTGTCGCGTGATGTTCATGCTGTATCTGCACGTTCTTCTTCTCGGATTAGCCCTCGCACCATTCAGTATCCTGGCTCTGGGCTGGTCGATGATCGAGGCGGCGGGGCTGATTCGGCAGGTGGTGGTAACGCAATCGTTGGGTTCGGTGTCGGAGGAGCAATGGCTGAGTTATTGTGGGCTCGGCCTGTTGATGGTTGGGCTTTTCCTGCTGCCGCAATATTTCCGCCGGCACTCTCGGAGAACAATTCTGCTGTCCCCCTTTGCTCTCTGGGCGTTGACGCTCGCCCACGCGGTGGGGTGTGTGATGTGGGCGGTGTATTTTTGACGAGACTAGTCGGGATATGGGCTGATCGATTGAGGCCGGGGCCGTGAGCGGCAAGTGACGGCAGGTTTCCGGCAAGGAACGGGTGGCGGGTGGGGCGAAGCGGGCGGACTGTTGCCGCATGAGCACCACCATCTCCGCTGCTGAACTTCACCGAAAGATCGCCGCGGGCGAAGCCGTCGAACTGCTCGATGTGCGGACGCCGGGGGAATACGCGGCGCAGCACGCGCGCGGGGCGAAGCTGATCCCGCTCGATCAACTCGACGCGGCGGCCTTCGCGCGGGAGCGAAACGGGGCGGCCCCGGTCTTCCTCCTCTGCCAGGGCGGGAAGCGCGCGACGATGGCGGCGGAGAAGCTGGCGGCGGCGGGCTGCGCGGATGCGGTGGTGGTGGAGGGCGGGACGAATGCGTGGGCGGCGGCGGGGCTGCCGTGCGAGTCGTCCGGGCGCGGGGTGATCTCGCTGGAGCGGCAGGTGCGGATCGCGGCGGGTGCGATCGTAGTCGTGGGCGTGTTGCTCGGGTGGTTCGTGAATCCGCTCTTCGTGTGGCTGTCGGCGTTCGTCGGCGCGGGGCTGGTGTTCGCGGGGATCACGGACACGTGCGGGATGGGGATGCTGCTGGCGAAGATGCCGTGGAATCGCGCGCAATGACGGCGCGCAAACGCATCCTCATCATCGGCGGCGTGGCGGGTGGGGCGTCGTGCGCGGCGCGGGCGCGGCGGCTCGATGAATCGGCGGAGATCATCGTGTTCGATCGCGGGCCTTATGTGTCGTTCGCAAACTGCGGGCTGCCTTACTACGTCGGCAATGTGATCAAGGAGGAGGCGTCGCTGCTCGTGGCGTCGGCGGAGTTGTTTCGCAATCGCTTCGAGATCGATGTGCGGGTGTTGAGCGACGTGGTGCGGATCGATCGCGAGGCGCGGGAGATCGAGGTGCGCGAGCTTTCGACCGGGCGCGTGTATCGCGAGCGCTACGATGCGCTGGTGCTCTCGCCGGGTGCGGCACCGATCCGGCCCGCGCTGCCGGGGATCGATTCGCCGGGGATTTTCGTCGTGCGCACGATCCCGGACACGCGGCGCATCCGCGAGTGGATCGACACGCGCGGGGCGAAGCGCGCGGCGATCATCGGGGGCGGATTCATCGGGCTGGAGATGGCGGAGAATCTCGTGCACCGCGGGATCGAGGTGACGCAGATCGAGCGGAACCGGCAGGTGCTCGGGCCGTTCGATGCCGAGATGGTTTGGCCGGCGCAGGAGCGGATGCGCGAGCGTGGAGTGAAGCTGCTGTTCGGGGAGGAAGTGACCGGCTTCACCCCGACCGAGAGCGGCCTGCGCATCGATACGAAATCCGGCGCGAACCCGGAGACGGACATCGTGATCCTCGCCATTGGCGTGAAGCCGGAGACGCGGCTCGCGGTCGAGGCGGGGCTCGATGTCGGTCCGCGCGGCGGCTTGCGCGTGGATGAGCAGATGCGCACGAGCGATCCGCACATCTGGGCCGTGGGCGATGCCATCGAGGTGACCGACGCGGTGACCGGTGCCTCGGTGAACATCCCGCTCGCCGGCCCGGCGAACCGCCAGGGGCGCATCGCTGCCGATGTGATCTGCGGGCGCGAGGCGCGCTTCCGCGGCGTGCAGGGCACGGCGATCTGCGGCGTGCTCGGGATGACCGTGGCCTGCACGGGCGCGAGCGAGAAGGCGCTGCGGCGCGAGGGCTTCGAGAACTTCGGCGTCGTGTATCTGCACCCGGGGCATCACGCGGGCTACTTCCCCGGCGCGAAGCCGATCTCGCTCAAGCTGATCTTCTGCCTCACCGATGGCCGCATCCTCGGCGCGCAAGGCGTCGGTGAGGAGGGCGTGGACAAGCGCATCGACGTGATCGCGACCACGCTCCAGCACGGCGGGACGGTCTTCGATCTCGAGGAAGCGGAGCTGTGCTACGCGCCGCAATTTGGGGCAGCGAAGGACCCGGTGAACATCGCGGGCATGATCGCGGCGAATGTCGTGCGCGGCGATCTCGTGCTCGGTTCGTGGAAGTCCGACGGCACGTTCCTGCTCGACGTGCGCGACGCGGATGAATTCGCCGAGGACCGGGTGCCCGGCGCGGTGAACATCCCGCTCAACTCCCTGCGTTCGCGCATGGCGGAGCTGCCGCGCGACCGGGATGTGCAGGTCTATTGCGGCGTCGGCCAGCGCGCCTACTACGCCACCCGCGCGCTCACGCAGCACGGGGTGCGCGCGCGGCTGCTGTCGGGCGGGATCAAGACGTGGCGGACCCTGCTCGGGGCGGGGTTGCTTTGAGCCGGGGAGTTTCGATTTGACGGTCCGGGGCTGCCCCGGCAGTGTGCGCGCCCTTTTCCAAAACCATGCGCCACACCATCTCGGTCCTCGTTGAAAACAAGTTTGGCGTGCTCACCCGCATCGCCGGGATGTTCAGCGGGCGCGGGTTCAATATCGATACGCTCAACGTCGCGCCGACGCTCGAAGCCTCGACTTCGCGGATGACCATAGTCGTGACGGGCGACGACACGGTGCTCGAGCAGGTGACGAAGCAACTCCACAAGCTGATCGACGTGATCGAGATCGAGGACTATCGCGACAACGAAGTGGTCGAGCGCGAGCTGCTGCTCATGCGGGTGAAGGTGGACTCGACCAACCGCAACGAGGTGATGCAGCTGTGCGACATTTTCCGCGCGCGGGCCGTGGATGTGCAGCACGAGGTGCTCGGCATCGAGGTGACGGGCAACGAGTCGAAGATCGACAAGTTTCTGATGCTGATGGGCAAGTTCGGCATCACCGAGCTGAGCCGCACGGGCCGCGTGGCGCTCGCGCGCAAGGCGCTCTGATCTAAGGTGGTGGCTCAGTTTGGGCGGGCGCGGAGGTAGGGACCGCTGTCCCCAGCGGTCCGGAGTGAGCGCGCGATCTGAGACGCGGCGCGGTGGGGACACCGCGCCCTACCTTCGCCGAGGCCGAGCGCCCAAGCTGAGCCGCTACCTGATCCAGCTTCTGAAAGCGGCGGCGTGGGACGCTGCATGGGGGCTTTTCACGGCGTGGCGCGGCGGCTAAGGTGCAGCTCGCGATGAACCCGTCCGACACCCAGCCCCTGAAACCCGGCCTAGTGCCGAGTGGAAAATTCTCGGTCGTCGCGCAGCTCACGCTGTTCGTGGTGGCGATGCTGGCCGTGCTGCTCGGCGGGATGCTGTCGATCAGCTATGTCGAGGGGCGGGGGGTCTTGAGGGACGAGATTGAAAACCGGCTCTCGGCTGTGGCGGAGAGCCGGCGGGACATGGTGCAGGCGCACCTCGCGGAATGGCGGCAGCTCGTCGCGCTACTGGCCGCCAATGGGGAATATCGCGGGCTTCTGGACGAGCTGGGCAAGGGGCTCCCAGCGACGGCAAATCGGGGCTACTCGCAAGCCTCGATCGATGACTTCGTAAACCGTGGAGTGTTTCTCTCCGCGGTGATCGCGGACCTGAGCGGCCATGTGCAGATCGCCAGCAAGGACGCGAATCCAGAGGGTGAGAGGGCCGGAGACCCGATCTTTCAGGGTGGCCTGACCGGGCCGCAAGTCGGCCAGCCGCGACGGGTCGGCGATCGTTTCGAGGTCGAAATCTCGGCGCCGATCGACAATTTCGACCAACCCCGCAAGGTTATCGGCGTGCTGCTGATCACACTCGATGCCACCCGACTGGCCGAGGCTTTGCGCTCGACCACCGGGCTCGGCAAGACCGGCGAGGTGCTGCTCGGCGTGAGCGAGGGCGGGCAGATCCGATTCATTTTCCCGCCGCGCGGCCGGGAGGACACCTTCACGGTCCCGCTGGCGGATGCGCCCACCATGGCCGCGGCGATCGAGGGTCGCGAGCGGTTGGCACGAAACCGGGACTACCGCGGCCAGCCGGTGCTCGCGTCGGGCCGCCCGATCGGCTACGGCGGCTGGGGCCTCGTGGCGAAGATGGACGAGCGCGAAGCGTATGCGCCCATCGACCAAGCGCGGAACGCGGTCCTCGCGCTGGCCGTGGGGGTCGGTGCGCTCGGGCTGGCCGGCGCCTATCTGCTGGCGCGCGGTTTTACCCGGCCGATCCGGCGGCTGGCGCGGGTGGCGGAGTCGGTCGCGGCGGGAGATTTGGAGGCTTCGGTGACGGTGCGCTCGGGCAATGAACTCGGTGCGCTCACCGCCACGTTCAACGAGATGACCGCCGCGCTGCGGGTGCGTGCGGAAGAGCGCGAGAAGGCCGAGGCCTCGCTCGCGTCGGAGCGTTCGCTGCTGCGCACGCTGATCGATGTGCTGCCGGTTTCCATTTACGTGAAGGACGCCGAGAGCCGTTTCCTCGTGGCCAATGCCGAGGCGGCGCACTCCGTCGGGGCGGCGGCGCCGGACGAGGTGCTCGGGAAGACGGACGCGGACTTTTTCCCGCCCGCGATCGCCGCGGCTTTCCGGGAAAATGAACTACTCGTGCTCGGCGGCGAGCCGGTGCTGAACCTGGAGCACAAGAGCGCCTACCCCGATGGCTCGGCGCGCACCGAACTGACGAGCAAGGTGCCGCTGCGCGACAGCACGGGTGCCATCGTCGGGATCGTCGGCGTGAGCCGCGACGTCACCGAGCACAGGCAGGCCGAGGAGGCGGTGCGGGCGAGCGAGGCGCTGCTGCGCTCGATCACCGACAACACCGAGGACATCATCTTCGTGAAGGACCGCGAGTCGCGGACCATCTTCAAGAACCCCGCCGGGCTGCGCGCCAACGCCTTGCCGCCCGACCAGGTGCTCGGGCGCACCGACACCGAGTTCAATGCGAACCCGGCCGAGGTCGCCAAGTTCCTCGCCGACGACCGGCGAGTGATGGAGACGGGGCAGACGCTGAAGGTCGAGGAAGTGCTCACCACCTCGGCGGGCGAGAAGCGCTCGCTGCTCACGACCAAGACGCCGCGCTACGATGCGGAGGGCAACATCGTCGGGTTGGTCGGCATCGCACACGACATCACCGAGCGCAAGCGGGCCGAGGAAGCACTGCGCGCGAGCGAGCAGCGCCTGCGCGCGATCATCGAAGTCGAACCGGAATGTGTGAAGGTCGTTTCGCCGGAGGGCAAGTTGCTGGAGATGAACCCCGCTGGCCTCGCGATGCTCGATGCCACGAGCCTGGAGGATTTGTCCGGGCAATCGTTGCTTAATTTCGTCGCACCGGAACACCGGTCGGCGTTCGCGGCCTTGCACAAGCAGATCATGGCCGGCCATTCCGGGACGCTCGAATTCGAAACCATCGGCCTCAAGGGCACACGCCGCTGGGTGGAAACCCACGCCGTGCCGCTGCGGGATGCGGCGGGCCACGTCACCTCGCTCGTGGGGGTGACGCGCGACATCACCGAGCGCAAGCGGGCCGAGGAAGCACTGCGCGCGAGCGAGCAGCGGTTCCGCAGCTTGATGGAGAAAGGCTCGGGACTAATCACGCTCGTGGATGCGACCGGGACGATCATCTACGAGAGCCCGAACCTCACGCGCGTGCTCGGCTACGCGAGGGGCGAACTGCTCGGCCAGCCGATGTTCAGCATCGCTCACCCCGACGACATCGAGGTGCTGCAGGCTCGTCTTCAGGAAGTGCTGGCCGAGCCCGGCGTCCCGAACCAGGTCCAGAACCGCGTGCGCGACCGCGACGGTGCGTGGCGCTGGCTGGAGACGGTCGCCACGAACCTGCTGCACGACCCGACCGTCCGCGCCATCGTGCTGAACTCGCGCGACATCACCGCGCGCAAGGGGGCCGAGGCGGCGCTCGTGGCCGAGCGGACGCGGCTGCGCACGCTGCTCGATCTGCTGCCGGTTTCCATCTACGTGAAGGACCGCGAGAGCCGCTTCATCGTGGCCAATGAGGAGTGCGCGCGCGCCGTGGCTGCCACGATGCCGGAGGAACTCATCGGCAAGAACGACGCCGACTTCTTCCCACCCGCGCTCGCCGCAGCATTCCTGCAGGACGAACAGCGGGTGCTCGCCGGGGAATCGATCCTCAACCTCGAGGAGGAGAGCGCCTACCCCGATGGCAGGCCGCGCACCGAACTGACGACGAAGGTGCCGCTGCGGGACGCGACCGGCGCCATCATCGGCCTCGTCGGCGTGAGCCGCGACATCACCGAGCGCAGGCAGGCCGAGGAAGCACTGCGTGCGAGCGAGGCGTTGCTGCGCTCGATCACCGACAACACCGAGGACATGATCTTCGTGAAGGACCGCGAGTCGCGGACGATCTTCATGAATCCCGTCGGTTTCCGCGCGAATGCGGTGCCGCCGGAAAAGCTGATCGGCCACAGCGATGCGGAGTTCATCGAGGATCCGGCGGAGGCGGCGCACTTCCTGGCCGATGACCGGCGGGTGATGGAGTCGCGGCAGACGCAGACGGTCGAGGAGGAGCTCACCTCCGCCACGGGCGAAAAGCGCATCCTGCTCACCACGAAGACCCCGCGGCTGGATGCGGAAGGCAACGTGATCGGGCTGGTCGGCGTGGCGCGCGACATCACGGCGCTGCGGGCCGCGGACGCGGCGCTACGCGGGCACGCCGAGCGGCTGGCGCTGCTCGCCGAGGCCACCGGCGCGCTGTTATCGTCGGAGGATCCGGTCGCCTTCCTCGACGGGTTGTTCGACCGGCTGGCCACGGTGCTGCGAGTGGAGTTGTATTTTCACTACTCGGTGTCCGCCGATGGCACGCACCTCGAACTGGCCGGAGCCCGCGGCATCACCGACGAGCAGCGCGCGGACTTGCACCGGCTCGAATTTGGCGAGGCGGTCTGCGGCCGCATCGCGCAGACGCGCGCGCCGGATCTCGTGGCGGATGTGCAAAGCTCCACCGAGCCGCACACCGAGCTGATCCGTTCGCTCGGCATCACGGCCTACGCCTGCCAGCCGCTGCTCGCACAGGGGAAGCTGCTGGGCACGCTCTCCTTCGGCACGCGCAATGGCACCCAGTTCTCCGAGGAGGCGCTCTCGCTGCTGGGGGCCGTGACCGATCACGTGGCCATCGCGATCGCCCGCCAGCGGGCCAGCACGGCGCTGCGCGAGAGCGAGCAGCAACTGCGCAACCTGGGCGACAACATCCCCGGCGGCACGATCTATCAGCTCCTCGTGCCCCCGGATGGGCCGGCACGCTACGTTTACATGAGCGCCGGCATCGAACGGCTGCTCGGAATTCCGACTGAGCTCGTGCTGAGCGATCCCGCGTCTTTTTGGCGGCTCATCGTTGAAGAAGATCGTCCGACCATCGCTACCGCGCAGGAGCATTCGGCCCGCACGCTGTCGCTGTTCGACTGTGAGTTTCGCCAGCGCACGGGGCGGGGCGAGATCAAGTGGCTCCACGCCCGCGCGACGCCGCGCCGGCTCGAAGACGGCTCGTTCCTCTGGGATGGCGTGGTGACCGACGTGACCGAGCGCAAGCACGCGGAGGCCGCGCTGCGCGAGAGCGAGGAGCGCTACGAACTGGCCGTCGTCGGGGCCGCCGCCGGCATTTGGGATTGGGACGTGACGACCGGGCGCGTGTATTACTCACCCCGCTGGATGGAGATGCGGGGCTACACGCCCGCGGAGATCAGCGACCGCGCGGAGGAGTGGAACAGCCGCATTCATCCCGACGACGCGCCGCGCGTGCTCGCCGCGCTCCGCGCGCACGTCCAGGGCGAGACGCCGGTCTTCTCCGAGGAATACCGCACCCGCTGCAAGGACGGCTCGTGGAAGTGGGTCCACGACCGTGGCATCGCCCTGCGCGACGCGACCGGACGGGCGATCCGCATGGCGGGCTCGGAGACGGACATCACCGAGCGGCGCGAGGCGCAGATGGCGCTGCGCGAGAGCGAGGAGCGCTACGCCCGCGCCATTCGCGGGACGAGCGATGGGCTGTGGGACTGGAACATCCTCACGGGCGAAGACTACCTCTCGCCCCGGTGGAAGGAGATGCTGGGCTTCACCGATGACGAGCTGAGGAACCACGAGGACACGTTCTTTTCCCGCATCCACCCGGATGATCTGCCACGCGTGCGCGCGGCGGTGGATGCGCACCTGGAGCACGGAGATCCCTACGACATCGAGCTGCGGCTGCGCAGCAAGAGCGGAGACTATTCGTGGTTCCGCGCCCGCGGCGAAGCGGAACGGAATGAACAAGGCCGGCCCGTGCGCATGGCGGGTTCCATTTCCGACATCACCGAGCGCAAGCGAGCCGAGGCAGCGCTGCGCGAGAGCGAGGAGCGGTTCCGTGCGTTCATGGACCTCAGCCCCATCGTGGCGTGGATCAAGGACGACCAATTTCAGATCCGCTACGTGAACGCGCCGTTCGGCCGGCTCTTCCAAAGCACGCCGGAGAAACTCATCGGCCAGACCGACTACGATTACCTCCCGCCCGACGCCGCTGCCCAGACCCGCGCGAACGACCAGGCCGTGCTCGCCACGGGCCGCATGATCGAGACGATCGAGCACGTGCCCGGGGCCGACAACCGGATGCGCCACTGGCTGGTGCAGAAATTCCCGCTCGTGCGCAGCGCGCAGGCCACGTGGGTGGGCGGCACGGCGGTGGACCTCACCGAGCGGGTGGAGGCGGAGGAGTCGATTAAGGCTTCGCTCCACGAGAAGGAAGTGCTGCTGCGCGAGGTCCACCATCGCGTGAAGAACAACCTCCAGATCGTCTCCAGCCTGCTCAACCTCCAGAGCCGCCAGCTCACCGACCCGACGCTGCTCGACGTCTTCGCGAGCACGCGCGACCGGGTGCGCGCCATGGCGGCGGTGCATGAGCGGCTCTACGAGAGCGGCGACTTCGCGCGGATCGACCTCGCCGCGCACCTCTCCTCGCTCGCCCGGGCGCTCACCCGCGCTCATTCCCCGGCGGGCGTCCGCGTCCAGTTCGTGCCGCAGCTCGATCCCGTCCCCGTCGATTTGAATACCGCCGTGCCGCTGAGCCTCATCGCCAACGAGCTCATCCTCAACGCGCTCAAATATGCCTTCACCGGTCGCACCGAAGGAACGCTGACCATCGAGCTCCACCCCGGCGCCGAGCGCAACGAGCTGCGCGTCGCCGACGACGGCCCCGGCTTCCCCTCCACGCTCGATCCCACCACCACTCGCACGCTCGGCCTCCGGCTCGTGCGCGACCTCTCGCGGCAGATTGCTGGAGAGTTGGAAATTGACAGCAAACCCTCCGGCACGAATATCGCCGTGCGTTGGCCAGCCGCCCCGACAGTCAACAATCGAACGGCCCCCGCGGATGATGCGGGGGCTCCCACAATATGAGCAAAACCCGCATCCAGATCGTTGAAGACGAGGCCGTCACGGCAGCGGACCTGCACGACGAACTGACTGCTCAAGGCTACGAAGTGGTCGGCACCGCCGACACGGCGGAGGGCGCGCTGCGGCTCGCTGAGGAGTCGAAGCCCGACCTGGTGCTCATGGACATCAAACTGGCCGGCGCCGCGGATGGCATCCACGCCGCCAGCGCCATGCGCGGGGCGGAAATTCCGGTCATTTTTCTCACCGCCCACTACGACGAGAAGACGCTCGCTCGCGCAAAAAAGGCCACTCCCGTCGGCTACATCACCAAGCCCTTCGAGCCGCACGAACTCGCCGTCGCCATCGAGATCGGCCTCGAGCGGCATCGCTCCGACATGGATCGGATGCGACTGCTGCGCGAACTCGATCACGAGCGCGAACAAGTGAAGCTGCTGCGCGGCATGCTGCCCATCTGCTCCTGCTGCAAAAAAATCCGCGACGACGATGGCTATTGGCAAAACGTCGAGTCCTACATCGCGCGGCACAGCGACGCGACCTTCACCCACGGCTACTGCCCGGAATGCGCGGAGAAAGCCCTGGACGAAGCGGTGGAGCCCGCGCCGGAAGTCTGAGACGTCGCCAGTCGTTCGTCGTGCCGATTGACAAGGCGCGGTCGCCCGCTAGCCTCCGCGCCCTTTTCTATGGCCAAAATCTACACCGACAAAGACGCCGACCTCAACGTGCTCAAGGGCAAAACCTGCGCTGTGCTGGGCTTCGGATCGCAAGGACACGCGCACGCGCTCAATCTCAAGGAGAGCGGGGTGAAGGTGATCGTCGGGCTTTATCCGGGCTCGAAATCGCGCGCGGTCGCGGAAGAGAAAGGCTTTGCGGTTTTCGATACCGGCGAGGCGGTGAAGCGCGCGGACGTGATCATGATCGCGCTGCCGGACACGAAGCAGGCGGCGGCGTTCGAGAAGGACATCCGGCCCAATCTCGCGAAGGGCAAGACGCTCGTCTTCAGCCACGGGTTCTCGATCCATTTCAAGACGCTCGTGCCGCCGACGAATGTGAACGTGATCATGGTCGCGCCGAAGGGCCCGGGCCACATCGTGCGCCGGCAATACACCGAGGGCAAAGGCGTGCCGTCGCTGATCGCCGTGTATCAAAACCCCGGCAAGGACGCGAAGAAGATCGCACTGGCGTGGGCGAAGGGCATCGGCGGGACGCGCGCGGGCGTGCTCGAGACGGATTTCAAGGAAGAGACCGAGACGGATCTTTTCGGTGAGCAGACGGTGCTGTGTGGCGGCACGACGGCGCTGGTGCAGGCGGGTTTCGAGGTGCTGGTCGAGGCGGGTTACTCGCCGGAGATGGCCTACTTCGAGTGCCTGCACGAGTTGAAGCTCATCGTCGATTTGATGAATGAGAAAGGCATCGCGGGCATGCGCTTCTCCATCTCGGAGACGGCGAAGTGGGGCGACGTGACGGTCGGGCCGAAGATCATCGACGCGAGCGTGAAGAAGCGGATGAAGGCTGCGCTCAAGGACATCCAGTCCGGCAAGTTCGCGAAGGATTGGGTGAAGGAATACGAGGGCGGCTACAAGAAATACAACGCGCTGCTCAAGGCCGGCGAGAAGCACCAGATCGAGAAGACCGGTGAGAAGCTCCGCGCCATGATGCCGTGGATGCCGAAGCGCTCGATCAAGGGCGTGCAGGCGGCTTACTAAAGGCGGGGATCCAGGTAGGGACGGCTGTCCCCAGCCGTCCGCGGGAACCCGCGAGCCTTGTCATTTTCCACCGCCGCGCGCCAGCAGCGGACCGCTGGGGACAGCGGTCCCTACCAGTTAGCGTTTGGCGGAAGCCTGCACCAGCGGCGCCCATGCTTCCGTCATGTCGGGGAGCGTCTCCCACAGGATCTCTGCGATCGCCTTCCGTTCGTCGTCCGTGAGATAGGCGTAGCGCTTCTCCGGCTTCGGATCGTTCAGCACGTGCCCGAGCCGCTCGACGACCTGCGCATGGAGCGGCTTCGGCAGTTTCTGAAACTGCTCGCTGTAGATGAGATGGCTGCACCGGTAGCGGGCGATGCGCGTCTTGAAGTCGAGGCCGCGCAAGCTGCGCCCATCCTTGGTCCGCTGGCCGCCGGCTTCGTAGGTCTTCACAAAGTCCGCCGAGCCGTGGAGCCCGCCATCCGGGAGCGCGGCCTCATCCTTGTAGAGCAGCACGTCGAGCACAGCTTGCGCGTTGTTCGCGAAGACGCTCTTCACGCTGTCGTAGCTCGGCGTGTCGGTGATGGGTTCCTTGAACGATTCCTGCAAGCCGTGCTGATAGTGCAGCATCCGCCGGCACTCGTGGACGGCACGCGTGAGCGCGTGGTGAAAGGCGACCTGATGCTCGAGGACCATCAACGCACCGATGTCGCTCGTCGGTTCGAGGTGCAGCGTCGTGTCGTAGAACTGGTCGAGCCTGGCGAGGTTCGCGCCGCGCTCGGTGTCGAGCGTCACTTCCTTGCCGTTGTCGTGGGCGAAGGCGTTGCCGCGATGCCGCACTGTGCCGTGCCGACCGGTGACATACCAGCCGCCCCAGCGCTGCTCGATCGGCGTGGTGTAATCAACCACCTCCGAGCCCGCGCTGAAGATCGGCGAACCCGTCGCTTCCGCGAAAACCGAGCGCAGGAAAACGCCGGGGACATCGCGGGTGAAGTTCGCCGCGTGGCAGGAGAGGCAATTCTGATCGCGCCGGAACCGCTGCGGCCCGCGTCCGCGCTCCGCCGGGTCGAAGGCGTAGAAGATCGGCCCAAGTTCGGGATCCATCGCCGCGCCTTCGATGAGTCCGCCCGGCACGTAGCCGATGTAACACTCATCATTGAAATAGAACGCGCGCGGATTCTGCGGCGAGATGCGCACGCGCTGCACGCTCGTCTTCGAGAAGACGACGACCTGCGTCTTCTCGGAAATGTTCAACGCCTTGAGCACCTGCCGCACGACCGTCTTCTCGTCGCCGTCGAACTTGATCTCTCGCGAATTCAGCCGCGCCTGCAGCCGTGCGATCGCATCGTGCGGCGTCGAGTCCGAGTAGCGGATCGGCGGCTGCTCGTAGTCGCTCGACTGCGCGAGTGCACTCGCGGCGAGCAGCGGGATGACGAGAAGTCGGCGAAACATTTGGCCCTGAAATTCGCACGCCTACCGCGGCTTCGCCGCCCAAACTTTGCTCGATGCTGCCCGCGGCTTGTCACCGCGCGCGGTTTGTGTCGCTCTGTCCGCCATGCGCAGCCTCCTTATTCTGCTCCTCGCCGCCACGTCCTTCGCCGAGCCCGCCAAGCCCGACCGCGTGCTCAAGCTCTGGGAAGGCAAACCGCCCGGCGACTTCACCGTGCCCGGCCCCGAGACGCTCACGCCGCCGAAGCCGACGGACAAACTCGCCATCGCGCGCCTCACGAACGTGAGCGAGCCGCGCCTCGAACTGTATGTGCCAGAGAAGCCGAACGGCGCCGCGATCATCATCGTCCCCGGTGGCGGCTTCGGCATCCTCGCCTCCGAGCACGAAGGCTCCGAACTCGCGACGTGGTTCCGCGAGCGCGGCTTCGTCGCCGGCGTGCTCCAGCATCGCTGCCCCACGAACAAACTCGCGAAGCCTTGGGAATTCCCCGCTTGGGACACGCAGCGCGCCATCAGCCTCGTCCGCGCACGCGCCGCCGACCTCGGCGTGCAGCCGGACAAAGTTGGCCTCTTCGGCTTCTCCGCCGGCGGCCAGGTCGCGCTCATCGCCACGACGAATCCCCGGCTTTATCCAAATGCAGACGCCACAGACGCCGTGAGCGCGCGCCCGGATTTCCTGATGCTCTGCTACGCGTGGCACATCCTCGCCGAAGGCTCGCTCACCGAGCTGAAGCCCGAAGTCCACATCGACGCGCAAACCCCGCCCACCTTCCTCGCACAAGCCTACGACGACAAAGGCTCGCTCGCCGAAGGCAGCACGCTCGCCTTCCTCGCGCTGCGCAGAGCCGGCGTCCCCGCCGAACTCCACATCTACTCCACCGGCGGCCACGGCTTCGGCCTGCGGCCAAACGACACGCAAGCTCCCGGCGACTGGCCCGGCCGACTCGAAGGCTGGCTCAAGGCGCGCGGCCTCCTCGCGAAGTAGATGGCGTATTTCTGGATCTCACTCGGCGGCGCCGCGGGCAGTGCGCTGCGCTACTTCCTCGCCGGCCTCGTCGGTCGGTGGTTCGAGCACGCCTTCCTCGGCACGATGTTTGTGAACGTCAGCGGCTCGCTCGTCATCGGCTTCGTCGCCGCGCTCGGCCCGATCAAGCTCTGGGAGCAGCTCCTCATGATCGGCCTCTGCGGCGGCTACACCACCTTCTCATCCTTCAGCCTGCAAACTCTCCAGCTCATCCACGAAGGCCGCTGGACCGTCGCCTTCAGCAACATCGCCGGCTCCGTGCTGCTCTGCCTCATCGCGGTGTGGCTCGGTCACGCTTGCGGTGCGGCGCTTCGTCGCTGAAATCAACAACCCGTAAATGCCCACACTCACTCTCGGCCACAGCCCCGATCCCGACGACGCCTTCATGTTCTACGCGCTCGCCGCGAACAAAATCCAGACCGGTCGCTGGCGCTTCGAGCACATCCTCCAGGACATCCAGACACTCAACGAACGCGCCACGCGCGGCGAACTCCACATCAGCGCCATCAGCATCCACGCCTACGCGCACGTGCTCGACAAATACGCGCTGCTCCCCTGCGGCGCGTCGATGGGCGATGGCTACGGACCGATGCTCGTCAGCTCCTTCGACACCACGCTCGCCACGCCCGGCGGCGAGCGGGCCTGGGTGAAGCGCTCCCGCATCGCCGTGCCCGGCACGATGACCAGCGCCTTCCTCGCCCTCTGCCTCTACCTCGGTGCGAAGCCACGCGACTTCATCGTCGTCCCATTCGACGAAATCTTCGCCGCCGTCGCCGAGGGCCGCGCCGACATGGGCCTCATCATCCACGAAGGCCAGCTCACCTACGAGCGCGAGGGCTTCGCGAAAGTCGTCGATCTCGGCGAATGGTGGCTGCATGAGACCGGCCTGCCGCTTCCGCTCGGTGGCAATGTCATCCGCAAAGACCTCACCCCCGCTGAGCGCAGCGAAGTGAACGCGATCCTGCGCGAGAGCATCCGCTACGGGCTCGATCACCGCGCTGAAGGCGTCGCCCACGCGCTCCCGCTAGGGCGCGGGCTTGATGCAGCGGAGGCGGACAAATTCATCGGCATGTATGTGAACGACGTGACCCTCGACTACGGCGACCGCGGCCGCGCCGCGATCCGCGAATTCCTCACCCGCGCCCACGCTGGAGGTTTCATCCCCTCGCCCGTCGAGTTGGAGTTCGTCGAGTAATGCGGACAGATGCGAATGCGCATCAGCCCGGAGGGCTGAAAAGAAATTAGCCCCGGGTGCCAACCCGGGGTTTCTCGCGTTCACAAATCGATGCGCCCCGGACGGGGCGCGAGGAAACTCTCATCGCGATCCTCGCACCCCGTCCGGGGTGCATTCCAAGGATGACGCGTAACCCCGGGTTGCACCCGGGGCTAATCTCGGGCTGCCCCTCCGGGGCATGGTCCCCGCCGCACCTCAGCGCCGCAGCAGCCACATCACCAGCGTGGCCAGCGCGCTCAGCAGCAGGCAGGTGACGATGGGGAAGTGGAAGGAGAAGTTCTCGCGCTGCACCGCGATGTCTCCCGGCAGCCGACCGAGCGGACCGAAGCTGCCGAACTTCCACAGCACCGCACCGACGATCACGACGACGGATCCGATGACGACGAGGACTTTGCCAAACTCCTGCATGGCGCGCACACTACCGCCCCGCTCATGCCGATCTACGAATTCTTCTGCCCGAAAAACCAACGCATCTACAGCTTCCTCGCTCGCAGCCTGAGCTACTCCGACAAGACCCCGCGCTGCCCCGACAACGCGAAGTGGAAGCTGGAGAAGATGGTGAGCAACTTCGCCGTGACCGGCCGCGCCAAGGAAAAGTCCGACGCGCCCGACCTGCCCGACGACCCACGTATGGAGCAAGCGATGGCCGAGATGGAGCGCGAGTTTTCCGGCATCGGCGACACCGACAATCCCGACCCGCGAATGCTCGCGCGCATGATGCGCAAGATGACCGAACTCGGTGGCGAGAAAGTCCCGCCGCAAATGCAGGAGATGATCGCCCGTCTCGAAAAAGGCGAAGACCCCGAGAAGATCGAAGCCGAGTTCGGCGACGCCTTCGACGGCATGGACGACGTCCCCGAGGCAAAGGAAGCCCTAGCCAAACTCCGCGCCCGAAAACCCCGCATCACCCGCGACCCGACGCTCTACGAGATGGCGGATTACTGCGCGGAGTAGCGAACGATTTCTAATCTCTCTTCCATGCCAACCCTTACTTGCAAGCGAGTGCTCTTCTACTGTCAGGCCGACGAATCGGCATTCTTCCATCTCGCCAAGAACATCAAAGCTGTCCAACTCGTCGAGGGTGTTGGCGACTCCATCTTGCTGCACGTTTCGTCTCGGCCATCGCAGCAGTCTCTCCGTGACCTCATCGCACTATTCCAGCGTTACCACATCTCAGGCATGTCGCAGCTCGCGTTCTTTCTTAGCGACTCCAACCGAGCTTGGTTCACCGACCCACAGAAGTTCTGGCATCGAAAGGTCTTTGGCAGTTCAGCGCCTCAACCAAAATGAATTCCTCTTTCACGTGTCCACCAACAACGCCGATGCGCTGTAGCGACCGACTCCGCGCGTCAGGCGACGCAGCTCTCCGCGCACGCCGCCGCTGAACGCTCCGGCCTCGGGGGCTGCGGCACGAGGCCGAGTTCGTCGAGGAGCGCGCGGTCTTCGTCCACGCCGGGGTTTTCGGCGGTGAGGAGTTTGTCACCGTAGAAGATGGAGTTCGCGCCGGCGAAGAAGCAGAGGGCCTGGCCTTCGCGGGTGAGTAGGGTGCGGCCGGCGCTGAGGCGGACTTTGGCGCGCGGAATGGCGATGCGCGTGACGGCGATGAGGCGGACGAGTTCGAAGATGTCCACGGGCGGCTGGCCGTGGAGCGGGGTGCCGGCTTGCGGCATGAGGCAATTGATCGGCACGCTCTCGGGGGCGGGGGAGAAGTTGGTGAGGACTTCGAGCAGGCGCAGGCGGTCGTCGATGCTTTCGCCCATGCCAATGATGCCGCCGCAGCACACGTCCATGCCGGCGTGCTGGACGTGGCGGATGGTGTTCAGCCGATCCTCGAAGGTGTGCGTGGTGACGATGTTCGCGTAGTGCTCGGGCGAGGTGTCGAGGTTGTGGTTGTAAGCGGTGACGCCGGCTTGCTTGAGCTTGTGCGCTTCGGTTTCGCCGAGCTGGCCAAGGGTCACGCAGACTTCCATGCCGAGCTTGCTGACTTCGCGGATGGTGCCGAGCACTTGCTCGAACTTCGCATCGCCATCGCGCACGCCCTTCCACGCCGCGCCCATGCAGAAGCGGGTCGAGCCATTCTCCTTCGCGCGCTGCGCGGCGGCGAGGACGGCGTCGGTTTCCATGAGCTTCTCCGCTTTCACCCCGGTCTGGTAACGGGCGCTCTGCGCGCAGTAGCCGCAGTCTTCGGAGCAGCCGCCGGTCTTGATGGAAAGCAGCGTGCAGAGCTGCATCTCGCCGCCCTGCCAGTGCTGGAGGTAAGCGGCGCGACCGCGCGAAATGAGGTCGTAGAGCGGAAGATCGTAGAGCGCGCGGAGTTCGGCGAAGGTCATCGGGTTGGGAAAGTAATCAGTAAGTCAGTGGTCAGTAATCAGTGCTCAGCCGTGCGTCTAGCGGTCACTGACCACTGACCACTGATTACTGAACACTGCGCACTCAAGTCACTTCGCCGCGAGTTCTTCGATCACGATGTCTTTATACCAAGCCTCAACCGCCGGGCCGCTGTGGATCTGCACGGCGATGTGGCCTTCCTGCACGGCGATGGTGCCGTCGGACTCGGTGTAATCGACGGTCTGCACGCCATTGATCCAGAGCTGGATGCGCGGGCCTTCGCAGCGGACGCGGTATTCGTTCCAGTCGTCGGGCTTGAGCACGGGCGCGAGCTTGGCCATGTCGGACTTCGCGAGCACCGTCTTGCGGCGGCTCTCGTCGTAGAGGCAGCCCCACCACTCGGGGTCGCCGAAGTCCGCCTGGTAGCCGCTCATTTCATTCGGCGGCTGCGGAATGCGCACGCTGCGGAGCTGGATGCCGCCGTTGCGCTTCCCCGCGGGGCCGACGAAGCGGAACTTCAGCGTGAGCTCGAAGTCGTGATACTTCTTCACGGTCGCGAGGAATTCATTGTGCGGCACGGGCTCGGTGAGCGAGCCGCCGACGAAGGCGCCATCGACGATGCGCCAGGTCTTGGCGGTGTCCCCTTCCCAACCGGTGAAGGTCTTGCCGTCGAAAAGCGGCTGTGGTGCAGCGAGCGCGGTGGTGGCGAGGAGGAGGGCGAGAGCGATGCGACGCATGGGACTTATTTCTTTTCGGCTTCGGGTTTGGCTTCCGCCTCGGCCTTCTTCTCGCCTTCGGGCTTCTTTTCCTCAGCCGGCTTCTCTTCCTCCGCCGGCGCGGTCGCGATGATGCGGGCGATCTGCCACATGAAGCCGGGACCGCCGGTCGCCTTGCGGCCCCACGGGCTTTCGTAGGCCATGCGGATGAACTTCGCCGCGGTCTCGGGGCGTCCGCTCACTTCCTCGAAAATGCCGGCGTAGAGACGCCCGAAGAACATCACGTCCTGCTTCGTGCTGAAGCCTTCGTCGTAGAGTTCGCGGAAGAATTCCTGCGGTGTGCCGCGGCCATTGAAGAACTCGTAGAGCTGCGGGAAGGGCGGGCGGTCGTCCTTGTCGTATTTGAGCATCTTGAGCTGCGCGGTGCCGATGTCGGTAAGGCCGGCATTGGCGAGGAAGTGCCACAGGCCTGTCTCGCGATCGGTGTCGTCGTGCTTGTAGTATTTCTCGAAGAGCTTCACGGACTTCTCGAAATCACCCGAGATGTAGTAGGCGATACCGAGCCGCCAGTGCCGGTCTTCCTGCGTCGGGTCGAGCTCGATCATCTTTTCGTAGTCGGCCACGGCTTCCTCAAACTTCATGAGGAAGAAGCGCAGGTCGCCACGGCGCGAGCACTGCGCGAGGGTGACTTTACCGGTCATCGCGGCGTCCAGCGCGGCGAGTTCCTTTTCAAAAGCGGCCACCATCGCGGCGTCTTCCGGGGGCACGGCGCGGGCCGGGATCGCGAGGCAGCAGCACAGCAGGAGCAGGGAAAGAATCGTTTTCACTTTGCCGCATCTAGCACGGTGGGGAGGCGTGGCGCTACTGCCGTTTGCGGCGAACCGTCGCCCCACCGCGCGAGGATGAGCGCCGAGAAGCAGCCAAGCGCGCCGCAGCCGAGCCAGAGCAGCGCCGGGCTGTAGCCGTGGATTTGTAAGCCGAGCGCAGGGCCGAACATCCCTGCGCCTGCCCACGCGGTGCCGAGCGCGCCGATGTAGCGTCCGCGCATGGACTCGGGCGCGAGGTGCGTGACCCAGGTGCTGATCATCGGCATCGAGAGCATCTCGCCGAGCGTGAAGAGCGTCATGCCGGCGAAGAGGCCCGCGAAGCCGAAGTTGAGGATGTTTGACGCGAAGCCGATGCCGATGAGCGCGTAGCCGAGGCACATCACGCGGCGCGGATTAAACCGCTGCGTGATGCGGGTGATCGGCAGTTCGAACAGCAGGACCATCATGCCATTCCAGCCGATGAGCGTGCCGAAGATCTGCTCGGGCAGCAGCGCACCGAGGTGCATGTGGCGGTGGTCGGTGACTTCGCGCGCGTAGCTGGAGACGAACTGCGAGAAGACGATCGAGGTGAGGAATTGCGCCGCGAAGACCGCCCAGAACCGCCGATCGTCGCGGATGTGCCGCAGCGCTTCGCCCCACCGCGACTGCGTGCTCGTGGCGCGGAGGCCGTGCGGGAGCATGAGCAGCGCGATCACGCCGAAGGCCGCCGTGGTCAGCGCATCGCCGGCGAAGAGCCAGAACGTGGAGTGCGAGATGAGGAAGCCCGCCGCTGCGGTGCCAAAGGCGAAGCCCGCGTTCGCCGACTGCCGCAGCACGGCGAAGGCGGCGAGCCGGCAACTCTCCGGCACGAGGTCCGCGACGAGCGCGCTCGCGGCTGGCTGGTAAAAGCCGCCGGAGATTCCCGCGAGCACGGTGAGCACGACGAGCGTCGGCGTATCCGGCGCGTAGTAGAGCGCGAAGACGCTCGCCGCGTTCGCCCACGTGCCGGCGACGATTGTATTCCGCCGCCCGAAACGATCCGCGAACCAACCGCCAGCGACCGACGCGAGCAATCCGCCCGCACCGTAGCCGGCGAGGACGGCGCCGATTTCCCACAGCGACAGCCCGCGGCGCCCGAGGAAGATCGTGAGGAACGGATACACGAACGAGCCGAACCGGTTCACGAACGTGCCGGCGACGAGCACCCAGAACGCTCGCGGGAGCGAGCGCAGATCGGTGAGGAGCGAGGACGTGGACATGGTCATGGCGGCGGTGGTGGTGCCGCTTTCGGGGAAATAAAAAACCCTGCTCACCAGTGGTGAAGCAGGGCTTGGCCGAAAGCGATGGTTGGGTTGCTTAGGTGCGTTCCTGCTTACACGAGGTGGCGTTTCGCTTGCTAATCTCGACGACCGCAAAGCTCCACATCGCCGGGGTGGCGAGGCGGGTGTTGCGGTTGGAATTGGCGAGCGAGAGATGCATGAACGAGCGCGGCTACTCCAACACGAGCGCGGCATTGTCAAAGGCGAAGTCGGGCGCGTAGCGTCGCCGCCTTTCCTCATGCGCATCGCCGAAGTCCACATCCACAACCTCGCCATCGCCGACCCGCCGATCCGTTCCAGCTACGGGCTGCATCAGCCTTACGCGCTGCGTTCGATCCTGGAGCTGAAGTCGGACGACGGCGTCACGGGAATCGCGGAGACTTACGGCGGCGAGGCGCCTGCCGCGGCGCTGGAGGCACTCAAGCCGCGGCTGATCGGCGCGAATCCCTTTCGCCTCACCGGCTCGCTGATGGACCTCATCGGCGGCGAGGGCAGCGGCGATGCGCGCTCGCAGACGATGCTCGTGCCGGGCGAGAATCCGCTCGATGCGAACCCGCGCACGTATTCCGCCGTCGAGACCGCGTGCCTCGATCTCATCGGCAAGACGCTCAACGTGCCGCTGTGCGATGTGCTCGGCACGCGCGTGCGCGATGCGGTGCCGTTCAGCGCGTATCCCTTTTACAAACACGCGGGCGGCGGCGGCGAAGGCGACGACAAGCGCGAGGATGAATACGGCGAAGCGCTCACGCCCGAAGGGCTCGTCGCGCAGGTGCGGCAGATGATCGCGACGTATGGGTTCAAGGACATCAAGTTCAAGACCGGCGTGCTCGATCCCGACATCGAGATCGAGACGGTGCGGCAGCTCGCGCGCGAGTTTCGGATGCCCGTGCGCATGGACCCGAACAGCGCGTGGACGGTGGAGACTTCCATCCGCGTCGGTCGCGAGTTGCGGGAAGAACTCGGCGCACACACTGGCGGCTATCTCGAAGACCCGACCGCGACCATCGACGGCATGGCCGCGGTCCGGCGCGGTCTTCTCGCCGAAGGCATCGACGTGCCGCTCGCGAGCAATGTCGCGGTGACGTGCTTCGCGGATTTGCCGGAAGCTTTTGCGAAGAATGCCGTGCAGATCGTGCTCTGCGATCACCACTACTGGGGCGGGATGCGGCAGGTGATGCAGCTCGCGAAGATCTGCCAGGTCTGGGGCGTCGGCCTCTCGATGCACTCGAACTCGCACCTCGGCGTCTCGATGATGGCGATGGCCCACGTCGCCGCCGCCACGCCGCACCTCACCTATGCGTGCGACACGCATTACCCGTGGAGCCAGGCGAAGGACGAAGTCGTGCTCGGCGGGCGCGTGCCGATCGTCGATGGCGTCATCCGCATCCCCGAGCGCGGTGGGCTCGGCGTGGAACTCGACTACGATCAGGTCGCCCGCGGCCGCGAGCGCTACGCGAAGTGCCCTTACCGCAAGCGCGACGACACCGCCGAGATGCGCAAGCACGTCGACCCGACCTGGGAGCGCCTGCTCCCGCGCTGGTAGCGCCCCATCACGAGTCATCCTGAGCGGAGCGGAGGCGGCAACGTGGGCGGAGCGCAGTCGAAGGACCCCGTGAAGCGTCTGGCGAGTTTCGCAGCGGAGGTCGCACGTAGCAGTGCGGGGTCCTTCGACTCCGCTCAGGATGACTCGTGCTGGGAGGTTACGCCGCCGTCTGTCCGCCCGGCAGGCTGAAGACGTTCGAGCCCCAGAAGTCGATGATCTCGAGCGACTGGAACCGGAAGACGATGAGCAGCGCGTCGTTGAGCGTGATGCTCAGCTTCTTCGCGATGCTTTGCAGCGACTCCGCGCCGTTCACCGCCGTAGCGAAGCGCGCCTCCATGTCGTTGAGCCGCAGCTTCTGCACGAGTTCGTAGCCCCTGCGCGTGTAAGCCGGGCTGCCATTCGGGTCGGGGCGCTGATGCGGCGCGAGCGCCTCAAACTTCACGTGGCGCAAGCTGGCGAGCGCCCAGTTGTCGGGATCATCCGGCGAACCGGGGAAGTTCTTCGCGTAGTCGGGAAACTGGCCGAGTTCCTCGAACTCGAAGCTGATCCGCCCGGCGGTCCACAGGTTCGCGAACAAACGCTGCCCGTGGTCGCGAGCGATCTGCACCACGTCCTCATGCACAAAGCCGCCGCGCATCGAGAGGAAGAGGAAGATCGGGCACCCCGTCGCGTGCTGCGCCACCTGCGCCTCGATGATCGTGCCGAGATTCGTCTGCCCGAGGATCGCCTGCGAGTCGCGGCAGTAGAGCGGGAAGTTCCGCGTCGTCGCGAACATGAACTTCCCATCCGTGACGAAGATCTCGATCGGGTAGCGGTTCAGGAAAAAACGCAGCACGCCCGTAAGCCGGTCGGTCCACGCCATCCGCAGCGCCTGGAGCAGCGAGAAGATCCCGGTGTGACCCGAATAGACCATCCGGTTCGCATCGTAGAAGAGGAGCTGCTTCGCCGGGTTCGGGAGAAAGCGGTGCTTGGCCAGCGTGGAGTTGAGCGCATCGAGCAGCGCCTCAGCCGTCGGAGGCTTCGGCAGGATTCGCATCACGTTCTTGTAGCGGCTCTCGAAAAGCTCCGCCCGTCCGTTGTTCGCCAGCACGATCACCGGCACCTTCGCCGTGGCCTGGTCATTCAGCAGCCGGTAAACGATCGCCTCGCCGTCCATGTCGGGCATCACGTCGGCCATCACGATGATGTCGGGCTGCGCAAGATTGAACCGGTCGAACGCATCCGCACCCTTCTGGGCCACGAGCACGTCCACGTTGTTGAAGTTCTGCGCGACGACACCTTCGGCCAGTTTTGAAACGGCGAGACTGTCGTCGATGATCAGGACTTTCTGGGACATGAGCGTGCTTGTCGGTTGGTTGGGCAGGCAGTGCGCAGATTCTGCGCCCGCAGGGGCGGAAAGTGCCGATGGGCGTGCGAGTGTCAATGCCCCGTATCGGCCTCACGCCCCGATTAACGGCACTTGCCGCGACGACACTTCCACCGCACCATCGACCCGGCGACGCAACGCCGCTCAAACTCCCGCACCACGATGAAATCACGACTCCTCCCGATCCTCCTCAGCCTCGGCCTGCTCGCCTCCGCCAGCCGCGCTGCCGACCCACTCTTCCCCGGCGCCGGCGGCGACTACGGCGGCCTGCTCGAGGCGGACGCCGGCGGCGACCCGGACAACAGCGGCATCCTCACCGTCGGCCTGCGCGACAGCGGTGCCGCGACCCTCAAGCTCGTTTGGAAAGGCCAGGTCTATTCGCTCAAGGCGCCCTTCAACGCCGCCGGTGTCCTCTCCCGCAAGCTCACCAAGAAGGCCACCACCGACGGCACCGAGCTCGACCTCTTCTGCGCGCTGAATGCAGACACTCGCACCATCAGCGGCACGCTCACCGATCCCACCGCCGATGCCGGCGCCTCGCTCGCCCGCGGCTTCGCGCTCTCCGGCGCCGTGCCCGACCCCTTGGTCACCGAGCAGCTTACCCCCGGCCTGCGCATGGCCTTCATCGACCCGACCGCCCCGGCGGCTGCGCCGGAAAACGGGGCCACTCCCACCACGATCAGCGAAGACGGCTTCTCCCTCGTCACCGTGGGCCGCACCGCGCGGCGCAGCAGCCGCTTCGTGGGGAATCTGCCCGACGCCACCAAATACTCCGCCGGCTCGCCCATCCGCGGTGCGAAGTATGCCCTCCGCGCCGGCCTCTACTCGCAGAAGAAACTGGGCTCCGGCGGCCAGTTCCTCGGCAGCGGCGACGTCGCCGCCACCAGCGCCGCCTCTGCCGAAGCCCGCGACACGCGCGGCATCAGCGGCAGCGCCGCCTCGCTCATCGCCGCCTTCCGCTGGCACAAAAAGAAAGGCGGCACCGGCGGCATCGCCACCAAATCCTACCCCGGCGGCCTCGACCAGCGCGTGGAGCTCGACACCCTCGGCTACACCGGCGGCCGCGACCTCTCCTTCGTCCTCACCGGCACGCCCAACGTTCAGCGCAACGCCACCCTGCGCATGAACAATGGCAACCTCGGCACCCGGGCCGACGTGCCCGGGCCGAACCCCATCACCGTCGGCCTCAACGTGACCATCTTCGGCGCGAAGATCGTCGGCGCCAACCCGCACAAGGTGAAACTGCGCGTGAACCCCCGCACCGCTCAGTTCACCGGCAGCTTCAAACACCCGGACACCAGCGAGACCATGACGTTCCGCGGCGCCTTCCGCAGCTTCTTCGGCGTCGTCCCCGGCGAAGGCCGCGGCAACTTCCTGAGCAGCGGCCCCACCCCCCCACGCGGCACCCCGCGCGACCCCGCCGCCGCCCGGAGCGGCTCGGTGCGGATCGTCGTGAACTGAGCCGCCTGAGCGCAAGGACGCTGCCAGGGTGGCTGCGACGCCTCGTCGCAGAAGGGTTCCGGCGGCGCCCTCGCCGCCGGGCGCGGGCCAACCGAATGGTGCGCCGGAAAAACCGCGGCGAGGCGCCGAGGGCACCCTCCTGCGACGGGGCGTCGCAGCCACCTACACAGCCAAACTGAGCCACTCCCTACCGCCGCAGCGCCTGGATCAGCTCGTCGATCTTGTTCAGCACGTCCTGCATCTGGCTCTGGTTGTAAGACCCGTCGGCAGACTGGCTGATCGAGTTCACTGAGTTGCTATTGTTCGAGCTGGCGCCGATCGCGGCCGCCTGTGCGTTGTTAGCCGCGGTGGCCACGTCGGCGGGCGTCGCGCGGGCTTGGATCAGCGCATTGAGCGCCTGGAGCTGCGCGCGCATCTGCGCCGCGTCGATGAGGGTGTTTTCCTGTGGGATGTTAGGGTCGAAGGGCATAGGGAAAGTCGGAAGTGGGAATGCGGAAGGTGGAATTCGGAGGGCGGAATAGGGAATGAGCGGGGCGGGGGCGGATGCAGAGCGGTGCAGCCGCCATTCCGCATTCCGCATTCCGCGTTCCTCATTCGTCACGGTGCCACCGTCACGCTCTGCACCTCGGTGAAATCCCCCGTCGGCGCATCGCCATCGAAAAAGCGGAGCCGATACTCGCGCACCTCCGGCTGGTTAGCTATCAGCAGCGGACGCTCGTCCAGATACGGGCTGTTCAGGTTCACGCCGAGCTGCTCCCACGCGCCGCCGCCGCGCTTGGAAAAGACCACCACGCCCGGCCGGCCGAACTTCTTGAACATCACCTTCACGCACTCGCAGCCCGAGCCCTGCTCGACCTTCAGCGAAAACTCCGGCGCGAGATGCTCGACCGTATCCTCCGAGCCCACCACGCCGAGCTGGAGCCCGATCGTCTCCGTGTAGGCCGGCGCAGCCTTGACCGTCTGCACGAAGCCGAAGATACGCCGCAGCGCCCCCGGCGGCACCGCCGTCACGCCCGCCGGCAGCACCGGCGCGGTGAAGACGGGCAGCACGAAATTCGTCGTCCCGTCGCCCTCATAGAGCCCCTCGAGTCCCGAGGTCGCCATGGGGCCAAATTCGCGCGTCGCATTGAGCCAGACGCCGCTCGCGTATTCGCAGAATTTCGCATCCGCCACGCGCGCGCTCACATCAGGGGCGGGCAGGGCGAGGATGGCGTTCGCCAGCGGGAGCTGGATGGCGAATTGGGCGAACCATTCGGGGCGCTGGGCGTTCTTCTCCGGGAAGTAAGGTTGTCGTCTCATGTTGGATTTGGATTTTTGTTTGGATGGATTGGTGAAAGGGCCGGGCGAAGCGACGCTCCAGAGCGCGCCAGAGTTCCACGTCGCGTTATTCCAGGTCGCCATGCTTGGGGAGGGTCGGGAAAGGGTGGAACGCGCGCTCCGAGCGCGTTTGGAGGGCGTTTGCAGGCAGCCGCCGGCCGTGTTGCCGGCGCCACTTCTGCTCCGCAGAACCGGCAGGAAACGCGCTCGGAGCGCGCGTTCCACCGTCGCAAGTGAGCGGCTCCACGACACAAGTGAGCGGCTCCCCGACACAAGTGAGCGGCTCCCCGACGCAAGCGAGCGGCGGCCCGGCGCAAGTGAGCGGCGGCCCGACGCAAGCGAGCGGCTGTCCGACGCAAGTGAGCGGCTGGCCGACGCAAGCGAGCGGCTCCCCGACGCAAGTGAGCGGCCCCCCGACGCAAGTGAGCGGTCCCCCGACGCAAGTGAGCGGTCCCCCGGCGCAAGTGAGCGGATGCCCGACGCAAGGGAGCCCGCCGCGGACGCGGGCGCATCGCCGTCTGCCCAGCCGCCGCCGCGCTGGGGCGGGGTTTTCCCCTGCCGCGACGCGCGGGAGGCGCGGAAGTGGGCGGGTGAAGGAGCGGAGGGTCATGGGCCGAGCTTCCGGCGCGCCAGCGGGTCGCGCCTGCCCGACGTTTCGGGCGCCGCCTTCTTAGGCCAGGGGGCCCCCACCTCGCTGGATGGCCGAGGCGAGCAACCGCGGGAACTCCGTGCCGAGCTGGCGGCAATGGATTTCGAGCAGATCGAGGCGCGGCGCGTGCGTGGCGTCTTCGTGGTCGAGCACCGTCTGCGGGCCGAGCTCGCCGGGCACGGCCAGCGCGCGCGCACTGAGCCGAAAGCGCTTCCGCCGCCGCTTGAGCTCGCGCCCGACGCAGGCACACAGCCGCTCGGCGGCCTTCCTATGTTCTGAGGGGTTGTCCGTCATAAGGCCGCGCACCAAACCGGACCGCTCCCGCCCGCCGCAAGCAAATCCCACCCGCCTCCGGGAATGCCCCGTGGCTCACGCTGCCTGAGCGTGACTGCCGAAGGCAGGTCGAGGCGGACTACCGAAGGGAGGCTGAGGCGGACTACCGCAGGAAGGTCGAGGCGGAAACAGGGCGACAAACATGGCAGCAAACATGGCGACAATCTGGAAGCCTCCCGCGCGCAGCGCGCTGGCTGGGGGAGGTTGGCGCCCTTCGGCACGCTCAGGGCCTTGAGCCCGTCGAAACGGCTTCGCGCGCCGGGAGATTCCCGTTGGGGCCATATGAGCCACCAGCCCGCCGGTTGACGCCCCCGCACTCCACCGCCACCCTCCCGCCGCGCGCGGCCCGCGCTTCACGAAATCATCACCCCGTCACCCGCTTTATGAACACTCGCTTAGTCCTCGCTCTCATTCTCCTCGGTCATGCGCTTGTATCCGCGCCCAGCACACGAGCGCAGGTCTTGGAAAAGCTCGTCTCGCTGCAGGAAGCGGGGTCGGGCAGCTTCCCCACCGGTAAACTCCTCCTCGCGAGCGACGGGAACTTCTACGGCACGACCGAGCTCGGCGGCGAAGGCGGCGGCACGGTGTTTCGCATCGGTGCGGACGGTTTGCTGGAAAACAGGTTCTCCTTCGCCCCGACGGGCGAGCCTCGCCTGCCGGTGGGCAGCCTGATCGAACTGCCGAATGGAAACCTGCTCGGTTTCACCTCGAACGCCACGAGCCCCGATGTTCTCGGGCCTGTTCACACCGGTTCAGCGGGCGTGTTCATGCTGCCGAAGACGGGAGCTGGCGCGACATTTCCCTCGCTGAATATCCAGGCGCCCACGAGCGGGAACGGCGCGGTGTTCGATGCGTCCGGCTTCGTGCTCGGAGCGAGTGGCACCGGCGATGCGAATCTTGACCCGAACCAGATCCAAAATGGGATCAGCGTCTTCGACACTGCGGGAGTTTACCAATTTGGGATCGGGTTGGGGGTTGACCAGTTTGGGAATGACCTCGGCAATGGAGGCCCTGGCGGCAGTTTCATCAGCGGGCTGATCGTGGGGCAGGACGGTCGACTTTACGGACTGAACGCGGAGTATGGGGTGATTTTCTCCTTCGCATTCGGTTCCTTGCCGAATCTCGTCGCGACTGTGACCGACGAGCTACCCTTGGGCCCGATCCCGCTGACGCTTGCGCAGAACTCGAATGGCGACCTTTACGGGGTGGGCATGGGACACCCATTTGCGACCACTATTGGCATCGCGGACGGGGACGCGAACGGCTTCATCTTCAAGGTCACGCTCGCGGGGCAATACACACGGCTGGTCGCGTTCACCGGCACGAATGGCTGGACGCCCCGGGCGGGGTTGACGCTGGGGAGCGATGGAAATTTCTACGGCACCACGAGCGAAGGCGGGGCGAATGGCTTGGGCACGGTTTTCAAAATGACCCCAGAAGGGGAGCTGACCACGCTGGCGGACTTCGCCGGGAGCAATGGCGGCGCGCCGTTCGGCGGGCTGATCGAGGGCAGCGACGGCGCGTTTTACGGGACGACTTCGACCGATAGCATCACGGGGCGCGGGACGGTCTATCGCATCACCATCGATGGGGTGCTGACGACGATGCACGCCTTCGGGCGCACGCCGCTGAGCACCGCGACGGGTGCGCTGGTGCCGGGCGATGGCGGCTCGATGCTGGGCACCACGCGGGCGGGCGGGATGCAGGGGCTCGGGTCGATCTTCCGCCTGGGCGTGGGAGGCTCGGTGGCGACGCTGGCGCAGTTCACCGGCGCGGAGGGCAGCGTGCCCAATCGCGGACTGCTGCTGGCGCCGGACGGGACCATCTACGGGACGGCGCGGACGGGCGGGGCGAATGGCTTGGGCACGGTCTTCCAGCTCTCGCCGGATGGCGTGCTGTCGGCGCTGGTGTCGTTCACCGGGGAGAATGGGGCGACGCCGGCGGAACGGCTGACGCTGGCGGCGGATGGGAGCCTGCTCGGCACGACGGAAGCCGGCGGCACCGACGATCTCGGGACGGTCTTCCGCGTGACCCCGGCGGGTGTGCTGACGACGCTGGGAAGTTTCTCGGGCACCGATGGCAGCGGGCCGTTTGGCGGGCTGGCGCTCGCGGGTGACGGAGCCTACTACGGCACCACTCGATCCGGCGGAGCGGAAGACTGCGGAGCGGTCTTTCGCGTGACGGCGGCGGGCACCGTGGAGTCGGTGACGAGCATGCCGGCGTTTCACGGGTTCCACTACGTCTTCGACCCGGAGAACGGAGACTATCGCTACGACTTTCTGACCAAGCAGTTTGTCTATGACCCGGAGAACGGAGAGTTTGTCCGCGTCCCCTACTCCGTGCCGGACCCGGCCGCTGGCAGCCTTGCGCTGGGGCTCGATGGGAAGCTGTATGGATTGCGGGCGAGCGGGATTTTTCGAGTCGCCACCGATGGGACATTCGAGACCGTGGCGACAACGTGGGATCCGGAATACCCCGAGGAAAGCCCGAAACCGGCCGGGACTCTGGTGCGCGATGCGAGTGGCGCTTTCTATGGCTTCATGTCGGGCACGTTCCAGACCGAGGACGGGTTCGGATTCTCGGACTCCATTTTCAAGATCACGCCGGACGGGACGCTGACGTTCGTGCGGAGCTTCTCCCGCGGCGATCCGATCACGGGAGACTTCCACGCCGAGCCTTTGGTCGGCGAGGTGGCTTTTGGCGCGGACGGGAGTCTCTACGGGGTGACGGGAGAGCAGATCTTTCGCTTCCTCTCCCCGGGCCCGGCCCTGGTGGAAAACAGCGGCGCGACGAACGTCGAGCCGGATGGCGTGCAGCTCGGCGGCAGGGTCAATGCGCGCGGCGCGATCACGACGGCGCGCTTCGAATACGGGACCGACGGCGTGACCTTCCCGCAGAGCGTGCCGGTGCTCTCGTCGCCCTTCTCGGGCTTCGTCACGACCGGGGCGAGTGCCGTGCTGACCGGGCTGATGCCGGGAGTCACTTACCACTGCCGCCTCGTGGCGACGAGCATCGCGGGGACGAGCATGAGCGCGGTGCGGACCTTCACCACGCCAGCGCCGCCGAGCGTGCCCGTGCCGGTGGCAACCGCGCTCTCGCCGGGCACGGTGCGGCTCGATGGGACGGTGAATGCGCGCGGGCTGACCACGAGCGTGCTCGTGGAATACGGCACGGACGGCACGTCTTTCCCGCTTTCCGCCACGCCGACCCCGGCGACGCTGGGCGATGCGGTCGATACGCCGGTGACCGCGACGGTTTCGAGCCTCGATCCGGGGCTGCGGTATTTCTTCCGCATCCGCGCGGTGAACAGCGCGGGAGCGGTCTTCAGCGCCGCGGTGTCGCCGCCGATCCTCGCAGCCGCCACGACCGGTCTCGCGACCGAGGTGGCCGTGAGCGCAGCGACGCTGAACGGGACGGTAAACGCCAACGGGCAGAGCGCGGCGGTGGTCTTCGAGTGGGGCACGACGCTGGGGGACTTCCCGAATGTGATGGCCGCCACGCCAGCTGAGGCGACCGGCAACAGCGACACCGCCGTGAACGCGCGGCTCACCGGTCTGGCGGAGGCCACTTCCGTCTTCTACCGCGTGCGGGCCACGACGCCCGACGGCCCGGCGCGCGGCACGGTGCAGTTTTTCACGACGAGCTTCAACCGCGTGCCCCTCGCGGTGAACGATCTCGTTTTCTACTCGGGGCAGGTGGTGGTCGATCCGCTGGCGAATGATACGGATGCGAATGGCGACGCGCTGCTGCTCGCGCCGGCGCTGGTGGTGGCTCCGAGTGCTTCGCTGGGCGTGGCGAGCGTGACGGGGGACCGGCGGTTCATCAGCTACAATCCGCAGTTCAACGTGCGCGATGACGATGCGCTGACGTATCGGGTGGTCGATCCGCTCGGGGCGAGCGCGGAGGCGCAGGTGCGGCTCATCGCATTCCGCAAGCGCGCGGGCTTCTACAACGGGACGGTCGTTATCGGCAGCGGAGACGCGGCGCGGGAGCTGAGGGTGGCGGTGGACGTGAGCACTGGGGGCGGGATCACCACGTCGTTCATGGATTGGAGTGACGAGGGTTTCCGGCTCGGGGGCGTGTTCGA
>VFJQ01000166.1 GCA_009885995.1 Verrucomicrobiota bacterium
CACGGTGCGGTCGCCGACCAGCCGGGCGAGCGCGGCGGCGTCGCGGGTGTTGGTCTTGCGCCGTCCGGTGAGGGCCTCGGTGGCGAAGGTCAGGGCCTCCGCGCCAGCCTCCCGAAGCTGCCGCTGGAAGCGCCAGCCAAAGCCGCACGCCTCCATCCCGACCACGCAGCGCCAGCCGCGCCTCCGCAGGGCCGAGATCAGGCTCAGCACGCTCTCGCGGGTCAGCGTGCCAAGGCTCACCGGCTCGCCGAGCCCGCATTGCACGGCCAGACAGGCGCCGTCTTTCTCGAGGTCCGCCCCGAGGCAGACCACGCGCGGCAGGCCCGCCGCCGCCGGGGTTCGTTCCGCCCCCTCCAGGCGCTTGCACAGCGCCGGAAAGCGTTTCAGGATGTCTTCGGTCTTGGTGTGGAGTTGGTATTTTTTCATACAGAATGCACTTTGCGCCAAGGCCTCCTTTCCCGCTTCCCGCTCTGCACCAGATGACGCTCCCTCCCTCCTTCATCCCTCTAAATGCCTCGCGGCCGCTGAGTTTAGCGAGTGATCGAGCCAGTCTTTGCGCATCCGCCGCGGCGCGACGATGAAACCGCCTGATGCCCGACGTTTACTCTTCCTTTGCTGCGCTCTCGACGAAAAGCTTTGGCCCCATGCCACGACCCGACGGCCGCGCGGCCGACCAACTCCGCCCGATCTCTTTCATCCCCGGCTTCGCGCCGCACGCCACCGGCTCGGTGCTTTCATGTTTCGGGAACACGCGCGTGATTTGCAGCGCGATGGTGGAGGAGGAAGTGCCGCGCTGGATGAAGGTGCAAGGCGTGCCCGGCGGTTGGCTCACGGCGGAATATTCGATGCTCCCGTATTCGACCCTCGAACGAAAGCAGCGCGACAGCAGCAAGGGCCGCCCGGACGGGCGCAGCATCGAGATCCAGCGGCTGATCGGGCGTTCGCTGCGCGCGGTGATCGATCTCGACGCGCTCGGCGCGCGGACGATCTGCGTCGATTGCGACGTGCTCCAGGCGGATGGCGGCACGCGCACGGCGGCGATCACCGGCGCGTGCGTTGCGGTGGCGCTGGCGGGCCAGCGGTTGCTCGCGGAGAAGAAGATCAAGAAGCTGCCGATCAAGCACTACGCGGCGGCGGTGAGCGTGGGCGTCGTCGGTGGCGAAGCGGTGCTCGACTTGAACTACCTCGAAGACAAGGACGCGGCCGTGGACATGAACGTGGTGATGACTGACGACGGGCGCTTCGTGGAGGTGCAGGGCTCGGGCGAAGAGAGCACCTTCACCGACACTGAACTCGCGCAGATGCTCGCGCTCGCGCGCAAAGGGGTCGCCGAGTTGATCGGCGCGCAGCAGGCGATCATCGAGGCCGCGACGGCTTAGAGCTCGAAGAACCCGTAGAGCCGTTTGAGGAAGCTTTCCTTGTAACGCGCGGCGGTCTGCGTCTTCTCGTGGTCGCTCATCGAGGATTCGATGATGCCGTCCACTTCCATCTTCCGCTTGGCGAGGATCTCGGAGAGTTTTTCGAGCAGGTGCTGATTCTCGGCCATGATGCCGGCGAGCGTGTCCTTGCCGATCTCCCACATTTCGCAGTCGGTGCGCGCTTGCACGGTGGCGGTGCGGACTTCGCCGGTGAGCAGGCTCATCTCGCCGCAGTAGTCGCCATCGCGCAGCGTGGCGACGTGCCGCTCGGCGCCGCCGACCTTCACGTAAACTTCGGCCTGCCCATGCACGAGGATGAACATCGAGCGGCCTTCGTCGCCCTGCTCGAGGATGTGCTCGCCGCGGCCAAAGCGCAGCAGCCGCGCGTCGGCCAGCAGTCGGTCGAGTTGGCTCGGGCTGAGCAGTTGGAGAAAAGGCTGCCGGCGCAGCGAGGTATGCGCGATCTGTAGCGCGTCGCTGGCTGCCTTCTTCGGGCGCTCGATCTGCAGCGTGCGGATGGGGAAGGGAATCTTCAGCCCGGCGCGCTGGGCTTCATACCAGACGTTCGTGCGCACGGCATCGCAGATGGGGTTGTAGCGGCTTTCGTCCTCCATCCAAAAACGGATCTCGTAAACGATCGCGCTTTCGCCGTAGTCGCGCAGGAAGACGCTTGGCGCGGGGTTCGCCAGCACGCCGGACGCGGTCATGGCGGCGTG
This sequence comes from Verrucomicrobiota bacterium, assembly GCA_009885995.1. Lineage (GTDB taxonomy): Bacteria > Verrucomicrobiota > Verrucomicrobiia > Chthoniobacterales > Chthoniobacteraceae > VFJQ01. The sequence goes on from VFJQ01000166.1 coordinate 2,135, forward strand.
CTTGAGGCAGTCTTTCACCTGGTTCGGCGGCACGCTGTATTCAAAGCCGACCAGGATGCGGATGCCGTGGACGCGATCCGGAAAGGTGAGGTTTGTGATCGTGGTGCCGACGATGTGCCGGTTCGGAATGTCGGAGTAGATGTTGTCGTTGTCGCGGCAGCGGGTGGAGCGCCAGTTCACCTCCATGACCTCCATGTGCTTGCCGTCCACGATGAGCCAGTCGCCGACGTTGAAGGGCTTGCCGATTTCGATCGAGATGCCGGCGATGATGTTGCCCAGCAGATCCTGCATCGCGAAGCCGATGACGCCGACCACCACGGTCGAGCCGAGCACCGCGCCCTGGATCGAGACGCCGTAGATGCCCCCGAGCGCTGCGAGCACCGCGGAGACGAAGATGATCAGCGCGACGACCTGGCTGAGGAACTTGGGCGCCTTCGATCTATTCCGCCGCTCGAACCACAGCTCCCAGCCATACCGCCGCACGAGCGCGATGATCGGGAATGAACCGAGGACGATCAGCGCCGCGCTGAGATTCATCATCACTGCGCTCCGGCGCGGGAAGTCCGTGCCGAACACCTGGAGCGGCGTCCAGAGAGCGAGCGCGATGCTGAAGAGGATGTAGGCAATCCCGAGGCGCACCTCCTGGTCGCGCTTGAGCCAGCGGCCCACGATGAGGAACACGATGAAGAGCAGCGGCACAAAGGCGGCTTCGAGCAGGAATGGATGCTTGCTCGGCAGGAACTCGGGCATGGGGGCTTTTACGGAAGCGCCCTGCGCTGCGGCAAGCGGCAACCACAGCAGGCGGAACAGGAAATCGCTGCGGGTCCGCGCGGAAAAGATCAGCCGCGGAGCTCGCGCAGTGCGTCGTCGGTGGCTTCGAGCGTGCGGTCGATGTCGGCTTCGCTGTGCGCGAAGCTGATGCTGCCTTGCTTCACGATGACGGGGAAGTGGTAGATGCCGCGCTCGATCAGCGCGCGGCGGTAGCGTGTGTCGAAGGCCGCGTCGTGGTGCGCGAGGATGCCCTCCCAGTCGTGCGGCTCGGTCTTCGCGAAGTAAACGCAACTCGCGCTGCCGACGCGCGAGATGATCGCGGGCACGCCGTGCTTGGCGAAAAGCTCGCGCTGTCCCACTTCGAGCCGCTGTGCCATGCGTTCGAGATGTCCATACACGTCCATCGCCGGGTCCATGAGTTTCTTCAAACACGCGATCGCCGCGGCGACGGGGACCGGGTGGCAGTTGTATGTCCCCGCGATGAGCACGCGGCGCTTCGGGTCGGGATCGGTGGCGAGATCGAGCAGCGATGCTTTGCCCGCGAGCGCGGCGAGCGGGAAGCCGTTAGCGACCGCCTTGCCGTAGGTCGAGAGGTCGGCGGTGACGCCCGCGATCGCTTGGTAGCCGCCGAGGCTCGCGCGGAAGCCGGTCTTCACTTCGTCGAAGATGAGCACGAAGCCGTAGCGATCCGCGAGCGCGCGTAGCCCCGCGAGGTAGCCGGGCTGCGGTTTGATGACGCCGATGTTTTGCAGCACCGGCTCGGTGATGAGCGCCGCGATCTCGTGCCGCTGCGCGACGCGCTCGACGGCGTCGAGGTCGTTAAACGGCACCGCATGCGTGAGCACGAGTTCCTCCGGCGGGATGCCCGCGGTGATCGGCACGCGCGGATACTCGCCGTCTTGCAACGCACCCAACTCCACGCGCGGCGTCATCAAGTTCATCGCGACCGCGTTGTGGTGCCCATTGTAGCCGCCTTGCATCTTGATGATGTGCGAACGCCCCGTCGCGGCGCGCGCGATGCGGATCGCCTGTTGCGTCGCCTCCGATCCGGTGTTGAAGAACTGCACCTTCTCCGCGTGTGGCACCGCGCGGAGGAAGAGCCATGCGAGGTCGCCTTCCTCGCGTGTCGGGCCGGTGCCGTAGTTCGAGAGTCCGTCGTGCATCGCCTTCGTCACCGCGGCGATCTGATCGTCGTCGCCATGGCCGAGCAGGTAGGGCGCGAAGCCCGCGTGGTAGTCGATGTATTCGTGCCCATCGATGTCCCACAGCCGCGAACCTTTCGCGCGAACGAACGCGATCACGGGATCGGCTTTGCGGTTGAGCGAAGCGAGCCCGCCGGGGATGAGGCGCGCGTTTTCGTCGAGAAGTTTTTGGGACTTGGGCCAGTTCATTGTGGTTGGAGATAGATCGCGCTGAAGCGGATGCCGGTGCGCTTCGCACCTTCGAAGACGACGTGGATGCGGATGCGCTCGGGCAAGTCGTCTTTGCCGCTCCAGACGATCGGTGTCTGGAAGCCGCTCTCGCGCAAGATCGCGGAGTAGCCGGGCAGCGGACGTTCGAGATGGTCGAGCAGTTCGATGCGCAGCGCGGCGTCCGGGCCGAGGCCGTCGGCATTCAAAAAAAAGCGCTGTCCTGGCTTCACGGGAATCGACGTGGTGACGAACTCGCTCGCGATCTCGGGAAGTTGGTAGTCACCCGGGCCTTGCCCGGCTTCCTCGACGACCAGATCGCCGAAGCGATCGCGCGGCAGCACCGCGATGCCGACGCCGCCGCGCGGAGAATCCGGCGTGCGATCGCGTGGATCCCATGCGCCGTAATATATGTAGGTTTGCTCGCCTACATTTTCGAAACCCTGCCCCTGCAGCAGTCCACCTTCGTCCCACGCGCCGTCTTCACCAAGCGCGAGGAAGGCCCACTCGTGTGCCGGCTCTCGAAAGCTCAGCCCGTCGTTCGAAACGACGAAGCCGAGATCGATGCGGATGTCCTTCCACTCTGCTGCGCCGTGCCAGCGGCCGACGAGGCCGAGCAGCACGTTGCGCCGGTTCCACACGCTGACGCCCTCGTGGCACTGCTCGCCCTCGAGGCTGCGGCCCGCGCCGAGCGGTATGTGCTGCGGCTCACGCACGAAACCGATGCTGCTCGTCGCCGACCAATGCACGAAGTCCGCCGAGCGATATATCCGCACGACGCGGCCTTGATATGGGCGCGGCGCATTCATCGCGTTCTGGCCGCAGATGAAATACTGGCCGTCCCATTTGTAGAGCCCACCGCACGGTTCGAAATGCACCGCCGGGAGCACGAGGTTGTTCTTCGTCAGCTCTGCCTTCTTCGTCGCGGCGGGCGTGAGCATCTTCCAGCGCAGTCCGTCCGCGCTAGCGAACGGCGCGAGGCTGCCGAGTCGCCGCTGGCCGCGGAAATAGACGTGCGTCGAAATCTTATAGCGCCGCTGCGGGTCGGGATCGTCTGGATCGGCGAGCACCTTGAGGTTCACGAAACCGAGCGTGGGATCGGTGAGGATGAGGTTGTTGTCCTTGTTCCCGCGGTGCTCGACGAGGCCGAGATTCGGCTTCGTCCACGTCACGCCGTCGGCGCTCTCCGCATATGCTGCGCGCCAGCGCGCGGAGGCGACTTTGTTCGCCGTGTCGTCGTCGAAGGCGACATACCACATGCGAAACTTGCCGCCCTCGCGGATCACCGAACCGTAGAACTGCACCCCCAGCGCGTCGGGCGTGCCCGGCGCGCCGCGGCGGACGACGGGATTCGCCGGGTGCCGCTGCGGTTGCCGCATTTCGAGGCGGAGATTCTGCGAGTGCGGGATCGAGACGCTATCGAAGGCGAAGATCGTCGTGGCCTTCGTCTCGTCGAAAAGATCAGCCGCGAAGGCGTGCGAAGCGGCTAGCAGGGCGAGCGTGAGGGATTTCATCGAAGGGCGTGCATGAGAGATTCCTGGATGCTGGCTTCGCCGGGAAGGCCGTCGTTTTGGTAGCGTAGCTCGCACTTCACGCCGAGCGGCTTGAGCGTGTCCTGCAGCATGAGGCCGAGCACTGCGGTGTGCGTGGGGTCGGTCTGCGGCTCACCTTTCACCGGCGGCTTGTCCTGCTTCGCGCACACGATGAACGCGGGTGGATCGTCGGCGCTCGCGTGCGCGAACGTCCCACGCCGCGTCCTGCTGACGTAGCCGAAGGCGTGGCCGCCGTATTCGCTGTTGGGGATCCACTCGATGAGTTGCTGTGGATCGAGCGAAGGCTGCGGGGCTTTCGTGGCGGTGAAAATGACACGCGTCGACTCGCGCGCGATCGGGTCGGCGCTCTGCGGTTCGGCCATCTCGTCGTGCATCGCGAGCCAGGTGACGAGAGACCAGACCATCAAGCTGCCGATGATGACCGGCTGCGATCGAAACGATCGGCGACGAATCCGGCGAGCGGGCTCAGCGCAGCATAGACCCACAGGAAGACCGACGTGAGCAGGCCGAATTGCGCTTCCGTCATCGGGATCGCTTCGACCAGCGAGCCGCGCATCGTGGTGATCATGATGCGGTCGAGATAGCTCAGGCACGCGACGACCCACAGCAGGCCGACGGCGAGCCACGCGCGCGACATCATGCGGGTGCGGGACCGAGGGTTTCGCCGTCGCTGAGGCTGAGCGGGAGCAGGATCTCCGTGCCGTCGTTGAGCGGGCGTTCGCGCATGCGCATTTCGTGGAGCAGTTGCGCGGCGCGGCGTCCGAGTTCCTCTTCGTCCACGGTCACGGACGTGAGCCGGCGCGTGATCGCGCCTTCGCGCCACGCGCCGCCGAAGCCGACGAGCGAGACTTCGGCGGGCACCTTGATGCCGAGTCGGGCGAGGACAAGGTAGGCGAGTTCCGCTTCGGGATCGAACGGGCAGAAGATCGCCGTAGGCCGCGACGCATCGCGCAGCATCTCCGCGAGATTCGTCTCGATGAAGCGCTCGTGCTCGGCGGTGATCTTGTGCGTCGTGTCGAAGCGCACGAATTCCTCGGGTAGGTCGCCGCCACCCGCGCGCAAGCCTTCGCGCAGCCCCTGCTCGTAGAGCGGCCCGAACCCGCCGCGATGCGCGCCGAAGAACGCCGAGCGCCGATGCCCGAGCTCGATAAGCGCGTGCCCCGCGAGCCGCCCGACTTCGAGCGCGGAGAAGCTGACCAGCGGCGCCTGGATTCCCTCGACGCGGCGGTGACAGAACACGACCGGCACGCCGCGCTCATGGAGCGGGCGGATCTGATGCGCGGGCGTCGCCGGCAACGTCGTCGGCACGAGCCCGACGCCGGCGACTTTCTTGTCGAGGAGCTGGAGCAGCGCGTCGGCCTGGCGGAACGGATCGTTGTCCGTGTCGCAGACGAGCACCTGGTTGTGCAGCGCGGTCGAGGCGTCGTGAAAGCCGCGCTGAAGCGAGGGGTAGAAACCGGCGCGCGTCTCGGGGATGACGAGCGCGAAAAGATCGAGGCCCGATTTCATCCGCTCGCGCGCCTCGCCGTGCACGAAGGTGCCCCGCCCACGCTCGCGGCTGATGAGCCCGCTGCGCTCCAGCGCGCTGAGCGCCTGGCGGACGGTGTTGCGCGACACGCCTGCGGAGTCGGCCAGCGCGTGCTCGGTGGGCAGCGCGTCGCCGGGTTTGAGCCGTCCGGCGTCGAGTTCGCGCATTATATAAGTGCGGAGCCGCTCGTGTTTCGGCAGCGCCTCGATCTCGGGTTGGGCTTGGAATTTGGACAGCGAAGGCATCAGGTAGGAACAACTGCAGCAGCGGACAAGATCTGATTTACGCGCAGAGATTAGAGTAAATTTCAACAATCACGCTAAGTAACTCTAAATCCAGTTGTTCATACCTTACATGAACCAATTAGCGTTCCTTGCCGCACTTGCTGCCAGCGCCTTCGCCGCCGACCAGCCGATCCCGCTCGCGGATCAACGTGAACTTTTCGCCGATCGCCACCTCGTCGACTCGATCAAGGGCGCGCAGCTTCTCCTCCATGAGCCGCGCGATGAAGGTGTCGCGGTGCGCTTCGATCAGCCGTGGGAAGGGCCGTTCTGTGGCTACTGCACTGTCATTCGTGACGGCGAAAATTTCCGGGCCTACTACCGCGGCAAAGACACGAGTCTCCCGGACGGAAAGGGCGAAGTCACGTGCGTGGCGGAGTCGCGCGACGGTGTGCGCTGGACCAAGCCGAAGCTCGGGCTCGTCGAGTTCGCGGGCAGCAAGGACAACAATATCGTCTTCGCGGCCGACGGGCTCTCGCACAACTTCAGCCCGCTACTCGACGCGAATCCCGCCGTGCCCGCCGACCAGCGCTACAAGGCGCTCGGCGGCACGATGAACACGGGACTCGTCGCGTTCGTTTCGCCCGACGGGCTGCGCTGGAAAAAGCTGCGCGACGAGCCGGTGATCACGAAGGCGATGGTGCCGTTTCAATACATGTTCGACTCGCAGAACCTCGCGTTCTGGTCGCCGATCGAGAAACGCTATGTCGCTTACTTTCGTGTCTTTCAGGACAAGATCCGCCGCATTGCGCGCGCGGTGAGCACGGACTTCGCGACGTGGACCGACGTGACCTTGATGGAATACCGGACCGCCGACGGCAGCGCCGCGCCGATCGAGCATCTCTACACGAACCAGACGCAGCCTTACTTCCGCGCTCCGCAGCTCAGCGTGTCGCTCGCCGCGCGCTTCATGCCGGGGCGGCGCGTGCTCACCGATGCGGAAGCGGCGGCGATCAACGTGAACCCGAAGTATTTCAACGACACGTCGGACGCGATCTTCCAGACGACGCGCGGCGGCGCGACCTACGACCGCACGTTTCTCGGCGCATTCATCAAGCCGGGACTCGGCGCGCAGAACTGGGTCTCGCGCACGACGTATCCCGCGCTCGGCGTCGTGCAGACCGGCCCGGCGGAAATGTCGTGCTACACGAACCAGGAATACGCGCAGCCGACGTCGCACCTGCGGCGCTACAGCATGAGGCTCGACGGCTTCGCGTCGCTGCGCGCGCCGTATGAAGGCGGCGAGATGGTCACAAAGCCGCTCACGTTCAAAGGCGCGCGGCTGATGCTGAACTTCTCGACGTCGGCTGCGGGCGGCATCCGCGTCGAAGTGCAGGACGCCGCGGGGAAAGCGATCCCCGGCTTCACACTCGACGACAGCGTGGAACTCATCGGCAACGAAATCGAGCGCGCCGCGCGGTGGAAAGGCGGCGACGACTTGAGCAAGCTCGCGAAGCAAACGGTGCGGCTGCGCTTCGCGATGAAGGACGCGGACCTCTACGCGCTGCGCTTCGCCGGCGCGGCGGTCGCGGCGGAGGCGGCGCCGAAATCCGCGAGCCGGCACATCGGGATAGAAAATGTGTGCGCGTGGCCGAACCTCACGCTGCTCCGCGACGGCACGATCATCGCGAGCATCTTCAGCGAGCCGAGCCACGGACAAGTCGCCGGCGATGCCGAGTGCTGGGCGAGCGCGGATGGCGTGAAGTGGGAACTCCGCGGCCACCCCGCACCGAACGAACCCGACACGAACCGCATGAACCTCGCCGCCGGCCTTGCGAAGAACGGCGATCTGCTCGTGCTCTGCTCCGGCTGGACGAACGTGAAACAGCCGCAGCGGCCAAAGCAGGGCGCGTTTCGCGACGACATCCTGCGCCCGTGGGTGAGCCGGTCGAGCGACGGCGGGCGGACTTGGAAGATCATCAAGGAGTTCCCCGCCGCGCTGCCCGGCTGGACCGAGTTCATCCCGTTCGGCCCGATCTTCGTCGGCGAGGACGGCGCGCTGCACACGTCGTGTTACGCGGGCGAGTGGACCGATCCGACGAAGAGCACGAAGACGAAAGGCTATTGCGCCTGGCACTTCCGCAGCGACGACGACGGCGCGACGTGGAAGGTCGGCTCGGTCATCGGCGAGAAGCACAACGAAACGTCGCTCTTCCACCTCGGCGGCAAACGCTGGATGGCCGCCGCGCGCATCGATGCCGTCGAGCTTTTCCGCAGCGATGACGACGGCGCGACGTGGACCGGCGCGCAGCGCGTGACCGCGCGAAACGAAATCAACGCCCACCTCGCGCGGCTCAAGGACGGCCGCCTGCTCCTCACCTACGGCAACCGGATCAAAGACCAGTTCGGCGTTCTCGCGAAGCTCAGCAGCGACGAGGGCAAGACGTGGAGCGAACCGCTGCGCCTCGCGCACACGCTCGACGGCGATTGCGGCTACCCGAGCAGCGTGCAGCGCGCGGATGGGAAGATCGTCACCGTTTACTACGCAAAGCGCAGCGCCGCGCTCGACCGCTACCACATGGGTGTGGTCATCTGGGAGCCGTGATCATCGACGTCCACTCCCACGCCTGGAACTTCCCCGGCGATTTCACCGCCGACTTCATCGCGCAGGCAAACCGCGCGCGCCCCGGCGTCGAGATCGATCTTCGGGTGAAGTTCGACGACTACGCCGCGACCGCGCCACCCGACACGAAGACGATCTGCTTCGGCGGCAAGGCGCGGCTGAGTGGCGTGTGGGTCGATGACCGCCACGTCGCCGACTACTGCGCCGCACACGCCGACCGGCTCATCGGTTTTCTTTCCGTCGATCCCACGCAACCCGGTTGGGAAGACGAACTCGAGCACGGCCACCGCGCGCTCGGCCTGCGCGGGATCAAGCTCCTGCCGATGTATGCCGGCTTCCGCCCCGACGAGTCGCGGCTCGATCCGCTGTGGCGCTACGCGTCGCAGCACGCGCTGCCCGTCTTACTCCACACCGGCACGACTTTCATCGCGCAAGCGCCGCTCGAATGCACGCTCCCGCGGCATCTCGATCCGGTTGCCGCGCGTTTCCCCGACGTGAAGATCATCATGGCGCACCTCGGGCATCCTTACGAAGGCGAGTGCCTCGTCACCGTGCGCAAACACGCGAATGTCTTCGCCGACATCAGCGCGCTGCACTACCGCCCGTGGCAGCTCTACCACAGCCTCATGCTCGCGCAGGAATACGGCGTCTGGGGCAAGCTGCTCTTCGGCACCGACTATCCGTTCACGACGGTGAACGCGACCGTCGATGGCCTGCGAAAGCTGAACGACTTCACCCGCGGCACCGGTCTGCCGCGGCTCGACGAAGCGCAGATCGAAGCGCTCATCCACCGCGACGCACTCGCGTTGCTCGGGCTGACATGAGCGAGCAAGTCGGAGTCGTCGGCCTTGGCTTGCTCGGACGGGGAATCGCCGAGTGTTTTCTAAAGCACGGCTTCGACGTCGTCGCTGTCGATCGCAGCGAGGAGCGGCGCGCGCAGGTGCCGGGCGCGACCAGCGACTTCGCGCAGCTCGCCGGTTGCACGTTCGTCGTCGAGAGCGTGACCGAGGACATGGGCACGAAGGACGAAGCGCTCGCAGCGATCGAGTCTGTCGTCAGCGCGACGACGGTGATCGCGAGCAATACGTCCGCGATCCCGATCAGCGCGCTCCAGCAGCGGCGCGCGCATCCCACGCGGTTCGTCGGGATGCATTGGGCGGAGCCTGCGCAAATCACGCGGTTCATGGAGTTGATTTGCGGCGAGCAGACTTCGCCTGAAACGCTCGCGACCGCCGAGACGATGGCGCGGCGGCTGGGCAAAGACCCGTGCGTCGTGCGCAAGGACATCCCCGGCTTCATCGTGAACCGCATCGGCTACGCGATGTATCGCGAAGCGCTGCACCTGCTCGATACCGGCGTCGCCGACGCGGAGACGATCGACCGCGCGGTGCGCAATGCGCTCGGCTTGTGGGCGACGGTGTGCGGGCCGTTTCGTTGGATGGACATCACTGGCGGACCCGCGGCTTACGCGCGTGGGATGAAGCCCGTGCTCCCGACGCTGTGCAACGCGACGGTGCCTTCGCCGACGATGCGGCGCGAGCGCTTCCACGAGTGCAGCGAGGAGGAAGCGAAGCGGTGGGAAGAACTCTACCAGCGCCACGCGCAGCGCGTGACGGAGATGCAGCGCGAATACTTCGGCGAGCCATGAACACGTTGATCGTCGGCGTCGGTTCCATCGGTGAACGTCACCTCCGCTGCTTCGGTGCGACCGGACGCGCGACGCTTTCATTGTGCGAACTGAATACATCGCTGCGCGAGCAGGTCGCCGCGCGCTATGGCGTCGCGGCCTTCGCCGACTACGAGCGGGCGCTCGCAGCGAAGCCGAAGGTCGTCGTGATCTGCACGCCGGCGAACTTGCACATCGCGATGGCCGCGCGCGCGGTGGAAGCGGGCGCGCACGTTTTCATCGAGAAGCCGCTGAGCACGAAGCCCGACGGGATCGCGGAACTCGACGCGGCGGTGAAGCAGCGCGGACTCGTCGCGGGTGTCGCCTATGTCTATCGCGCACACCCGGCGCTCGCCGCGATGCGCGAGGCATTGTGCAGCGGGCGCTTTGGCGCGCCGGTGCAGATCGTCGCGACATGCGGCCAGCACTTCCCGCTCTACCGGCCCGCGTATCGCGACATCTACTACAAGGACCGAGCGACCGGCGGCGGCGCGGTGCAGGATGCGCTCACGCACGTGATGAACGCGGGCGAGTGGCTCGTCGGTCCGGTCACCGCGCTCGCCGCCGATCTCGATCACAAGCTGCTCGAAGGCGTCACGGTCGAGGACACGGTTCACGTCGTCACGCGACATGGCGCGGTGATGGGCAGCTTTTCACTCAACCAGCATCAGGCACCGAACGAACTGACGATCACGGTCATCTGCGAGCGTGGCACGGTGCGCTTCGAGGTTCACCAAAACCGCTGGCGATGGATGACGCAGCCCGGCGGCGAATGGGCCGACGAACCCGGCGTGCCGATGGAGCGCGACACGTGGTTCACGGCTCAGGCTCACGCCTTCCTCGACGCGGTCGAAGGCAAGGCACCCGTGCTCTGCACGATCGACGAAGCTGCCGCGACGCTGCGCGTCAATCTCGCCATCCTCGCCGCGGCGGAGCAGCGTCGCTGGATCACGCCATGAAAACCACGCAGCAACTTTTCGATCTCACCGGCCGCACGGCGCTCATCACCGGCGCGAGCGGCTTCCTCGGCTCGGCGATGGCCGCGGCGCTCGCGGAAGCGGGCGCGCGTGTGATTGCCGCGAGCCGCAAGCTCGACACCGCGCGCAAGGTCGCCGCGTCATTGCCGGGCAAAGGCCACACCGGCATCGCGCTCGATCACATGGACGAGCGCACGATCGAGCGCGCGATGAAAAAGATCGGCGCGGTCGATGTGCTCGTGAACAACGGCCACGAAGCGGAAGGCGCTGACTGGCGGACGATCACGGGCGAGAAATTCACGCGGCAGCTCGCGAACGCGACCGGCTACTTCCTCCTCGCCCGCGCGGTCCGCGATGCGGCGGTCGCGGCGAAGACGAACGCGAGCGTGATCATGCTCGGCTCGATGTATGGCCAGGTCGGTTCGTATCCCGACGCTTACGAAGGAATCTGCGCGGCGAGCCCGGCGGCGTATCACGCGCTCAAGGGCGGCGTGCTGCACCTCACGCGGCATCTCGCGGTGTATTGGGCGCGCGACGGAGTGCGCGTGAACTGCCTCAGCCCCGGGCCGTTTCCGGGGCCGAAAGTTTCACCGAAGCTCGTGCAGCGTTTGAAAAAGAAATCGCCGATGAACCGCATGGGTCTGCCGCACGAACTCAAGGGCGTCGTCGTCTTCCTCGCCTCCGACGCGAGCAGCTACGTGACCGGACACAACCTCGTCGTCGATGGCGGCTGGACCGCTTGGTGAACCACCCTCCCATGAAAACAACACTCCTCCTCCTCGCCCTGCTCACGTCCCTCGCGTGCGCGGAAGAACAAGTCCTCTTCGCCTTCGACGACGAATCGCTACCGTGGCGCGACAACTTGCACTGCACGCTCGTCGCGGGTGAAAAGCATCCGGAGAATCCGGTCGTGCGCTGCGGGCCGAAGGGTTCGCCGGATTTCGGGCACGCGGTGATCTACGGCACGGTGCTGCACGAGGGCGGGAAGTTTCGGATGTGGTATCTCGCGTTGCAGACGCGCGAGTCGCTGCACGGCGCGGCGTATGATTGGTGGCGGCCGATGTGTTACGCGGAGAGCACGGACGGCGTGCATTGGACGAAGCCGGAGCTGGGGCTCGTCGAATTCGGCGGGAACACGAAGAACAACATTTGTCTCATCGAAGGTGAGCCGCATTCGCTGACGCGCGTGAACGACTATCTCACGGTGCTCCACGAGCCGGAGGATCCCGATCCGCAGCGCCGCTACAAGGCCGCCTACATCGCGCACCTGCCGTTCGACGACGTGCGCGGCGGGAAGAGCGTGCTCGGACCGAATGAGTCGCGCTGGTGTTCGTTCGTGTGCGCGACGAGCGCCGACGGGCTGCGCTGGAAGGTCGTCGGCGACCGGCCGATGAACGCGAGCGGCGAGCGCTTCGAGGTAGCGGGGCTGTATCGCTTCGGCGGCTTTTACTACGCCACCGGCCAGCTCATCTCGCCGTGGACGTGGCTGCCCGACGGACGCGAAGTCGGACGCGCGATGCTCGTGTATCGCTCCGGCGATTTCACGCACTGGTCACGCGCAAAGGCGCTTGGCTTCGTGCGTCCGGGCCAGACGACGAATCCGCCAATGCCCGGCCAGCAGACGCACATGGGCGCGGGGATGTGGAATCGCGGCAACGTGCTCGTTGGCTTCTACGGCATGTGGCAGGACGGGCCGAAGGAGAAGCCGAAGGGCGCGCCGCACCTGCTCGGAACGCGCATCGATCTCGGGCTGATCGTGAGCAATGACGGCGTCCACTTCCGCGAGCCGTCGCCGGATTTCAAAATGATCCCGCGCGGCGCTGAGGGCGCGTGGGATTCCATCGCGCTGTTGCAAGGCCACGCGTTCGCGAACGTCGGCGAGAAGACTTACGTGTGGTATGCGCACTGGGATTGTGAAGCGCAGTTCCGCACGCAGGAGATAGGGCTCGCGACGTGGCGGCGCGACGGCTTCGGCGCGCTCTCGCTGCACGAGCCGAAGGGCGCGGGGCAGGTCGTGAGCAAGCAACTCACGCTCGGCGGGCGTGTCTTTGTGAATGTCTCGGGCGTGGACAATCCGTTGACGATCGAAGTGCTCGATGAGCGCGATCAGCCGGTGCCCGGAGTCACCTCGAGCATCGACGGCGACGGGCTGCATCGCGAAGTCGTGTGGCCGAAAGCCGTGCCCGCCGGGCGCGGTTCGTTGCGCGTGAACTTCCCCGCTGGCAGCGCGGCGAAGCTCTACGCGATCTACGTGGACTAAGGCACGAGCACGATCTTACCGAGTGCGCCGGGCGACATCACGGCGCGATGCGCTTCCGCTGCATCCGCGAGTGGCAGCTCGCGTCCGACGACCGGACGCAGCGCGCCGCTTTCGAGGCCGGTGCGCAGCGCATCGTGAATCTCGGCAATCACTTCGGGTGCAGCGCCGAAGAGCATTACGCCGAGGATGTCGGCGTTGCGCGCCATCGCGTCACGTGGGTTGATCTCGACAGGGCCGCGGCTGCCGATGATCGCGACACGGCCATTCGGCGCGAGGATCGTGAGGTCTTTGCCGAGGTTCACGTTCGCGAGCATCTCGAGGATCACGTCCACGCCGCGGCCGTCGGTGACGGCTTTGATCTCGTCGAGGTAACCGAGCTTGGTGTGATCGAATTGTCGGTGGACGCCATTTTCCTCGATCGCGAGATGCCCCGGACCACTGCCCGCCGTGCCAAAGACCGTGAGCCCCGCAGCTCGCGCGAGTTGCACCGCGGCGATGCCGACGCCGCCGCTCGCGCCGTGGATGAGCACCGTCTCGCCAGCCTTGGCCCGCGCGCGATGGAAGAGCGCGAAGAGCGCGGTGACGTAGGGCGTGCCGATCGCGGCGCCTTGGGCGAATGACACGCCGTCCGGCAGTGCGTGAACCTGGCTTGAGTTGCAGACGGCCTGCTCCGCATACGTGCCGCTGAGCGAGCCGGCGACATAGACGCGCTGCCCCTCGTGCCAGCCGGTCACGCCTTCGCCGAGTGCTTCGATTTCGCCCGCGCCATCGAGGCCCGGGGTGTAGGGGAGCGGAGGTTTTTGCGCGTAGGTGCCGGCGCGGATGTAGGTGTCCACCGGATTCACGCCCGCAGCGCGCACGCGCACGAGCACTTGCCCGGCTGCGGGATGGAGCGCGGGCAGCTCCGCGAGTTGGAGTTCCTCCGGCCCGCCAAAGTTTCCGACACGGATGGCTTTCATGACGGAAGACATGCACGGCGCGGGCGGCGCGTCGAGCGCGCCGTGCGTCGGCTCAGATCGTCGTCCGGAGCACCGTAGCGGTGCCGCGCAGGTCCGCGCTGCTCGCTGCCGGCACGAGAAAGGACGTGCCCGGCGTGAAGCGGCGGCCGGCGCACTCGACGTCACCTTCCAGCACGGTGATGACCGCGAATCGTTCGGCGGTGCCGCACGCACGCACGCCGGCGATCGCCCAGCGCTCGACGCGGAAGTATTCGCACGCGACGACCGTCTCGCCCTGCGGCTCGGCGAGTTGCGGCTCGGCGTCGTCGAAATCGATCGAAGCGAGGGACTCGGCGATGTGGAGTTGGCGCGGCTTGCCGTCGAGGCCGAGGCGGTTCCAGTCGAAGACGCGGTAGGTCGTGTCGCTGTTTTGCTGCACCTCGAAGATCATATTGCCCTCGCCGATCGCGTGGAGGCGTCCGTTCGGGATGAAGATGGCGTCGCCGGCCCGGGTGGGCATTCGGTGGACGAGTGCGGCGACTTCCCCGCGCTCGAGCGCCTCGGTGAACTGCGCGCGCGTGACGCCGCGCTTCAATCCGGCGAAGACGCTGCTTTCCCCGCTCGTGCGGAAGATGAACCACATCTCGGTCTTCGGCTCGCCGCTGAACCGCTCCGCGACTGCCGGCGGCGGATGCACTTGAAGCGAGAGCCGGTCTTCGCAATCGAGCAGCTTGAAGAGGAGAGGGAAGCGCGGGGTGTCGGGCAGGCCATTGCCGAAGATCTCACCGCGGCGCGTCGTCCAGAGTTCGTGCAGCGTGGTTCCGCGCAGCGGGCCGTCGGCGACGACGCTCTGGCAATCGGTGCGGTCCACCAGTTCCCACGATTCACCCACGGGCCTGCCGGGCGGCAGGGACTTGCCGAAGAGACTCTCGAGCCGGCGGCCACCCCAGACGCGCTCCATGAACAGCGGGGCGAAAACGATGGGCTCGGTGAGGGACATGCGAGGCGGCTGTAAGGGCGCTACAACCTCGACGCAAGCGAGGCCGCACCGAGGGACGATTTCCGGCGTGAAGGCGGCCTTGACGACACGGCGGGCCTGTTCTAAGTCCGCCATCCTGAAGCCTGTGGGGGTATAGCTCAGTTGGTAGAGCGTCTCGTTCGCAATGAGAAGGTCTGGGGTTCGAATCCCCATACCTCCACCACTTCCGGGAGGGTGTGACAAGGGGTTGCAGCGGCAGATCGGCGTATTTTCCGACGCTTCGGCCTTGGCTTGAACTGCTTGTCCTTGTCCTTCGCTTGAGCTGGCGCTGTCAGCACAGTGGACTTTCCAGACCCTCAATGACTGCCTTCTCGCAGATATTCGTCTTTCGCCCCGTTGCAAATGGCGAGGATCCCGCGCAGCGGAAGCCCGATCCAATCGGGCCGGTAGGTGAGTTCGTAGCCGAGTTCGTAGATCGTCTTGTCGAGCATGAACGCGCGAAGCAGCAGGCCGAGGATCGCAGGATCGCGTGGCAAAATGGACCGAGGCGAATGCGACGCTGAAAGTGGAACTGGATGGGAGTCTCGCACCGTCACCGAACGAGGAATATCTGCTCTACCAGACGCTTGCGGCCGCGTGGCCACTGGAGCCGTTGCTCGCCGATTGGCGCTCCGGCGCGGTCGTCGTGCCGCGTCTCACGGCTCGGCTCGGTTTTCCCGCACTCGGAAAACTGTGGAAGGACACGACGATCGATCTGCCTGCGGGCTGCTGGCGCGACGCGTTCTTCGAGCACGGACTGGAAACAAATGACTCTGCGCGCGCCGCCGAGGTGCTGGCGGATTTTCCCGTGGCCTGCCTGGTGTGCGTCTAGCAGCCTGTCGGAGTTAGCGGCGGCGGGCGGGTTAAGATATAGTATCGCTGGTGTGCAGCGCCTTTCTGGAGCCGCGGGATTGGTTTTCGGCGGACAGGGCTTGGGCGGGGTGCCGCCGCGGGCTTCTGCCCCCCAGGCCGGGGCGGCTCAGGCGGCGCTCAGGTCCGCTCCGAGGCGGTGGAGGCGGCGCAGATTGTAGGC
>VFJQ01000069.1 GCA_009885995.1 Verrucomicrobiota bacterium
ACTACAACGCCAAACGCACTCCACCTCACACCGTTCCAAGAGAAGCATTCCTTTTAACCACCCTCATAATACCCGAAAGGCTGGGTCAACTGTCGAACTTGGGGTAGCGAGTGGCGCGGGTCATCAAAAAGGGGCGGCCTGCGCGCGGGCCGGGCCGCCTCGTTTGCTGCCGCGATGTTTATTCCGCGATGAGCGCGGTCTGCACCCCGGTGGGCGCGAAGGTCGCGTAGCCCGCGTCGCTCCCGCCGGCAAAGAACCCGAAGCCCGCGCCCTGCTTCTGCAGGATCACGCCGCGAATCGTCGTCACCGTGCCCGTCTGCGGATGCACGAACTTGCCGCTGAAGTCGCCGCGCCGCGTATTGATCATCGCTGTGAGGCCGGAGACGGTGGGCGCGGAGATCGTGAGCATGTTGCTGGGCGTGAGCGTGGTGGGTTGGACGACCGGCGCTGCGAGGCCGCCGTCGCTGAGCCCGAGCGACGTGTTGTTCACGCCGCTGCTGACGGGGACGATTGGTTGGTTGTTCGCCGGGGCGGTGTAGCGGCTGCCGACGGCGGCGACTTCGATCGCGAAGCCGGCAGGGAATGTGGCGGCTTCCGGTTGCGCCGGCCGCGACCAGGACAAGGTGCCGTCGATGTCGCTCACGGCCTGCGTGCGGAAGTTCAGCGTGCCGGTGACCAGCCCCTCGCGGCGATAGACGGGGACGAACACCTGAAGCGTGCCGTTGTCCGTGAGGCGGCCGCGGGCGGTGAAAGGCGTGCCATCGGCGAGCGCGCCGGCAACGGAAGCGGTGCCCGTCTTGCTGACGCCGACGATCGCGATGCTGTCGCCCGCGGGCATGTCCGGGCCTTCCGACGGCGCGATGACGAGCGTGTAACGGCCCGCGTTCGGGTGCTGCGTCGGGGACGGCTTGCTGAGCGCGTCGAGCGTCACGTCAGCGCTCCAGCCAGCGCTGGAGATCGTGCCGCTGAGCGCGATCTCGCCAGCGTCATTCGTGTAGTGGAGCGCCAGCGTGTAAGTCGCCCCGCTCTTGCTGGTCGCGGATACCTGAGCCGCGCCGGCCGCGTCGAAGCGGCCTTTCAGCGCGACTTTCTCGCTGCCGATTCGCAGGCGAGCGGTGAAGCCGCCGTTCCTGTTCAGGCTCACGCTCAGCGCGCCGCGCGTCCCATCCGTGCTGGTGAAGAGCCCGCTGTAGGCACCGACGCCGGCGGCGAACGGATTCGGGATGAAACGCGCGTCGAGCGTCAGGCCACCTTCCGGCAGCGTGAAGGTGATCGTGCGCGCCAGCGTGGTCACCCCGCCGGTCCAGCCTGCGAAGAGCGAGCCGGGTTTTGCGGTGGCGGTCACGGTATAGCTGGCGGCGGCTTCGCGCATCGTCGTGCCGGCGAAGCCCCGCGTGATGCGGCCCTCGCCTGTGACATTGATCGTGAGCGGCGAGAGGACCGCGTAGTGAATATTGCGCACCCCATCGCGCAGCACGGTGCCGTCGGCTGCGAGCGTCTGGACGCGGAGCGTATTCGCCCCGGCGATCAAGCCATCCACGTTCGCCGTCCAGGCTGCGACGCCGTCAGCGGCGACCCACGGGCCTTCGCCGTTCGTATTCTCGACGCGCACCTGCACCGCAGCCGCAGTTGGTTCGCCGCCGGTCGTGCCGGTCACGGTCACGAAGGAATCGTTCACGTCCGTGCCGCTCTCCGGTGAGGTGATGGTGAGTTGCGGGCCGGACGGCGGGGCAGTGATGACGACCCAGTAATACTGAAACTCGCTGCCGGGAGCGTTCACGAAGCCGACGCCGATCGAGGTCTGCGCGGCGAAGAAATCCGATTCGGCGAGCAGGTGCATGCGGTGCGGCGCAGAGTTCATCCAGTCGTTCCAGACGCCGTTTACGGTCGCGTAACCGGCGGCCAGGGACTCGATGTTGTTGGCCCCCAGCGCGGTGCTGTAGTTCGCGGGGAGGACGTAGCCGGCATTGCGGACGAGGGTGTTCGCGCCGCGGCCATTCGGGTCCACGTGGGCGAAATAACCGCGCGCGGCCATATCGGCGGCCTTCGCCTGGGCGACCGCGCAGAGGATCGGGTCGAGTTCCAGCGACGCCCGGTTCTGGCGGGGTTCGCCCTGCACGAGGTTGAAGATCGCCTGCTCCTGGGAGTTCACCTCTGCGGCCTCGCTGGCGGGGGTGAAGATGAGCCCGCTCTCGATGAGAGCGAGGATCAGGATGAGCAGGCGAACAGCCTTGAAAAGAAGTGTCGGAAGAACTGGCGCGGGGCTCGTCGGAGCGGTGGCTTGCATGGTCGAGTTTCCATTAAGCCCGGCTTGTGCCAGCTCCTTCCGCCTCTGTAACTCGCACCAGCGAGGCGGTAATCCTCTCGTCGGTGAGAGTTGATTATCTCAATCTAAAGACACTTCTTCGCATGTATGACACATGAGTGCGCTTAGACCGTCGCAGCTTCGCGTTCGAGCGGCTCGCCGTAGGGCAGGTCGTCCGGCAACGGCACGAACTCGCGGATCCACGTCCAAAGCTGGGAGAAATCCTTGTTTACATCGCCCGAAAGGCAGTCGGTGATGGCGCCCGCGGCGTCGGGGTAGCGCATGACCACGTCCTTGAAGGAGAAGACCGGGTCGTAAAAGGCATAGACCAGCTTGCGCATGTTTTCGACGCCGAGCCGCATCTGTGCGCCGTAGTCGGCGAAGCGGGCGGGGGAGAGGTCGCCGGCGATGAGGCCTTCGTGGATGGTCTCGCCCGCGAGCACGCCGCTTTTGAGCGCGAGCATCACGCCGCTGCTGAAGACCGGATCGAGAAAAGCGAACGCGTCGCCCACGAGGAGCAAGCCGGGTGCGGCGCAGTGGCGCGAGTGGCGCGAATATTCACTGGTTACCCAGTATTGGCCAGTGCTCTGGCCGGTCGAGAGGTGGTCTTTGATCCACTCGTTCTCTTCCACCGCGCGGTCGAAGATCGCCTTCGGATCCTTCACGCCGCCGCGCGTGAGGTATTTGCCTTCCGCCACGATACCGACGCTGACCATGTCGTCGTGCTGTGGGATGTGCCAGAACCAGCCTTTCTCCGGGATGAAGGCGACCGTCGTTGCACCTTCGTCGATGCCCGGCTCGCGCTTGGAGCCTTTGTAATAAGTCCACACGGCGACCTTGTTCAGCGACGGATCGGGCACGCGCCATCCGCGGCGCACCGAGGCGAAGGCTTCCTTGCCCGTGCAATCGAGCGTGATCGGCGCGCGCACTTCATACGTGCGGCCCGTGGCGCGATCGGTGGCCTCGACGCCGATGACCTGCTCGCCCTCCATGAGCAGGCGGTTCACGGTCGTCTCCTCGCGCACTTCGGCGCCCTTCTCCCGCGCGTTGTTGAGCATCATCACATCGAACTCCGAGCGCAGCACCTGCCACGATTGCGCGATCGTCTCGCGATCGTAGCGGTTGAAAAAATAGAACGGCTGCGAGCGCTTCCCGTCCGGCTGCACGAAGGTGACGCTATATTTTTTCACGAAGTGCGACGCCTTCATCTTCGGGATCATCCCGAGCCGCTCCAGCGGGCCGTAGGTGAACGGGATTAGCGATTCGCCGATGTGGTAGCGGGGAAATTTCTCGCGCTCGAGCACAAGGACGCGGTGGCCGTATTCGGCGAGGATGGCTGAGGCGCTGGCGCCCGAAGGGCCGCCGCCGATGAGGATGGCGTCGTAGTCGTGGTGCATGGGTCAGGGAATGGTGGCGAGTTCGCGGTCCTTGGCTTCGGGTTCCGGCATCGGCTGATACGTGCCCGTGCCGACGAGCCGCTCGAAAATGGGCGAAGCCATCAGCGTTGTCACCACCGCCATGATGACCAGCACGGCGAAGAGCCCCTCGGAAATCACGCCGCGCTGGAGCCCGATATTGATAATGATCAGCTCCATCAGCCCGCGCGCATTCATCAGCGTGCCGATGCCGAGCGCCTCGCGATTCGAGATGCCCGTCGCACGCGCGGCGAGCCAGCATGCCACGCCCTTGCCGAGGATCGCGGCGATGAGCACCGCGCTGCACATCATCCAAAGGTAGCCGGTGTTGAGCAGACCGATCTTCGTGTTCAGCCCCGAGTAGGTGAAAAAGAGCGGCAGCAGCAGCGCGACCGTGAGGGGCTGGATGCGGGCGATGAGATCGCGCGCCATGAACTTGCGCGGGATCGCCGCGCCCATCACGAACGCGCCGAACACAGCGTGCAGCCCGATCAAGTCGGTGAACCATGCGCCGAGCGCCATGAGCGCGAGCCCGACCACGAGCCCGGCATCGGTCAGCGCGTCGTCCTTCACCATGAACCGCTCCAGCCGCGCGAGCACCGGCCTCACGAGCAGCAGCGTGAACGCCACGTAGCCCGCACCGCCGCCGATGTTCACGACCGCGTGATTCCAGTCGTTGTCGAAGCTCGCGAGCACCACCGCCAGCAGGCACCACGCGGTCGCGTCGTCGATCGCCCCCGCGCCGATCGCCACGGTGCCCATCGTCGTGCCGTTGAGCTTTTTGAAATGGATGATGCGCGCGAGCATCGGGAACGCCGTGATGCACATCGACGCGCCGAGAAAGAGCATCGCCTCCACGAGCGAGGTCTTCTTCGGGAACAGCTCCGTGTGGTGAAAGAAAATCCACCCCAGCCCCGCGCCGAGCACGAACGGCGCGATCATCCCCGCCGCCGACACCGCGATCGAGCTCTTCAGCTTTCGCTGGATGATGTCCATGCGGAATTCCATCCCGACGATGAACATGTAAAGCGCCAGCCCGAGTTGCGACGCCGGGAAGAGATAACTCTGCGTGTCGCGCGTCGTCTGCGTCTTGTCCCACGGGAAAAGCCACGCCTGCGCATCCGGCGCGAGCAGCCCGAAGAGCGACGGCCCGAGCAGCACGCCGGCGATCATCTCTGCGACGACCTGCGGCTGGCCAAAGCGCGCCGCGACCGCGCCGACGAGCCGGCAGAAAAGCAGGATCACTGCGAGCTGCAGAAAGAATTGAACGGCGAGGTGCAGGTTGTTCATCGGTCGGGTCGATGGGGAGATAACCGCCGCGAGGCTTGTAACGGAAATAGAGTTTTGGTATCAGCCTTATGCCGAACTGGCATCATGGAACTCCGACACCTCCGCTACTTCCAGGCCGTCGCTGAAGAACTCAGCTACTCGCGCGCGGCTCGCCGGCTGCACATCGCCCAGCCCGCGCTCAGCCGCGCGGTGCAGGAAGTCGAGAGCGCGCTCGGCGTGAACCTGCTCGACCGCAACCGCAGCAGCGTGCGCCTCACACCCGCGGGCCGCGTGCTCCTGCGCGAGGCGGCGCTGATCTTCGAGCGCTGGGACGAAGCGATGCGCCGCGTGCGCCGCACCGCGGGCGGCGAGGAAGGCGAGTTGCGTCTCGGCTACATCGGCCCGCCGACGCAGCCGTTCCTCGGTCGCCTGCTCGGCGAATACCGGCGGCGTTATCCGCTCGTCTCCATCCATCTCGAGGAGCGCACGCCCGAGCGTGTGTGGGAGATGGTGGCGAAAGGCCGGCTCTCGCTCGGGCTCACGCGGCCCGTGCCGATGTCGGAAGCGCTCGGCCTTCGCACCATCCTGCTGCGGGACGAGCGACTCGGCATCGTCGTCCCCGTCGCGCACGAACTTGCGAAACGGAAGAACGTGAGTTGGCGCGCGCTCGAGCGAGAACCGCTCATCGTCCTCGCGCGGCGCGAAGGCGCGGGCCTTCACGACGCCGTGCTCGCCGGATGCCGCGCCGCCGGCTTCGCCCCGCGACTCGCGCACACGCCGAGCCTCATCGGGACGGTGCTCAGCTATGTCGAGGCGGGCGCAGGCGTGGGCATCGTGACCGACAGCGTCGTCACGCCCGAGCACCCGCTGCGCTTCATCCCGCTCAAGCCCGGGATCACCGTCCCGCTCGTGCTCGTGTGGCAGGAAGACGAGGACGATCCGCCCGTGCAGCGCTTTCGCGAACTCGTCGTCGAGTGGCAGCGCGCCGGGAAGCTGTGGGCGAAACGCGCCGGTCGCTGAGCCGATCGTCTCTCGAATTGCCCGCTCTCCATCCGCTCAGAGAGCCGACGCTACACCCACCGCTCGCCAGTTTGAGCCGCCGTTTTCATGATTATGAAAACCGATCTCATAACTACAAAACCCGTTTTCATGATTACGAAACGCAGTTTTATAGTCATGAAATTCCTTTCCATGGTTATCGAACGCCGTCCGAGAGTTAAGAAAAGCGATTCCATAATCATCGAACGCCGTCCGATTGTTCTCGAACGCCTTTCCATGATGATGAAAGGCCGTTCCATGGTTACCAAAAGCGTTTCCATGATGATGAAACGCGTTCCGATGGTTTGAGAATCCCGTTCGAGAGTCACGAATCGACGTTCCTCGCACTCCGGCCGCACCGAAGCCCCTCCGCCCCCACGATCAAAGCCAGCACCGCCACCGTGACGATGACCAGCCGCGACGCCTCCTTCGCCCATTCCTCCAAGGTCACGCTCGCGAAGAACGCGGAAAGCTGGCTCATCTCGGGGATTGGGGATTTGAAGGGGAAGTGAGAGAGCGAGATTCGCAGATTGAACCTATCGCCGCCAAAACGCCGTGCATGTCATCACACGCAAGCGGTTAAATGAGTTTGCCGACCGCCACCCCGGCACGCGCAGCGCGCTCGCCCATTGGTATCGGTTGATGAAGCGCGGCATGTTCCAGTCCTTCCCGCACCTGCGCGAATCCTTCCCGGGCGCGGACCTCGTGGGGAAACTCACCGTCTTCAACATCGGAGGAAACAAAGTGCGCCTCATCGCCGCGCTTCACTACAACCGGCAAAAGGTCTATATTCGCGCCGTGCTCACGCACGCCGAATACGACACGGGAACTTGGAAACAATGACCGCAGCGCTCAAATCCTCACTCGCCCACTGGCCGGAGCTTTCCGGGGCTGTCTTCGTTCCGCACACCGAAGCCGAATATCAGCGCCTCGTCGCCTTGCTCGATGAACTCGTCGATGAAGTCGGCAACGAGGAATCCCATCCGCTCGCCTCGCTGATGGAAGTCGTCGGTTTGCTGATCGAGAAATATGAGGACGAGCACGTCCCGGAACTGGAGAGTGAGTTGTCCTTACACGAGGACCCGCCCCATCAGCCGTGAGCGAAATTCACGGACCGGCCCCGGCGCCACGCAGGCTAAATTAACAACGCCTGGTGACGGCTTGGCAGCTTGAGCATGTAGCGAATCATATCCCCGAGGATCGGGAAAATGTCGTTGTGTTTTGCGCCAAACCGCATCACGCCGTCAGTGGAATTAAACGCACCGAGGTCACGGTTCGCACCTTCGGAACTTGGCAGGTAACCTCGAAGACCAGGGAAGCTTTTTTCCCGGTCTTCATCGGATAGTTCGTAGCAGCGCCAAAGCGGGTTCGTGTGAGAAAAATCGACAGTGGCGAGTCTTTCGAAGAGAGTTTCAAGGTTACTGACATCTGGCGACCTGCTAAAGCCGAAGTCATAAACTAACTTTGCGAGCGCTTTGAGGACAACGGGTTGAGCCAACACCGTCTTTTGCTTGGCGCCCTGCTTGCCAAAGTGTGATTGGCGAGAAACGTTTTCCCAAAACCGAGTCGCAAGCGGCTCCTTTGATTCCACATCCGCTGGAGTGGCGGAACGAACATTGGTCTTGTTGAGAAACAGAACGGCGTTGATCGCAATCAGATCTTTCCTTGTGATTGTGCCAGGATCGTCATGCCAATTGGGCATATCCTTGTCGCCGATGGATGCCGTCAACGTGCCGCCGTCTTCGAGGACCTCCTTAATGAAGACGTTCACAGGATTCGAATTATCGAAGTGATGCACCTGACTCGCTTCAATTTTCTTGGTCAGGTTATTCAAGTCATGGAAGAGTTGCCGCTCTTGTTCGGGTGTCAGGCCAAGGTGCGCCTCAACCATCACTGTGCAGTTTGATCGCCAAAGTTCGAACACCTGATTCCAGATCATCAGGTCGGATGGCGCAATGGGATTCGAAAACTCATCCTTTGTCGCCGGGAAGAGCCCTGGTCGCTTGGGATACTGATGCTCTCTCGTCACATCCCGAAGGAAATCGTGAACGAGTTGCATCGCGAACCGCCGATGTTGACCGTCTACAACCCACAAGATTTCCCGATCGGTGAGGTAAACGGTCGTTTGCTTTCCTCGTTCAGCCTGAACATGCAGACTTTCTCCCGTTGGGTCACAAGCCCTGATATTGGCGGTAATCGGTTGAAGCGACATGTAAGGCTGCTTTCCCAGTCGAGCGCGGATGGCGGCAAGTGGTTCGGGCTCAATTTGTCCCAACCGATTATACTCCGCGGCTTTCGCATGGAGAAGTCCCTTCAAAATGTAGGTCGCAAGGCTTGTCGCATGTTTCTTATCGAGCTTGCGCTGAGCGATCTCCTGTCCCTCCAGATACGCCTTTTCGTTGATGTTCACCTCGTTGGCTACTTCAGACATCTCGTAAAAAGCCTGCATCGGAAGGCTGAACAACAGAGTTGTGTTGCCCATGTTGTGTCCAACGAGGGCCGCATACCCACGTGCGGTTGCACCGGGAATGTCAGCGAGAACGCTGGAGAGGCTTTTAGCGGATGGTGGAATTTCGGAGTGAGTCATTTGCTTTTCTGGTCGTTGTTTCGAGCTTTAATCTAACCTGGATGGTTTAGGAGTTTATCCTGGATATACAAACTCATACATCACACAACAACTATTTTTCATCCAGGCATTAACTTTGTATAATCCAGGATGTGACGCGTGATGGCCGAGGTCAGTCCGGAAATCTCGCTCCAGAGACTGCATCGTTCGATGCTGCGAGAGGCATCGCCTGAATTAATTTCGCCTTTTTTCTCAGCGAAACGCCATGAGTCGCCCAGGGCAGATTCACTTATTCTTCTGCTTTTCCCATTCCGCGCGGAAGCCCTGTTCGCGGTCGGTGACGTAGCGATGGTAACCCTCGGGATCGATGAAGGGATTGCTCGCGGCGGTGCCGAGCCGCGCGTGCTTTTTTTCCATGTCGTAGTAGCTGCCATGGGCGCCGAGGAAGAGATCGACCGGGAGCGAGTGGAGCACGCGAAAGCACTGCTCGTAGTCGGTGGCGATGCCGGGATACGCCTTGTTGTTCACGAGGATGGTGCCGGGGTTCACGTTCGGGCTGCCGATGATCACGGCGTTGAGCACCTTTTCCCCATCGCGGACCTTCATCGTCCACGTGGTGCAGCCGCGGGTGTGGCCGGGCGTGAGATGTGCGACGAGCACGGCGTCGCCGAGCTTCACTTCGTCGCCGTCGTGGAGCGCGCGATCGACTTTGGCCGGCGGGAACTGGAGGTAGTCGGCCAGTTTCCTCGGGGCACCGCCTCTTTCGACGGCGGGCACATCGCCTTCCATGACCAGATAGCGCGCGCCGGTCAGCTTGATGATTTCCGCGCTGCCCGCGCAGTGATCTGAGTGGGCGTGGCAGATGAGCAGGATCTTTACGTCGGTGAACTTGAACCCGTGTTTTTCCACGCTCGCGCGGATGAGCGGGACGGATGCTTCGAGGCTGCTATTGATCAGGATGTGGCCTTCGCTCGTGGTGATGAGATACGACGCGAGGTCGCGCGAGCCGACGTAGTGAAGATTGCCCGCGATGGTGTGCGGCGGAAAAGGTTCGGTCCAGACCTCCGTCATTTGGGCAAACAAGGGAGCGCTGGGGGCGAGGCAAATCGCGGCGAGGAGACTTTTCAGCGGGAAGGATTTCATGCCCGTGCGTTTTGCCGCGAACGAAGCGCGGACGAAACCTCGAAATCTCAAACGCTCAGCACGGCAGGGCACGGCGCAGCCGCACCAACGGGCGGGTGACTCTCGCGCCAACGCACGCACCTTCCCCGCCCACATGAAATCCCTCGCCCTCTTCCTCGCTCTCGCCGTTGTCGCCCGCGCAGAGACGCGCACTGAAACTTACAAAACCATCGGCGACGTGAAGCTCGACCTCACCATCCAGCTCCCCGATGGCTGGAAGGCGGAGGACAAACGCCCCGCGATCGTGTTCTTCTTCGGCGGCGGCTGGACCGGCGGTTCGACGCGGCAATTTGAAAACCAAGCGCGTTACCTCGCCTCGCGCGGCATGGTCGCGATGGCCGCCGACTACCGCGTCGCCTCGCGGCATCAGGTGAAAGCCGCGTCGTGCGTCGCCGATGCGAAGTCCGCGATCCGCTGGGTGCGCGCGAACGCGGCGAAGCTCGGCATCGATCCCGAGCGCATCGCTGCGGGTGGTGGAAGTGCGGGCGGACACCTCGCGGCCGCAGTCGCCACGCTGCCGGGCCTCGACGACCCGGCCGACGACAAGAGCGTGAGCTGCGTGCCCGCTGCGCTCGTGCTCTTCAACCCTGCGCTCGTCCTCGCGCCCGCCGAAGGCGCGGACCTCAAGGGATTCCTCGAGAAAGTTACCGCCGAGCGCTTCGGCTGCGAGCCGACGGAAATCTCGCCGCTTCACCACGTGAAAGCCGGCACGCCTCCGACGATCATCTTCCACGGGAAAGCCGACACGACCGTGCCGTATTCGAGCGTCGAACTTTTCACCGCGCGCATGGTCAAGGCCGGCAATCGCTGCGAACTCGTCGGTGCGGAAGGCCAGCAGCACGGCTATTTCAACTTCGGCAAAGGCGGCAACGAACACGCCTTCGCAACGCTCACCGCCGCGGACCAGTTCCTCGCCTCGCTCGGCTGGCTGAAAGGCGAGCCGACCGTCACCGCTTACTTCACCGCCAACCCGCCTGCTTCCTTCAAAAAATGAAACGCTTCTTCCTGCTCCTCCTCTGCGTCTTCGCGCCTCTGCGGTTCACCCAAGCCGCCCCGCCGAACGTCGTGATGATCATCTCCGACGATCACCACTGGGGCGACTACGGCTTCATGGGCCACCCGCAGATCCAGACGCCGAACCTCGACAAGCTCGCACGCGAAAGCCTCACCTTCCGCCGTGGCTATGTGCCCTCGAGCCTATGCTGTCCGAGCCTAGCGACGATGATCACGGGCCGCTACCCGCACGAGCATCTCATCACGAGCAACGACCCGCCGGTCCCGGCTGGGATGGCGAAGAAGGACTTCGCCAAGTCGCAAGCGTTCACGGATGGCCGGAACACGATGATCAAGGACCTCGAAGCCTGGCCCACGCTGCCGAAGCTGCTCGGGCAGGCCGGCTACACGAGCCTGCAAACCGGCAAGTGGTGGCTCGGCGATTACACGCACGGCGGCTTCACCGCAGGCATGAGCAAAGGCGGACGCCACGGCGACGAAGGCCTCGACATCGGGCGCAAGACGATGCAGCCGATCTACAATTTCATCGCGCAGTCGCGCAAGGACGCGAAGCCGTTCTTCGTCTGGTATGCGCCCATGATGCCGCACGACCCGCACACGCCGCCCGAGCGGATCCTGGCGAAGTATCGCGACAAAGCCCCGAGCGAACCCGTCGCAAAATACTGGGCGATGGTCGATTGGTTCGACGAGACGTGCGGCGACCTGCTCGGCTACCTCGACAAGGAAGGCCTCGCAAAAGACACGCTCGTCCTCTACCTCGCCGACAACGGCTGGATCACCGATCCGCAGACCGGACGCTACGCGCCGAAGTCCAAGCAATCCCAATACGACGGTGGCGTGCGCACACCGATCATGGTGCGGTGGACCGGCAAGCTCGCTCCGAAGATGAGCGATACGCCCGTCAGTTCGCTCGACCTTTTCCCCACCATCCTCAAAGCCTGTGGCGTGAAGGCACCGGCGAATCTCCCCGGCCTCGACCTCGCGGACGAATCAGCCATCGCTGCACGCAAGACGCTCACCGGCGAATGCTTCACGCACAACTTCGTGGATATGGCCAAGCCCGCTTCCAGCCTGCGCTGGCGCTGGCTCCTCGAGGACGGCTGGAAACTCATCGTCCCCGCGCCGCAAAATGAGCAGGGCGAGCCCGAGCTCTACCGCGTGACCGACGATCCGAACGAGGAAAAGAATCTCGCCGCCGCCGAGCCCGGCCGCGTCGCCGCGCTGCGCGCGAAGCTCGACGCGTGGTGGTCGGGCAGGTAGCACAGGCGGCATGACAAAGCTGCTGGTCCTCGCGTGTTGCCTCGCTGCGCTCGTCCTCCCCGGTTGCGCCTCGCGGCAGGCATCTGCGACGCCGTCGGGCTCCCTGAATCTTTCGCAGATGATCGTGCCCGCGGGGAAATACGGGCGGCGGAAGGAGTTCCCGCTCCGCGCGACGCACATCACGATTCACAGCACGGCGAATCGCAATGCGACCGCGCTCCAGCATGCGCGCGGGATGGCGAGCGGCGCGTTTCGCGGGCGCTCGAAGTGGAATCGCACGGGTTATCTCACGTGGCATTTCACCGTCGATGACGTGCAGGCGATCCAGTCACTGCCGCTGAGCATTCAGGGCGAGCACGCCGATCACGACGGACCGGGAAACCGGACGAGCGTCGCGATCGAGATTTGCGAATTCCGCGACTCGCGGCGGCAGGCGGCGGCCATCGAGCGCGCGGCGCGGCTCACGGCCTACGTGATGCGGCAGACCGGCGTGCCGCTCGATCGGGTGGTGCCGCACTACCACTGGCCGCAGCGGCACTTTCACAGCTACCAAAAGAACTGCCCGCGCATCCTGCTCGACGGCGGCAAGCCGGGACCGAGGTGGGAGGTGTTTCTGCGGAAGGTGCGGAGCTATTAGCTCCTTGAGCCGCGCGCTACTGGCGGCGAAATACGCGGTCCCATGTCCGACCGCTCGCTTCTTTCCACCAAGCCCATCGCCCCGCGTGACCGCCTGATCTTCGCCCTCGACGTGCCGACGATCGAGGAAGGCCGCGAGTGGGTCGAGCGGCTCGGCGATGCGGTGACCTTCTACAAGCTGGGCCTCGAGTTCTGCATGGGCGGGCGATACTTCGAGTTGATCGAGGAGTTGGTCGCGCGCGGGAAAAAGGTGTTCGCGGACCTGAAGTTTTCCGACGTGCCCGCGACCGTGCGCGGCGCGGTGGCGAATCTCGCGCGCAGCGGTGCGACGTGCTGCACACTGCACGGGACGAGCTGCGTGTATCGCGAGGTGGTGAAAGCGCGCGGCGCGATGAAGCTGCTCGCGGTGACGGTGCTCACGAGTTGCGGGCCGGAGGACGTGGAGGAGATGGGCTGGAGCGGGCCGCTCGAGGAACTCGTCTCGATGCGCGCGCGCAAGGCGATCGAGGCTGGGATCGATGGGCTCATCTGCTCCGGGCAGGAGGCTGCGCGTTTGCGGAGCGAACTCGGGCCCGCGCCGCTCATCATCACGCCCGGCATCCGCGCGGCGTCGGAAAAGGGGAGCGACGATCAGAAGCGGACGATGACTCTGGAGGAGGCATTCCTCGCTGGCGCGGATCACATCGTCGTCGGCCGCCCGATCCGCAAAGCCGCCGATCCGCACGCGGCCGCGGAAGCGATGCAGGCGCAGATCGCGGCGCTCTTTGCGTGACGCAGTGGCGATGCCCTATCCCGCGAAACTCCAAGCCATCATCGATCTTTTCGCGTCGCTCCCTGAAGAGGAAAGGCGCGAGAACCTCATCGCCTACGCGGAGCAGGCGAAGAAGCACGAGCCTCGCAACGGTGAGACGTTTGCGTTGGAGGACGTGCGCAAGGATGAGGAGTGCACTGACACGGTTGGCATTTTCCTAAAGGCCGATCCAGAGCGCCGTGTGCATTTCAAGGTTACGCTCGGCGAGAAAGTCCAGACGCTGACCAAGGCGATGACCTCGATCCTCTGCCGCGGGCTCGATGGCTGCACGCTGGAAGAAGTCCTTGATTTGCCGAGCGACTTCGTGCCTCAGATTGTCGGCGGTCAGCTTGTGAGAATTCGCTCACAGACCGTCTTCTACGTTCTCACTCGGATGAAAACTGCCTGCAAAATCTATCGCGACCGGCTTCGAACTGAAGCCTGAGCGTTCCCACCTGTCGCGCTGATGCCATCCATCCAAAACCCTGACCTCGCCATCGATCTCGGCACCGCGATGGCCCGTGTCGGGATCGAGAAATCGGTCGGCTTTGCCGAGGCCCCGGCGCGAGTCGGTGCGACGGCGGCATTGCGGGACGGCGTGGTGGTGGAAATCGAAATGGCGTCCGAAATCCTGCGGCATCTTTTCCGCCGCTTTCAACGACTCGGCTGGCGGGGCGCTCGCGCCCTGGCATGCGCGCCGAGCGACGCGAGCGACGAGGAAGTCGCTGCTCTCGAGATCGCCGTGCGTGGCGCAGGCGCCGCCGATGTTTTCGTGGTCCCGGAACCGCTCGCAGCAGCGATCGGCGCGGGAGCCGATGTCGGCGCGAAGCGGGCGTCGATGGTGATCGATTTTGGCGAGGGCGTGATGGACTGCGCGGTGCTCTCCGATGGATACATCGAGGCCTCGGTGGCGGTCCGCGGGGGCTGCTGCGCCCTGCGGGATGATGTGCTCAAAGCGGTGAAACGGGAAACCGGATTCCTGCTCGGCGAGACCGAGATCGAGCGGCTGATCCGATATGTCGGCATGCGTGAAGCAGGGCGCCCGATGAACAGCGTGGTGATCGCGAATGCGCTCGCGCCCGATTCCAAGCTGCCGCGCAAGCAGGCGATCCCGGCTTGCGTCATCGCCGATGCGATCGAGACCGGCGTCGCTGCGGCGCTCGATGCGACGGCGATTTTTGTCGAGGCGCTCGATCGACGGTGGTTCTCCGATGTCAGCGAATCGGGCGTGATCCTCACCGGTGGCGGTGCGCTGATTCCCGGCGTGCCGGGGCGTTTTGGAAAGCGGCTCGGGCTTCCCGTCGTCGTCGCACCGGCGCCGCTGGACTCCGTCATCAACGGCGCGCGCGAGATGCTCAGCGTCGCGTCGCAGGCCGACGTGTGGCGGCGCTGAATTCAGTCTTCGAGGTCGTCGTCCGGCTCGATGTGGACGAGCACCTCGCTCACCGCCGGGTAGGCGGTGCGGATGGCATCCCGCACCGCGTGAGCGATGCGGTGGCCTTCGCGGACGCTGCTGTCGGGATTCACGCCGACGTGCAGGTCCACGAAAAACTCGAGGCCGCTCTTGCGGATCAGGCAGCGGTCCAGCGCCGCCACGCCAGCGACGCCTGACGCGATCCTGCGCAGGTCTTCCTCGATCTCAGGCGGCGCCGCGGGGTCCATCGTGTCGTGCAGCGCGTTGCGCAGAAGGCGCACGCCATT
Source organism: Verrucomicrobiota bacterium (assembly GCA_009885995.1). Lineage (GTDB taxonomy): Bacteria > Verrucomicrobiota > Verrucomicrobiia > Chthoniobacterales > Chthoniobacteraceae > VFJQ01. The sequence continues at coordinate 15,177 of VFJQ01000069.1, forward strand.
CCACGCGATGAGCCCGCAGGCGAAGAGCGCCGCCCAGTCATCCGCAGGCTCCCAACCGGGGCCACCGATCAGCGCGATGCTGATTCCGACGAACGCGGCGACCGACGTGATCGCATCCGAGCGATGATGCCACGCGTCCGTCTTCACCGCGCCGCTCTGGATGTCGTGCGCGGCGGCGAGGACTTTGCGGAAGAGGAACTCTTTCACGACCACCACGCCGAGCAGGACGATGAGCGTGAATGGCGCCGGCGAGTGATGCGGCGTCATGATCTCGCGCACGCTCTCGACGGCGAGCGCGAGTGCCGTCCCGAGCACGACGAGCGAGACGATGATCGCCGCCAGCGGTTCCGCTTTTCCGTGGCCGTAAGGGTGATCCGCATCCGGCGGTGCTGCCGCGATTTTCAGCCCGAACCAAAGAACGAGCGAACTGAAGATATCGAGCGTCGATTCGACCCCGTCGGCGATGAGCGCGTAGGAGTGACCGACGACGCCGGCGGTGATCTTTGCGGCGGCGAGCACCGCATTCACCACGATGCCGAGCAGCGCCAGGCGCGCTCCTGCGGCAAGGCGGTGATGGGTGTGCTCCTGCGCCAAGGCTAGCGTGCGGCGGTCTTGCGCTGCTGGTATTGCGCGGGCGTCATCACGCAACGGAAGCCGGTGTGATTACTCCCCGTGCTGATCTCGCCTTTGCCGCGCGTGCCGATGATGTAGCGCGCGCAGTATTCCTCCGTGCAGAGGAATGAACCGCCGCGATGCACGCGTTTCTTTTCCTGCGGTTCTGAGGGATCGAGAGAGTCCGCGGGGCCTTGCGGATTCCGTGCGACGCCCTGCACTGCGTTGCGCTCGTAGGTGTCGGCGCGATACCAGTCGCTCACCCACTCCCAGACGTTGCCCGCGATGTCGTAGAGGCCGTAGGCATTCGGGGAAAACTGCGCGACCGGCGAGACGCCCGCGAAGCCATCGGCGCCGCTGTCGCTGACGGGGAATTTCCCCTGGAACGTGTTCGCCATGTATTTGTCGCCCAAGCGGAGGTTGTCGCCCCACGCGAAACGCTGTCCCGCCTTCCCGCCGCGGGCGGCGAATTCCCATTCGGCCTCGGTCGGCATGCGTTTGCCGGCCCACTTGCAGTAAGCCTCCGCGTCTTCGTAGGCGATGTGGACGACGGGATGTTTTTTCCGCGTCTGCCAGTCGCTCGATGGGCCGTCGGGATGACGCCAGTTCGCGCCCGGCTGATAGCGCCACCAGCGGTAGTGCGAGTCGAGCGGCACCGCCGCAGCCGTCGGCGTGAAGACGGTCGAACCCGCGACGAGATTTTCCGGCGGCGCGCCGGGGAAGTCCTCCGCGCGCGGCACCCGCTCGGCGATGGTGACGTAGCGGGTCGCCTCGGCGAACGCGGCATACTGCTCGTTCGTCACCTCGGTCGCATCGATGAAGAAGGCATCGACCGCCACGCGATGGATCGGCCGCGCGTCCTGCATCGGGTCATGGCCGGCCCCTTCGCAACCGCACGTTGTCGGATCTTCGCTGCCCATGGAAAACTCACCGCCGGGAATCCACACCATCCCTTCCGGCGCCGCGCCGGGCGGGGGCGCAGCGCTGGCGATCGTCGGACCGAACGGCCCCACGCCTTCGCTCGTCACGGCTTTCGGCGAGCCGGGCGAGCCGGATTGGAAGAGGTAGATCGTGCCGCCGATGATCGCGGCGGCACCGACCAGCCACGGCAATGCGCGGGCGATGCCGCTGGGTTCGGGAGGTGCAGGTTTGGTTTTGGTCATGCGCAGGGCCGGCAACGGAGCGTCGGGCGCGCCGCAATGGCAACTGCAAATGCGCATGGGCTGCGCGCGGTCTTGCTTCGCGGGACGCGGTCGGGGACGATGCCGGTCACGCGTGAAAAAATCGACGATCAACCTGCCGCCCCAGGCGCCCATCATGGTGCTGCCGAATGCGACGCTCTTTCCCCACGCGCTGCAGCCGCTCTTCATCTTCGAGCCGCGCTACCGCAAGATGCTCGCGTGGGCGCTCGATCATCATCGCATGTTCTGCATCGCGCTGATGAAGCCGGACGTGACCGAGGCGCGCGACGTCGATGACTTCCATCACATCGCCGGCCTCGGCCTGATCCGCGCGTGCGTCGGCCATGAAGACGGCACTTCGCACCTCGTCCTGCAAGGGATCGCACGCGTCGAGTTCACGGACTTCGTGCAGGAAAAGCCGTTTCGCATGGCGCGGCTGCGCGACGTGCCGAGCGAGCCGGCGGGCGACGAGGAAGGCGAGGTGCTCAGCGCGCAGGTGCTGGAATTTTGCGCGCACTACCAGGCCCGCGGCGCGCGCATCCCGGAGACGCTCGATCAGCAACTCGCCGATGTGGACGATCCGGACGTGCTCTGCGACATCGTCGCCCACACGTTCGTGCGCGATCCCTTCCGCCGGCAGGATGTGCTCGAGGCTCCGGACGTGGCCGACCGCCTGCGCGCGCTGATCAAGCACCTCCGCGACGAGATGCCCTAGAGCCCGCTGCCGAAGAGCCGCTCGTGCTCGTGGATGAGATAGCGGTCCGTCATGCCGGCGATGAAGTCGCACACCGTCCGATGCAGCCCGTCGCGTTCGAGTCGCTTCGCGGTGGTGCGACCGAGCTGGCGCGGATCGTCGAGATACGACTCGAAGACATGCGAGAGCAACTCGCACGCGCGCTTGTTCACGCCCGCCACGGTCTCGTGGTAGTAAAGATTCGCGTAGAGAAACTTCCGCAGCTTCGCGTTCGCGCGGCGCAAGCTGTCGCTGTAGCGGATCAGCGCTCTCGGCTGGCGGCGCACGTCTTCGGCACTCTCGACGCCTGCCTTCGCAATCGCGCCGGCGCTCGCAGTGATGACGTCCTCCACCTGCCGGTCGATCAGGCAGCGGATGATGTAGCTCGCGAGTTCCTTGCCCTTGAGCTTCGGGAAGTGCTGCCGCACCTGCGCCTCGCTCTCTGCCCACACGTCGAGCCCGGCGAACTGCCCGGTCGTGATCAGCCCGGAATCGAGCCCGTCGTCGAGGTCGTGGCTGTAGTAGGTGATCTCGTCGGCGAGGTTCGCGATCTGCGCCTCGAGGCTGGGCGAGGGATGCTTCGCGCCGCCTTTCACCGCCTCGTGAAAGCGCGCGTGCTTGTGCAGCCCCTCGCGCACTTCCCACGTGAGGTTCAGCCCCTCGAAGCGCGGATATTTGTGCTCGATCGCCTCGACGATGCGCACGCTCTGCGCGTTGTGATCGAAGCCGCCGTGCGTCTTCATCAGCCGGTCGAGCGCCTCCTCGCCGCTGTGGCCGAAGGGCGGATGGCCGAGGTCGTGCGCGAGCGCGATGGCCTCGGCGAGGTCCTCATTCAGCCCGAGCCCGCGTGCGATCGTGCGGCTGATCGAAGCGACTTCCATCGTGTGCGTGAGCCGCGTGCGGAAGTGATCGCCGGTGCCGTTGAGGAAGACCTGCGTCTTATACTCCAGCCGCCGGAACGCCTGGCTGTGGATCACGCGTGCGCGGTCGCGCTCGTAGTCGAGCCGGTGCGGGTGCGGCGGCTCGGGGTGCGCGCGCCCGGTGCTGTCACCGGTCTTTTGCGCGTAAGACGCGAGTCGTTCGCGTTCGAGGGCTTCGAGTTCAGCGCGGGTGCGGATCATCTTCGTTGGGAATCAGGTTGCGCTGGATTTCGCGTTGCGCCGCGCGGGCGGAGGCGCGCACGACGAGCAGATCGAAGACTGCCAGCAGTGCCGCTGCGAGCGTGAACCACGCGCACACCGCCCAGTAGCCGACGAAGAGGAGCGGATGCGAGCGCAGCCACGCATCGAGGAGCACCGACCCGATGAAGACCATCAGGCTCGCCGCGAGCGCGATGTAAAACATGAGCGTCCGTCGCATCCGCGAATCGCGCACGAACGCGCGGGTGAGGGCTGCGAGGATCTTTGGCGAGAGCACGGGCGCAAAATGCCCGGCGTTCGCTTCGCCGGCAAGAGGGACCGCGCTCTCCAGCCGTTCGTGCTGAATGCGCTGACCTCTCGCCTTGGTGCCGCGCGCCGCCTTCGCGGGCGCACGCCCCGCGCGATCAAGCCGCCACGCAGGAACAACCGCCCCGGTTGCCGGCATTATCCAGCGACGCCCCCGGATGGTTCAGCGGCGTCCACGGATGGTTCGGCGGCGTCCACGGATCGTTCAGCGGCGTCCACGGATCGTTCGGGGAAGGCCGGAATCGGGCCGAAATGCCATCTTTTCCGCCTTCCCGCCCCGCCGCGCTACCAGAAGCGGCTCTCTGTAGAACAGAGAGCAGGCCGCGCTGGCCCGATTCCCATGCAGAAACCACCCCTGATCCGCGCCCAGCCCTCCGCAGCCGGTAGCGGAGGCACGTCGCAGGTCCCTTACTGTAGGGCAACTGCTCCGGTTGCCGGCAATCGTTCCCTCGCCCACCCCGGCAACCGGAGCGGTTGCCCTAGAAGCGTCCGCGAAAAACTTTCCTTGCCCGGAGGCGGCTGCCGTCGATGAAGGGCGTCATGCAAGCCCCGGCTGAACTGCATGCGTGCCGCGCTTCGGCGTGAGGTTCCGGAGGAGCGTTCCGCTAACTCCGCGTTTCCCGCCTAAACAAGCGGGGAAGATGCCGCGCCCCATGCACCACATACAGGATGCGGACGGCCTCCAACTCGATCCGGTAAAAGATGAGATAATTCGCGAAATCGTGGACTGGCAGCATCCGCAAGCCGGTGAGCTTCGGGCTGCGCGCCGGATAGACGACGCCACTTTCCGGCTGTCGCGAGAGTTGGTCAAACGTGGCCTGCACCGCCTCGAGCACGTGCTCCGCCGCCGTCGGATTGTCCCGCGCGATGAAGGCATAGACGCGGGCAAATCTTCCGCGAGCACCGCGGCGTGCGGCTCGATCCTCACGCGCGCGCCCGGGCCGCCTGCCGCACCTGGTCCTGCCAGTCCGCAGGCAACGGGACGAATGGCCCGGCCAGCCGCTCCGCCAGCACGCGCTCCAGCCCGCCCGCGGCGCAATCGGCTTCGATCAAGCCGAGCAAATACTCCTCCTTCGATCGCGCGCCCGTGTCATTCATGCGGTCGGACAGCGTCAGGTCGAGCGGATCGGGAATGGCAACGGTGATGGTGCTCATGCCTGCGACCCTGCCACGCGCGCGCACGTTTTCAAAACCGTTCTCCGCTGCCGGTAGCGCAGCCGCGCAGCAGGAAAGTGGCTCACGCTGCCCCCCAGCGTGAAACGAAAGCCCACCGCGCGCAGCGCGCTGACCAAAAGCTTGGGCGCTGGCGCGCGCAGGTGAGGTTGTCGCCATGTTTTCCGCCTCGACCTGCCTTGCGGCAGTCACGCTGAGGCAGCGTGAGCCACGGGAGCGACTCCCCGAAAAACTTTCCTTGCCCGGCGCCGGCTGCCGTCGATGAAGGGCGTCATGCAAGTCTCGCCTGCGCGGCCGAAGAGTCGCCTCCGACTCCGCCAAAGCGCTC
>VFJQ01000123.1 GCA_009885995.1 Verrucomicrobiota bacterium
GCCGCCTGGAGCGCCTATGCGCGGCTGAAGATCGTGGGCAAGAACGGCGCGATGCTGGAGGACATCGAGAGCGGAGCGCGGTTCCTGCCGCGCACGCCGGAAACGTTCCTCTACGACGATGACGGCAACGAGACGAGCGACGGTCGCTGGCAGCGCACATGGGACGCCGAGAGCCGCTTGGTGCAAGTGGAGACCCGCCCCGAGGCCGTGAGCGCCGGAGCGCCGAAGCAGAAGCTGACCTTCGCCTACGACGCCGGGCACCGGCGGTTCAAGAAGCAGGTGTATCTCTGGAACGCCGCGACGAGCGCCTACGTGCTGCAGAAGACGACGTTGTTCGTGTATGACGGCTGGAACCTGATCGGTGAACTGGACGCCACGCTGACGCCGCAGCGTGTCTATCAATGGGGCCTCGATCTGAGCGGCACGCAGCAAGGTGCCGGCGGAGTCGGCGGCCTCTTGGCGATGAAAGACCTCATCGCAGGGAAGACCTACTACTACACGCACGACGGCAACGGGAATGTGCAGCAGCTCGTGGACAGCGCGACGGGGAATGTGGTGGCGGACTACGGGTATGGACCGTTTGGAGAACCACTGCGCGCCACGGGGGCGATGGCGATGGAAAATCAGTTCAGGTTCTCGACCAAGTATCAGGATGAGGAGACGGGGCTGCTCTACTACGGGTTTCGTTATTACCAGGCGGTAACGGGTAGGTGGCTAAGCAGGGATCCGATCGAGGAAGAAGGCGGGTTAAACCTCTACGGATACGTCGGAAACTCACCGACAAATCGCTGGGATCCCCTTGGACTGATTGATCACGAGTTCTTCGACGGCGGTTGGGAGGATCCCAATACCCGGCTCTTTCCGGATCGTCCGAACGTTTACGACGTGGGCGCTCACGGTGACCCGAGGGGCCTCTATGACAGTCACGGTCGGATGTATACGCCGAAGGAAGTATTGGATCGGGTTAAGAACGACCCGGACTTCAAGAAGGCTGAGAAAACCAAGTTTTGGGCGTGCAGCACTGGGTTCGGAAAAAATAGCTTCTCGGAACAGTTTGCCAAACTTTCGGGCAAGCCTGCGGTCGGTGCGACCGGCGATCTAAAAGCGGCTAAACGTCCGGGCGATCCGGGCAGCTTCTCACGATACCAGGGGAATCCATTCAACCTCTTCAGACCCAGCACTTGGGGTTCGGGTGGATGGAAAACTTTCAATCCACGATGAAACTCTTCCGCATTCTGATCGCCCTGATGATGGGGTCGACACTCACGAGTTGCGCGGAAGAGAATCCGCGCGCTGGCACCTTCAAAGAGCGCTTCTTCGTTCCGGCGGAAAAGCGCAAGACTCTTGGTGCAAAGGCACGCCAAGGTGACGGTCTTGCCGCCCGGCAGCTCTTTCTTCATTACCGAATGGTCGAATGGAATCCCGCCGAAGCGCGGCGCTGGGCTGAACTCGGGGCGAAGAACGGTGATGAAACCTGTCAGAAGTTTTTGAAGGAAGAAGCTGCCGCTGCAGTGCCTCGAAAGCCTGCGAACTGAACCAACCGCCCGCCGCGGCACGCACCGCGCCCGGAGCGGACCATCCCACCGAAGACCCGCCGCCGGCGGTCACGGGGCTGCTCGGCGATGCCCTGCGCGCAGCCCCCGCGCCCGCAGCCCGCCAACCATCCCGCCCCGAACCGCCGCGGCTCCCACCACTCCCCCCGCTCCAGGAACGTCATGCGGCGTCCCGCCGTTGTGTGTGTGCGGCGGAGCGCCCTGCGCCACCGCCGCCTTTCCGCGCAGCGCGCTCCGCCGCCTCCCCACGCTGCCACTTTTTCGCCGCGCTCCGCGCGGAGCGTGACGAGCGCCGTGTGTGGGAATGCTCCGGCTTCGCCTGCGCAGATGAAAAGATGGCGGCGCAAAGAAGGTCGTGCCGCTGCGCGGAGAGGCGAAGCTGCTCCGCGCCGCCCGCCACGCGGGGTCGGGAGAATATTCTGGGCGCAGTGGGGTTGCCCTTCGCGCCGCATTGCTCCATATGCGACGCATGATTCGATTTTCCCTCACCCTCTGCCTCGCGATCTGCTGCACCGCCACCGGCTTTGCCCAGAAGCCTGGCGACAAGAAAAAGCCCGCTGCCACGACGCCTGCCGCTGCTCCGAAATCCAGAGTCCAAAACGTCAGTCCGGACGTGGCGGAAAAACTCATCGCCGAGCGTAAGGACATCGTCGTGATCGATGTGCGCACGGTGGAGGAATTCGACATGGGACACATCGCCGGTGCGAAGAACATCTCGTTCATCGATTCTGATTTCGACGTGCTGATCAAGGAGGTCGAAGGCAAGCCGGTGCTGGTGCATTGCGCGGCGGGGAACCGCAGCATGCGAGCGGTGCAGAAGATGAATGGCACGGGCAAGTTCCCGGAGATCTTCCATCTCACGAGCGGCTTCAGCGGCTGGGAGGAGGCGGGCAAGACCGTGGTGAAAACGGCGAAGGCTCCGAAGTGAACGGCTTGCCGACTGCGTGTCGCCAGGTGGCCAGCGCAAGCAGCGGCCAGTTGTTCCGATACATGTCGTAGCGGAGGTAGAAGACGCGTGGGAAGCCTGTGCCGGTCGTCTCGGGTTCGCTCCACGAGCCGTCCGCATTCTGGCGCGTGAGCAGGAACTCGATGCCGCGTGCGATCGGCTTGCTGTGCAGCGCGCTGGGTTCGGCGGCGGCGATGAGGCCCATGAGCGCCCACGCGGTCTGGCTTGCGGTGCTCGGGCCTTTGCCCTTGAGCGTCGGGTCATCGTAGCTCGCGCAGGTTTCGCCCCAGCCGCCGTTGTCGTTCTGGCAACTCGCCAGCCAATCGCGCGCGCGCACGATCCAGTCCTGCCGCATGTCTTCGCCGATGGCGCGAAGGCCTCGGAGCACCTGCCACGTGCCGTAGATGTAGTTCACGCCCCAGCGCCCATACCACGATCCGTCGGGTTCCTGCGTGCGGCGGAGGAAATCGAGCGCTTGCTCGACGACGCGCGAGTCGCGCCGCCAGCCGATGAAGCCGAGCAACTCGAGCATTCGCCCGGTGAGATCGCTGCACGGCGGATCGAGGATCGCGTTGTGGTCGGCGAAGGGCACGTCTTCGAGCCAGCCCCTCGTCACGTCCCGATCGAACGCTGCCCAGCCGCCCCCGCGGCATTGAAAACTCAGCAGCCAGCGTAGCGCGCGCTCGAAGGAACCGCAGAGGCGCAGAGGTGCGGAGGTGGAAAACGGAACCGGCCCCTCTCCGCGCTTCTGCGCCTCTGCGGTGGACTTGTCCGTCCGCCCGAGCGCGGCGAGCACCATCATCGTGTCGTCCGTGTCCGGATAGAAACCGTTGCCAAACTCGAATGCCCAGCCGCTCGGTTCGATGCCGGGATTCTTCACGCACCAATCGCCGACCGTGCGCACTTCGTGGCGCTCGAGCCAGCGGACAGCGCGCTGGATTTCCTCGCGCTGCGGTTCGATGCCGCTGTCGATCAGCGCGATGAGATTGATCGCCGTGTCCCACACGGGCGAGACGCACGGTTGCACGCGGAAGTCCTGCGGATCATCGACGAAGAGCGCCTCGAAGTCGCGCCGCGCCTTCGCGAGCGCGGGGTGGTCGTTCGAGTATCCGAGCGTCTTCAGCGCGATCATCGCGTTGAGCATCGCGGGAAAAATCGCGGCGAGACCGTCGCTGCCTTCGCCCATTCGCGCGAGCATCCAGCGCTCGCATTCGCGCAGCGCGCGCTGGCGCCAGGGTTTCCACGGGAAGTTGTGGAGGAGCTTCAAGGTCCGGTCACAGAAGAGGAAAAAGTTTGGCCAGCTCAGGCGCCGTCCCCGCCATTCGAGACCGAGGTCGCCTTGCTCGGTGCCCACGGGGTAGAGCTCGTGCAGTTGCTTCTCCGGCGGGAGCTGCCGAGTGGGTTTGAAATGATTCAGAATCGCGAGCGGCACGAGCATCGCACGGCTCCAACTCGACATTTCGTAGATGCTGAAGACGAACCCGCGTGGGAAAAAGATCATCTCCGCCGGCACGGTGGGCAGGAACTTCCACGGGAACTGGCCGAGCAGCGCGAGATAGAGCTTTGCGTAGGTATTCATCCGCGGGATGCCGCCGAGCCGGAGGATGCACGCGCGCGCCTCGTGCATGTGCGGCTGTGTCGGCGCGTGGCCGGCGAGTTTCAGTGCGAAGTAAGCTTTCACGCTCGCATTCACATCGCTCGGCCCGCCTTCGTAGATGCTCCAGCCGCCGTCGGCGAGCTGGCGGCGGCGAATGTGCGCCGCGCACTTTTCCTCCAGCACCGCATCGACTTCGCCGGCCCAGTGCATGTAGGCGACGAGGTCCGCGCACAGCGTCGCATCGACGAAGAGTTCGCCGCACCAGTAGCCTTCGGCGTGCTGAAGGCGCAGCAGATTCGTCTGCGCCTTGCGGATCGCCGCAAGGAGACGATCGGGCAGCGACGAGCGGGCGGCTGTTTCCGAGAGCACGGTCAGAAGGTCTTATAGTGAACCGAGATCGTGCGGAAGATGTCCGGACCGTTCTGGGCGGAGTAGTAGAAGAGCTCCACGGACGCGTTGTTCTGGTTCCACTTGTAGCCGTTGATCGTCTGCACCACCTCGTTCACGGGCTCGGTTCGCCGGACGTGCTGCTGGCCTTCGCCGTAGTTGCGCTGAATGGCCTGGCGCACCTGGCTCATGAACCCGCTGTAGTCGCGCTCGGCCCAATCGCTGCGCTGGTAGATGAGTTCGACTTCCGCCAGTTCGTCGCCGCGGAAATAGAAGACCGTGCGCTTGAGCCCGCTCTGCACGAGGCCCTCCACATCCCACGCGACGAGTCCGCCCTGCACGGGCCGTTTGTCCACGATGGTGGCCTTGGCATTGCGCAGCATCTTCTCGAGGCGCGAGGCGCTTTCCCCCCACACCAGCCCGAACGGCGGCTTGATCTCCGCGGCGCGCACCGCAGGCGCGGTAGCGAGCACGAGCAGGGCAGGGAAGATGAGGCGCGTGCGATTCATGCAGCGGGCCGGCGGCTCAGGCGTGATGCGCGAGACAGGCCTGGACGAATCCCTTGAACAGCGCGTGCGGCGCGTTCGGCTTCGATTGAAACTCCGGGTGAAACTGACATGCGACAAACCAGGGATGATCGCGCAGTTCGATCAACTCCACCAGCCGCCCATCCGGCGACGTGCCGGCGATGACGAACCCCGCGGCTTCCATCTGCTCGCGATACGTGTTGTTGAATTCGAAGCGATGCCGGTGCCGCTCGCGAATGTCCGCTTTGCCGTAGGCCTGCAGCGCCTTCGTGCCCTCGGCGAGGTGGCATTCCCACGTGCCGAGCCGCATCGTCGCGCCCTTGCCCTTCACTTTCTTTTGCTCGGGAAGGAGGTCGATCACCGGATGCGTCGGCGCCTTCTCGAACTCCGTGGAAGTCGCGCCCTTCAGCCCGCAGACATTGCGCGCGAACTCGATCGTTGCGATCTGCATCCCGAGGCACAGGCCGAAGTAGGGCACCCCATGCTCCCGGGCGAACTGGCACGCGCGGATTTTTCCCTCGATCCCGCGCTCGCCGAAGCCGCCGGGCACAATAATGCCGGACACCTGGCCCAGCTTTTCCGCGGGATCGTGGACCTCGAAATCCTCGGCTTCCACCTGCTTCACCTCGACGTGGCAATCGCACGCCGCCGCCGCGTGCGTGATCGACTCGAGGATCGATTTGTAGGCGTCCTTGTGATCGGTGTATTTGCCGACGAGCGCGATGCGCACGTGCTTCTTCGGCTTGATGACGCGGTCCACGAACTTTCGCCACTTCGTCATGTCCGCCGGCGGCACGGTGAGCCCGAGCGAGCGGCACACGATGTCGTCGAGATGCTCCGCCTGGAGCGCGAGCGGGCACTCGTAAATCGTGTGCGGCACGTCGCGGCACTCGATCACCGCATCGAGCGGCACGGAGCAGAACTGCGAGAGCTTCGCCCGCGTATCGGCGCCGAGCGGCTCCTCGGTGCGCGCGATGAGCACCGTCGGCTGGAGGCCGATCTCGCGCAGCTTCGCGATCGATTGCTGGGAAGGCTTCGTCTTCAGCTCACCCGCGGCCTTGATGAACGGCACGAGCGTCACGTGCATCACGATCGCGTTCTGCGGGCCGACTTCCTGGATGAATTGCCGGATCGCCTCGAGGAAGGGCAGCCCCTCGATGTCGCCCGTCGTGCCGCCGATCTCGGTGATGACCACATCCACGTCGCGCCCTTCGCCGCCGCGCTCGATGCGCGATTTGATCTCGTTCGTGATGTGCGGGATGACCTGCACGGTCTTGCCGAGGTAATCGCCGCGCCGCTCGTTCTGGATCACCGTCTCATACACCTGTCCGCTCGAGGTCGAGTTCGCGCGCGTCAGCGGCGTGTTCGTGAACCGCTCGTAGTGCCCGAGGTCGAGGTCCGTCTCCGCGCCGTCGTCGAGCACATACACCTCGCCGTGCTCGAAAGGGTTCATCGTGCCGGGATCGACGTTCAGATACGGGTCGAACTTCTGCAGCACGACCTTGAGCCCGCGGTGTTCGAGCAGCGTGCCGAGCGAAGCGGCCGCGAGTCCTTTGCCGAGACTGCTGACGACGCCGCCGGTGACGAAGATGTATTTCATGATGTAGATCGAGTGGTGGAAAGGATGCGCTCGACGACCGCAACATCTGCCGGCGCATCGACGCCGACGGCTGCGTGTTTCGTGAGGACGACGCGAATCTTGGCACCGTTTTCCAGTGCGCGCAGTTGTTCAAGCGACTCCGCTTGTTCGAGCACGCCCGGCTTCCACTTCACGAACTGGAGCAGAAACTTCGTCGTGTAGCCGTAGATGCCCTGGTGGCGGTAAAACGTCGGCTTCACCCCGTCGCCGCGCACGTAGGGGACCGCGCTGCGCGAGAAGTAGAGTGCGTCGCCGGCACGATCGAGCACCACCTTCACCATGTTCGGGTTCGCCACGTCGTCGGCCGGGCCAAAGACATTCGCCGCCGTGATCATCGCGATCTTCGCATCCGCTGACATCGCGCCGGCGAGTCGCGCGACGAGCTTCGGGTCGATGAGCGGTTCGTCGCCCTGCACGTTGATGACGTGCGTAAAGCCGCGCAGCTTTTTCGCCACCTCGGCTACGCGATCCGTCCCGCTCCGGTGCTTCGTCGAAGTCATCGCCACCTCCGCGCCGAAACCGAACGCCGCCTCCGCGATCCGCAAGTCATCCGTCGCCACGATCACCGCAGCGACGCCCTTCACCTTCGAGCACTGCTCCCACACGTGCTGGACCAGCGGCTTGCCCGCGATGGCGAGCAGCGGCTTGCCCGGCAGACGCGTGGAGGCGTAGCGGGCTGGGATGATGACAGCGACTTTAGCCGGCATCCGATTCCTTTAGGATGAAGTCCGCCGCCTCCGCAAGGTCGCGCGCGACGAAATCCGCCTCCGCGCCGTCCGCAACGGTCCCCTGGCCACACAGGACGAAGACCGTCCGCGTCCCCGCGGTGCGCCCACAGAGCACATCGGCGCGCTTGTCGCCGACGAACCACGACCGCGCGAGATCGATCCCATGATCACGCGCTGCATCCAGCACCATCCCCGGCGCCGGCTTGCGGTGCGTGCTGTCCGCCTCGGGCGCATCCGCACAGAAATACGCCGCGTCGAGATGCTCCGCGCCGATCAGTTCGATCGTCCGCGCATGCACCGCTTCGTAGTCGCCCACCGACATCCAGCCCCGCCCGATCGCGCTTTGGTTCGTGATGATCACCGTGCGAAACCCCGCCGCCCGCAGACGCCGCAACGCCTCCACCACTCCTGGCAGCACGCGGACGTGCGCGGGGTCTTTGCAGTAGCGGACGTCTTCGATGAGCGTCCCATCGCGGTCGAGGAATACAGCGGGCGTAGCAGGCATGAGCCGCGCACCTTACCCGGACCGCGCCCGGCGCAAAGCGGTGCGTCGCAAGAAATGGAGACGCATCGGCAACCGACGGCGAGCAGACGATCCGGGAATTGGCAGAGTGACGTGCCATGACTACCCGAAACTTTCAGCAACCGCCGCGAAATGGATCAAGTGGTTCGCGGACATCGGCATCGAGGATGTGCCGCTCGTCGGCGGCAAGAACGCGTCGCTCGGCGAGATGGTGCGCGAGCTGACGCAGCGTGGCGTGAAGGTGCCGGATGGCTTCGCCGTCACGGCGGAGGCGTATCGCTACTTCCTGCGCGAAGCGGGGGTCGATCAGCGCATCCGCGAGATCCTCAGCGGGCTCGACACCGGCGACATGGAGAACCTCCGCAGCCGCGGCAGCCAGGTGCGCCACGCGATCATGGCCGCGGAACTGCCGGACGATCTGCGCGAGGAAATCATTACTGCTTACGGACAGCTCGCGCCGGACGGGCCGGTCGATGTCGCCGTGCGCAGCAGCGCGACCGCCGAGGATCTGCCGGATGCGAGCTTCGCCGGGCAGCAGGAGACGTATCTGAACGTGCAGGGACCGACCGCGCTGCTCGAGTCGTGCAAACGCTCGTTCGCGTCGCTCTTCACCGACCGCGCGATTTCCTACCGCACCGACAAGCTCGCGCCCGCTGGCCTGCACCGGCGTCTGGCCGAGGATGTCCGCGCAGCGTTGGAACTGGCCGAAAAGCTGGTCGTCGAGATCGTTGCGGTCGGTCAGCACCACCAGCGTCGGGTTCTGCATCGCCGGATGCCGCACCACGCGCGCGGCGAAGAAGAGCATGGAGAAACTCTTCCCGCTGCCCTGCGTGTGCCAGACCACACCCGCGCGACGGTCGCCCGGCTTGCCGCCATGCATCCGGCCCGACCAATAGGTGCCCGCGTCCTCGCGCAGCACGAGCCCGTTCTCGCTCATGCCGCTGGCGCGCACCGTCTCCTCCACCGCCGCATTCACCGCGTGGAACTGATGGTAGCCTGCGATGATCTTGTGGAGCGCGCCCGAGTCCGGGTCTTCCTCGAAGACGATGAAATGGTGCAGCAGGTCGAGGAACCGCTGCCGCTCGAACACGCCGCGCACCAGCACCTCCAGCTCCAGCGCCGTCTTCGGCGCGTCGCCCTCACCGTCAATCGTGCGCCAGACTTTGAACCATTCCTGATTGGCAGTCACGGAACCGATACGGGCATAAGTTCCATCGCTCACGATTAAGACCGCATTATAGTTCAACAGCGACGTGATCTGTGCCTTGTAAGTTTGGAGCTGCCGGTATGCTGCCCAAATGTCCGCGTCCTCATCCGCCGCATTCTTCAGCTCGATCAGTCCCAGCGGCAGACCGTTGAGGAAAACCAC
>VFJQ01000050.1 GCA_009885995.1 Verrucomicrobiota bacterium
CCTCGATGGGGACAGCACAATATGACTGATACGTCGGGTGAAGCGGAACGCGGGCGCAGTTCAATCTATAGCGACGGGAGATCCTGCCGGAGTCTCCCAGGTTAGGCTGGGCGAAGGGGTCGGCGAAGGGGTCGAGAGAATATTCTTGCCGTCCCGCCCCGCGTTGACGCCGGGTGTCGCCGCGTGCATCCTCCGGCCATGAGCACCGTCGCTGAAATCGAAGCCGCGCTCGAACAACTGCCGACCGAGCAGATGCTCGAAGTGGCCGCGTGGATCGAGGAGCGTCGCGCCATGCTCAGCGCCAGCGAGAGCCTGTTCCGGCAGCTTGACGAGGCCGAGGGTGTCGAGGCCGGCAAGCAATGGCTCGGCGAGTGACTCGCGGCGAAATCTGGATGGTCGATCTGGGCATGACGGCCAAGCCGCGCCCATGCTTGATCCTGAGCGTTCCATTCGGCGACGACGAGAAGGCCGTCGTCACCTACGTGGCGCGCACCACGCAGCGACACGGCTGGCGTTTCGAGATCGAACATGACGCGCCGAACTTCCTGCCCGGTGTCTTCGATGCACAAAACATCGGCACCGTGCCCGCGGTGAAACTCATGCGTCTGCTCGCCCGACTGCCCGCCGACAAGCTCGCGGAGGTCGAGGCTGCTGTGCAGCGCTGGCTTGGCTTTGCGTGAGCGAGCGGGGCCGGATAAGTGAATCCCGCTCATGTGCAGCGGTTGACGTTCCGTAAGCGGCGCAGGCGGGAATCGGGCAGAGCGCTTCTGTCCTGCTAAACAAGCCAAAGTAGGACACTACCCAGAAAACCGCGCCAAGGAGGGGCGGCGCCCTCCCCGCCCGGAGCCGCAAAGCGGCTCCCAAAAGCACTGACGTGGGAGCGCCTCCGGCGCTCAGGCCGGCGGGGCCGCCGCCCCTCCTTGTGTGAGCGAGTGCAGAACCTCCTCGAGGTTCGTGTAGCTGTCTTCGTCCTGCGGCGGTATTCCTGCGCGATGAGCAAGGACTTTGAAGAACTCGACTACCGCAAGACGCCGCTCGGCGAACTGACCCTGCGCCGCCGTCGCGTGCTCGCGCTCGATGGGCTCGAAGTTTTCGAGGTGAAGCTGGGAGACGCGTTTCTCATGTCGAGTTTGTTTCACGAAGTCGAAGTCGCGCTCGCTGACCTCGGATTACACGAACTCGGCGCTGGCGAATGGGATGTCGTCGTGGGCGGGCTCGGCCTCGGCTACACCGCGGTCGCGGCGCTGGCGCATGAAACGGTGCGTTCGCTCGTGGTGGTCGATGCGCTCGAAGCCGTGATCGATTGGCACCAGCGCGGCCTCGTGCCGCTCGGCGCGAAGCTGTGCGGCGATCCGCGGTGCCGGCTGGTGCTCGGCGATTTCTTCGCGCTCGCTGTGTCGGAGGCGGGCTTCGATGCGGGTCGGAAGTTTCACGCTGTGCTTCTCGATATCGATCACTCGCCGCGCAATCTCCTGCACGAGCGCCACGGTTCCTTTTACGGGATCGATGGCCTGCGCGCTCTCGCTGCGCACCTGCACCCCGGCGGCATTTTCGCGCTGTGGTCGGACGATCCGCCGGAAGAGGAATTCCTGCGCGCTCTCGGCGCGGTCTTCGCCACGGCGAAAGCGGACGTCGTCACGTTTTCCAACCCGCTGCTCGAGCGCGAATCCGCGAGCACGGTTTATGTCGCCCGCAAGGCGGCTATGGCTGCGCGGGCTTGAGGTGCTGGTTGAACCACTCCAGTTCCAGCCGCGTCGCCTCGGCGAAGCCTTCGCGGTAAATGCCGTAGTGCGTGATGCCCTTGATGACGTGATACGCCGATGGCACGCCGCGTTGCTTCAGCGTGGCAACGACACGCTCGACGTTCGCGTTGCTGCTCAGCTCTTCGTTTTCGGCGACGACATAGATAATGGGCGCGGAGATTTTCTCCGCCGCCTCGATCGGCGAGAAGCCGATGCCTTTTGTCGGGTTCACGCGCATCTGCGTGTAACGCTCCATTTTGCCGGTCATTTTCCCCGTCTCGAAGGGCACCGGTTCGACTTCCCCGCGCGATTGCTTCGTGAGGTAGTCGAAGGTGCGCGCGTTGACTTCCGGCGTGCGCACCGCGCCCATGCCGGGCACTTGCGCGGCGGTGCATTTCACACGCGGGTCGTTGCCCGCAGTCCACGTCACGAGCCCGCCGCCGTAGCTGCTGCCCCAGATGCCGATGCGTCCCTTGTCCACGCCTGGCTCGCCCGCGAGGAAGCTGATCGCCGCGCGGATGTCCATCGCCTGGTCGGCGAAATCCATCTGCCACCGCACGGCCCGCGCCTTCACCTCCACGTTGCCGTTCGCGTCGGGACGCGGCTGTTTTTCGGTCGTGATGAGCTTGCTGTCGCTCTCGCCCCAGCCGCGGTAATCGAACGCGAGCGCCACGTATCCATTCTGCGCGAAGATCGCGCCGAGCCGCGCGCCGCTGCCGCCCTTCGTCCCGCCCGTGCCCGCGCAGAGCACGATCGCGGGCAGCTTCGCGTCCGGTTTCAAATCCTTCGGCAGATACAAGTCGCCCTCCATCCGCACGCCGTCGCTGAAGATGACGACCTCGCGCTTCGCGACATCCTCGGGCAGCGCGGCGAGGGCACGACCGCACACGAGTGCGAAGAGAAGCACAACGGGGACGGACGGGATGCGGTGGTTCATGGGCGGGAACAAACCGCCGCAACGGCGAGAAGTCGCGCTACTCGACCGTCACCGACTTCGCGAGGTTGCGCGGCTTGTCCACGTCGCAGCCGAGCGCGACGGCAGTGTGATAGGCAAGAAGCTGGAGGGGGATGCTCGTGAGGATCGGGCTGAGGTAGTCGGGGCACGCGGGGATGCCGATGAAGTCGTCGGCGACGCGCTCGAGCTTCGTGCAGCCTTCGGTGCCGATGGCGATGATCGGGCCCTTGCGCGCTTTCACTTCCTCGATGTTGGAGATGTTCTTCTCCAGCACGCTGTCGTCCGGCGCGATGAAGACGCTCGGCAGTTCCGGCGTGATGAGCGCGATGACGCCGTGCTTCAGCTCCGCGCTCGGGTGGCCGCTCGCGTGGATGTAGCTGATCTCTTTCATCTTCAGCGCGCCTTCGAGCGCGATGGGGTAGTTGAACTGCCGGCCGAGGAACATCATCGCCGTCGCGTTCGCATATTTTTCGGCGACGGACTTGATGTGGTCGTTGAGCGCGAGGATGCGGCGGACCTTGTCGGGCAGCGCTTCGAGTTCATCGATGATCCGCAGACCCGTCGTCGTGCTCATGTTGCGGATGCGGCCGAGCAGCAAGGCGATGAGCGTGAGGATCGCGACCTGCGACGTGAACGATTTGGTCGCCGCCACGCCGATCTCCGGGCCGGCGTGCATATAGACGCCGCCGTCGCTTTCGCGCGCGATCGTGGAGCCGACGTTGTTGCAAACGCCGAGCGTGCGCAGGCCCTTGCGCTGGCTCTCGCGGAGCGCGGCGAGCGTATCGGCGGTCTCACCGCTCTGGCTGATGCAGAAGACGAGCGTGTCCTTCGGCAGCGGGAGATTGCGGTAGCGAAATTCGCTCGCGAACTCGACCTCCACCGGAACATGCGCGAGCGCTTCGATGATGTATTCGCCGCACATCGCCGCGTGGCTCGCGGTGCCGCAGCCGGTGAGGATGATGCGGTCCACGGCGCGCAGTTCGTGCGGCGTCATGCCGAGCCCGCCGAGCTTCGCCGTGGCTTCTTCGCGTGAAAGCCGACCGCGCATCGCGTCGAGGATCGTTGCGGGCTGCTCGAAGATTTCCTTGAGCATGTAGTGCGGGTAGTCGCCCCGGCTCACGTCCTCCTCGCTGAACTCGACCTTGCTTACCTCGTAACCACTCGCACCGCCGAGCAGGCTCGTGATCTCGAACCGATCGCTCTCCACCACGGCGATGTCGAAGTCCTTGAGGTAAACCGCCTCGCGAGTGTGCGCGACAATCGCGCTCACGTCGCTGGCGAAGAAATTCTCCCCCGTGCCGACGCCAAGCACGAGCGGGCTGCCGCGCCGCGCGCCGACGATGCAATCCGGCACGTCGAGATGCAGCACGACGATGCCGTAAGTCCCGACGACTTGTTTCAATGCAGCGCGCACCGCTTCGACCAACCGTGCCTTCGAGGCCTTGCCGCCCGCTGCGTCGTAAGCCTTGCCGATCAAGTGCGCGAGCACCTCGGTGTCGGTCTGCGATTTGAAGACGTGCCCCTCTTCCACGAGTTGCTCGCGGAGCGTGGCGTAGTTTTCGATCACGCCGTTGTGGCAGATCGTGAGCTTGCCGCTCTGGTCGAAGTGCGGGTGCGCGTTCTCATCCGTCACGCCGCCGTGCGTCGCCCAGCGCGTGTGCGAAATGCCCACGTGGCCCGCCGGCGGCGACTGCTGGATCAACTCGGCGAGGTTCGCGATGCGGCCGATCCGCTTGCGCACCTCGATCTTTCCATCGGCGATCGTCGCCACGCCGGCGCTGTCGTAGCCGCGGTATTCGAGCCGGCGCAGGCCGTCGAGGAGGATGGGGACCGCAGGTTTGGAGCCGATGTAGCCGATGATGCCGCACATGTGATCGATGAGTGTTTGAGTGAAGGTGCGACGGTGGCAGACCGGAGAGGGCGGGGCAAGGGGTGGGCTCGTCGCGCGGAGACTTTCAGACTCGACGCTGCCGGAGGTGCCCCGCAAGGTCGCGCGGTCACGCCATTCGGAGTCACGAATCCCAGCCCAACCGATGACCAAACCTCTCGGAAAAATCCTCAGAGCCATGTCCGCGGCGCTCGCGACCGTCACCGTCCACGCTCAGACGATCAGCGAAACGCCGACCGATGTCGCCAGGCTCAAGCGACTCAGCCTCGAAGACCTGATGAACACGCAGGTCACCCCCGTCTCGCGCTCGGAAAGTTCTGTCGGCGAGTCGCCGGCGGCAGCCCCTCGCAGCCCAACCCCTCGTGCCTCACCGTCGGCGAAAGCGAAGATTTTCTCCACCGTGGCGGGTCGATCCGCTTTTTCACCGGGGCCGATCGCAAGGTGCGGTTCGAGCTCAACCCGAAGGCGATCGAGCGGCAGCGGCTCCGGCCCAGCTCGTCCATCCTGCGCAACGCCCGCATCGCCACCGACGGACTCTAAACGAAGATGACCCTGACCCTCGGCAAGAAAATCGGCGGCGGCTTCGCGCTCGTGCTCGTCGCGTTCGCCATCTTCGCAATCGTCGCCTTCCGGCAGCTCGCGGACCTCATCGAGACCGAGCGCCGCGTCCTGGTGAGCCGCGAAATCATCGGCCAGATCGTGCAGATCAACGCTTCGGTCTCCGACGTCCAGTCCGCCGTGCGCGGCTACGTCCTCACGGGCGAGGAAGCGCTGGCCGAGGGCATCCAGTGGAGCCGGATCGATCTCACCCAGAGCCTCGACAAGCTCCGGCTGCTCACCGCGGGCGACGTCGCGCAGCAGGGATGGCTCAACCGGCTCAGCCCACTGACCGCGGAGTTCCTCGAACTCTACGAGCAACGGATCGAGACGCGAAAAGTCGGCGGCTTCGACGCCGCTGTGGCGCTCGCCAAGACCGGCAAAGGCCAGCAGGCATTCGAGGAAATCCTGGCGCTGCTCGCCGAGATGAAAGATGCAGAGGAGCGCCTGCTCGAGACGCGCACGACCGCCGCGCATGAGTCCGTGAAGAAGACGCGCGAGATTCTGATCGTCACCGCCGGGCTCGCGCTCGCCTTCGGCCTCGGGGCCGGCATCTTCATCACCCGCCGCATCACCGGGCCGATCGGGCTACTGGTGAGAGGCGCCGGCGAGATCGGCCGCGGCAGCTTTTCCCACCGGGTGCGCGTGACGACGGGCGACCAACTCGGGCAGCTCGCCGAGGCGTTCAACCAGATGGCCGGGCAGCTCGAGACCTCGCACCGCACGATGGCCGCGCAAGACTGGGTGAAGACCAGCCTCGTCCGCATCACCGGCCAGCTCCAGGGCAAGCGCGACCTCGGCGAGGTCGGCACGATCATCCTCGCCGAACTTGCCGCGCTACTCAGCGTGCCGCACGCGCTCTACTTCGCGCGGAAAAGCAGCGACACCGGCTGGGCCGAGCTCACCGCCAGCTACGGCCACGCCGAGCGCGCGCACCTGCCGCAGCGCTTCGCCGCCGGCGAGGGGCTCGTCGGGCAGTGCCTCGTCGGGAAGCGCCGCATCCTCCTCGACGAAGTGCCCGCCGGCTACGTGCGCATCCGCTCCGGGCTGGGCGAGGCGGAGCCGAGGTGCATCGCCGTGCAGCCCGTGCTTTTCGAGGGCGAAGTGCTCGCCGTCATCGAGCTCGCGACGCTCCAGCGCCTCGATGAGCGCGCGCTGAATTTCCTCGATCAATTCGTCGAAAACCTCGGCCCCGCGCTTCAGGCCATCGCCGCCGCCGCGCTCACCGACGAGCTGCTCGCCGAGGCCGAGCAGCGCGCGCAGGAAATGACCGTGCAGGCCGAGGAACTCAACGAAGCCAACCGCGGGCTCGACGTGAAAAACCGTGAACTCAACGCGACGCAAACGCGCCTCACCGAGCAGCAGGCCGAGCTCGAAGCGCTCAACACCGAGCTCGAGGAGAAAGCCAACGTCATCGAGGAGCAATACACCGAGGTTCGCCGGCAAAAGTTCGCACTCGAAGAAGCCGAGACCGAGCTGCGCGCCAAGGCCGCCGAGCTCGAACTCACCTCGCGTTACAAGTCCGACTTCCTCTCGAACATGAGCCACGAGCTGCGCACGCCGCTCAACAGCCTCATGATTCTCTCGCAGATGCTCGGCGACAACACCGAGGGCACGCTCACGCCGAAGCAAGTCGAGTGGGCGCGCACCATCCACGGCGCTGGCGGTGATCTGCTCGCGCTCATCAGCGACGTGCTCGACCTCGCGAAGATCGAAGCCGGCAAGCTCGACATCGAGTCCAGCGAAGCGGCCTTTGGCGACGTGCGGAGCACGCTCGAGCGCACGTTTGCGCCGGTGGCGGAAAAGCGCGCGCTCGCCTTCGATGTCCGCCTCGCGCCGGAACTTCCCCCGTCCTTCCAGACCGATGCGAAGCGGCTGCTGCAGATTTTGAAGAACCTGCTCGCGAACGCCTTCAAGTTCACCGAGCGCGGCAGCGTCACCCTCACCGTCGCGCCGGAAGCGGGCGGCTTCTCCTTCGAGGTGCGCGACACCGGCATCGGCATCCCGACCGACAAGCAGCAGGCGATCTTTGAAGCCTTCCAGCAGGCCGAAGCGGGCACCTCGCGCAAATACGGCGGCACCGGGCTCGGCCTCTCGATCTCGCGCGAACTCGCCCGGCTCCTCGGCGGCGCGATCACGATCCAGAGCACACCCGGCGCGGGCTCGGTCTTCACGCTCCATCTCCCGGGCGCCATCCCCGCCGCCGGCGCCGAACCGGTGCCGCGCCCCGTGCCCGCCGCGCCGCGCGTCGAGCCGAAGCCGGAACCGCCGTCGGAGGAGATCGTCGAGGACGTGCCTTTCCCCGGCGACGACAGCGCATCGCTCGCTCCCGGCGACCAGGTGCTGCTCATCGTCGAAGACGACGAGCCCTTCGCCCGCGTGCTCATGGATCTCGCGCGCGAGCGGGGGTTCAAATGCATCGTCGCCACCACCGCCGCGGCCGCCGAGCGCGCGGTGCGCCGCTACACGCCCGCCGCCATCACGCTCGACGTCCACCTTCCCGACCGCGACGGCATGGCGATCTTCGACCGCTGGAAGCACGACGACGCCACGCGCCACATCCCCGTGCATTTCATCTCCGCCGATGCCGCGGATGATCGCGGCATGCGCCTCGGCGCGCTCGGCTGGCTGCAAAAGCCCGTCACCCGCGAAGCGCTCACCGCGGCCATCGAGCACATCGGCGACTTCGTCCGCCGCAGCGTGCGCCGGCTGCTCGTGGTCGAGGGCGATGAGGCGGAGCGCCGCGCGATCGCCGACCTCATCGGCAATGGCGACGTGGTCACGACCGCTGTCGGCACCGGCGCGGAAGCGCTCGCGGCGATCGAGGCGGGCACGTTCGACTGCGTGGTGCTCGATCTCGGCCTGCCGGACATGCGCGGCGCCGAGCTGATCCGCCGCATCCGCGCGCTGCCCGGCGGCGAGCTGCTGCCGATCATCATCCACACGGGCCAGGCGCCCACCCCCTTCGACGAAGCAGAACTCAACAGCCTCGGCAAATCGCTCATCATCAAGGACGCCCGCTCGCCCGAGCGTCTGCTCGATGAGACGGCGCTTTTCCTCCACCGCGTGCAGAGCCGGATGCCGGCCGCCAAGCGCGAACTGCTCCACAAGGCCCACCTCAGCGACCCCGGGCTCGCCGGACGCACGGCGCTCGTCGTCGATGACGACGTGCGCAACGTCTTCGCCCTCACCGCCGCGCTCGAGCGGCTCGAGATGCGCGTGCTGCCCGCGGAGAATGGCCTCGAAGCGCTCGCGCAACTCGAACGCAACCCCCACATCGACGTGGTGCTCATGGATGTGATGATGCCCGAGATGGACGGGCTCGAATGCACGCGCCGCATCCGTGCCGACGCGCGCTGGAAAAACCTGCCGGTCATCGCCGTTACCACGAAGGCGATGAAAGGCAGCCGCGAGCAGTGCCTCGATGCCGGTGCGAGCGACTACATCGCCAAGCCCGTGGACATGGACCAACTCCGCTCCCTACTCCGCGTCTGGCTTTACCGCTGAGGCCGTGCGACGGTGCGCCATGAAAGGCAGCGGTGCAGCCACCAGCCCGGCGCAGGAGCCCACACTCGCGCTCGAAAAACTCGAGCTGCGCCTGCTGCTCGAAGCGATCCACGGCAGCACCGGCATCGACTTCCGCGGCTACTCGCCCGCCTCGCTCAAACGCCGCGTGCTCGCCCGCGTGAAGGCCGAGGAACTGCCGAGCATCTCCGCGCTCCAGGCCCGCGCACTGCACGCACCCGAGTGCATGCAGCGGCTCATCGCCGGCATCACCGTCCATTACACCACGCTGTTTCGCGACCCCGGATTCTGGGTCGCATTCCGGGAGAAAGTGGTGCCGATCCTCGCTGGCGAGCGGTCGCTGCGGCTGTGGGTCGCGGGCTGTTCGAGCGGCGAGGAAGTCTATTCGCTGGCCATCGTCCTCGCCGAAGCGGGGCTCGTCGAACGCACGCGCATTTACGCCACCGACTTGAGCGAAAATCTCGTCGAGCAGGCGCGCGCCGGCGTGTTCCCGCTCCGGTTGATGAAGGAATACACCGCGAACTACCTCGCCGCGGGCGGCACGCGCAGCTTCTCGGATTACTACAGCGCCGATCACGAAGCCGCGATCCTGAGCGCGGCGCTGCGGCGGCGGATCGTCTTCGCACGGCACTGCCTCGCCACGGAGGGGTCGTTCAATGAGTTTCACGCCATCCTCTGCCGGAACGTGACGATCTACTTCGCCGCCGCGCTCCAGGCCCGCGTGCATGAGTTGCTCTTCGCCAGCCTCGCGCCCGCGGGCATCCTCGCGCTGGGTCGCGCGGAGGCGATGCGCGGGCTGGCGCACGAGGATGAGTTCGAGCCGCTCGACGTGCGCGAGCGCATCTTCCAGCGCAAGAGCGCCGCCACGGCATGACGGTCCCGCTCGTCGTCATCGGCGCTTCGCTCGGCGGCCCCAGCGCGATCCGCACCGTGCTCGCGGGACTGCCCGCGGATTTCCCCTGGGCTATCGCGATCGTGCAGCACTGGCGCGCAGATCACGACGAACTCCTGCCCGACGCACTCACGCGCGGCTGCCCGCTGCCCGTGGCCGTGGTGTTCGACAAGGAGCCGATCCAGCCCGGCCATGTCCACCTCGCGCGGCCCGACTACCACCTGCTCGTCGAGGACGGCCACTTCGCGCTCTCGCTGGATGCGCCCGTGAACTACGCGCGCCCATCAATCGATCTCTGCTTTGAAAGCGCCGCCGAAGCGCTCGGCCCCGCCGTCACCGGCATCGTGCTCACCGGCGCCAACGACGACGGCGCGCGCGGCCTGGCGCGGATCAAGGCGCTCGGCGGCCGCGCGCTCGTGCAGGATCCCTCCGGTGCCGAGTGCCCCACGATGCCGCAGGCCGCGCTCGCCGCCACCGCGCCCGATGCGGTGCTGCGGCTCGCTGAAATTGCCCCTTGGCTCACTCGCGCTGCCGGGCCGACACTGCGTCCATCCCCATGAATGCGAATCCTGAACCCGCCACCGAAGCACAATCGGTGAAGCTCCTGCTCGTGGACGACCGCGAGCAAAACCTCGCGCTGCTCAAGGCCATGCTCAGCCCGCTCGGCCACCCGATGGTGACGGCGGAGTCCGGTCCCGAGGCGCTCCGGCATTTGCTGCGCGAAGAGTTCGCGCTCGTGCTGCTCGACGTGAACATGCCCGGCATGAACGGCTTCGAGGTCGCCACACTCATCCGCGAGCGCGAGCAGACGCGCTTCACGCCGATCATCTTCGTGACCGCCAACGACGCCGACATCCAGATGATCGCGCAGAGCTACCAATCCGGCGGCGTCGATTACCTCACCAAGCCTCTCGACGTCCACATCCTGCGCGCAAAGGTCAGCGTCTTCATCGAACTGGCGAAGGCGCGCCAGCGGCTCCAGGCCGAGATCGCCGAGCGCGAGCGCGCCTACGCGGCGCTTCGCGCCAGCCGCGAGGAGCTGCGCAAGAAAAACGAGGAGATGGAGGAAGACCTGCGCATGGCGCGCGAAGTCCAGCAGGCCATGCTCGCGCACGAATACCCCGCCTTCCCCGCCGGCGTGCCGCAGGAGCAGAGCCACCTGCGCTTCTGCCACCGCTACCTCTCGATGAATGAGGTCGGCGGCGACTTCTTCAACATCCTCTCCCTTTCGAATACGCAGGCGCTCATCTTCATCGCCGACGTGATGGGTCACGGCGTCCGCTCCGCGCTGGTGACCGCGATGCTGCGCGCGATGCTCGAGGAGTTGAAAGGCCTCGAGCCCGACCCCGGCCGGCTGCTCACGCAGATGAACCAGCACCTCCAGGCCATTCTCCAGCGCACGAATGACCCGGTCTTCACCACCGCCTTCTGCCTCGTCGCCGACCTCGGCGCGCGTGAGTTCCGCCACGCCAGCGCGGGGCATCCAAAGCCCTTTATCCTGCGCCGTCAGAACAACTCACTCGAGATCCTCTCATGCAGCGCCGGCCGCTGCGGCCCGGCGCTCGGCGTCTTCAGCGGAGCGAAATACGAGACCACCACGCAGCCGCTCGCCGATCGCGACGTGGTGCTGCTTTTCACCGACGGGATCTTCGAGGCTGAGGGCGCGGATGGCGACGAGTTCGGCCACGAACGCCTCGTCGCCGCCGCACGCAAACGGCTCCACGAGCCCGTGGAAACCATGCTCGATGGTCTGCTCGCCGATGTGCGCGAGTTTGCCGGCGCAAACGGCTTCAGCGACGACGTCTGCCTGCTCGGCGCCGAGGTCGCCGCGCGCTAATCCCCGAGCCGCTGGCGTATGCGGGCGAGCTGGTCGGCCATGCGACCGCCGCCATTCGTCGAAGCCGGCGCGCCGTCCGGCTTCACGATCGTCTTCCGCGCGCCGCCGCTGCCGCCGTAACTCGTGGCGGCGGAGGTGATCTGCATGTCGTCGGCCAGCGGACGGTGCGGATGGATGCCGAGCGATTGCAGCACGCCGTGGTAAGCCTTCACCGCTTCCTCGGGCGTGATCGCGCCTTCCACGATGCGGCGCAGAAACTCGATGAACGCGAGCGGCTGCTCGGCGTTGTTGATCTTGCGGCCAAAGAGCGCCACCCGCGCGCCGTGCTTCTGCGCGTCGGCGATCAGCCTGAACGCATCGTAGGTCGTCCCCGCGCTGCCGCCGAGGATGCCGACGATCATCTGCGGATCGTAGGCGACGAGTTCCTCCATCGCCCGCGGGCCGCGCCAAGCGATCTTGAGGAAAAGCGGGCGGCCCTTCGCCGTCACGCCCGCGAGGCTGCGGATGATGTGATCGTTGATGAACCCATCGAGCATCTCGGGCGTGATGCCCGTGTCCACGTTCGGATCGAAGACTTCGAGGAAGTAGCGGAAGTTCTTCCGCTCAGCCTCCTCGCGGAACTCCTTGAACTCCCGCAGCGTCTCGTAATCGCGCTGCAGATCGTTCGTGAACGTCACCGAATAAAGTCCGAGGTCCGCGCCGATCATCGGCGCATCGGGCGCGGCATCGATCTCGCCATGCTTGATGTGGTCGAGCGTCGCGCTGCGGAAGGGCCGCGACGGCTCTTTGATGTAGCTCGCTCCGCGGATGACCCAGATGTCCGTCGCATCGTTCGCGCGCGCCGCCGGCGTGATGTGCGACTTCTCGAAGAGCCGCTCCCGCATCGCGAGCTGCTCCACATTCGATGCGGACATGAGCATGATATCGACGAGCCCCTGCCGCACCACCGCGCGGATCTGCTCGCGGTATTCCTCGAGCGACTTCCAGTGGATCTCCGACTTGAGCACGCGCTCCGGGTTCATCGGCCGCTTGTGCCCCGGCGCGGTGATGCCGAAGGCCATGTCCGCATCCTTCGCATCGGCGATGATGAACGCCTTGCTTCCGGACGGGTTTTTGAGGATGTCGGCGATCTTGGAGTCGAGGGATTTCATCGGTGTGAAGAGCGCGACGTTGGCAGAGCCGCACGCACACGGCAAGGGGGCGCGGGATTACTCCCCGGCAGGCGGCTTGAACAAAAACCGGGCGTAGAGGTAGGCGATGAATTCGCTCGTCACTGCGCGGAAGCCGGCGCTGGTCGTCCACCAGCGGGTGCGGTCGAAGCCGCGGTCGTCGAGGGCGATCATGCCGACGCGCGTGCCGGGGCCGAACGCCTTTTCGTAGAGCAGGCGGCTGCGGCGCGAGTGCATGCCGCTGGTCATCACGTTGATCGCGGTGAGCGGTTCGCCGCGCTCGCGCAGCGCCGTCTTCAAGGCGAGCGCGGTCGAGTAGGTGCGGTCCCTCGCGACAGCTGGCGCGGGGATGGCGTGCAGCGTAGCGGGATCGGCGCCCAGCCGCTGGAACACATCGGCGGTGAGCCCAGCGTAGCTGCCGTAGGAAGCGAGCGGGCTCTCGGGTTCGATCGGCCCGCCGGTGACATAGAGACCGGTGTAAGGTCCGCTGCGGAACTCCGCGAGGGCTTCGCGCACATCGCTGGGGGAGATCCACCCCTCCACCACGAGGATGCTGCTCGTCACCCGATCGTGGATGATGAGGAAGCTGCCCATGAAGCGCACCGCGATGGCGGCGATGCCGCCGATGACGAGCACGAGCGCAAGCCAACCGCGCCACGTGGGGACGAGGCAGACGCGCCGCCGGAGCAGCCCGGCGGCGATGGGGCGGGGCGGAAGGGCGGCACTGTCGGGCATGGTGAGAGGTTGTGACAGGTCGGCGGGCCGATGTCCAAAGTCCGCTTCGGGATTGCATCCGCGCGCACCGGCTGGCTAGCGTCCGTGCCCATGAATCGCTCCGCTTTCCTCGCCGCCCTCGTCGTCCTCTCCTTCACCAGTTGCACGAACAAAAAGGGCGCAGGCGCGAGTGCGGGCGCGGATGGCGATTTCGTCTCTGGCACACCGCTGCCGGACCGGCAGGAGGGCGTGTCCTTCCTCGGCAGCAACGTGGACCGGAACAAGTTCGCGCCGGTGTATTTCGGCTTCGACAATCACGATGTGGCGGCGAGCGAACGCGGGAAGATCGAGCAGATCGCGGCGTTCATGCGCGAAGGCGGGAATACGGTCATCGTCGCCGGCTTCACCGACGAACGCGGCACGCCGGAATACAACCGCGGCCTCGGCGAACGACGCGCGCTGGCGGTGCGCGAGGCGATCATCCGCGCGGGCGGCGATGGCGGGAAGCTGCAGACGGTCAGCTTCGGCGCGGAGATGCCGGCGGCGGAGGGCGGCAGCGAGGCGGCTTTCGCGAAGAACCGCCGCGCGGAATTTGGCATCGTTCGCTAACGCAGATTTCATACTTCCCCACTCCAAAAACACTCGCTACCAACCTTCCCTGCCATGCCCGACAACGATCTGCGCCGCGACAAAATCGAGGGTGGATACACCCTCAGCTACGAAAAGCTCACGGAGCTGTTTCCCGAGGCCAAGGCCGTGCCTCAGATTCAGTATGACATGAAGTGCGCCAACGCCGTCGTGCTCAAGCGATACGCGCCGGGCGACATCCTCTGCGAGGAAGGCGAATTCGGCAGCACGGCTTACTACCTCGTGAAGGGGAAGGTGAACGTCTTTATCAGCTCGCGCGCCGGTTCGGGCGGCGGCGAAGGGCCCGGTT
Source organism: Verrucomicrobiota bacterium (assembly GCA_009885995.1). Taxonomy (GTDB): domain Bacteria; phylum Verrucomicrobiota; class Verrucomicrobiia; order Chthoniobacterales; family Chthoniobacteraceae; genus VFJQ01. The sequence goes on from VFJQ01000050.1 coordinate 14,257, forward strand.
TTTTCGCACGCATCTTCGGCGGAGCGAAGGTCGGCGCCCGGCCCGGTGTGCAGTCGATGCTGCGCAAATTCATCTCGACCGACTCGGGCGATCTTTCGCTCGATAATCCGATCGCCGCGCTCGGCTCCGGCGAGCTTTTCGGAGAAATGACGTGCCGCAATTTCCAGCCGCGCTCGGCGACCATCCAGGCCACCGAGGAGTGCGAGGCGATCGAGATGCTGCGCGTCTTCCTCGACCTGCTGCTCGGCCAGACGGATCGTGAGCCCGAGGCGGAATTTGGCCGCACCCCCGCGCATCCGCCGGCGCCGAAGGACGAATCACCCGCACCGCTCGGCCCGGATGGGAAGCCGCTGCCGCTGCCCGCGGGCGAGAAGCCGCACAAACGCCGCGAGGCCAAGGACAAGAAACCCGGCACCGTGTGGAAGACCGGCTGGTGGCATTGGGACGCGGACAAGAGTCTATTCCAATGGCGCGACGGCGGCTGGGAAGTGCCGCCCGCCAATCATTTCTGGCTCGGCGGCTCGTGGCTGCGGCGCGACCAGGAGTGGATCGAAGTCGAAGGTCGCTGGCAGCCCTTCATCCTCGCGACTCCGCCGCCGGAGCCGAAGGTCGAAGAGGCGCCCGCCGCACCGAGCGCCGAGCATTACTGGCGGCCCGGCGAGTGGGTGTGGCAGGCGATCGATCCGATGCAGACGGGCTCGCTCGACAATTTCAAATGGCAGCCCGGACGGTGGGAAAAGCCGAAGGCGAAAGGCGCCGCGTGGGTGCCGGCGGAGTGGGAGGTCATCGGGGAAAACGACGGCTACCGCTACGCGCCGGGGCGCGAGGTTTCGCCCTTCCAGGTGCGGATGAACGAGACGTATCGCAGTCGCTCGCTCACGAGCCACCTCAAGAGCGTCGAGCTTTTCTCAAAGGTCGAGCCCACCGCGCTCGATGAATTGGTGAAGCGCGCGACTTTCAAAAGCTGCTTCCCCGGCGAGCGCATCTGCGAGCAGGGCGATCCCGCGGAGCAATTCTATCTCATCCGCTCCGGCATGGTGAAGGTCGTGAGTGGCTTTCCGCACCTCGTGAAGTCGCGCACCGAGACGCAAAAGCACGCGCGCCGCACAATCATGGAGGCCGCAAAGGTCGATTTCCGCCTCGTGCAGTCTGCCGACGAAAACGAATTCGCCTCCATCGTCGGACAGAAAACCGACGCCGAACGCAACTCCGCCGACGCGCAAGTGCGGCTGCGCCAGGCTGCGGACGAGGAAGCCACGAGCGTCTCGACCTATCTGCGCCGCGGCGATTACTTCGGCGAGATGGGTCTCGTCGGCGGCGCGTTCCCCGAGTTCGAAGAGCTGAAAAAACGGCGCCGCACCGCGACCTGCCTTGCGCTGGATCGCGTCGAGCTCGTCGTCATCTCACGCGAAGACTTCCTCGGCCTGCTGCAAACGAGCGTCGCCTTCCGCGACGAAATCCACCGCACCGTGCAGGCCCGCCTCAGCAAGCAGCGCCTGCAGAAAGCCGTGATGACCGGCGTCGCGACCAGCTTCTTCGAGGAGAAACTTTTCCAGGCGCAGAACCTCCTCGTCATCGACCTCGATCGCTGCACGCGCTGCGACCAGTGCGTGCGCGCCTGTGCCGATGCGCACGACGGCGAATCCATGCTGCACCCGGTGACGAAGCTCGTGCGCGACGGACGCCGCTTCGAAAACTACCTCGTCACCTCCGCGTGCCGCTCGTGCTTCGACCCGCTGTGCATGACGCGCTGCCCCGTCAGCTCCATCCGGCGCAAGGAGAACCTCGAGATCATCATCGAGGACTGGTGCATCGGCTGCCGCGCGTGCTTCGACGATTGCCCGTTCGGCAACATCAACATGATCGACCAGTTCGAGATCAGCCCGTCGAACGTCGAACTCACCCTCAACGGCCCGCCCGCCGAGATGACCCTGAGCGGCGTCCGCATGGACCGCGTGAAGGAAGTCATCGTCTCGGTAAAAGGCGCCAAGGGCAGCGAGCGAGCGCCGGGCATCGATGCGGCGCTCGGCGGCGGCAAGGGCGAGCGAAAGATCGTTGTGCGTGCCTTCGGCGGCGAAGTGCCCGACCCGAAGGCGAAAATCGTGCTCATGCTTAAGCTCAAGGACGGATCGATCCTCGATTTCCCGAGCGGCAGCGGCGGCATCAAAGTCAAAGCCGCCGGCGAGAAAACGGAGATCAAAGCCGGCAGCAAAGCCGTGAAAGTGAAGGCCAGCACATGCGATCTCTGCACCGGGCTCGACATGCCGAGCTGCGTCTATGCCTGCCCGCACGATGCCGCGATGCGCGTCTTCCCCGCGGAGTTCTTCGCCAACGGCGCGCCCTTCGACGTCTTGCGCCAGGGCCCGCAGCCCGGCGACATCGACCGCCGCACCACGCACATCAAGCTGCGCTAAGCCGCAGCAGCGACGCGACGGAGTTTTCCGACCACGCGCTCGACGGCGTCGATCGCGCGCGGGACTTCCGCGGCGGTGTTGAAGCGGCCGAAGCTGAAGCGCAGGCTGCTGCGCGCGCGGTCGTCGGAAAAGCCCATCGCTTTCAGCACGTGCGAGGCATGGACGCTGCCGGTCGTGCAGGCGCTGCCGCTGGAGCAGCAGACACCCGCATCGTCGAGCAGCATGAGCACCGCTTCGCTGTCGATTCCGTCAAAGGCGAGGTTGCTCGTGTTCGGCAGGCGATGCGCGCGGTCGCCATTGATCTGCGCGCCTTGCACACGCTCGAGGATGCCTTCCTCGAACTGATCCCGCCACGCGCGCACTTCGCTGTTCTCGTGCTCGATGAATTGGCCCGCGACTTCGCACGCCTTGCCGAGCGCGACGATGCTGGCGACGTTCTCGGTGCCGGCGCGTTTGCTTTTCTCCTGCCCGCCGCCGGTCATGAATGGCGCAAACTTCGTGCGGCGGTTCACGTAGAGCACGCCGACGCCTTTCGGGCAGTGCAGCTTGTGGCCGCTGAGGCTGAGAAAATTGATCTTCGCGTCCGCGAGCGCGATCGGGATTTTGCCGACGGCTTGCACGGCGTCGGTGTGAAAGAGCGCGCCTTTGCCGCGCACGATGTCGGCGATTTCCTCGGTCGGGAAAAGCACGCCGGTCTCGTTGTTCGCCCACATCACGGAGACGAGCGCGGTGTCGGAGCGGATGGATTTTTCCAGCTCACGCAGATCGACCTGCCCCTGCGAATCGACGCCGAGCCACGTGATCTCGTAGCCGCGCTTGGCGAGGAGTTCGCACGTCTTCAGCGTGGCGCTGTGCTCGACGCGCGTGGTGATGATGTGCTGCCGATCGCGGTCCATGAGCAGCGCGCTGTGGATGGCGGCGTTGGTGGATTCGGTGCCGCAGCTCGTGAAGACGATCTCGCCCGGCTCGCAGCCGAGCAGCGCGGCAACGCGCTCGCGCGCGAGGTCGAGAGCGGCGGCGACTTGCTTGCCGAAGCGGTAGGCGCTTGACGGGTTGCCGTATTGCTCGGTGAGGAAAGGCATCATTTCCTCGACGACGGCGGGGTCCACGCGGGTGGTTGCGTTGTTATCGAGGTAGATGAAGTCGCTCATGGCTTGAAGGGCGCGGAGAGTAGTCAGGCGGTGAAAACGGGCAAAGGGAAGTTTGTGTCATGGCCGGGGCCTCGGCTAGTCTCGGCGCGCTTATGAATCGACTCGCCGCGCTTTACCTGCTCGCCGCCACCGCCGCCTTCGCCGAGGAAATCCCGGCGATCACCGTCTCGAAAAGTGACAAACTGCCAATCATGATCAGCGGTCTTTCTCCCGCGGATGCAAAGGTGCTGCAGAACGATCTCGCGATGTCGGGCTCGTTCACGGTCGTGCCGGCGGAGAAGGCGCAGTTCGTCGTCGGCAGCGTCGGCTCGGTGAAGGATCGCGGCGGCAAGACGGTGCTGCAAAACAGCTACGACGGCTCGGCGCGCGGGAAGGTCCACGCCTTCGCCGACGACATCGTGGAGACGCTCACCGGCACGAAAGGCATCGCGCACACAAAGATCGCGTTCGTCGCGACGAAGACGGGGAAGAAGGAGATCTACACGTGCGACGCCGACGGCGCGGGCGTGGTGCAGCTCACGCACGACGGGGCGATCAGCGTCGCGCCAAATCTCAGCCCCGATGGACGCAAGCTCGCCTACACCGGCTACCAGAGCGGCTACGCTGACGTGTATGAGATCAACATCGGCAGCGGCGCGCGCAGTCGCATTTTGAAATACCCCGGCACGAATTCCGGCGCCGCGTATTCGCCCGACGGCGGCAGGATCGCCGTGACGCTGAGCAAGGACGGCAACCCGGAGCTCTACGTGACCGGCGGCCTCGGCGCGCATCGGCTCACGCGCACGCCGGGCGTCGAGTCTTCGCCGACGTGGAGCCCCGATGGCAGCGAGATCATCTACTCGAGCGACGACCGCGGCGGCCCGCAGCTCTACCGCATCGGCGCCGGCGGCGGGAGCGCGCGGGCGCTGAGCACGAGCCACAGCTACTGCACCGAGCCGAACTGGTCGCCCGACGGAAAGAAGGTCGCCTTCAACACGCGCGGCGGCGGCTTCCAAGTGACGATCCTCGACCTCGCGAGCGGCAGCACGCGCACCGTCGGCGAAGGTCAGGATCCCGTGTGGGGCGCGAACTCGCGGCACCTCATCTTCGCCAGCGGCGGCGCGCTCGTGCTGCTCGACACGCTCACCGGCCAACGCACTTCGCTCGTGAGCGGGCTTGGGCGTATCAGTGAACCGACGTGGTCGCGCTAAGGGCGAGCGCAGCGGCGAGTTGTCGTCGCACCACATGAAAGTCCTCCGCCTTCTCCTCCCGCTCGCCCTCACCGCCGCCGCCTTCGCTGCCGATGACGAGAAGGATTTCAAGCCGCTCTTCAACGGCAAGGACTTCACCGGCTGGCACGTCCGTAAACCCGAGAACCACAACGCGTGGAAGGTCGCAGACGGCGTGCTGGTCAACGATCTCAACGTCGGCGAGCATGGTGTCGATCTCGTGACCGACGCGAAGTTTTGGAACTTCACCGTGCGCTACGAATACATGGTGCCCGACGGCTCGAACTCCGGCTTCTACCTGCGCGGCCGGCACGAGATCCAGATCCTCGGCGACTACGCGGGCGGCAAGACCGCGCCCGGCGGCAACGGCTCGATCTACAATCACACCATCGCGAGCCAGTTCGTGAGCAAGCCCGGCGACATGTGGCAGACCGTCGAGGCCACGATGGTCGGCGACAAGGTGACCGTGATCCTCAACGGTGTGAAGATTCACGACAAGGTGACCGTCGAGCGCGCGACTGGCAGCGAGTTGGACAAGAACGTGACCGAACCCGGCGCGTTTTTCCTGCAAGGCGACCACGGGCACGTGTCGTTCCGCAATCTGCGGGTGAAGGAGCTGCCGAAGGAGTAGCGCGGGTCAGTAAGCTTTCGCGAACACCACGCGCCGCGTGCTCGGGCGACCGCTGCGGATGCAGGTGCCGGATTCTTCCGGCGCGTCGGTGGGGATGCAGCGGATGGTGACTTTCAGCTCGTTCTTGATGAGGTCTTCCGTCTCGCGCGTGCCGTCCCAGTGCGCGAGGGCGAAGCCGCCGTGGAGCTCGGGTTTGTCTGCGTTCTTCGGCGTGAAGTAGGCGGCGAATTCCTCCCATGTGTCGATGCGCACGGTGTTCGCGTCGCGCAGCGCGGTCGCGCGGGCGAGAAGACCGTCCTGGATTTCCTGCAAGGTCGCGGCGCACGCGGCGACGAACTCGCTCGTGAGCGGGAACGTTTTGTCTTTGTGCGCGCGGTCGCGGCGCGCGACGGCGCAGGCGTTCTTCTCGAGGTCGCGCGGGCCGATCTCGACGCGGATGGGCGCGCCTTTTTTGATCCACTCCCAGCTCTTCGTGCCGCCGGCGATGTCGCGAGCGTCGAGTTCCACGCGGAGGGGTTCGCCGGCGTAAGTCTGCGCGCGCAGATCGGCGGCAAGCTTTGTGCAAGCGGCGAGCACGGCGTCGCGCGTCTCGGGTTTCGGCGTGACGGGGATGATGACCACGTGCGCGGGCGCGACGCGCGGCGGGAGGATGACCCCATCGTCGTCGCCGTGCGCCATGATGACGGTGCCGATGAGCCGCGTGCTGACACCCCACGATGTCGTCCACGCGTGCTCCTGCTTGTTCTCGCGCGAGACAAACTGGATGCCGCTCGCCTTTGCAAAATTCTGCCCGAGGAAGTGCGACGTGCCGGCCTGGATGGCTTTGCGATCCTGCACCATCGCCTCGATGCACAGCGTCTGCACCGCGCCGGGGAAACGTTCGCCTTCGCTCTTCTCGCCGGTGAGCACGGGCAGCGCGAGATACTCGCGCGCGAAAGTCTCATACACGCGGAGCATCTGCTCGGTCTCGGCGATCGCTTCCACGCTCGTCTCGTGAGCGGTGTGGCCTTCCTGCCAGAGGAACTCCGCGGTGCGTAGGAAGACGCGCGGGCGCATCTCCCAGCGCACGACGTTCGCCCATTGATTGATGAGGATCGGCAGGTCGCGATAGCTCTGCACCCACTTCGCGTAAGTCGCCCCGATGATCGTCTCGCTCGTGGGCCGCACGATGAGCGGCTCAGTCAGCTTCGCGCTCGGCGCCGGCCGCAGGCCGCCCGCGCCATCGCTCTCGAGCCGATGATGCGTCACCACCGCGCACTCCTTCGCGAAGCCTTCCACGTGCTCCGCTTCCTTCGCGAGATACGAGAGCGGGATGAAGAGCGGGAAGTAGGCGTTCTTGTGCCCCGTAGCCTTGAACATCCCGTCCAGCACGCGCTGCATATTTTCCCAGATACCGTAGCCCCACGGCTTGATGACCATGCAGCCGCGCACGTCGGAGTTTTCCGCCATGTCCGCGGCGCGGACGACTTGCTGATACCACTCGGGAAAATCCTGCTCGCGAGTGGGCGTGATGGCGGTTTGGGGCTGGCTCATGGTGTTTGGAAAAAGGGCGCGCAGGCTACCACCGGGCGCGGCGACGGCAAGCGATCCGGTCCGCACATTCCGCCTTGGCTGCCGCAAAATCGAGGAGCACACTTTCGCCGTCTCTCGCACCACGCCTATGAAAACACTCCTTCTCACCCTGCTCGCCGTCCTCGCTTTCTGCGCCACCACTTCTGCGCAGGTTCCTGTGGTTCAAAAGGCCGCCTTCCGCGGCTTCATCGGCATCGGTGGCGACGATCCGAGCGAGCAAGGCGGCGTAAAGGTGACCACCACGGCCACAGGCGGCTACACCATCTCAGGTAAGGTCGGCAATCGGGGCTTCGCGACGAAGGGCACTTTCGACGCAGGCGGCCATGTGGACAAAGACATCCGCATCAGGTTCCTCGGCTTCACCATCGCCACGATCCACCTCACGTTGCAGCTCGCGGTCGATGGCGAGTCGATCGTCGGCTCGGTGAAAGTGGACGACACGACCTACCCGTTCACGATCTACCGCGCGTTTTACTCGCGCGATAACCCAACGACGGCCGCGGGATACTTCACCGCACAACTCCCCTCACCCGGCGGGGATTTCCCGGGTGGCACCGGCTACGCGGCGGTCACGATCTCGACCTCGGGCGGGGTGAAAGTCGCGGGCAGGCTCGCCGATGGAGCCAAGTTCTCCACCGGCGGCACTCTCTCCGAAGGTGACCGCTTTCCGATCTTCTACATCCTCTACAAAAAACGCGGTGCGCTCGGCGGCTTCGTCGATTTCAGTAACAACGACACCGCCACCGGCAGCCTCGCGTGGGTGCGGCTCGATGAAGCCACGCCCGACGTGCTCTTGCCCGCCTTCTTCTCGGGCAATGTGAGCATCAACGTGCAGCGCTACGCCGCCACGGGCGTGATCGCGCTGCCGGGTGTCGGCTCCTCGGGTAACATCAACGTCGATCTCATCGGCGGAAATCTGAACCCGAATTTCAGCGCCGGCGGGACGATCAGCACGACCAACAAGGTGACCATCACACCTCCAAACGCCGAGAAGCTCAGAGTGATCGTGAGCGCCAGGAGCGGCCTCGTGACGGGCTCCGTGAAGCTGCCAATCGGCGGCGTGACGAAGACGATCTCGTTCCGCTCGATCATCATGCAAACTGCGGTGAGCCCGAAAGCGGAAGGCTACTTCCTCGGCGGCGACAAGTCGGGCATCTTCCGCTTCTCGCCGGACTAGCCGCGGCCGGGTTACAGCGCTTCGAGGAAGCGCCGAAAAAAATCCGCGCCGCGCTCGAGTTCCGCGACTTCGATCCACTCATCCTCCGTGTGCGCCTGTGCGATCGAGCCGGGACCGAGTGCGATGGCGGGAGTGCCGGCGGCGGCGAAGACCGCGGCGTCGCAGAACCACGGCGCGCCGACGCAGCGCGCGCCAAGCCTGGTCAGGCCGAGGATCAGCGGGTGAACCGGGTCGGTGTAGAGCGGCTGGGACGTGCCGACTTCGATCTCCATGTCGGCGCATACGCCGAGCAGGCGGCGCTGGAGGTGCGGGAGAAAATCAAGCGTGTTCTGCTCGGGCAGCGTGCGGATATCGACGGTCACTTCGCAGCGGTCAGGGACGATGTTCGTTTTGCTCCCGCCGCGGATGGTGCCGACGCTGATCGTGCAAGCGCCGAGGACGGGGTCCGGGTTCAGGCTGAGTTCGCGAGCGAGTGAGTCGCGGATGTAGCGCACCACGTCGGCCATTTTGTAAATCGCATTGTCGCCGAGCTCGGGCCGCGCGGCGTGCGACGCGTGGCCGTGCGTGGTGAGCTTGAGATGCGTGCAGCCCTTGTGCGTGTGGACGACATCGAGCCCGGTCGGCTCGCCAGCGATCACGAAGTCGAAGCTCTCCTCCGCAGCGAGCGCCTTCGCGCCGTGCTGGCCGGCTTCCTCGCCCGCGAGGCCGGCGAACCAAATCTCCACACCGAGCGCCGGCATTTTTTCGCGCATCTCGCGCAGCGCCCACAGCATCGCGGCCATCGAGCCTTTCGTATCGCTCGCGCCGCGGCCCCAAATGCGCCCCTCGTGCAACACCCCGCCGAAGGGATCGATCGTCATGCCCGCGACGCTCACCGTGTCGGTATGCGGCGCGAAGAGCAGGCGGGGCTTTCCCTCGCGATCGGAAGGCCAGCGCGCGACGACGTTTGGCCGGCCCGGCAGCGATGTCTCGCGCACTTCCGCCTGCGCGCCGCACTCGCGCAGGAAATCGGCGAGCCACTCGGCGATCCGCTGCTCGCCAGTTTCATCGGTGCCGGGATCACCATGCGGGTTCACGCTCGGGATTCGGACGAGCGTTTGGAGCAGTTCGACGACGCTGTTCATACTCCGGTGCAGTAGTAATCGTGAAACCACTCGACGAATTTCGGAATGCCCTCGGCGATCTGCGTGTGCGGGTCGTAGCCGAGCAGCGCGCGCGCTTTTGAAATGTCGGCGTAGGTCAGCGGCACGTCGCCGGGTTGTTCGCCGAGTTGCTCGATGAGCGCGGTCTTGCCGAGCGAGCGCTCGATCGCGGCGATGAGTTCGTTGAGCGTCGTGGTCTGGCTTTCGCCGAGGTTGAAGACGTCGCAGAGCGGGCCTTCGTAGGTGAGGCACGCGGTCATGCCCTGGACGATGTCGTCGATGTAGGTGTAGTCGCGGCGCGTCTCGCCGGCGCCGAATTTTTTGATCGCGCGGCCTTCCCAAATCGCGCGTGTGAACGAATGGATCGCGAGGTCCGGGCGCTGGCGCGGGCCATAGACGGTGAAGAAGCGCAGGTTGATCGTCCGCAGGCCGTAGAGGTGCGCGTAGTTCGAGCAGAGCTGCTCGGCGGCGAGCTTCGTCGCGGCGTAAGGCGAGATCGTTTGGTTGAGGCACATGTCCTCGCGGAAGGGCGCGGTCTTGAGCACGCCATACACGCTCGAGCTGCTCGCGCTGACGAAGCGCGGGACGTTCGCCTGCCGCGCGGCTTCGAGGAGATGCCACGTGCCGGTGATGTTCGCGTCGATGTAGAGCTTAGGTTCCTTGATCGATGGGCGCACCCCGGCGCGCGCGGCGAGATGCACGATCGTGTCGAACTTCCCCTCCTTCACCACGCGCAGCACGGCGTCGCCGTCGCGGATATCGATCTCATGCACGGGCGCGTCCTTCGCAAAGGCGGCGACGTTCGCGCGCTTGATCGCGGGGTCGTAGAAGTCGTTGAACTCATCCAGCACGGCGACGCTGTGCCCGAGGGTCAGGCACTTCTCGACAAAATGGGAGCCGATGAAACCGGCACCGCCGGTCACGAGGATTCGCATGGTCGGCGGAGTGAAGTGCGGGCCGTGGCGGGTGGCGAGGGAAAATCGTCGCGCTCCGTCAGCGGGAGAATCGACCGTTGACAATGCCTTCTCCGCCGTGCCATAGGCGCGACTCCAAACCTCCTTAAAAGCACATGGCCGACGAAATTCCTCCAGCACCATCCGAAGCGTCTGACGACGTGACGAAGAGCGAAACCATCCGCATCACGCTGCCGCCCAAGAGCGAGCAGCCGGCGGTGAAGCGCGAGACCGTCCGCATCAATGTGCCCGGCAAGCCCGTGCCGCCCTTGGGCACCACGCCGAAAAAGGAAACGACCAAGCTGCCCAGTGGTGAAGCCGTCGCGCCCACTGCTCCACCGCCGCCGGCTGGAGCGACCAAGCCTTTCGTCCCGCCACCACCCGCTGCGAAGCCGCCCGGTGCTGGCCTCCCGTCCGCGCCCAGCGGCCTGACGCCTCCGCCAAAGCCTTTCTCGGCTCCTGCCGCGCCGCCGAAGCCACCGACGATCGGTGGGCGCCCGACCGTGCCGCTCAAGCCGGCACCCGCCGCCCCGACCAGCGCAGGCCCGACCCCGGAGCCAGTCACGATGAAGAGCGCTTCGCCGAAGAAAGAGACCGCCCGCATCACCCTGCCGCCGGAGGGCGCCAAGCCGCCCCTTCCGAAGGCGACGGTGAAGATGCAGCAAACGGTGCCCCTCACCACGCCGCGCCCGTCCTCGATTCAGGCGGTGCCGGCGACAATGACGTCGCAGGCTCCGGTGCTCGCGACGGCGGCCAGTGGGCCCGCAGCGGACCCGCTCGTCGGCGCGCTGAGCATCGCCGCGCTCGTGGCTGTGCTCGCGGCTGCGGCGACGGCTTACATGGCATTCGCGGCGACCGCGCCTCAGGGCTAATCGCTCCTCCCAGGGAAATTTATGGCTGGACCCAATACGCTCACCATCACCGACGCGAACTACGAAACCGAAGTCGCCGCTTCACCCGTGCCTGTGCTGCTCGACTTTTGGGCGCCGTGGTGCGGGCCATGCCGGCTGATCGCGCCGGTGATCGACGAGATCGCCACTGAGCGCGCCGGCAAAGCGAAGGTCGGCAAGATCAACGTGGACGAGAACCAGCAACTCGCAGTGCAGTTCCGCGTGAGCTCGATCCCGATGCTGCTCTTCGTCAAAGGCGGGCAGGTCGTCGATCAAGTAGTAGGCGCTGGCACCGGCAAGGCCGCGCTGCTCGCGAAGTTAGACGCGCTGGCTTAATTTCTGAGATCGCTTTTTTCACGAGCGTCGTGGGCCGGCTGAGGCTCACGGCGCTCGTGTTTTTTTGTAGAGGAAACAGCTCGCGAATCGCACCGGAGAGCACTGCGATGTGCGGCGGACGCGCGGCACGCCGGTTTCTCCGCGAGCTGCAACAGGAGCGACGCACGTAGGAGCGGCGCACGTCCTGTCGGCCGGTTTCAGTAATATTACGGAAAGCCTGATGCGTCGCGTTTGCGGGCACGGGGCGTGCAGTTCTCAGCGCCCATGGTCTTGCCCACTCGGACCTTATTCGTCTCACTCGTCCTCGCGCTGGTCTCGATCGCGGCGGCTGTGGACGATTTCGATTTTGAGGCTGCCCGCAAGCGCCTGCACGAGGCGGGAGAACGCGATGACCGCCCGGCGGTGCGAGCCGCGGCGGCGGAGACTCGGCAAGCGGCCCGCGCCGTGCCGAATGAGCCCACCGTCGCCCGACGCCTGAACGAGTCGGCTGCGTTCATTCGCAAGAACCTCAGCTTCATGCCGGTGGTGCATGAGCTTGCGGTCGAGGCTGTGGATCTCGCGCAGGACGGCGGCTACCTCGATCAAAACCTCGACCTCTTTTACTGGGCCGCGGACTCGGCGAAGCTGCTGCGCCGCTACGAAGACCAGCTCCGCCTCGCGCAGGACTGGCTCGACCGCGCCGACGCCACCGGCAATCAACTTCAGTTCGTGCGGGCGGCGTTTCTCGTCGTCGATGCGCACTGGACACTCGACCAACTCGACCAGGGCCTCGCCGTGGCCGAACGCGCCATCTCACTCGCGCAAACGCTCGATCAGCACCGCATGGCCGGCTTTCTCCTGCTACGCACCGCGGCCACCTACCGGCGCGTGGGCGACCGGCCAAAGCAGATGCGCGCGCTCACCGAGGCGCTCGCCGAGGCCCGCAAATCCAAGGACGTCGGCATCGTCGCCGAAACCGCCGGGCAGCTCGGCTACGAGCGCGAACTCGACAGCCAGCCGGATGCGGCGGACTTGATCGACGAAGCCGCCCGCGCCGCGCGCACCGTGGGCAGGAGCATGAGTGGCGCGACCGGGCTCGCGCATGTGGCGGCGTATCACCTCCACCGCTCCGAGCTCGATCTCGCGGAAACGACGGCGCGCGAGGCCGTGGGCAGCGCCGCGGTCGCGGGGTTCAAGGGCATGCACTTCACCGCATCGACCACGCTGGCCCTCGCGCTCTCGCGCAAGGGCGACATCCCGGGCGCAATCGCCGCGGCTGAAGCCAGCATGGAGCGGCTGCCGGCGGACCTGCTCGACGATCCGACGCGGCTCAGCTTCGAGGAGCGAAGCGGGCTCGTGAGCCTGACGGGCGCGCTCGCGGACTTGCATGAATCCGGGCGCGATTTCGAAAAGGCGCTGCACTTCCAGCGGCTCGCAGCACGGGTGCAAGCCCTCGACACCGAATCGCGACACAAGCTGCTCATCGCTCAGGCCAACTACCGGCTCGAGGCGGCGCAGCGCGATCAGAAGATCCACGACCTCGAACGCGGCCGGCACCTCCAGCAACTCGAACTTGAGACGGAACGCCTCGCCTTGATGAACGAACGCAACCGGGGCAAGGCGCTCGAAAAAATCGAGGACGCCCGCAACCTCGAACTGGCCAGCACCCGGCGTATGAATGGGGCCTACGCCATCATCGCGATCCTGGCGGTCTGCCTGCTCGGTGTGAACTTGTATGCCGTCTTCGCCCAGCGGCGCAGCGGGGCTTTGCTGCGCAAGCAGAACGAGCAACTCCGCCTGCTCAACGCGGAGAAGGACGAGTTCCTCGCCATCGCCGCGCACGACTTGAAGAGCCCGCTCGGCGGCATCCAGCGGGCGTGCGAGATCATCGCCGACCACCAGACCGGGGTGGACTTCGCACGTGAGCTGGCGGGCGACATGTCGCAGAGCGCGGCGCGGATGTTTCACCTCGTCACGCGGCTGCTCGATCTGCGCCGCATCGGCCACGCCGCCGAGCCGCTGACGCCATGCAACGTGACCGAGCTGGCGCGCAGCATTCACACCGAGACGCTACCGCGGGCCGCGGCCAAAGGGATCGTGCTCGAGCTGGACGCGCCCGCCGAACCCGTGCGCGCGCTCGGAGACCCGGTGCGCATCAGCCAGATCCTCGACAACCTGCTTTCGAACGCGCTGAAATTTTCCCCCCAGGGACGGCGGGTGACGGTCACGGTAGCGCAAGACGCCACCGGACCGTCGCTCGTCGTGTGCGATGAAGGGCCGGGCATCTCGCGGGAGGAGCAGGAGAAGCTCTTCCAAAAATTCACGCAGCTCAGTGCGCGGCCCACGGCGGGCGAGCATTCGAGCGGCCTCGGTCTCGCCATCGTCCACGCCCACGTCGCCGCGCTCGGCGCCGCGATCACTTGCGAGAGCGAGCCGGGCCGCGGCACGCGATTCGTCGTGCGATTCCAGCCCGTGCCTCACCCGCAGGCGGTGCCCGTGCCCGCAGCGGCGTAAACCGAAACCCGGCTCCGGCGTTGACTGGCGCCGTCGTAATGAGAGGAATGCGCGGCCTATGCCCCCGCTCCGCACCTTCGCCCTCGAAGACGAAACTCTCGTCCGCAAGCTGCTCGTGGTCGCGCTCTCGGCGATGCCCGAGGTCGCCGTGGTCGGCGAGTGCGGCGATGGCGTGGAAGGCGAGCGCATGATCCTGGAGTTGCGGCCGGATCTCGTGCTGCTCGACATCAACCTGCCCAACCGCGACGGCGTCACCGTCGCGCGGCGCGTGCTCGGTGTGCTGCCGGATCTGCGGATCGTGGCGATCAGCTCGCACGTCGATGCGCTCACGGTGCAGACCACGCTGCAGCTCGGTTTCATGGGCTACGTGGATAAATTTCAGCCACCCGAGGCCGTGCGCGAAGCGGTGCGGGAAGCCGCGGAGGGGCGGCAATATTTCTCGCACAACGCGCTGCTCGCGCTGCGCCAGCTCACGAGCGAAACCGACGGCGCACACCGCGTCCTTTCCGCGCAGGAAACCGAAGTCCTGCGGCACCTCGCTGCGGGCCGCGCGAACAAGGATATCGCCGAACTGCTGGGCTTGAGCGTGCGCACCATCGAAAGCCACCGTTTCAACCTGCGCAAGAAGCTCGACCTCGCCGACACCGCGAGCCTCACGCGCTACGCGATGCAGATCGGGTTGGTGTCGGACTAACACGGCCCGATTCAGTTCGGGCGCGGCATTGGAAACGCAGAGGCGCGGAGGGCGCGGAGGCGCGCAGAGTTCCTTTGTCGAGACGGTGCCCGCAAATCTTCACTCTGCGATCCCTTTGCGCCCTCCGCGCCTCTGCGTTTAACCACACGCTCGCCTTTGAGCGACGGCATCGCTGCGGCTAAGACGCCGCCTTCACCTCGTCCCAAAGCGCGTCGAGCTCGGCGAGCGTGAGCTTTTCCAGCGCGAGATTCCGGGCCCGGGCGAGCGCTTCGATGGTGCGGAAACGCGTGGAGAATTTCCGCGTCGCACCGTGGAGCGCGGTCTCGGCGTCGATGTGGAGTTTGCGCGCGAGGTTCACGACCGCGAAGAGCAGGTCGCCGATCTCCTCCTCGATCTTCTCCGGCGGAGCGGTCTCGATTTCGTGGAGTTCCTCTCGGACCTTGGCAAACACAGGCTCCGCGTCCGGCCAGTCGAAGCCGACCTTCGCGGCTTTCTTCTGGATTTTCTCCGCCCGCGTGAGCGCGGGCAGCGCAACGCTCACGTGGTCGAGCACGCTCTCGGGCGCGGCGCCTTTTTCAGCGCGCTTGATTTCATCCCAGCGCAGGAGCACCGCGGCGGAGTCGGCACACGAGTCGTCGCCGAAGACGTGCGGGTGGCGGCGGATGAGCTTTTCGCAATGCTCGTGCGTGAGCGCGTCGAAATCGAAGCGACCCGCCTCCGCGGCGATCTGCGCGTGGAATACAACCTGGAGCAGCAGGTCGCCGAGTTCCTCGCGCAAGTTCACGTCGTCGCGCGAGTCGATCGCATCGATGACTTCGTAGGCTTCCTCGATCAGCCCCGCCCGGAGCGAAGCGTGCGTCTGCTCGATGTCCCACGGGCACCCGCCCGGCCCGCGGAGGGCAGCGACGATGGCGCGGAGACGTTCGAGCGGCGGGAGCGAGGCAGGTGGTGCGGGAAGCATGGCGCCGGCTTTATGCCAAAGGGCGACCGCTCGCGCCACTGCGAGCCGTCGAAAAGAAGTAGCTTCTAGCCGGTTCAGTGAAGTCTTTTTCAGACTTGTCCGTGCCGCCGGTGGATTGCGCGGTCCTGGAGGGATAATTCCTTGACGGCTTCTGGCCGGTGCGTGTTCTTGGAGCAACATCCCTCCGTTGCCTTGAGCAGGTTGTTACCCCCGTTCACTGGACATGCGGAGTGGGTCATGTATAAAAGAATTATGTGCCGCCTTCCCCGTTCCATCTGCGCCGGCTCCATCGCGGGTTTCGTCGCTGCTCTCGCCCTGTTCCCGGCTCGTAGCCGAGCCGCGATCGTCTATTGGGATCTCGACGGGACGACCGCCGGCGCCGGCGGAGGTTCGACGCCGGTCGGCACTTGGAACTCCAGCAACGTTTTCTGGAACTCGCAGGCTCTCGGCACTGGCGCGACTGCGGCGTGGGTGGCGGGAGACATCGCGACGTTCAGCGCGGGCACGAATGCCACCGGCGCCTACACCGTTTCGATCACAGGCACGCAGAGCATCGGCGGGCTCGTGTTTGAAGACGGCACGGTCACGCTCTCGGGCGGCACGCTCAGCCTCGCGGCGGCCTCGGATTTCTTCGTCGGCAGCAGTCTCGCGGCGCGGATCGATTCGACGATCAGCGGCTCGGCGGCGCTGCGGAAGACGGGGGGCGGCAGCTTGCGGCTCGGTGTGGCAAACACGTTCAGTGGGCCCCTGACGATCGCCGAGGGGACTCTTTCCGTGACGGCGGAGGCTGCGCTGGGCACGGGCACTTCGCCGGTCACCGTGGAAGGGGTCACGACACGCGGCCAGGGCGGCGGACAATTGGCGATCGGCGGCAGCACGACATCGGGGATCACGGTGAATCGCGCGCTGCTCGTCACCGGCGGCGGGCCGGGTGGCGATGGCGCGGCGCTGCTCAGCGTGGGGAGCAATACCTTCAACAACGTCACCACCGGCACAGTCAGCGACACGCGGATCTTTGCCACCGACGGCACGACGACGGTCACGATGCTGAACGCCGGCCCTGGACGAACCACGCAATTGAGCGGACCGGGCCGCTGGGTGGTGAGCGGCGTGACGCTCTCGGGCCAGACGAGCACCCTGCTGGAAAAGGCGGGCGGAGGCGGGATGATCCTGACCGGCACAAACTTCATCGAAAACGAAGTGCGCGTGAGCGGCGGTTCGCTGCGGATCGCGAGCGGGGCCGGCCTGCCGGTGCTCTCGCCGAATGGAGGCGTGCTGGAGCTGCGAACGGATAGCGTCGCGTCGTTCGTGGATACGCGGCTGATCGGGCGTGGGACCAGCACCGTCTTCGCCGACCGCGCCGTCGGCAGTGCCGCCGGGCTATTGAACGAAACGGTGGTGTTTTCCGATAGTTCATTCGCGAATGCAGCCACGATCACCTACGGGAGCCGCAACGGTTTCGGGTTCACACTCACGGGCCTAGGCAGCGTCTTCGCAGACATCATTTTCCCGGCCGGCGGGGTCACCATGACCAACACATCGAGCGGGCTGCTGACGCTCGCGGGCAACCTCAACTTCGTAACCCCCGACAGCACGACACGGGTTCACACGATTTCGGGTAATGGCGACACCATCGTCACCGGCAATATCCTTTGGACAGGCGCCACGCATCGCTTGGACAAGGGCAGCGCCACGGTAGGCAACGGCACGCTGACGCTCCTTGGAACGGCTTCGACCTACGTCGGCGGGACCTTGATCAATTCTGGCACGCTCGGCGTCCGACAACTCACCGCCACGGGGAGTGGCGCGATCAGCCTCGGCACTCTGGCGACTGGAGTCGGCGCGCTCAGCTACCTAGGTGCCGCGAGCACGGGCGCGGGCGAGACGAACTCGAAGGTCTTCATTTCACCCGGCACCGGAGCCACGATCGGCGCGATCCTAGCGAACCAATCCGGCTCGGCACCGTCGCCGCTGATGCTCGCGGGTAGCTTTGCCTCGACCGGCACGGGCAACAAGACGCTGTTCCTCGGCGGCACGAGCGCGCTCGACAACACGTTCAGCGGCCTGATCCAGGACAACTCCGGCACGAACAAAACCAACCTCGCCAAGGTCGGAGCGGGCACGTGGATCTATAGCCCGGAGGTGCTGGGGTTCAGCACCGGAGCGACGCCGACGACCGGGGCAGTCCCGACCAGCGGAGCAGTGACCACCAATCCCGCCCAAGCCAATTCGGGGCAGGACATGATCACCCTCGCCAGCACCAGCGGCGTGGCCATCGGTCAGCTCATCAGGGGGACGAACATCCCGGCCAATTCGACCGTGACGGCGATCAACGCGAACACGATCACCATCAGCAACACGCTCGCGTCGAATGTGACGGCTGGCACGTCGCTCACGTTTGGCACGATCACAGGAGGCGCGACGACGACAAACAACGCGCTGGCGATGGGGGGGCAGAACATGATCACTCTGGCGAGCGCGGCTGGCGTTGCCGTCGGCGAGGCCGTCTTCGGCCCCAACGTTCCCGCGAACACAATTGTGACGGCGCTCAATGGAACCACGGTCACACTCAGCAACGCGCTCAGTTCAGACGTTGCCATCGGAACCTCGTTTACGTTCAGCGTGCGCATCCGCGTCTCCAGCACCACTTTGCTCGCCGTGGGGCAGCTCGTGACGGGCACGAACGTCCCGGCCGGCTCGACCGTGACGAGTGTCGATCCGGCGACGAGCACGGTGACGATCAACAACAACATCGGCACGAGCATCGGTGGAAACGACACGCTCACGTTCGGCAGCCAGACCAACGCCAACTCATTCGTCGTCTCAAGCCTTTCCGGCATCGTGCTCGGCCAGACCGTGTCGGGAACCAATGTGCCGGCGACCTCGATCGTGTCGAAGATCGATCCTGCGACCAATACAGTCACGATCAGCAACAACATCACCACCAGCGTCGGCGGCGGAGCCTCGCTCACTTTCGGCGCGGTGTCTGGGTTCACCGGCAATGTCACCATCGCCGGCGGCACGCTGAAAATCCGGCCCACGGCGACGAGCGGAAGCGGTTCCGATGTGGTGAACAACGGCAGTTCGCTAACATTCAACGCGGACCCGCTCACCAGCAATCAAGTGGCGGGCGGCACCTTTGAATATGTGGGCGTCTCAAACGCGGCGAGCAGCGAAACGCTGGGGGCGCTGAGTGCGACGGCTGGCGCGGGCACGGTGAAGCTCACACCCACGGGAGCAGGCTCGGCAGCGCTGACGTTCGCTTCGGTCGCCGCGAGCGCGGGCTCGGGGTTGAACTTCGTCGTCCCGGCTGGTGCGGGCAATAGCGTCACGCTCACCGGAGCGACGAACACCAATGGGATCCTCAACGCTCACGTTTATCTTAACGGGGCTGATTTCGCGGCAGGCACCCCGGTTGCCGCGGCGACCTACACGACGTTCGCTGGCGGGGCCGCGCTGACGACGGCCAATACGACGCCTTACCTCCTGACGGGCGATGTTACCGCACAAACCACCGCGACGATCAACGCGGGCATCAAGGTCGCCAGCGGCCCACGGGCTCTGACCCTTGCTGCGAGCCAGACGCTGACGCTCCAAAACGGCGCCGCCACGGTCGCTGGGGGCATCCTCGTGACCGGAGGAAGCGCTCTCACGATCTCGGGCGGCACCGGCATCACCTCCGGCGGAGCGGCGGACTTGGTCTTCCGCACGGACACTTCCTCGGACACGATCACTCTTTCGACGCCGATCCTGGCGGGCAGCACGGGCGGCTTCACCAAGAACGGCGCGGGCACGCTGATCCTCAGCGTCCCCAACGCGGAGACAGGCGCGGTGACGATCAACGAAGGCACCGTGAGGCTCTCGGGCACCGCGACGCTGGGCGGCTCGAATATCGGTCTCACTACCCGCCAAGGTGCGACGTTCGACTTGAACGGAATCAACCTCGGCACGGCCAGTTCGACGACCAACGCGGTGGGACCGCTCGTCGGCGCAGGCACGATCACCAACAGCGCCGCCAGCGGCACCGCGAGCCTTCGCTTCGGGAACAACGGGTCGAACACCCTCTTCAGCGGCAGCATCCAGAATGGCGCCACGGCCACCATTTCGCTCGTGAAGGGCGGAGGCGGCACCACCGCGCTGACCGGCACGAGCAGCTTCACCGGCCCGATGGCGCTGGTGGGCGGCACGATCCAAGCCACGACGCTTGCTAACATCGGCGTGGCCAGCAGCATCGGCGCGGGCAATGGCTCCAGCGACGACACCAATGCGGCAAGCTTGGTTTTTGGAAGCAGCACCACGACTGGAACGCTGCAATACACGGGCAGCACGAACACCAGCAACAACATCTACCAGACCACCCAAACGCCCTCGGTTTCGATCAACCGCCTGTTCACCCTCGCGGGGGCTGGCACCATCGAATCCTCAGGCACGTTCGGCAATGCAGTGATCGGAACGGGCCAGGCGAACAGCGCGGCGCTGGTGTTCAACAATACGGCCCCGGTGCGCTTCAGCGGCACCGGCGTGCGAACGCTGACGCTCGGCGGCACCTCGACGAGCGACAACGAGTTCCGCCTCCAACTCATCAACAACTTCAACGGCACCCCCCCATTGAACGGCGCGGCGCTCAGTCTGGTCAAGGCGGGCGTGGGCCTGTGGATCCTCAATCCCAATCCCGCGACGCCCAATACCTACACCGGCGTGACCAATATCACCGGCGGCGCATTGCAGGCCATCGAGGGCATCGGGGTTCCGACGGGTAGCAATCTGAACTTGAACGGCGGCGTGTTTCAAACTTCGGGCACGTTCACGCGCACGATCGGCCTTCTAGCGGGGGAGGTTCAGGTCTCGGCGGCAGCGGGCGGCTTTGCTGCGTCCTCGGGGAAGTTGACTGTCACGCTGAGCGGCGGCGCTTTGATCACCTTGGGCGGCGAAGCGTTTGACCCAACCGCGCTAATTTTTGGTTCGAGTTCGGCGCTGGGAGAGGTGGAGATGACAAACAGCATCGATCTCGCGGGGCTGACGTTTCCGCTCCAGGTCGATGACAATCCCAACACGGCGCTGGATCTTGCGCGGCTCTCGGGCGTGCTCAGCAATGGGGCGGTCACCAAGACCGGTGGCGGCACGCTTTACCTCACTGGCGTGAACACCTACGCGGGCGATACCGCGATCAACGGCGGCGCGCTGGTGATCAGCCTGCTCGGCGACAGCACTTCCGCGAACAGCAATATCGGCACGGGAGCCGGGAAGGTGCGGATCGATAACAACGCGACACTCAGCTACGTGGGCACGGGGTTGACGACTGATCGCGCGATCATCATGGCCGGCGCGACGGGCGGCGCGACGATCGATGCGAGCGGCTCAGGGCCGCTGGTGTTGACGAATGTGGTGACTTCCCTCGCCGACGGCGCGGGCGCGGGCGCGAAGACGCTGACCCTGCGCGGGTTCAGCGCGGACGCGAATGAAGTGCGCAGCGAGATCAAAAACAACGGCGTAGGCGTCAACGACCCCATCTCGCTCACCAAGTCCGACGCCGGGATCTGGATTCTTTCGGGCGCGAATACTTACAGCGGTGCCACGACCATCAATGGCGGTTCGCTCGGCATCGGCCACAACAGCGCTTTCGGTCCCAGCGGCACGGTGACGCTGAGCAATGCCAGCCTCTTCTCCGCCGGTGCGGATCGCACCTTCTCCAACCCCTTCACCATGGCCGGGAATACGACCAACGCCGTGTATGGCGAATTCTCCCTGACCCTCGGGGGCAACGTGCTATTCGCCAGCTCAGCCGGGACTAACACCCTGAGCAACTTCCTCGCGACCGGCAGGACGCTCACGATCAACGGGACGGTGACCAACGCGGATACAGCCAATAACCGCACGCTCACGATCAACGGCACCGGGACGACCAACCTCGCCGGAGTGGTGCAGGATCAGGCGACCAACAGCCGCACCACCAGCATCACCTACAGCGGGACCGGCCTGCTGCTGCTCACTGGACCGAACACCTACACGGGCACGACGACGCCGGTGAGCGGCGCGATCCAGGCGCAGGACGGCACCGGCTTACCAGCGAACAGCGTGCTCCGACTGAGCAACGGCGTCTTCCAGACCAGGAACCCCTTCTCGCGCACGCTCTCGACTGAAACGACTGGCACGAACCTCGTGGGCTGGGCCAGCGGCGGCGGCTTTGCGGCGGCGGGTGGAAACCTGACTCTCGATCTCCAGCCGACAGGCACCCTGGTCTGGGGCGTCACCCCGGGCTTCATCAGCGGCACGAACTCGCTCGTCTTCGGCTCCACCACGGCGGACTCGGAGGTGAACTGGGTGGACGACATCAACCTGAACCCCACCACCGCCGGTGTGACGCGCACCTTCGTCGTGAACGACAACCCGGCGACTGGCGCGGACGTGCTGCGGATCAGCGGCAGCCTGGTCCAGAGCCGCTTTCCGGTTCCCCCTCCGGAAGACATAGCCCTCACCGGCAACACCGCCATCACCAAGAACGGCGCGGGCACGCTCATCATCGAGGCGGCCACGGCCAATGCCTCGAACTCCTTCGGCGGCACGCTCACAGTCAATGCGGGCACCCTCATACTCCTCGGCACGCCGACGAATACGACGGGCGCCCTGACCATGGCGCCGAGCGCCACGGGCACGAACCTCATCCTCGCAAGCGGCGTGAACTTCGTGCGTCCGGGCGATTTCAACGTGAGCGCCGGGACCGCGGCGGGCGGCGTCGCCATCTCCGGCGGGGGCCAGCTCGTTCTCCATAACGCGGCGACCATCGTGAACCGCAATTTCATCATCAACGACAACCCGCTCGTGCTGGATGACGCGATCATCTCGGTCCCGGTCGTCAATGGCAGCACCTCCGGGAGCGTGGTGCATCTGACGAAGCAGGCCGCCGGTCGGCTGGTGATGTCGGGCAACAACACCTACAGCGGCGCGACCGTGCATTTCAAAGGGACGACGGTCATCGATTACAGCGCGAGCACGGCCGAGAAGCTGAGCAACTTCGGCGATCTCGAAATGCGCGGCGGCACCTTGATCCTCAAGGGCAGCAACACCGGCGCGGTGGCCGAGACGGTGGGCAATCTGAGCCCCGGCTCGAGCACCCTCGGCTTGCAGGGCTTCAACCCCGGCCCCGTCGGCTCGAACCCCAACTCCTACGGCACTCTCACCGGCACGACCGCACCCCTGGGCGGGCTGAGCATGATCCAGCTCCAGCCCATGGGCAGCCAGCCGCTCTCGCTGACGTTCACCGGCTTCATCCGCAATCCCGGCGGCGG
Organism: Verrucomicrobiota bacterium; assembly: GCA_009885995.1. Taxonomy (GTDB): domain Bacteria; phylum Verrucomicrobiota; class Verrucomicrobiia; order Chthoniobacterales; family Chthoniobacteraceae; genus VFJQ01. The sequence continues at coordinate 37,165 of VFJQ01000050.1, forward strand.
CGTCGTGCTGCTCTCGACGACCGGTGCGAACGGCACGTTCCGCAGCGCGGTGACGGGCAACTTGAACGATGGCCGCCTGCTCGCGGTCGATACGCTGCTCAACGGTCGCTGGATCGCGCAGGATGGGACCGGCAAGATCGTGCGACACTTCGGCGTCGTGCAGTCGGATCCCAGCCTGTGGGATTCGTCCCGGACCTACGAACTCAACGGGCCGGTGACCGGCATCGGCGTGCTCGGCACCAACCGCGTCAATGGGCTCATCTTTGGCGGCAGCGACACGACACTGACGATCAACAACCGGGCCCGCTCGCTCATCCTGACCACCGCGGGCATCCTCGTCGCGCCCGAGTCCACGGCCAGCGTGATCGAGATCACCGGCGGCAAGCTGCTCACCGAGCTGCCTTACAAGACCGCGCCGGGCGCGGACATCCTGATTCAGAATTTCTCGACGGGCCGCTTGAAGATCTCCTCGAACCTCGGCCACAGCGATGCGCCGCAGGGGAATACCGAGCTCATCACCATCGCTGGCACCGGCATCGTCGAGCTCGCGGGCAAGAGCTCCTCGGTGCTCACCTACGCGGGCTCCACGCTGCTGCGCGGTTCGGTGCGCGTCATCGGCGGCGCCACGCTGCGCGTCAGCGGCGGCGACGCGATCAGCGACTACCTGCCGATCGACCTCGGCGCCATCGGCGACTTCGGCGGCAATCTGCAGCTCAACGGCGCGGCGGAAACGATCGGCGGCATCCTCGCTCCCGTGAACACCAACCAGGGCGTCAACGGCGGCAGCATCGACCTCGGCACCGGCGGGGCGCTGACGCTGAACCAGACGCTGGCCGTCACCTACAGCGGCACGCTGGCGGGCACGGGCACGCTGATCAAGCAAGGCAACGCCACGCTGACGCTGACGCCACAAACAGCCAGCGATTTGTTGAACTACTCGGGCGACCTGCAAATCCGCGGCGGAACGATCGCGCTAACGGGATCCAACACGGCCAATACCAACGGACTGACCGGTGTCACCGGCATCATGCTTCACGGTGGGGACATCAACGTGCAGCAGAATGCAGCCAGCAGCTTGAACATGCTCCGCAACGATGCGGTGATTCAGCTTGCGGGTGGAAGCCTGGCGACAAGCTTGAGCACCACCGGCGGGACCAACTCAACGACGAATAACTCTGCCGTCCTCAACTTAACGTCCACGGCTGGCATTCCGGTCGGTTCTTTCGTGTCGGGTCTAAACATTCCCGCGGGCGCGTTCGTGACGGGGATTACTAATTCGACCCAGCTGACGATCAGCACAACCGCCACTCTTACTACCAACGGAGGCACGTTTTCATTTTCCTCGATCGGCGAAGGCTTGCGCATGACGAGCACCACGAGTGGTCGATCCGAATCGGCGCTGGCAGCCTCGGTCACCACGGGCGCGAATGTTATATCCATCGATGCGGCGAGCACGACTTCGCAACTGACGCTAAACCTCACCCAGTCCGCGACCCCCGCGATCACGCGCACGAACAACGCGACGCTGCTCGTGCGCGGCGACAATCTCGGTGGCGGCCTCGGCGGCTCGCTCAATAACAGTGCGCGCATCCTGCTCGGCAGCGGATCGACCGGGCTAGGGCTGGTAGGAGACACCGGCTCGCTTCCCTCGAATTACCCCATCCTGCCTTGGGCGGTCGGCTCGACTTCTGATCGCGGCGCCGGCGATACGTTCGTGACCTACGGCCAGAACGGCCTGCGCCCGCTGAACATCGCGAGCGAATACTCCACCAACTACGCGACGGCGGCGGCGACGGACAATTTATCGATCAACGCCGACCAGGCGGGGCTAGCCACGAAGACGGTGAACTCGCTGCGCATGGATGCGAGCACGCTGCCCGTCACGATGTCCGGCCTCGGCGGCAACGTGCTTACGGTGACCAGCGGCGCCATCCTCGCCAGCATGGGCGCAAACGCGAACGCCGCGACGCTCGGCGGATTCGACCGAATCGATCCCGGCGTGACCGATGAGTTCGTCATCAGCGTGACGTCCTCGAGCGGGAATCCCGCGAACGCGGTGCTGACGATCAGCTCGGCGCTGAATAACAGCGGCGGCCCCACCTCGGTGACCAAGACCGGCGCGGGCACGCTGAAGATGACGAACACCAACAACTTCTCCGGCGGCCTGACGGTGAACCAGGGCACAGTCGAGTTCAGCGACCCGCTCGCATTCAGCCTCGGCGACCCAGCCGGCGCGATCCGCCTCGCTGGCGGCACGCTGAAATACTCGGGCCCAAGCGACGTGAACCTGACGACGCACCCGATCACCCTGCTCGGGGCGAGTTCCTTCTACACGCCGACTGGCACCGGCGTGGCCGGCAACGCGCTCAGCCGCGGCAGCCTCATCGACACCGAAGTGCGGAATGTGACCATCGCCGGCCCATCGGGTCCGGGCGGCCTCGTGAAGGTCGGGGCGGGTTCGCTCATCATGAGCACTGCACCCACCTACGCGGGTGCCACGACGATCCTGCAGGGCAACGCGAGCTTCCAAACGCTCGTCGGGTCGTCCGGGCTCTTCCTGGTTCCCGAGAATATCGGCGGGCTGAGCCCGAACGCGATCACGGCGACCGTCACGAACGCACTGAACGTCAACCAACTCATCGTCGGCGGCGTCTTCACCACGGCCTCCACCCTCACCGGGTCCGCATCGCTCGCGGTGGGCACGGCGGGGATTCACCCGGCGGTCACGATCGGCAACGGCGGCGGCGATTCCTTCCTCCTCATCGGCTACCACGACGAAGGCGCCGGGAATGGCGCAGCCAATACCAACAAGACCTCCGGCACGGTGAACTTCGCCAATGCGGGCTCGGTCAATATCAACGTCTCGCGCATCTTCATCGCGCAAAACAAGGGGGCGGGTAGCGGCCTCGTCGATGGCGATCTCACGCTCTCCAACGGCACCAACAACGTCACCGCCGGCTTCATGTCGATCGGCAACAGCCCCGGCCCGGACAGCACCGGTGCAGGCGGGAATGTGGCGCTGGTGAACTTGGGCAACGGGCAGAACAACTTCAACATCGATTCGCTCATCATCGGCGGCCAGAACAGCAACGGCAAAGTCGTCCTGCCCATCGGCGGCGCCCTCACCCTACGCGACCGCGCCGGCAGCGGTGGCGCCGATCTCTACATCGGCGACAACGACGACATCACGAACACCACCCAGACCTTCAACAACACCACGCTCGACACGACCAGCGGCGTGGTCGATGCACGGCTCAACCTGCTCGTGATCGGGCGTCATGCGGGGAACACCTCGGCAACGGCGGGGACCGGCGGTGGCCAGGGCTCATTGCGCTTCAAGGCCGGCGCGATCGAGGCCCAGAGCGTCCGGCTCGCGCTGGTGGGCACGCGTGGCATTTTCACCACAACCCCCAACAGCACCGTCGCCGAGATCACGCAGGATGGCGGCACGTTCCGTTTCGGCAACATGAGCAAGGGCGACGGCAACGTTACCTACAACTGGAACGAAGGCACCATCGAGAATTTCCCCGGCGTGGACTCCGTGAACCAGAATGTGTTCATCACGAATCGGACCGGCTTTAATGCCCAGCCTCACTTCGTCTCGGTGCCCGCCGGACGGCTGATGACTTTCGAGACGGCCGCCGGTTTCGATGGAGACGACGACGTGACGAAAATCGGCTCCGGCACGCTCATCCTCAAGGGGAACAGCAGCCACGGCGGCGGCACCTTCGTCCAGCAAGGCATGGTCCTCGCCAACAACGGGGCCGGCAGCGCCACGGGCGTCGGGATCGTGCAGGTATTCAACGGCGCCGAAATCGGCGGCCAGGGGACCATCTCCGGAGAGACGACGATCCACTCCGGCGGCAAGCTGAGCGTCGGCGGCGTCCCTGGAGGCATCGGGAGCCTGGAGATCGGCAGCGACCTCTTGCTGGAAGCCGGCAGCGTCCTCCAAATCGAGATCCAATCCAGCGACCTCACGAAGGATGTGCTGAATCTCGATGGCGCGTTTTATATCGACCTGGGTGACCCGGACGGGATGGCCGGCACGACCGCCGAGCTCAAGATCACCGACCTCAATCCCACCCCACTCGACCTAGGCGAGCGGCTGACGATCGTGAACGCCGCCGGAGGTTGGGATGGCGTCGGCCTCTTCAAGATCAACAACGCGCTCATCGACGACTACGACGTGAACACCAACGAAGCGTCCGCGATCTTCTACATCGGCGGATACGGCTTCCAGTTGGACTACAATGGCGGCTTCGGCGAAACCGAAGTCCAGCTCGTCGCTGTCCCCGAGCCCGGCGCACTCGCCTCGCTCATCGGCGGCATGGGGATGCTGCTCGGCCTCCAGCGCTTCCGCCGCTGGAACGCGAAGAGTTAGTTCCCCGCAACCTTGCCGTCCTTCGGCGGGTGCTCGATCCCGTGGGTCAGCAGGAGCATCGAGTCTTCCCACTTCTCGCGTTTGCCGTCGTGCATCACGGCGGCGATCACCTCGCGACCCTCGCGCAGCGCGGCGCTCACGAGCGTGTGCTGCGCGGGGTAGGTGTAGCCGGTCTTCACGCCGGTGCAGCCTTCGAAGCGCGTGAGCAGCAGGTTGTGATTGGTGAGCTGCCACATCTCCGCCTTCGCGGCCGGCGGCGTTAGCGGGAGCTGCCACGCGTAGCGCTGCGTGCTCACCACCTGGCGGAAAAAGGGCTGCTGCATCGCGTGGCGCGCGATCACCGCGAGATCGTGCGGCGTGGTGTAGTGCTCGACGTGGTGCAGGCCGTGCGGATTGCGGAAGTTCGTATTCGTCGCGCCGAGTTCGCGCGCACGCTGCGTCATCTTCAGCGCAAAGGATTCCATCGTGCCGGCGTTGTTGCGCCCGAGCGAGTGGGCCACGTCGTTGGCGCTCTTGAGCATGAGGCCGTAAAGCATCTGCCGCCGCGTGTAGCTCTGCCCCACTTTGATGCTCAGGCTGCTCTCGCCGACTTTCGCGTCTTCCGCGGTCACGACCACCTCGCGGTCGAGATCGCCGGCTTCGATGACGAGCAGCGCCGTCATGATCTTCGTCGTGCTGGCGGGAAATTGCGCGGCGTCCGCGTTCTTCGCGTAGAGCGTCGCGCCGGTGAAGCCGTCGATGACGATCGCGCCGGCCGCGGCCATCGGGATCTCGCCCGGCTGCATCAGGTGAAATTTCTCCGGCATCCTGCCCGGGTCGCCCGGCTTCGGCCGCTCCTCGTCGGGTGCCGGGATCACGGTGACCGCCGGCTGGTCGAGCGACGGCTTCGACGTTGTCTTGCGCTTCTTCGTCGCCGCGAGGGCATCGTGAGCCGTGCCGGCGAAGAGCGCGGCGAGCAGCAGGAGAGCGGTATTACGAGCGGCGGATTTCACCATCGATCATCACCCACGGGATCGGCCGGTCGAACTGCACGATCTCCTCGTGGACACGCGCCACGCTGCCAGACACCGGCACCGCGATCAAGTCGGCCAGCGCGCCGGGGGCGATTTTCCCGAGCTGCGCCTCGCGCCGCAGCGCGCGGGCGGGATGGCGCGTGACGGTGCGCAGGAGCCGCTCGGCGCTGAGCGTCGGCTCGGCTTCCCTCAGCCGCCGCAGCTCCCCGAGCAGGCTGAGCGAATCGGTGCTCGCGAGGCTGTCGGTGCCGGTGCAGAGGTTCACGCCGAGCTCATCGAGCCGCCGCCACGCGAACGGCGCGCGCCGGAAATAGCGGTGCGTGCCGGGGCAGTGGATGATCGTGGGCTTCCCCCCTCGCGGCAGGCTCGCGAGCAGGTCGAAGTCGCCGTCGTTGAGTTCATTCATGTGCGCGAGCATCCACTGCGCATTGATCGCGCCGGTATCCCACAAGTGCCCAAAGGGCGTCGCGTGGCCGCAGTCGCCCATCGGCCGGCGCATGGACGCGAGCATCGCGTGCAGCGGCCCGCGCGCGGCGGTGAACATCTCGAACTCCTCGTCGCTCTCCGCCACGTGCGTCGTCAGCGGCATGGAGAAGGATTGCGCGCAGCCATTCGCCAGCCGGTAGAGATCGAGCGACGCGGTGAACGGCGCGTGCGGGCTCAATCCGAAGCTCGCCAGCGAGCCGGCACGGTGTTGGAAAAAGCTGAGCGCGCCCTTGACCACGTCCTCGGTGGTGATGCGGTGGCGCACGTCGATCATCTCGTAAAACCACCATGTGCGGATCGGCGGATCGGGCAGGTGCGGCATCAGCTCGGGGAAGCTCGCGATCGTGCAGACGGTCGTCGTGCCCCAGCGCAGACATTCGTCGAAGCCATGCGCGATCGATTTGAGGCAGTCGTCCGAATCCATGCTGCGCTTGACCGCATTGATGCGCCGCACCCACGCGGCAAAGCTCGGCTGCGAGAAGATCGCGCCGCGGAGCATCGTGTAATCGAGGTGCGTGTGCGCGTTGATGAGCCCCGGCATCAACGCCACGTCGCCGAGATCATGCACCGGCTCGCTGCCGCGGATCTGGCTCGCCGGGCCGACGGCCATGATCTGCCTGCCATCGACGACGACCGCGCCGTTTTCGATCGGCGGGCCGTCCATGGGAACGACGATGCGCGCGCGCAGGATCATGCCGGATTTTTCACCACCTTGCGCGCCTCGGCCACGAGGAGGTTGCATGCTTCGTGGCATATCAGCGGCAGCTCGCCTGCGGCGGAAGTGACGCGCTGCGGATTCGGCCCGGCGATCTCCCACAGGCGCTGCTTGAGGCAGCCGGCGCAGAAGCGGTCGATCATCCCGCGCGCCTGCGCATCGGTGATCTGCTGCGTGACGCGATACATCCCGGTCTGCCGCGCGAGCTTTTCCCGCAGCGGGACGGCGGGCAGCTCGCCGCGCGAAAAGTTCTCCGCGCAGCCAAGCATCGCGGGGTAAAAATAATCGAGCGCGCGGCGCAGCGAAGCGGCATCCGGGAGCACGAGGCGCCAGCCGCGGGCGAGCGTCGGCGCGGTCTTGAGCGGGCGGAAATTTCCCACGTCGTCGAGGTTCGCGAGGTGCCGCGCCGCGTCCGCCGACGTGTGCAGCACGAGGTCGTCGCGCGCGGCGTCGTCCGCGTGGCGCAGCTCGAATCCTTCCGCCACACGGCGAATGACGATCTGCCCGATCCGTTCGCCGCCCTCGGCGAGCCATGTGGTGAGACGCTCCGTGAGATCCCGCATCCCTATGCCGCGTGCTGAGCGTCGAATGCCGCGACCTGGCCAAGGATGACCTCGGCAAAGAGCGGCTCGGTGCCGATGGCGCTGGCGTAGTAGAGGGTGTGGCCGCGCAGGTGGTAGGGATTGCGTTGAAAAATGTTCTTCGCGTTCGTGCTCGCCGCGCCGGGCGATTCGTCGGCGATGCCGAGCAGGACCGGGATGTCTTCGTAGCTGTGCAGCCCGTCGGAGATGAAGAACGGGACGACGATCACGTTCGGGTGTGCGGCCGCTTCGTGCCATTTCGAGATGAGCGGTTCCTCTTCCATGTAAGCATTGAGCACCTGCCCGAACTGCCCGAGCGCCGCGATGCGCTCGACCTCGCGCTTGGCGGCGACGGCGGAGTTTTCGTTCAAGTCCGTGCCGTGGCCGACGATGAAGAGCGTGGTCTCGCGCGGATTGAGCCCCGGTGCGACTTCCGCCGCGCGGCGCAGGAGCAGCTCGGTCATGCGCTCGTGGTTGCCGACGGGGTCGCAGTATTTGATCACGCGCCCGCTGCGCTTGGTGATCGCGCCTTCCAGCTCGAGCTCGCGCGGGATGACCGTGCGGGTGAAGTAACCCTCGCTGATGAAATTCGGCACCACGTAGATGTCGTCGCGATCGATGGCGTGGAGGATTTGCTGAAAGCTCGGCTCCTCCTTCCAAAAGCAGCAATGCACCTCGCCGAAGACGCCGCGCCGCACGATCTCCTCGGCGTGGTCGAAAGTTGGCGCGCTCGAGTCCGTGTTCACGGTCGAGCCGTGGCCGGCGATCACGAGCGCACTGTCGGGTTTGTGGAGCATGGGAAGGCGTTGGGCCAAGTCGTGCGCGTGCGCAAGTCGATTGGTTGAAGGATTCGCGCTGACACAGGGCACCGATGATGCTTGAACCGGCTTGCCAACTTCCAACCACCAACCACTGCCCGACCTATGTGCGTATCGCCGCGTCTCTGCCTCTCCACGATCGAACCCCTCGAAGCCCGCATCGCCCCGGCCCTGCTCGTCTATGGAGCGAACCTCCTCGGAGGTAGCGACAACCCGAGCACCGGCGAGGCGTCCATCGGCAGCACCGATGTCACGCTGGTGAAAGTGCTCTCGGGCAAAGCCGTCGTCTGGTATGACGGCAACGACATCACCGGCATTTCCTTCGGCCCCGGCGCTTCGCTCGACATCACCGGCGACATCGACGGCGACATCGTGGGCAACCTGACCGCCGACGGCTTGCTCTCCGATTCCGACGGCCTCGCCAGCACTGGTGAAGACGGTGGTGAACTTCTCGCCAACAATCTGGCCGGCCTCACGATCCGCTCGCTGGGCACCCAGGAAGGCAATGTGGGGAATGTGCTGACCGGCGGCACGATCTCGAACGTGAAGATCTCGGGCAGAGTCGCGGGCATCTACGCGGGCGACGGCGTCTTCCGCATGGAGTCTGAAATCGGCACCACCGGCACCGTCACGCTCGATGTGAAGATCGACGTGAATCCCGTGCAACCCGGCGTGCTTACGACGTTCACGCTAGCGAAGACGGATGCCTCCTTCACGGCGGGCGCGGGGGTCGCCAATGTGGCGATCGGCACGGCAAAGTCGCTGCAGCTCTTCGCCGGCAACGGCGACCCCACAGGCACCGGCTCGGCAGCCGCTGCGGGCAAAGCGGGCGGCAGCGTCTCGAACGTGAAGATAGACACCGCCTTCATCGAAGCCGGGGGCGGCGCGACCAGCTATTCCATCATCGCCGGCGACGGCGGTGCGGGCTCGACCGGCGGCGCGGGCGGCAGCGTCCGCCACGTCATCGAAGCGCAATCCGCCGTGCAGGCCGAGGTGACTGCGGGCGACGGCGGCGCGGGCCTGACCGGCCGCGGCGGCGCGGGCGGCAGCGCCACCCAGCTCGATCTCCAGGGCGACAACACGAGCTACAGCGTCACCGCGGGCAACGGCGGCACCGGCGCACCGGGCGGCGCGGGCGGCAGCATCCAGTCGAGCAATTTCGCCGGCAAGAACCCGAGCACGGCCATCGTCATCACGGGCGACTTCGACGGCGACGATGTGGACGACGTGATCGTCATCGACTCGGGCACGGGCAAGTTTGTGCTCTCGATCAATTCGGGCGACGGCTCGACTTTCACCCCGCAGAACCAGCACATCGCCCCCGAAGCGCAGCTCGTGGCCTCGCTGGGCGCCACGCCGATCGATGCTGCTGCGTCCGACCTCGATGGCGATGGCGATCTCGACCTCGTGGTCGCCTACGCGAACAGCAGCAGCCTCGGCCTCTATTTCAACGACGCGAAGTTCGACGACGGCACCGGCGTCTTTTATGGGCCGGGCGATGTGCTGAATGGCACGACCTTCGACCTCGGCATCACCCCGGAGCGCATCGCCGTCGGCAAGTTCGCCGATACCGCGACACCCGACGTGGCCGTCTTTTCGACCTTTGGAGGCAATTCGTCGGTCTCCGTCTTCGTCGGCGCGGTTGATGGCATGGGCGCCTTCAGCCTCAGCCGCCTGCCGGGGCAGACGCTGCTCGATGGCGTGCCGACCGATCTCGTCGTCACCGACGAGCCCGTGGGTGCCGACCGGATCTACATCGCCATGGGCGCTTCGCTCGCCACCCTCGCACCCGGTAACCCCGGACCCGCCGGTCCGTTCCGCGTGATCGAGCACGACATCATCATCGACGGTGGCGTCGTGAGCCTCGACCTGGACTTTGAAAATGACCGGCTCGTCGTCCTCAGCGGCGGCGGTGCAGCGCCGCAAAGTCTTTATGCCATCACCATCAAGAGCGTCGCGGTCCTCGAGACCGAGAGCATCACTCCACTGACCCTCGAGAAGCCGGGCCAGGTCCTCGACGCACGCTTCATCTACGACGCCGACCACGAGCGGTTCGACGACGTGGTCGTGCTCCAGACCCTCGCCAACGCCCGCGGCACCGTCCTCCAGCGCTACACGTCAGGGATCACGACGGACGAGCTCGGCAAAGAGGTGCAGACCTATTCCCCTGCCGACGCGCTCGAGACGAGCACCGTGCTCAAGACGCTGGCCATCGTGAACCAAGAACTCACCACAACCTTCGACAGCCGCAACGAACATCTCACGCAGGGATTCGCCTTGATCGGCACGGCCACCACGAGGTTCTCGTTCGCTCCGGCCAGCTTCGCCAGCATCGAGACCACCGAGCTGCCCTTTGCCCCCAAGACCGTGAATCTCCTCGCCGGCAATGGCGGCAACGGGCTCGACCTCGGCACCAAGATCGGCGCCGGGGGCGACGGCGGCGCGATCCGCACGGTGAACCTCCAATCGGGCACCGGTCTGCTCGCGGCGGGCGACGGCGGCGACAGCATGAAGGGCGCAGCCGGCGCGGGCGGCAGCGTGAGCAACGCGGCGACCTTCGTCAGCGCTTCCGGGCAGCTCATCACGCCAGTCTTCAAAGTAGATAAAGGCATCTCCATCTTCGGCGGCGACGGTGGCTCCGCGACGGGCGTCGCCGTGCGCACGGCCCACGGTGGCGCGGGCGGCGCGGTGACGAATCTCTCCATCGACAGCATCAGCGGCCAGATCGTCCTCACCGGCGGCGACGGCGGTGTCGGATCGTCCGGCAAAGGCGGCGCGGGCGGCAAGATCGCGAGCATGGAGATCGAGGCCGACGACAGCGACCTCCTCGCGACCGCTGGGTCGGGCGGCGCCAGCGGGTCCGGCGCCTTCGCCGGCGGCAAGGGCGGCGAGATCGCAAAGGTGACCTTCCTCCTCAATCGTCCGATTGAGTTCGAGAAAGCCGCCGGGCATCCGGGTATCGTCTCCTTCAAGGCCGGAGACGGCGGATCGTCGGTCGGCGGGGCCGGCGGCGCAGGCGGCGGGGCGAGCGGGCTGACCTTGACCGTCGATGGCGCGCCAGTTGCCGGAAATGACACCACGATCACGATCAGCATCACCGGTGGCAACGGCGCCAATGGCACGATCGGCGGCGCGGGCGGCGGGATCAAAACCGTGCGCACGGAGTCCATCCACGATGATTTGACCGACAGCGGCACCCCCATCCTCAGCCGGGTCGTCCTCAAAATGACCGGCGGCAACGGCGGCAACGGCTCCGCCGGGAATGGCGGCGACGGCGGTGCGATCGCCCTGAGCGGCAAGAGCAACCTCAACGGGATCACCTTTTACGATGATGATTCCGACGTGTTCGATCCGATGTCGCCGGACTTCGACCCCACGCCCTACCCGCTCGCGATCTACGGCGGCGACGCCGGTGCGGGCTCGGTCCGCGGCGGCACAGGCGGATCGATCAGCGGCGTCGTCGCGCAAAATTCACTCTTCGATGTGCTCTCGCAGAGCCCGAGCTTCATCACCGGCACTCACCTTCAAGCCGCGCTGCTCAAAGCAGGCGCGGGTGGCAACGGCGGCTCCGGCGATGGCGGCAAAGGTGGCGATGTCACCAAGGCACGCATCGGCGTCGAAGGCGGCCCGCTTTACATCTACGCGGGCAACGCGGGCGCCGGCGGCACCACCGGTGGCGCCGCGGCAGCCAAGGCCAAGGGCGGCAACGGCGGCTCCGTCTCGAAGAGCCTGCTCGGCAGCGTCGGCACCGGCGCCTTCGTCGCGCTCTACGTGGAAGGCGGTGACGCTGGCCCCGGTGTGGCGGCTGGTGGACTCGGCGGCGGGCTCACGAGCTTGGAGATCAACGCGCCCGCCCGCGAGGCGTTCCGCTCCGCGGAACTGATCGCCGGACACGGCGGTAACGCCTCGGCCGCGAACGGCGTCGGAGGCAAGGGCGGCAGCATCGCGAGCATCACCCAGAGCAAGGATCTCAACGCCTCGCTCGATCTCCTGCTCGCCGGCAATGGCGGCAACGCCCCCGCCAAGGGCGGCGACGGCGGCGATGTCCGCGGCATCCGCGTGGCCGGCTATATCGGCAAGCCGTCCGCCACCACGATCGTCCTGCCCGGCGCTGCCGCAGACCCGCTAGATCCGCTCCCGCCCTCGATCGACGAGAAGCTGGGCGTCTTCGAGCGGATCCTCATCGACACCGACAACGACCCGATGACGCCGCCCGACGTGTCCGCGATTTTCGTCCAGGGCCTCTTTTCGGGCCGCGGCGGCACTGGCACGACAGCCGGGATCAACGGTGCAGTGGCCGATGTCACCGCGCGCGGGATCGCCGCCATCGCCGCCGCACCGAGCGCGATCACGAGCACAGGCACCCCGATCCTCTTCGCCGCAGCCAGCTCGGTCACCAAAGTCACCGCGCGCATCATCGGCTACGACATCGGTGTCGTCGGCGCGTTCGACTCCACCGGCGTCCCCGGCCCGGGCAATTCGCCCACGGTCTCCCAACCGATCGACGGCTTCATCCTCGCGCAAGCATTGGTGAAGGTGACGGGCAACCTCGCAGCCTTCACGAACCCGGTCTAGCGTCCGGCCAAGTTGGGCGTTGGAAGCGAGGCGCGCGCCGTGCATAACGGCGCGATGCGCTTCCTCATCCCGCTCCTCCTCATCGCGAGCTGCGCGCTCGCCGCGGACGACTACAAATCCGACTCGCCCGACCAGCAAGAGCAGCCCGGCGTGCCGAAGGGCACGTTGACGAAGATGCCGCCGTGGCAGTCGCAGATCTTCGCCGGCACCACGCGCGACTGGTGGGTGTATGTGCCTGCGCAGTTCAAGCCGGACGGGTCCGCCGCACTCATGGTCTTTCAGGACGGCCACGACTACATCGGGCCGAAGGGCAACTGGCGCGTGCCGATCGTCTTCGACAATCTCATCGCCCGCAGCGAGCTCCCGCCCATCGTCGCCGTCTTCATCAACCCCGGCCACGACGCGACGAAGCCCGCGCCGCAGAGTCCGTGGAAGGTCTCCAATCGCAGCGCCGAATACGACTCGCTCGGCGACCGTTATGCGCGCTTCCTCATCGAGGAAATCCTGCCCGAAGTGCGCAAGCAGTGGCCCTTCTCCGACGACCCGGCGAAGCGCGCGATCTGCGGCGCGTCGAGCGGCGGCATCTGCTCGTTCACCGTCGCGTGGGAGCGGCCGGATCAGTTCCGCAAAGTGCTTTCGACCATCGGCAGCTTCACGAACATCCGCGGCGGAAATGCGTATCCGTATTTGATCCGCAAGACCGAGCACCAACCGTTGCGCGTCTTCCTCCAGGACGGCGCGGGCGATGTGGACAACCAGTTCGGCAACTGGCCGCTCGCCAACCAGATGATGGCCAAGTCGCTCGACTACATGGGCTACGACGTGCGCTTCGAGTTCGGCGACGGCGCGCACAACTCCAAGCACGGCGGCTCGATCTTCCCCGACGCCGTCCGCTGGCTCTGGCGGAAGTAGCGGCTCAGTTCTTCCGTGCCGGCTCTTTGCCCGGCAGATCGGCGAAGAGGATGCTGCTCTTGAACGCGCCCGCCGCGAACGCCGAAGGACGCACATCGTGATCCTCCGTGCCGCTCGCCTGGATCACCAGCCGCGCCGCCGCGGATGGCGGCCTCTGCGGCACGAGTTCGACCTTCGCCGGCTTGCGCTGCGCGACGAGCACCGGCTCGACTTTCTTCTCCGGCACGGGCTCGGTCCTCGGCGCCGCCTTCTCATCCTTCCGCTGCGCGACCACGACCGGCTCCTTCGTCTTCACCGGTTCCTTCGCCGCGATGATCGGCGGCGGCGGGGGCGGCGACCAGCGTTCGGCGCGCGGCAGCTTCTCCTGCTGGATGTTCACGATCGAGCCCATCGGCACGGCCTCAAAGAGGTCCAGCACGTCCCGCGATTTCATGCGGATGCAGCCGTAGCTGACCGGCTTTCCGATCTTCGACTCCTCGACCGTGCCGTGGATGTAGATGCCGCGATTGCGCGCGTTGTCGTTGCTGGCCTCCAGCCCTTCGAGCCAGATGATGCGCGTGACGATCGGGTCGCGACCGCGCGCATTCACCGGCAGGATTTCCCCGGTCGGATTGCGATGCCGCATGACGGAGCCGGGCGGCAATCCCTCGCCGATCTTGTCGCACACGCGCAGCTTGCCGAGCGGCGTTTTGTAGCTGCCGTAGCTGTCGCCGAGGCCGAACTTCGAGGTCGAAACCGGGAACCGATGCGTCCACATCCCGTCGCGCAGCACCATCAGTTTCTGTTCCGAGACGCTGATGATCACTTCGACTTTCTCCTCGACCTCCTGCGCCCAAGCCGGGGCCGCGGCGAGCGCGATGAGTAAGATGGCGGTGAGCCTGAAGATCGAACCCTGCATGACGGGCGCGCTTCTAGCCGCGATGCGTGGACCGGGCAAGGCTCGTTTCCATCCTCCCGGGTCGATCCGTCAACCCGCCTACTCCTTCCCCTCCGTCACGAGCACGCAGCGGAAGCCGTAGATCACTTCACGCCCGGCGGGATCGACCACGTTGCGGTAGCTGAGCGAAAGCTCCGCCGCCTTCTCCGTCGCCCACGAACCGCCGCGCATCACGCCCCAGCGGGACGCGGGGCTGTAGGGCTCGCGGATCCACTGCCACACGTTGCCGGTCATGTCGTGAAGCCCGAGCCGGTTCGCGGCGAAGCTGCCCACGGGCGAAGTCTGCGCGAACCCGTCGTGAGTGCGTCGCGCGAGACTGTCGGCGAAATTCCCCGCGCCCGCGGGCGGCGGCCACTGCTTGCCCCACGCAAACTCGCGCACCTTCCCGTCGCGCTCCTCGGGCGTCTTGCGGCCCTCGTCGGGCAAGCCCGCGGCGGCGCTCCATTCGAGATCGCCCGGCAGGCGGTAGAGCTGGCCCTCGGCGAGCTTGCCCGCGGCGGATTCCATCTCCGTCAGCCATTGGCAGAACTCCTTCGCGTCGTCGTAATTCACGAGCACGATCGGGTGCATCTCGTCCTGCGCGAAGTCCGGCGTCTGCGTGGGCCGCCCCTTCGCCGCGGTGAAGACCTGATAGTCGCGCACGCGCGTCAGCCACACGCTCATCAGCACGCCGTCGTCCCCCGGCAAGGGCACGAACTTCATCCCGAGCGTATTCTCCCACGGCTGCCCGCGCTGCGGGCCGGTGCGGCGCGCGAAGTTCTTGCCGAAGAACAACTGCTCGCCTGGCTTCACCACGCCATCGAGCGGCAGCGGTTCGTAGCCCGCGAGCCGCAGCTCGTAGCGCACCGGGCCAGGCTCCAGATCCTCGAGCAGCAGCGGTGTGCGGCCGATCTCCACGCCCTCGCGGAAGACGCTCGCGCCTCCCGGTGCGCTCGTGATCTTCACGCTGCCGGGCGGGAAATCGAACGCGACATCCGCGGGCTGCGCGGGATCGACCGTGACGCTCCGCCGCTGCTCCGGCCAGCGTTTGTATCGTGCCACGATCTCATGCGGCCCATCGGCCAGCGTCAGCGCGAGCGGCGCTTTGCCCGCGGGCTTTCCGTCCAGCGTGATCCCCGCGCCCGCCGGCTGACTCGCGATCGCGACGCGGCCTTCGAGAAAGACGATCTCGACCGGCGTGGTCTCATCGCGCCGGATCTCGATCGGCGCCGTCTTCTCCCGCTCCCCGAGCCGCGCGACGATCGTGTATTCGCCCGTAATCAGCCCCGACAACTCCGCGGGCAGCTTGCCGGTCTTCACCACGCCATTCCCATTGCGCAGCTCGAACGTCGCGCCCGGCGGCTTCGAGCTGAGCTGCGCCGCGCCGTGGCTGCGTGCGAGTGCGATCGTCGGCAGCTTCAACTCGGTGTCCGCCGCGATCGTGAAGCGCCGCTCCTCCGGCTCGAACCCCGCGAGCATCACCCGCGCACTCTTCTCGCCGAGCGGCAGACCGGTGAAGCGTGCCGGACTCGGCACCATGCGGCCATCGATCACCACCATCGCGCCCGGCGGATCAGTCTCGATCACCACACCTCCGCGCGCCGCCTTCAGCCGTGCGTAGTGAACCCCCGCCACCGTGCCGGCCGCGAGCAGCAGTAGCGCGAAGACGAGCGGCCAGCGCCGCCGCCCCAGGCGCGCGAGCGGCTTGCCGACGCGGAGGCGAGCAAGGTCTTCGTGCATCTGTTCCACGCGCGCGTAGCGCTCGGCGGGATCGCTCGCGCACGCGCGCAGGAAGACATCGTTCAGCCGCAGCAGCTCTTCCTTGTCCGGCAGCGAGTCGAGCTTCGTATTCAGCTCGGGGAAATCCATGCGGTCCTTCCCCATCGCGAGTTCGTAGAGCACCTTGCCGAGGCTGTAGATGTCGCCCTGCGCCGTGCCCGGCCCCTCCGGCGGCACATAGCCTTCGGTCCCGACGAACGACGCCTGCCCGCTCGCCGCGACGAGCCCGATGTCTGCGATCTTCGGACGCCCGCCGACGAAGATGATGTTCGCCGGCTTGATGTCGCGATGCACGAGCCCCTCGCGATGCAGCGCCGCTAGGCTCTCGGTGAGCGAGAGCCCGAGCGCGACGACTTCCTCCGCAAGCAGCCGCGAACGCCGCGACAGCTCGGTCTTCAACGTCTTCGGCACGTAATGCGCCGGGTCGATCTGCACGCCGCCCGTGTGATCATCGGCCAGCTCCATCACGTAGTAGAAAAACTCGTCCGCCTCGTCGCGGCCGACGTGAAGGATATCGACGAAGCCCGCGTGCTCGCGCGAGATCGGCTCGAAGCGCGCCATCCCATCGAACTCGCGTTGAAACGCCGTGCCGCTCTCGAACGTGCGCCGGTCCACGATCTTCACCGCACGCATCACACCGAGCTCGCTGCGCGCCATCCAGATTTCCCCATACGACCCGCGCCCGATGACGCGAATCATCTCGTGATTCGGCACCCGCGGTGGCTCGCGATGATTCGTGTCGGCGGACATTCGGCGCCGACTGTAGCGGACCGCGGGCTTTGCACAAAGCCTGCCGTCGCCGATGATCGCAGGGTCGTGCTTCCCGCCGAAAAACCCGATTTCAAAGCCATGCTCCGTGACGTGCCGCACAAGCCCGGCGTGTATCTGCATCGCGACCGCTTCCAGCGCGTGATCTACGTCGGCAAAGCGCGCGACCTCCGCAAGCGGCTCAGCCAATACTTCACGCCGTCTCGGGCGATGCGCGCCGACCTCAAGACGCAGGCGCTGCTCGACGCGATCTGGGATTTCGAGTGGCACACCGCGCCGAGCGAACCCGAGGCGCTGCTGCTCGAAGGCCGGCTCATCAAGGAATTCCGCCCGCGCTACAACATCAGCTTCCGCGACGATAAACGCTTCCTGCTCGTGAAGGTCGATCTGCGCGACGAGTGGCCGCGCTTCCGCCTCACGCGCTACAAGACCGACGACAGCGCCCGCTACTTCGGCCCGTTCGCGCACTCCGGCGCGCTGCGGCAGACGCTCACTTTCATGCGGAAAAAGTTCGGCGTGCTCACCTTCGGCCGCGGCAACCCGACCGAGCGCGAACGCAAGTCCTCGACGTATCAGGTGCCGATGAAGCTCGGCGACATCGACGCCGCGCAATACCGCGAGCGCGTCGAGCGCGCGTGCGTGTTTTTTGAAGGTCAGTCGAAGGAGCTGCTCACCGCGCTCGAGGACGAGATGAAGGCCGCCGCCACGAAGCTCGACTTCGAGCGCGCCGCCGAGCTGCGCAACATGCTCAACGACCTGCGCACCACGACGAAGCCGATGGCCCGCTACACGCGCGAGCAAGGCCGCCGCCTGCGCACGCACAGCGCCATCGATCCCACCGCCGATCTCGCCGAACTCGCCGAAACGCTCGGCCTCGGCGCGCCGCCACGGCGGATGGAGTGCTTCGACATTTCCAACATCAGCACGACGCACATCGTCGCGAGCATGGTGTGCTTCCTCGACGGCCGGCCCGCCAACCAGCTCTACCGCCGCTACCGCATCAAGACCGTCGAAGGTCAGGACGACTTCGCAAGCATGGCGGAAGTCGTGCGGCGGCGTTACGCACGCGTGCTGCGCGAAGGCGCTGCTGCATTTGCCGATGCGGCGGAGTTTTCGCAGGAGAACTCCGGTGACGCGATGGCGCGACTCTCCGGCCAATTGCCGGACCTCATCATCGTCGATGGCGGCAAGGGCCAGCTCAGCGCAGCGTGCGCGGAGCTGCAGCGGCTCGGCTTGCACGAGCAGCCGATCATCGGCCTCGCGAAGGAGTTCGAGGAAATATACCGCCCGGCGCGCCCGATCCCGCTGCGCCTGCCACATGACAGCGGCGCACTGAAGCTGCTCCAGCGCATCCGCGACGAAGCGCACCGCTTTGCGAACGGCTACCACCAATTGCTGATGAAACGCCGCATCGCCGAGAGTGTGCTCGACGATTGCCCCGGCATCTCGCAGGCGCGGAGGAATCTGCTGCTCCAGCGCTTCGGCAGCGTCGCGCGCCTGCGCCGCGCGAGCGTGGAGCAGATCGCCGCGATCGAAGGCATCAGCCGCAAGCTGGCCGAGACGCTCGTGCAGTTCCTCACGGAGAAGCGCTAGGCGCTCGCAGCGAGAGCAGGCGCCGCTTTCGGCACGGGCGCGGACGGTTTCCGCCCGATGACGACGGTCGAGAGACCGCTCGTCGGGAGCACTTTGTCGAGCACGCGGAAGATCGGCGTGAGGGCGTTATAGACCTTGAGTTGCCACGGTTTGAGCACGCCCTGACCGCCGAGCGTGTTCGCCACATACCACGCGAAGACGCCGACTTTGTTGAAGTAGAACTGCTCGGCTACCTCGAGGCCGGCGTCGCGCATCTTGCCTTCGAGTTCGCCGCGCGAGTAGCGGCGGAAGTGGCCGAGCGCTTTGTCGAACTCGCTGTAGAGCGCCATGTTGTAAGGCACGAGCACGATGATGCGGCAGCCTTCCGGCACCGTGCGGCAGAGGTTCGCGAGCACGGCGCGATCGTCTTCGATGTGCTCGAGCACGTTGAGGAAGACGACGCTTTCCGGCGCGAAGCGGCGGAGTTGCTCGAAGTCGGTGCCGGCGGTCATGTCGAGCTTGCCGATCTCAAGGTGCGGATGGTGGTTCCATTTCGCGCGCAGCTCCTCGAGGTAGTCCGTGCGGTAATCGGTGAGCAGGACGTGCTGATGCTCCTTGATAAAGCGGCTGATATTTCCGCGACCAACGCCGAGCTCCGCGACGCGCGCGCCGATCCACGGCTTCACGCTTTCATACATCCACTTGTTGAACTTCGGCGCGCACTCGAGCGCATCGAGCGTGACCTTGCCGGGGTCGCTGTAGTTCGAGCTGAAGCGATACTTGAAAATGAACCACAGCGCGGCGAGGCCGTCCTTCCACGTAATCTTCTTGCCCTCGTCGTAGCTGCGGCCGTCGTAGTTGATCGGCACCTCGAACATGCGCAGCCGGTTGCGCGCGACCTTCGCGGTGATCTCGGGCTCGATGCCGAAGCGGTTGCTTTCGAGCGGGATCGCGCGCAGGCAGTCGGCGCGGAAGGCCTTGTAGCAGGTCTCCATGTCGGTCCAGTTCGTGTCGTTGAGCATGTTGCTCAGCAGCGTGAGAAATTGGTTCGCGAGCGTGTGCCAGAAGAAGAGGACCTTGCGGATGTCGCCGGCGAAGCGGCTACCGAAGACGACGTCGGCGCGTCCGTCGATGATCGGCGCGAGCAGGCGCGGGTAGTCGTTCGGGTCGTATTCGAGATCGGCGTCCTGGAAGATCGCGAGGTCGCCGGTGGATTCCTTGATCGCGCGGCGCAGCGCGGCGCCTTTGCCTTGGTTGGGGTTTTGCTGGAAGACGCGGACGATGCCCTCGTTCTCTTGCTCGAGCTGCTGCATCACCTCCCAAGTGCGATCGCGCGAGCCGTCATCGACGATGACCACCTCGCGAGAGAGGCCCGCGGGGAGCGGAGCGGCGAGCACGCCGTCGAGGCAGTGACGCAGGCTCGCCTCTTCGTTGTAGGCGGCGATCAGGATGCTGAGTTTGGTGAATGCGGGTTTGGCCAACGGCATGGCAGTCGAAAATTGGCTGAGGTCAGCGGCGGGCGCGAATCAATTTGCAGAAGCGCGGACGAGGTAGAGCCGCGCGGGCTTCGAGCTGGGAGTGCCCGCGCGGACGATGGGCGAGGAGGACGCCGGCCAGAAAAGTTCGGTGCGGCTTTCGCAGAGGTGGATGAGCTGGTCGTGGTGCGGGCCGCGTTTGTCCTCGGGCATCGATTCATCGACGACGACGGAGCCGATGCGCGCCTTTTGCATCCACACGATGAGTTCGTCGTCGTTCTTGAATTTCGTCCGCGTGCCGCGACCGGCCCAGTCCATCGCGGCGACCTCCTTGCTGGCGCGCATGACGGTGGCACCGGGGCGCTGGTCGCGCATGGCGAGCTCGCTGATGAACATGCCCTCGCCGGTGGCGTCCGAGCAGATGAGCACGGGGCGGGTCTTGGTGCCGGGATCGTTGAGCGCGGCTTCGGCCATCGGCGCGAAACCGGACCAGCGCTTCGGGTCCGGCGGCGCGGCGCGGTGTGCGAGCGCGACGCCCGCGGCGAGCACGAGGGTGCAACAGGCGAGCGCGAGAGGGGTGCGTTCGCCCTCGGGCAGACCGCGGCTGTGGCGGACGGCGTCGCGCAGCGCGTCGAGGCCGGCCATGGCGAACATGAGCGCGGCGGGGAGGGCGGAGATCACGTGGCGCGCTTCGAAGCCGACCGGCATGGCGATCTGGAAAGCGAGGACCGCGACGACGAGCGCAGCGGCCGATGCCCAGTGCCCGGGACGCGAACCGGGCCGGAGTATTTTTACGAGCACGCCGATGCAGAGGAGCGCGAGCAGGATCACGCCGATCGCGAGGCTGAGTTTGCCGAGGTAGTAGGGCGCGGCTTCGCGGGAGAAATTCCACGAAGGGCTGGTTTCGATCCAGCCGCCTTTGTCGCGACCCGCATTGCGGAAGATCCATGTCCACGGTCCTGCGATGACTGCGGTGAGTGCGGCGCCGCCCCACATGGCGGGGCGCGCGAGGAGGCGCCAACGGCCGGCGAGGACGAGGGCGAGCGGGGCCATGAGGGCGAGGGCGAGGCCGGTGCCCTTGGTCATGATCGCGCAGCCGGCGAGCACGCCGAAGAGCAGGGCATCGCGGGCGCGTTCATCATCGAGGAAGCGGCCCCACGCGAGCGCGGCGCCGAACATGAAGACGGCGGTGAGCACCTCGGCCATGACCATGCTGTAGTGCTCGACGATGAGCGGGAGGCTGACGAGCGCGAGGGCACCGATCGCTGCGAGCCAGCCGCCGACTTCCGCTCGCAGAGCGGTGAAAAGCTGGGTGGCGAGCGCTGCGGCGAGGGCGGCCATGAGGAGGATGATGGAGAGCCGGCCGGCGTGAAAGGCGAACGTCCACGCCGATTGCACGAGGTAGAATGCCGGCGGCCAGACGCCGAGGGCGACCTTCGGGTAATGGGCGTAGAAGCCGGCGGGATCTTTTTGATCGATGTGCGTCTTGAGCGGCTGAAGCGAGCGCTCGCGGATGCAGCGCGGGATGGCGCCGAGTGCATCATGCACGAAGAGGCCGGTGACGTAGTGAGCGGCTTCGTCGGGGTGGCCGCCGAACTCGCTCGCGTGCGCGCCGGTCTGGCGCTGCCACATCCACGCGAGGTCGAAGGCGAGCACGAAGACGATGGCGGCGACGAAGAACGAGCGGGGCCGGGAATGCATCAGGTCTTGGGAATGAATCGGGCGACGACGGCGCAATGCTGCGAGCGGCGGCCGGGCTCGGGCGCGCAGGAGATGGGCTCCCAGCCGCGGCCGGCGAAGGCCTGGTCGATGCGCAGCCATGGGCCGCGCAGGCTGAAAGGATTGCTCGTGGGGCCGGGAAAGGTGAAGCCCCAGCCGCGGCCGCTGCGCAGGTGCGCGTCGGTGAGATGGCGGGCGATGGTGTGATAGATGACGCCGTGGTCGGGGGTGTTGAAGTCGCCACAGACGAGGAAGGGGAGCGGTTCGCGAGCGAAGACGCCGGCGAGTTCGTTGGCGAGCTTGAGCCGCGCGCGGGTCCACTCGCCGTAGGTGCTGGGGCGGCGCGTGCTGTCTTCCTCGACGAGCAGGTCGGCGAGCGCGCGGCCGCTGAGGAAGCGGTTGAGCTGCTGGCGGGGCGTGGGCAGGTGGACGTTGTAGATGATGAGCGTCCGGTCGTGGCAGAGCAGCTCGAAGCGGGCGGCGATCGGGCGGCCAAACCATTTCGCTTGATCGACGGGATCGGAATGAAGAATCGGGAAGCGGCTGATGAGGACGAATTCGCTGCGGCTGACGACGTGGTGGGCGGGGTATTTCTTCGCGAATTCGGTGCCACGACCCCGGGCGTCCTGCAATGCGATGACGTCTGGGTTTTCCGCCGCCACGAAGCTGTGGAACTGCGGGCGGCTGCCCTGACCGACGTTGTGCGTGATGAGCCGGATTTCCCCGTCGCGCGCGGGCTGCGGCGGGGTCCAGCGGAAGCCCATGAATCCGAACACCACGAGCGCGATCGCTGCGGCTTGGAGGATGATGAGCCGAGGCCGAGCGAGCAGGCAATAAGGAGCGAGGATCAGCAGCGGGAGGAGCAGCACCAAGGGCGGCGCAAATAGGAGCGCGCCCGTGAGGGCGAAGTGCTCGCCGCGCCATTCCAACCACACGAGTAGCAGTGCGAGTGCTCCGACGTAGGTCCACGTGAGCCAGCCAGCGGCGAGGCAAAGCAGGGGATGAAGATTTTGCCGAAGAGCGGCGACCAGGGCCGAAGTGGAGACGGTCGGACTGGAGGCGGGGTCGGTCATCGGCGGTTTCTTCGTCGCAAAATGCGCGCGCGAAGCAAGAGCCGATCGCGCGTCAGGGCTCACCCGGTTCCCAGAGGTCGTCGCCGGGCTCATCCGCGATGGGATGCGAGTCAGCGGTCTCTTCGTCGTCCGCTCGGAAACGGTAAATCGCAATGTCCTGGAGACCGGTGGGAGCGACCTCGCGATCGCCGAGCGCGTAAGCCTTGAAGTAAAGCTTCTCGGCGCGGATAAGGCGGTGGCGCAAGTAGTAGTGATGGCCGAAGAAGGCGTAAACGGTGGCGAGGTTTGGGTCCGCCTGGACGGCGACGCGATAAACGTATTCGGCCTCGTTGAAGCGCTGAAGGTTGTCCAGTGTGCGGCCGAGCTTGAGCAAGAGGTTGAGATCGCCCGGGAAATGTTTCACCCCCTCGGCAAACGCCTGCGCTGCTTCGATATGCAGCTTGTTACGGGTGGCCGGATTCGTGTCAGCCATGGCGAGGATGTGTTTCGCTTCGCCGAGGTAGTAGTAGAGGTTCGGGTTGGCTGGATCGCGGCGGATCGCCCGTTCCGCATAGCGGATCGCGTCCGCAGGCATGCGGTCGCGCAAGGCCATACGAGCGCGCTCGGCGCAGTATTCCGGGAGAATTCTCGGCACAGCGATGCAGATCAAGATCGCACCGAGGAGCGCCGGAGCGAGGCGGAGTGGGAGGCTGTGAATCCGCCAGCGCACTAGCTCTTCAGGAGGCGGCGTTCGGGGATTGGCGAGAATCCCAAACAAGCAAGCGGCTAGCATGGCGTTGGCCGGGATGTGGAGGTTGAAGTCGATCACCGAATGCACGGAGATCGCCGCAAAGCCGGAGAGCACTCCAACCACGACCGCGAGTTCATTGCTACGCGCCAGACCGAAGGGTCTCAGCCGACTTCGGATGATTCCGCCGATCGCCGCAAAACCCGACACGGCATGCGTCGCGAGAAAGATCGCCATGATTGCACAGCCGGCGATGCCGTATTCGGTCAGTAATTCGAGATAGTCGTTGTGAACATGCTGCGGGTCAGATTGCACCTCTTTGTTCCGGAAATGCCGGCCGTAAAACAGATAGGTTCCAGCCCCCACGCCCGTCCAAGGGCTCAGCTTGTGCGCATCGAGCGCGGCCTCCCACATCTGGAGCCGCATGTTCTTGGGATCGTTGATCTCCCCGAGGCGACGATCGAGATCGGGGCTCTTGCGCATTACCCAAACGGAAGAACCGATCAACCCCGCGCATCCAAAGATCGCGAGCAAGAGCGCGCTCCAGAACCAGCGGCGCTTTACACGACGGATAATAAACAGAGAGAGCACGCCAAAGGTCATCACGCCGGCGACCGTGCTAAGATAACCACCACGGCTGCCGGTGATCGCCACACCCACGAGCGCCATCAATGCGATGTAGCCGACGATGATTCGAGCCCATGTCTTGCCGCGGCCCCAAATCGCGAGACTCAGCGCGAGCAATCCCGATAGTTCCAGCAGTCCGGCGAGATGGTTCGGACAGATGTAAAAGCCGCTCGCTCGGTAGCCGTATTCCGACCGGAGAATCCATGGAAGCAGCATGAAGTTTTGCTTCTCCTTGAACTGCACAACTCCTACGCCCACGTGGAGCAAGACCATCCCGAACAGAACCCAAAATAACGCAAGCCTGTGCCTCGGATTGACCAAATGCACGGCCGTGATGAGATAAATGAGCAATGCGCCGATGATGACGTAGAAATCCGTCCGAGCCAGATAGTCCACCGGCGAGGTTGCCGCCCGCCAACCAATGTAACCGGCTAGCAGTAGAGATGTGACTAGACACCAAGCAATGGGTTTGGCGGTCACCGGTCTCCTCCACCATCCGAGCGTCACGATACCTGCAAGCCCGAGTATCGTGTAAGCCGGCAGGCTGTAAACCATCTTCACCCCCCCGATGAGGAGTTGCATGGCCGCTACACTCAAGCCGAGGAGGACGACAAGTAGCGTGCTCACCGAACCTGCGGGATGAGGTGGGATGTTCGCGTTTCGCTGAGTGTCTGCACGGTCAGACTAAAGGTGTGACTCGAGCGGTCGCAGGGCAAAAAAAACGCCCCTGCGACCACAGCCGCAGGGGCGCTTAGTCAATCGTCCGTTGCTACAGCCCGAAGATGTCGGTCACCGGAGCGCCAGTAAGTGTATGATGAGCAAAATTGACCACGCCCGCAGCACCAGCAGCAGGCACATTGTTGGTCGCCGCAAGCACGCCGAAGTGAACAGCATTCGCAACCTTTGTATCAAGTTGGTAGTAAGGATTAGGACTCCCGTTGGAGAGGAGGGGATTGAGCAC
This sequence comes from Verrucomicrobiota bacterium, assembly GCA_009885995.1. Taxonomy (GTDB): domain Bacteria; phylum Verrucomicrobiota; class Verrucomicrobiia; order Chthoniobacterales; family Chthoniobacteraceae; genus VFJQ01. The sequence goes on from VFJQ01000050.1 coordinate 62,263, forward strand.
GGATTCCGGATGGGAAGGAGAAGTGATGGCGAACGGAATTCCACCGATTTTCTTAATGAAGGCATTCAGAATCGCCAAGACGACATCTTTTTCACCGTCACCATTTGCCGGCGCAGTCCCAAATACCTGACCGGGACCAGTGCTTGAGAATCCGGATGCGACTCCACGTGCCGCTTGAGCAGCCGCTTGCGCGATCGCCAGAACCTTGGATACATCGGACTTCACGACGAGGATAGCCGCACCGATCACCTGCCCCACCATGCCAAGGTCGCCGCTCGAATAACCCGGATAGGGAAGTCTCGTATCCGCCGGAGCGATCACTTGACTCATGAAGCCCGTGATGACCGCGGCGGGCCCGATTTGTTTGCCCAAGGTCGAACCACTAGTCGTAAGCACTGGACCACTAACTGCCGGCGCATTTCCATCGGATTGAAGGAAATTGTTGGGGCCTTCGCCGCCACCGACGATAGAGTCACCTCCCGCCGCAGCCGTTGACAGGTTTGCGTGCGTCCCGGGGAGCCATTGACTGATGACAGGGCTATTACCCGTAAGCGTAAGCGTCTGCTTAACGAGCGCGGTGATCGCGTTCTTCAGATTCGTGATCTCGATTGTCGGCTCCGTAGCGGTGGCACCGCCGGTAACATACCCCGTCTTCGCCTCAATGATCCCCGCGGTGATGGCCGCTGTGACTGCCGCAGCAGCATCCACTGGGTTGTCGTATTCTGCCTCCAAGGGCGCGGTGACCAGCGGATCCGTCCGCGTGATGTGTGCGTAGTTGAAGAGCATCGGCACTGCTTTTGCGACCGTTGATGCGGAGGAAAATGCCGCAGCATGGCCGATGATACCAGCGTAGTTCGGTGCGACTACCGTGGCTGCCGTAACGATGTCCGTGAGATACTTCGAATTTTGGAAAATTTTGACGTTCAGGTAATCAAACAGATCTGCGGTTCCAGCTGCCACATGACTTGCCGTCGAAACAGCGAGTTTGATGTTTGTGGCCAAGCTTGGATTGAGACCAATTGCCTCGGTCTGGAACAGAGCCGCATCAACCGCTCGGAACTTTACGGCCAAGGCCGCTGCAAGGGGAGCTTCCTTCGAGTTTGCCAAGCCCACACCGACCAACACTGCCTTGGAGAGTGTCTGATTGGCACCGACTGTCGGATCGGAGAAGGCATCGAATGCTTTCGCGAAGACAGCTTTTGGATAGTCTTGAATGTTCTTAATGACATTACCACCCTTGGTGATCGCATCATCATTGTCCCCACTGTTATCGTAATCCGTCACATTCGTGGCAAATGATGGAATCAGCGCGTTGAGCGTTTGGAAGTTTCCGATGGGTTTTCCGGTTCCCACGTCTACTCCGTAGGTTCCGTCGAATTCCAGTGTGGTTGAAAGCTTCTTTACGGCCATAACCCCTAGCACGGCGCGCCACTGTTCACTGTCCGGAAGGACGCCGCCGCCTGCTACCGCCGCTGTGTCAATCGCCCCTTCAAGGATTGGTTGGTAAAATTGATAGAAACTTGATGCGGATTCGGCGAGATTGAACGCTACACCCGCAGCAGCAGTGGGATGCCCGGCCGTCAGCGCACCGGAGATTGCGTAGCTCGTAATTTCCTTCATTTGTGTCCGCCCATCAGCGTTGTATTCGGTGAGCGTAATCTTGGTCTTCAACAACGGTTCCATTGGGTTGTTGTCCTTGTTGGTGATCACAGTTGTGACTTTGGTCAACGGGGCAGCTGCCATCACTTTACCAACGACGGTATTGAGCATCGCGTTGTAGAGCGGCTGACCTTTCAGACCCAATGCTGCACCCTCTGTGATTTTTCCATACCGCTGTGTTTCAAGCGTGCCTGTGCTCGTTGCTGTTTTGGCCCAAACTGCCGCAAGGTTCGCAATAGTGGCGGCAGTTGTTGCGCTCCCGCGCACAGCATTTTCCACGATTTCGCTTACTGTATCGTTACTGGATAGATCCGCATCAAGCTGCAGCACATCAGCGATGAAGGATCCCTTCGCGAAGGTCACGAAGACACTCGACTTGGCAACAAGCACGGCCGGCAGCCAGGCGGCGGCACCGGTGATGCGCGCCGCGATCTCGTTCGGGGCTCCTGCCATCCCAGCCAAGACTGACTGGCCTACCGAATCTCCCTTTGTAGGAAGCGTCGCACTGTAAGCGGACACAAACCCGAATTGGACGTTGTCCAGATACGTTTTGTCAGACGGACTCAAGGAGAGCGTCGTGTTCATCTGCTCGACGATATTCTCCTCTGGCTTATCGGGGTCGACGACGAGATAAGCCGGATCACTGCCACCTTCGAATTTTGAGGCTTTAAAGCCCTTCATTAGACCTGCAGCAATCAACGCCCTCTCTTTCAGGTCTGTGGGAGCGCTGACATCTGAGAAGACAGCTGCGGCAATTTCGTAACTGAGGGCAATTGGCTGCTTGAGCAGACTGCTGGGCTTGTGCGTGAATGAGGTCGCAATAATCTTTGCTCCGACTGCAGCCGCTACCTCGTCTGCAAGATACCCATTCAAGTAAGTATAGGCACTGTTGATTCCAACAGCCGCCACATCTTTCGCATGCTGTTTTGCCGTAGCCAGCGTGCCATTCGTGGCGGGTGAAGATGCCAATGAAATGTCGACTCCTTGCATCACCACGCCGATTGCGGCCTCGACGATTGCAACTGCATTCTCGGAGGCCTTCTCCATGGCTTTCCGCAGGATTTCATCCGCGGCACCGTCAAACCCTGGCGTCGCGTTCCAGTTCGCTGCTCCCGCGAGATTCAGATTTACCGGTTTGAACGCAATCACGAAGTCATCTTGAAACGCTGCGACAGTATTGGCCGAATCGATGGCCGCCGTGAACTGGCCGTAGTTGAAAAGCCCGGTCAAATTCAATGCATTCTGGAGAGCCAGCGCGGAAGCGCCAGTCGGGATCAACGCGTTGGTTGAACCGAAATACACTCGAACACCGCCAGGTTCATTTGCGGTCGTTACTCCACCCTTGCTTAGCACGCCCGGCAAAGCATTGAGTGCCGTTGCCACATTCGCGGCAGTCAAGGTTGTGGAGGGCGTGCGAGTAAGCTGTGGTGTTCCAAGCAGCACCGGCAATGACGGTGTAGAACCCTTAACCTTCGGCACAACAAGCGGGAGCATCGTTCCAACGACGCCAGCCGCGGCAGCCGGGTCGGCTTCACAAGCTGCTGCAGCTAGTGCCTCAAGCGCAGCCGTCTGGCTCCCGCCGGGAAAGGCGCCCGTCCAATTGAGAATGTTGATCGTCGCCGTCTTAACAAATGACTCGATGGTCTTCTTCCTGTAACTGGCGACGGATTTGACCAGATCGGACAGTGTGACGGCGCTGTATGCGGGCGGAACTGTGCCATCTAGCAATTTCTGAACTGCGGAGCCGAGGGCAAGATCGAGTTCTATGTCGCTCGCGAGGATGTAATGCTCCGCCGCTGGCGAGAAGTCGATCTTATTATCATCACCGGGCAACGGAGGAAGGCTCGGAAGGGTCTGTGAATCCGGAATGTAAAGTGACGGGACATACACATCATAAGTCGTCGCCCCGGGAATGGGCGATATTGTCGATGTGTCTTTGATTTTTCGATACTGCTCGTGCAGGAGCGACTCGATAAACTCAAGTGCATCGTTGCCGTTTACCGGCGCATCGGCGCTTGGGTAGTAATTATTACCCGGACCGACAGGTCCAATCTGGGCCGTGACAGGTCGAGGCGCCAGGCACAATGCGAGAGCAGCGGCGAGGAGGGAATTGCGCGGCGAGAATGCGTGACGCAGGTTGTTCATAGGGTGCAAGCAGTTAGAGTTGTCTTTGAGGGTTCTTGCTCGGCAGGAGCGTCTTGGGGGAAACAAGAAACTTCCAGTGCCGCGCGCTGAAGGTGGCAACGAGAGCAGCTCTGTCAACGAAATCTTCTCACTTTTTCAAGGCGATTTTGGCCCCCGGCGGGTCCATTGCTTCCCGGAATTTTGCGGCTCGTTCTCAATGTTCAGTGATTTACGAACACCCATCGCAGCGAGTGCGGCTCCAACGCGGTGATCATCGCGGTTGTCACTGGGGTTTCATCTGCCTAGCGTGCACCCGCTTTGAACGCACTCCTCACCGGCTTGCTGGCCGCCAGTATCGTCCTCATCCAGTGCCTCACGGGCGGCACGCGGCTCGTCTTTGCGCTCCCGGCGTATGGGCTGATTGCACTCGCGGCGCTGCTCAGCGCGGGATCGTTTCGGCGGGGATCTGCTCAGCCCAGCGGTTCGTGCCTCATCGTGACCGCTGTATTTTTCGCCTACATCCTCGCGCGAGCAGCGCTCTCTCCATGGGATTACTTGTGGTGGCAGGACTTCCACCAAGTGCTCGCCTGCCTGATGATTTACGGACTCTACGCGTGCTACGCCCAGGCTCCGGCACCTCGGCTGTGGCTCTTCGGCGTGCTGCTCATCCTTGCGGCGGCCGAGTTTTTTATCGGGCTCCGACAATTTCGTTACGGCGACAATTGGATGCCCTTTGGTTTCATCCGTGCCGACAGTGGCTTGCGCGCGAGTGGCACGCTGATCAGTTCGATTCACTACGGCGGCTTCCTTGAGGCACTCGGCGCATTTGCGCTCGCATTGACTTGCTGGAGCCGCTGGCCCGGCTGGATCCGCTTCCTCTCCGGTTATGCCGCCCTGCTGTGCTACAGCGGTGTGGCCATCAGCGGAAGCCGCGGCGCCTACGTCAGCACACTCGTCGGCCTCGCGGTATTCGCTGCGCTTAGTCTGATGGCGGTTCACCGCACGCGCCCCGAGCGGTTGCGGCGGGTCATCAGCATCGGCGCGATCATCGGTGGCATCGTGATCATTGGCGGTGTCGCACTGATGCTGCGCAGCCCGCTACTGCAGCAGCGCCTTGCCGCCCTCGCTCAGCAAGACATTCGGATCATGTCGCTACTGCTCTCCGATGGCACTCGCGAAGGTGCGATCAAACCCAGCACCGATGTGCGCATCTACAACTGGCAAGCTGCGCTCGACCATTTCCGTGTCTCGCCCGTCTTCGGCACCGGAGCAGGCACGCACCTCTACTACGGACGGTTGTTTCGCCGGCCACAAATCCAGTCCGACCCGATCCATGCGCACAGCGACTACCTCGAATTGCTCGCCGAATACGGAATCGTCGGCGCACTCGGGATGGCCGCATTCCTCGTCGTCCACCTGCGTCACGGGCTGCGGCGCTTCTCGCAGATCCTCTCCACCGAGCTCGGCGACCTCGACCCCTACCAACCCGCCCGCAGCGACGACCTTGCCCTCGTCATCGGCGCGCTCAGCGCCGTCGCCGCCTACCTCGCGCACTCGGTGGTCGATTTCAATCTCCACATCCCCGGCAACGCCCTCACCTTCGCCGTCGTCTTCGCCATCCTCGCCAGCCCGCGGGCCGACGCTGCGCCCTCGACCACTCGCTCGGAAACCATATGGCGCCTTGCTTTGCCGGCGCTCGGCATCTGGATGACCATCGCCATCGCGCGCACTTTTCCCGGCGAATATTGGTGCGAAAAGGCCCGCGTTGCGTTGCGTAACCACCGCCTAACCGCGGCGATCGAACTCGCGCAGCACGCTCTCCGACTCGATCAGCGCAATCCCGAACTGTGGTTCCACCTTGGCGAAGCGCAGCGCGCCCTCGGTCTCGCAGCCCCATTGCCCCCGGAGCGGCGCAGCCGGTTCACCGACGCCGTCGCCGCCTACGACCGCTCACTTGCGATCTTCCCGCTCGACGAGCACGTCCTAGTGCGTCGTTCGCAGGCGCTCGACGAGCTGAGTCGCTTCGCCGAGGCCAAAGCCGGCTACCGCAAGGCCATCGAGCACGACCCAAACTTGGGCGTCCTCCACGCCTACTACGCTCAGCACCTCTTCCGCGTCGGGCGCCACGAGGAAGCCCATGCCGAGTTTGCCGAAGCCCGGCGGCTCGGCAGCCAAGACCTCCGAACCATCGTCGATCAATCGTTCATCGATGCCCCCGTTGAGCCCGCCCTACCGGAAGCATCACCTCAATAAAGTTTTCATAAAAACCACTTGCCGCCGGTTGGTGAAGATCGCAATTTCGACGCGCAGAACCAGAACACCAAACACTAACCCTCTCTGCAATTTGAAGTCATGAATACGCTCACCCTTCGCAAATTCGCCCTGATCCTCGGCGTGGCATTCGCCAGCCACCTCGCAACTCCCGAAGCCCACGCGGGCAACAGCGAAATCATCGCGATCGGAAACAAGCTTGGCACCACGCTTGTTGGCACCACATCTGAAAAGGTCGCCGCAGCGAGGGCTCGAATCCAAGCGGCCACCGACACCGCACTCAGCACAGCGGTGCGGCAGGCCTATGTTGATACAGCCAACAGCAAGCTCAGTCCCGCCGTCATCGCCGGCGAAGCGCTGAAGGGGGCGGTCACTGCCACCAATATCGGCACTCAGTTGGCGACCGATCTCCTCCTCGACCTCGCCAATCCAACGCTTGCCACTGTGGGTCTTTACCCGAAAATCACCGCAAACGTGCAGAAATTTGTCGGCACCTCGTCGAAAACCGCCGCCACCAGCACCGGGGCCAATCCAGCGCAGATCCCGACCTATGCCGCGGGTTTCATCGCACGGGCTGGCATTGATGTGATTAATCGAAACGCGGAAGCGATCGCGATCGCGAGTTTCGCCTCCGGTTCCCCGACTGCGATCGGTGCCATTATCGGCGGCCGCACGCTGAATGGAGACGCAGAGGTGACTGGCGACGTTAAGCTGGTCGGCTTGGCCAACCAAGCAATCAACTCCAAAAAGCTCACCAGTTCAGCCCAGCAGATTGCTCAATATGTCGGTGACGCGGCTACACTCGCTCCGCAGTTCACAGTGGCTCTTCTCATCTCAACGAACTCAGCGAACTCCGCCAACACCAGATTCACGACGAAGATCGCCACTGGCGTCACCACCTCCAACCCCACGGTCGCCTCCGAGATTCTCAGCGCCATGTTCCAGAATGACAACACGTCAGGCACTGTGTTCCTCGCCACCGTCAAGAACGTATCCACGCTTGCAAAGAACCTCGGCCTCGTCTCCGATGCCGAAGAGGTCAGTCAAGTCGCCGCAGAGTTCGGCGCTCGCGTCGGTATGTTGAACCCCTCGACCGGAAAAGTGGTCGGCATCGCCCAGTCCAAGATCAACACCATCGCCAAGGGCCTTGTCGCCGGCCTCGCCACGCGCGCTACCGGCACCGGCATCGACAATCTTCTGCGAAACTCCCGCACCAACCGCATCGACGAAATCGGCGAAGTGGGGGCCTACCTGTTCAACGCCATCAAAGCGCTTCCCGTCTTCGCGAACACCTCCACCAAGTCCAGCATCAAGCAGGCACCATCAATCATCACCGGGTTGATCAAGACCATCATCAGCGCCTCGTTGAAGGTCCACCGCGACATCGCGTCCGTCCCCCCGACCAGCGCCAAGGCGACCACCACGAAGGACGGCCTCTTTCAGGCAACCGTGGCCGACGACGTGGCGGGCAGCGTCGCCCAGACCATCCGCGTCCTCGGACCCACCGCATTCGGTGCCGCTGGCCCCGGTCTTGTGAGCATCTACGACGCGATCCTCGCTGCGCTCACCAAACCCACGGCCGGAACGTCAATCGCGGGCAAGAGCAAGACCACCTACGATATCGATCAGAGCGGCCCTCTTCCGGCGATGACGATTTCTCAACTCGTGCAGACTGCGTTGGCAAGCGGCCTCAATGACACCAACAACGCCTCGATCATCTACGAGGACGGCACGCAGCCCCTCCTCGCGCAAGGCCCGGTCGGCCTGATCACCGAACCGGAGACGGACATCCGCAGCCGCTAAGGCTCAGTCCTCAGCCAGTCCAAATTCAAAGAGAGCCAGACTTCGGTCTGGCTCTTTTTTTTTGAGGGCTACGCCGCCCCGAATCGCCGGCGGAACTCCGCCCGGTAGCTGCCCATCAGGTCGATGATCGCGTCGCGGATTTGGAAGAGCCGCTGGTGCAGCGTTGCGTAGCGGTCTTCCTCCAGTTCGACTTCGCCGCGGAGCTGCAACGCCGCATCCATCGCCACGCTGATCGCCTTCAGCGCCCGCTTGAGATACGCGATCGTCATCCCGATTTCGTCGATATCGTCGTCGCTCAGGGCCGCCGCCAGCTTCGCGCTGCAAATCGCCGTCTGCGTCGAGAGCTTCACCGCCGCGGGATGATTCTGCAGCTCCTCGCGCTGATCGAAAAGCTGGTCGAGCCACACCGTCAGCGCAAACGCCGCCTGGTAGAGCGGATGCACTTCGTAATCCTCCTCCGCTTCCGACTCCTCCTCATCATCCTCATCGTCGAGCAATTCTTCCATCTCCTCGTCGAACATGTCCTCGACTTCCTCCGCCCAGCGATCGCCATCGTCCTCCAGCAGATGCGTCCAGCCCATCTCACGCGCGATGATTCGATCGCGATCCGGATGATCGATGTATTTCTCGAGCAGCTCCATGTAGCGCTCAGTCTTGCGGTCTTGCTGCTGGAGAAAACGCTCCCAGTCGTATTCGTCCCAAATCTTTTCTGGCTGCGAATCGTCGGCCATATTCCGGCTCTAGCTCTGCCCCCGCCGCTTTGCAAAGCGGTTTATTCCGCCGCGTCGATTTCGAGATACGTCGGCGTCTGATCCCCGCCGCGCTTGGGCGTCGCCGACTCGATTCGCATCTGCTTGAGAATCCAAAGTCCGTCCTTTGTTTTCTGCCCGCTCACCACGCGAAAGAGCCGCGCGAGTTTCCCATCGCGGCCGAACGCCTCGCACTTCAGCAACGCCCCGCTCTCCTTCGCCACCCACACCCGCACGCGCGAGTAGGTGCTCGCGCTCGCGCCCGGCGCCACCACGAGTTGCCAGCATTTCGTGAGCATGATCGTCTGCTCGCCCTCCACGGTCGCATTCGGCCAGTAGAGAAAGCGGAGCGCGAGATCCTCGTAGGTGATGTCGCTCCCGCGCACCGCATCATCGAAGCGCGCAGCCGCGAGCTTTCCCTTCCCATCCGGCGTGATCTCCTCGAGCGACGACGCGTTCTCGCCGAGCCGCAGCACGAGCGTCTGCGGCGGATCGGAGAACTCCCAGCGCACCGCGCCATCGCGCATCGTGAGCTTGAACGGAATCTTCTGCGCCCCCGTGCGAAGCCGCCCGCTCAGCGCGCGATCCTGCGCCGTCTCCGCGACGCGCACGGTCCGCAAAATCTCGCGCGCATCCGGCGCATCCTCCGCGCGCGCGGCAAAGGCGAGGAGGAGAATCAGGGCGCATCGCGGCTGGACAATCGTGAGCATGGTCGGGAAAGGTGCGCCCACTTTCCCGCAATCCGGATGGACGAAAAGCTCCTTCTGCTCATCAACCGCGACTGGACCAGCCCCACGCTCGACCGCGTGATGGCTGGCGCGTCCAGCTTCGACGCATGGGCGCCGCTCATCATCATCCTCGTCCTCATCCTCATCATCCGTGGCGGTTTTAAGATGCGCGCCTTCGTCATCACCGCCGCGCTACTCGTCGGCGTGAACGACGGCCTGATCTCGAAATCGCTCAAGCGCCTCATCGACCGCCCGCGCCCGCACCAGACGCACAACGACGTGCGCATCGTCGATCTCGCCAAGGCGAAGCCGCGCCTGCTCGCGCTTTTCCTGCCTGTGAAAGTGAAACTCTCGCGCAGCTCGCTCGAAGACGTGGAAGGCCGCTCGTTCCCATCTTCGCACACGATGAATACGCTCGCCGTCGCGCTCGCCGGGGCGGCGTTCTTCGGCTGGCGCGCGTGGCTGCTGTTCGCCATCGCTGCGCTCGTCGCCTACTCGCGCATCTACACCGGCTCGCACTGGCCGAGCGATGTGCTCACCTCGCTCTTCCTCGGCGCCGGCTCGTCGTTGCTGCTGCTCGCGCTCGCCGATGCGGCGTGGCGGAGACGCGGCGCATCACTCCTCCCGCGCATCCACGCACAACATCCCGCCCTCTTCGCGTGAACCCACGCCGGCTCGTCTTCTTCTTCCTCGGCGTGCTCACCGCGCTGCGCCTTGTGCTCATCGGGCAGTTCGGCCTCTTCCCCGACGAAGCCTACTACTTCATGTGGAGCGAGCGGATGGACTGGAGCTTCTTCTCGAAAGGCCCCGGCGTCGCCGCCACCATGTGGCTCTCGACACACCTCTTCGGTGTCAGCGAATTCGGCATCCGCTTCTTCAGCCCGCTGCTCGCACTCGGCACGTCACTCGTCATGTGGCAGCTCGCCCGCCGGCTCTACAGCGAGTCCGTCGCCGCGTGGCTCGTGCTGCTGATCAATGCCGTGCCGATCTTCAACGCCGGCGCGCTCGTGATGACCATCGACCCGCTCTCGATTTTCTTTTGGGCCGCCGCGCTGGCGACGTGCTGGCGCGCGCTGGAGGAAAGCCCCGACTTCTCGTGGTGGTGGCCTGCGACCGGTGCGCTCATCGGCCTCGGCTTCCTCTCGAAATACACCAACGCGATGCAACTCGTCTCCATCGCGCTGCTGCTCGCGCTCACGCCGAAATACCGCGCCGAGTTCAAGCGCCCCGGCCTCTACGCGATGCTCGGCGTTTTCCTGATCTGCTGCACCCCCGTGCTCGTCTGGAATGCGCAGCACGACTGGGTCACGCTCGAACACCTCACCGCGCGCGGCGGATTGAAGAAGCCGTTTGCGCTGCACTTCGACGAGTTCGGGAAGTTCCTGCTCATGCACTTCGGTGTGTATTCGCCGCTCATCTTCGCGGCGATGCTCACCGCGATCGTGTGGGCGCTGCCAAAGGCGAAGCATTCGTTCAAAGTCCGCTACCTCCTCGCCTTCACGCTGCCGCTCTTCGTCCTCTACTTCTGGCTTTCGCTGAAGCAAGCCGGCGAAGCCAACTGGACCGCACCCGCCACACTCTCACTCGCGCTGCTCACCGCCGCGCTCTGGCACGAGCGCGCCGAGTGCCGCCCGAACCCGCGCCGCTTCGCTCTCGTCGCGCTCGTGCTCGGCGCGATCATGTCGCTCACGCTCGCGAACACCGACCTCGTGCGCGCCGCCGGTATCGCGTGGCCATACCCTCGCGACCCGTCTTCCCGGATGCGGGGCTGGCAAAGCGCCGCGGCGGAGATCGAGCGCTTCCGCGATCGTTTCGAGAGCGAAAACAACGAGCCCGTCTTCCTCATCGCCAACGAACACGAAGTCGCCTCGGTCCTCGCCTTCTACCTCACCGACAAACGTCCAGCCGGTCCGCAACACCCGCCGATCTACATCCCCGCGCAGCCGTATTTCGAGGACCAGTTCTCGTTCTGGCCGCGCTACGACCAGCTCATCGACCTGCCACCCGGCTTCCAGCGCGACGACACCATCTACACCGAGGAGCAGGGCTACAATCCCTTCAAGGGCCACACCGCGCTTTACGTCACCGACCGCGACGAAGTGAAAGCGCCGTCCGCGATCAAGGAAGGCTTCGAGCGCTGGGAGATGATCGCCTGCATCGACCAAACCCGCCGTGGCCAGCCGCTCCGCCAGCTCCGCATCTTCGCCTGCACGAACTATCTCGACCCCGGGGTGAAGTGAACGCGCACACCGCGCGGTCGCCACACTCCGAAAATTCCCGTTGACGCACGCGGTCGATTCCCGAAGGTTCGCCCCACGCATTTCGCGCTAAACGGTAGTGCCGCAGACTCCGGGCAGTCTCCCGCACGATAAATACCGCAGCCAAACGCCCGACACGGCAACGCACTTCGCGAGTTTCTGATCCCCTTTCAACCCGACGACTCTGGTTGGTTAATCCAGGTGGTCCAAAACCCACCACACCAAAGCCGTCGCTGAATCCCCGCCGCCCAATTCACGAGCAGCACCCAATTTTCCTATGACTGAATCCGCAGACCAACCGCTGCTCGGAGCGCCCGAAGACGACGCGCCAAGAAAGACCCCGAAGCGCCGCACCCCCACGGCGACGAAGTCGCGCGCCAAAACGACCGACACGGCCGAGAGCAAAGCCAAGCCCAAGCCCACCCGGAAGAAGGCAGTCCCTTCCAAAAAACGGGCCGCCGCCGAAGAGCAACCCGCGCTCGAACTGACGGAAGCTGCGGCCCCGGCGCCTGCACCTGCCCCGGAACCAGAACCCCCCGCACCTGCGCCCGAACCAGCAGCTCAGCCTGCACCTGAACCTGTTGCCGCAGAAACTGCCCCCGCCGCCCCTGCGCCCGCACCACCGCAGGCTCGCAAGTATCCCGTTTACATCCCGCGCACCGTCGCCAGGCAGCTCGAAGCCGAAGGCAGACAAGTCGGGGTCTCGATCAGTTCCGGCGAGGATGTGTCGAAGGAGTTGCTCGATCAGATCGCCGCAGCCACCGAGCGACCGCAGCGCCAACAGCGCGGCGAACGTCAGCCTCACAGCGAACGCCAGCCGCAGGGCGAGCGTCAACCGCGTCCCGAGCGCCAGCCGCAGGCGCCGCGTTCCAATTCGATGCCCGCTGAACTCGGCGGCAGCGAATCGCTCCCGCCCGAGCTCGTCGGCGCCCCCGCGATCCTCGAAGGCGAGCCCAAGCCCGAGGAACTCGTCGAAGGCGAAGGCATCATCGAGATTTCCGGCAAAGGCTTCGGCTTCCTCCGCGACGCCAAGCGCAACTACATCCAGGCGCCGCACGACATCTTTGTCACGCCCGAGATCGTGAAGCACTTCCACCTCCGCGACGGCCAGATGCTTCGCGGCGTCGTCCGCCGCGGCCAGCGTGGCGCGCAGATGCACAAGCTGCTCACCATCAATGGCGACCCCGCCGAGGAGGTGCGCAACCTCCCCGCCTTCGACGAACTCACCGTCATCAGCCCCGAACCGCGGATCACGCTCGAGACCACGCCGGATCGCTACACCACGCGCATCATCGATCTCATGTGCCCGATCGGCCGCGGCCAGCGCGCGCTCGTCGTCGCCCCGCCGCGCACCGGAAAGACCACCTTCCTCATCCACATGGCCGAGGCGGTGCAAAAGAACCACAAAGACCTTCACCTCATGTTCCTGCTCGTCGATGAGCGGCCCGAGGAAGTCACCGACATCAAGCGCAGCGTCCCAGGCGCCGAAATCTTCGCCAGCTCGAACGACAACGACGTGAAATCGCACACCCGCATCGCCTCGCTCGCCATCGAGCGCGCGCGGCGGCTCGTCGAGCAGAAGAAGCACGTCTTCGTCCTGCTCGACTCCATCACCCGCGTCGGCCGCGCCTTCAACAACGCCTCGAGCGGCGGCGGCCGCACCGGCTCCGGCGGCCTCGACTCCCGCGCGCTCGAAACCCCGCGCCGCCTCTTCGCCTCCGCGCGCAACACCGAGGAAGCCGGCTCGCTCACCATCGTCGGCACCACCCTCGTCGAGACCAACAGCCGCGCCGACGAAGTCATCTTCCAGGAGTTCAAGGGCACGGGCAACATGGAGCTCTGCCTCGACCGCAAGATCGCCGAGCAGCGCGTCTATCCTGCCATCGACATCTTCATGTCCGGCACCCGCCGCGAAGAGCTGCTCATCCCCGAGAGTGACCTGCACAAGATCCACGTCATCCGCCGCGGCCTCGCCGGCTACAAACCCCTCGAAGCCGTCGAGCGGCTGCTCTTCTTCATGAAGAAATTCCCGACCAACGCGCAAATGCTCGCCGGCATCCCCGGCTAAAGCATGGCCGAGCAGCCGGCCCGCGAGATCGAAGTCGAGGTGCTCCCGCCGGGAGCGATCCCGCGCGCTCGCAGCGCCGAGCCCGATCCGGGTCCGCGCATCTACACGCGGGAAGATCGCGACGCAGAGCCGCAGCGGCCGCCCGAGTTCGACGATCCCTTCATCGCGCTCGTCGCGCGCTTGATGGACAACGTCTTCACCATCCCCGGCACGAAGATCCGCTTCGGCCTCGACCCGATCATCGGCCTCGTCGCCGGCTATGGCGATGCCGCCGCGGCACTCACCTCGATCCTATTGCTGCTACGCAGCGCAAAACATCGCGTGCCGAAAATCGTCCTCGCGCAAATGGCGCTAAACATCGTCCTCAACGCTACCGTCGGTGCCGTGCCCGTCGCCGGCGACGCGTTCTCGTTCTGGTTCAAATCCAACGAGCGCAACTACGCCCTGCTCCGCAAGCACGCCGGCTCGGCGAAGCCCACCGGCGGGAGCTGGCTCTTCGTCCTCCTGCTGCTTGGCGGCGTCGGAGCGGTGCTCGTGCTCACGATCATGGCCTACGCCTCGATGCTGCTCCTGCTCGTCCAATTCATCCGCGGCCTCTAACCTTTCTCCATGCTCAACTTCCGGCATCTCCACTTCATCGGCATCTGCGGCACCGCGATGGGCTCCGTCGCGGCGGCGCTAAAGGAACGCGGATTCGTCGTCACCGGCTCGGACGAAAAAATGTATCCGCCGATGTCCGACTTTCTCGCTTCGCGCGGCGTGAAACTCAGCGAGGGCTACAGGCCAGAGAACATCCCAGCGGATGCCGACCTGATCGTCGTCGGCAACGCGATCTCGCGCGGCAATGCCGAAGTCGAAGCGGTGCTCAACCGCAAGCTGACCTACCTCTCGCTGCCCGAGACGCTGAAACTTTTCTTCCTCCGCGGACGGCACAACCTCGTCGTCAGCGGCACGCACGGGAAGACCACGACGACCGCACTGCTCACATGGGTGCTGCGCGAGGCGGGGCTCGACCCGGCGTATCTCATCGGCGGCATCCCGAAAAACCTCGGCCAGGGCTGCTCGCTGCACGACTCGAAGTTCACCGTGATCGAGGGCGACGAATACGACACCGCGTTCTTCGACAAGCGCTCGAAGTTTCTCCATTACCTCCCCGAGTTGCTCATCGTGAACAACGTCGAGTTCGATCACGCGGACATCTTCGAGGATCTCGACGCGATCAAACTCAGCTTCCGTCGGCTGCTCAACATCGTGCCGAGCGAAGGCATGGTGCTCATCAACGGCGACGACGCGAACTGCATCGATGTCGCGCGTGATTGCCGCGCGCAGCTCGTCGAGGTCGGCTTTTCGCCGAATGCCGCGCGCCATATCCGCGACGTGCGCTACCACGCGGACGGCACCGAGTTCACGCTGCTCGATCACGTTTTCCGCACGCCACTCACCGGCGAATACAACGTGCGCAACTGCGCGATGGCGATCAGCGCCGCGCACTTCTACGGCGTCTCGCTCGACGTGATCGCAAAAGCGATGGCGAGCTTTGAAGGCGTGAAGCGGCGGCAGGAAATCCGCGGCACGGTGCGCGGTATCACCGTCATCGACGACTTCGGCCATCACCCCACCGCGATCCGCGAGACCCTTCGCGGCTTGCGCCACCAATATCCCGGCAAGCGGCTCTGGGCTTTGTTCGAGCCGCGCTCGAACACCACGCGGCGCGCCGTCTTCCAGCACGACCTCCCGCGCGCGCTCGCAGAGGCGGACGGCGTCATCCTCGCGCAGGTCGCGCGCATGGATCAGCTCACTCCCGACCAACGGCTCGACCCCGAGCGCGTCGTCACCGACATCGCCGCGACTGGCCGCCCGGCATTCTACGAACCCGGCGTT
Source organism: Verrucomicrobiota bacterium (assembly GCA_009885995.1). GTDB lineage: Bacteria > Verrucomicrobiota > Verrucomicrobiia > Chthoniobacterales > Chthoniobacteraceae > VFJQ01. The sequence continues at coordinate 77,804 of VFJQ01000050.1, forward strand.
GATGCGATCATTGCGCGGCTCAAGCCGCTCGTGCGCGAAGGCGACGTGATCGTGATCCTCAGCAACGGCGGCTTCGGCGGCATCCACGAACGCCTGCTCAAGGAACTGTGATCCACCGCGCGCACGACTACGCGCACGTCATCCGCCGATGGCGCGTCGTGGCGAGGCGGGCCGGGCTGAAGCTGGAGCCGTTCGCGGAAGCGGGCGATTTCGAAGTGTTCACGCTGAAGACGCCGGCATCCGAGCTCGGGCTCTACATTTCCGCGGGCATCCACGGCGATGAAGCGGGCGCGACCGAGGGCTTAATCGCGTGGGCGGAGAAGCACGCGCAGCGGCTCGCGCGGCTGCCGCTCACAATCTTCCCCTGCCTCAACCCGTGGGGCCTGACGCAGAACATGCGCGTGAACGAAGCCGGGCTCGATCTCAACCGCGCCTTCGATCGCGACGACGTGCCGGTCGCGCGCGCGCTGCGGGAGCGCATCACCGGGGAGAAGTTCGCGCTGGCGCTACTGCTGCACGAGGACTTCGACGGGCAGGGCATCTACCTCTACGAGGGATTCCGCGCGGCGTCGGGCTGGGGCGAGAGTTTGCTCGATGCGGTGAGCCCCATCATCGGCATCGACCCGCGGACACGCATCGACCTCAGCCGTCCGAAACGCGGCGTCGTGCGCAGGCGCTTCGACGCGCGCCATCGCGCGCAGCTCGGCGGGATTCCCGAGGCGATCTTCCTTCACCGCGAGCACGCAGACCGCTCGATCACCTTCGAGACGCCGAGCGAGCTTGCGCTCGATCGACGCGTGGCTGCGCAGGTCGCGATGATCGAGGTGTGTCTGGCGCGCGTGCGCGGCTAGAACAGCTCGCCGTAGTGGCTCCGCGCGACGGCCTCGCACTTCTCTAGGATCGCCGAGGCGGAGTCGAGGTGCCGGATGTCTTCGACCAGCCGCTGGCACGCGGAGAAGTCGAGCGCCTGCACCGCTCGCTTCACGCGCGGGACGAGCGCGGCGCCGGCGCTCAGCTCATCCACACCGAGTCCGAGCAGCAGCGGAGTGAGCGCGATGTCGCTCGCCATTTCGCCGCACACGCCGGCCCAGAGTCCGTTCGCGTGAGCGGCGTCGATGGTCATCTTGAGCAGGCGGACGATCGACGGGTGCGTGGGCTCGTAGAGGTGCGCGATGTGTTCGTTCAGCCGATCGACGGCGATCGAGTATTGGATGAGGTCGTTCGTGCCGATGCTGAAGAACTTCACTTCCTTCGCGAGCAGGTCGGCGGCGATCGCGGCGCTCGGCACTTCGATCATCGCGCCGACTTCCATGTTCTCGTCGAACGGCACGCTCTCGGCGCGCAGCTCGGCGCGGCATTCCTCGAGGATCGCGTTGGCTTTGCGCAGCTCATCGATGCCCGAGATCATCGGATACATCATCTTCACATTACCCACGGCGCTGGCGCGCAGGATCGCGCGCAGCTGGATCTTGAAGATGTCCGTGCGCGCAAGGCAGAACCGGATCGCGCGCCAGCCGAGGAAGGGATTGAGCTCCTCGGGCAGGTTGAGCGCGCTCATGAATTTGTCCCCGCCGAGATCGAGCGTGCGGATGATGACGGGCTGCGGCGTGAGCGCCTCGGCGACTTTGCGGTAAGCCTCGGTCTGCATCTGCTCGTCGGGCAACTCGGCCTTGCTGAGGTAGAAAAACTCGGTGCGATACAGCCCGACGCCTTCCGCGCCGCATTCCTTCACCTGCTCGACGTCCTCGGGCAGCTCGATGTTCGCACTCAAGACGACGTGGCGTCCGTCGAGCGTGGTGCTCTCGGTGTCGCGCAGGCGCGTGAGCCGTTGCTCGACTTCGGTTTTCTTGACCTCGAGTTCGCCGTATTCCCAAAGCGTCTGGTCGCTCGGGTTGATGATGAGCAGGCCGTTGTAGCCGTCCAGCAACGCGTGGTCGCCGGTGGCGAGCTGGTCGCTGGCGTCGTGCAGGCCGACGATGGCCGGGATGTTCAGCGAGCGCGCCATGATGGCGGTGTGCGAGGTCTTGCTGCCGACGTCGGTGGCGAAGGCGAGCACGAGTGAGCGGTTGAGCTGCGCGGTGTCGCTGGGCGTGAGGTTGTGCGCCACGAGCAGGTGCGGCGTCTGGATGCTGTTGAGCGCGCAGCCTTCCTTGCCGAGCAGATTGTGAATCACCCGGCGCGCCACGTCGTGGATGTCCACGGCGCGCTCGCGGAGGTAGGGGTCGTCGATGGCGGCGAGCGTCTTCGCGTAGCGACCCGAGACTTCCTGGAAGACGTGCTCGACGTTGAGCTTCTCGCGCTGGAGCACACGGATGACTTCGTCAATCAGCGTGCGGTCTTCGACCACGAGCAGATGTGCGTCGAAGATGCCCGCGTCCTTCGCGCCGATGCTCTCGGCGATGCGCTGCTGCATCTCGAGGATCTGATGCCGTGTCTGGATCAGCGCGGTCTCGAAGCGCGCAATCTCGCCGGGCACTTCCGTCGCCACGAGACGGCGGACGGGCGGTTCTTCATCGTCGGGCCGATGCACGAAGATCGTCCCACGCGCGATCCCCGGCGATACGCCGACTCCTTGAAAGCGGCGCTCGGCATTGGCGTCGCTCATGACTGGTGGGGAGCGCGGTCAGTCCTCATCGAACTTCCGGGTGATGAGCGCCTCGATGTCGGCGATCGCCTTCTCGGCATCCGAGCCTTCGCAGGTGACCTTGAGCTTCGAGCCGAGCCCGGCGGCGAGCATCATCAGGCCCATGATGCTCTTGCCGTTGACCTGCTCCTCGTCCTTCTCCACCCAGACCTCGCAACGAAACCGGCTGCACAGCTTCACGAACTGCGCACTCGGCCGCGCGTGCAGCCCCAGCCGGTTCTGCACGGTGAAGACCTTGCTGAACTTTTCCTGGGAGGCGGCATCGCGTTTTCGGTTGAGGAATCCCATCAGGGTTGGTTTTTCGACATCAGTTTGATCAGACGTTGGTTAAATTCGAACGCGCTGTTTTGCCCGAAGCTCTTTAGCTTCTGGTCCAGCGCCGCCACCTCGACGAGATGGGCCAGGTCGCGGCCCATGCGCACCGGGATGGTTACGTGCGGGATCAGGATTTCGAGGATTTCGTAGTATTCCTGATCCAGCCCGATCCTATCGACCTCCTCGACTTCCTGCCAATCCTTTAGCGTGATCACGAGGTCGAGCCGCTTTTCCTGCCGCACCGATGCGATACCGAAGATGGACAGCACATTGATCACCCCGAGGCCGCGGATCTCCATGTGATGCCGCGTCAGCTCCGGCGAAGTGCCCACGAGTTCGCGACCTTCGAGCGCCCGGAAACGCGTGATGTCGTCGCTGATCAGCGAATGCCCGCGCTCCAGCAGGCCGAGCACGCACTCGCTCTTGCCGATGCCCGACGAGCCGCGCACGAGCACGCCGACGCCGAGCACATCGACCATCGAGCCGTATTCGCTCTTCGTCGGCGCGAAGTCGCTCTCCAGCGCCAGCGTCGCGGCATTCATGAACCGCATCGTCACCATCGGCGTGCGGAAGATCGCGATCTTCGCGCGCTCGGCTTCTTCCATGAAGTAAGCCGGCGGCTTCAACTGCCGCGAAATGACGAGGCATGGGATGTCCGACTGGCAGAGCTGGCGCACCTTCGCGCGGGATTCTTCGGGACGCAGGCTCTTGAGGTAGGAGAACTCCGCCGCGCCGATCACCTGGATGCGCTTGTAGGCGAAGTAGGTGTAGAAGCCCGTCAGCGCGAGACCCGGCCGGTTGATCGTCGGCTCCTTGATCCGATGCTCGAAGCCGAGCTGCGGGCCTTCGAGCTTCATTTCGAGAGCCTCGGAATGGCGGGTGTAAAATTCACCCACCGTGAGTGTTGGATGTTTTGCTTCCGGCCCGGTCATCGGCGCGCGGACTTTAGCGACCCGCACGCAGTTGAAAAGACGTTTGGCGTGCTATTCCACGCGGGAAGCCACTTCACCGTCCGCGAGCCGCGTAAGCAACCGCTCGCCGGCCTGCGCAGCGCTCGCAGAAGTGAGCACCGAGCCGTCCGGACGGGTCGTGATCGAGTAGCCGCGGCCCAGCGTGGCATCGGGCGAAAGCAGCCGCAGATGCTCGGCCGCACGCGCCAGCCGCGCCCGTCGCAGCTCGAACGCCGTGCCAAACCGCCGGGCGAGTTGCTCCGCGAGCGTCGCGAGTTCCTGTCGCCGCAGCCGGAGCACCTGGTCGGGCCGGTGCTCGCGCAAGGACGCCGCGCGCTCCGCCAGCCACGCGCGCAGCTCGGCCAGCCGATCGCGCACACCCCGCGACAGCCCCTCCACGGCTAAGTCGAGCTGCTGCGACGCTGCATCGAGCTGGCTGCGCGTCTCGCGCTCCACTCGCGCGCCGAGCTGGTGAAGATGGCGGGCCAGGTCCGTGCCGTCCGGCGCGACGATCTCCGCCGCTGCGCTCGGCGTCGGCGCGCGCAGGTCCGCGGCGAAGTCGCAGATCGTAAAATCGATCTCGTGCCCCACCGCCGAAACCACCGGAATCGCCGACGCCACGACTGCGCGCGCGACGATCTCCTCGTTGAACTCCCACAAATCCTCCGCGCTCCCGCCGCCGCGCCCGACGATGATCACATCCGCACGTGGCAGTCCGTTCGCTTCCCACGCATTCACCTCCGCCAGCGCCGCCGCGATCTCCTCCGCCGAGCCATCGCCCTGCACGCGCACCGGCACCACGATCAGCCGCAGCCACGGCGCACGGCGCGTGAAGATGTTCAGCATATCGCGCAGCGCAGCGCCTGTCGGTGACGTAATCAGCGCCACCGTCGCCGGGAAACGCGGCAGTTCGCGCTTCCTCGCTTCATCAAAAAGCCCCTCCGCGTGCAGCCTCCGTTTGAGCGCCTCGAACTTCGCCTGCAACAGCCCCGCTCCCGCCGCCTCCACGCTCTGCACATTGAGCTGATACTGCCCGCGCGCCTCATACACCGTCAGCTTCCCGCGCACCCGCACCTGCATTCCATCCGCCAGCGCCGCCTGCTTCCGCCACACGCCACGCGCAAAGAGCACGCACGAGAGCTGCGCCCCCGCGTCCTTCAGCGTGAAATACTGATGCCCGCTCGCCTGCTTGCGATAGTTGCTCACTTCGCCCTCGACCCACACCTCGCCGATCGCATCCTCGAGCACGCCACGCACCGCCCGCGTGATCTCGCTCACGGAGAAGACGCGCGGCTGATCGGAAGATTCGAGGGCTAAGGTGTCGCTCACGCCGCCCCCTCAGTAATGATCCCGGCACGAGAGGATCGTGATCGCCTCGTCGGTCACCCGATCCACCAGCCGGTGTGCCTGATCGATCCGCCGCGACCAGCAACCCTTGAGCTGATGCCGCAGCGGTTCGGGCTTGCCGAGGCCGGTGAAGGGTTCACGCGCCGTCTCGGTGATCAGACGCACCAGCCGCTCGTAGAGCTTCGCATCCGTCCTCGCCCACTCCGTGAATTGCCCGAACGCCTCCCCGTGGAAGGCCACCGTCCTCACTGAAACTGGCTTTGATCCGGCACGACGACGTTCCGGCCCGCCTCCACGTCAGCCGCCGCGCGGAGCAACCGCTCACGCCGCGCGGGGTCGGCGAGCAGCGAAGCGGTTTCATCGGCCTCCGTCACGACGATCTCGATGAGCTTGTGCGGGAACGCCGCCTTCACCCGTTCGACAAAGTTCGCGTCGAGTTCATCGGCGTTGAGTTGGTAGGCCGTGGTCATGCACGCACCCTATCGTCCGCACTGGCACTGGCAAGCTGCGCTCACTTCTTCCCCGCCGCCTGCTGCGCGTCGTAGGCGGCCCAGAACTCGGCGACGGGGCGGTAGGGGTCGGAGTTGTTTTTGATTTGCTTGAGGCCGGGGTGCGCGCGCAGGGGGAGGAAGCTTTGGGGCGAGCCATCGATAGCGAGAGTTTCCACGGTTGGGATGCGCAGCAGCGGAGTGAAGTCGGTGACGTGACAGCTCCCCAAGACGAGTGCCCGCAGCGGTAGACTCACGAGCGTTGCAACATCGGTGAAGGGGGCATTGCTGAGGGTAAGCTCGGCGAGCTGCATCCCGGCCATCCGCAAAGCGCGTGTTTGCTACGATGAGTTTCTTCAGAGGCATCCCGCGCAGGGCGACAAAGTCGCTGATCTGGCCGCCGATGCTCAATTCCTCCAGTGGCATTCCGGTGAGAGGACGGAGATTCGTCCCAGCGGATGCGGTGATCTGAAGCCTTTTGAGCGGTATGCCATGCAACGGAGAGAAGTCTGTGATGGGACTACCGTTAAGGTTCAGATTTTCAAGACCCATACCTTCGAGCGGACGGATGTTTTCGATCGCGTTTGTGGGGACCGAGAGCTCATCAAGTCGCATGCCGCGCAGGGGTTCGAGACTGGTAAGACCGCAGCCTTTGGCGCTGAGGCTGTCGATGGGCAAGCCGCGTAAAGGATCAAGGCTGCCGATTGGCAGACCACTATTCGACTTCGCCGCGCGCGACTTTGTCCACGATGTGCATCGCGGTGGGGCCAGTCACCGACGGACGCAACGCGAGGATGTGAAAGAGGATCGCGCCGAGCGCGTAGATGTCCGCGCGCGCGTCGAGCTGATCGATCTCCCCGCGCGCCTGCTCGGGCGCCATGTATTGCGGCGTGCCCATGATCGTGCCGGACATGGTGCTGCCGAACTGCTCCCCACTCCGCGCGCTGGCGACGAGGCTGCGCTCGATGTTCTGACTTTTGCCCTCTGGCGTCTGATTTCTGCCGACCACTTTCGCCAACCCCCAGTCCATCACCAGCACGCTGCCGAAGTCGCCGAGCATGATGTTCTCCGGCTTGAGGTCGCGGTGGATCACGCCTTTCGAGTGCGCGAAGGCCACGGCGTCGCACGCCTTTTGGAAGACCGTGAGCAGCGTGGGCAGCGTGAACTTTTTCACCGTCGCCTCGACGCCCTCGGCGAGAAGTTCGAGCACTTTTTTGAGCGTGATGCCCTTCACGAACTTCATCGTGTAGAAAACCTGATCCTGCTCATCGACGCCGAGTTCGTAGATGGGGACGATGTTCGGGTGATCGAGCTGGCCGGTGATCTGCGCTTCCTCGATGAAGCGCAGCACGTCGGCCTCGTCGCTCGTCTCGAGCATCACTTTCATCGCGACGTTGCGCTTCATCGCCGCCTGCCGCGCATCGAGGATCGCGCCCATCCCGCCGCGGGCGACGACACTGCCGATGGCGTAACGCTTTTCCGCGAGCATCTCCGCGGGCAGCAAGCGCCGGATGGTCGCCTGCGCCGGGGCGAGGCTCACCTCGGGATCATCGGGCGCGTGCTGGCGGCGGACTTCGAGCACCACGTCGCCGAGGCGGATGCTTTGATTTGGGAAGAGGCGCGTGGCTTCTGCGAGGGGCTGCTCGTTGACGAAGGTGCCATTGCTGCTGCCGAGGTCTTCGAGCAGGAGATGGTCGTAATTGATCGTGAGCCGCGCGTGCCGGCGCGAGAGCAGCGGCGTGTCGGCGTAAATGCCGGCGCCCGGCTCGCGTCCGATGACGTATTCGCCCGGCGGAAAAGTCACCCGCGCTAGCTCGGCGCCAGCATGGCTGAGGATGACTTCGGTCTGGGGCACGTGCATGAGGCGCGGAGTAGCGAATCGCCTTTACGAAGGCAAAGCTGCGGGCTGCGCTGGTCAGTCACCGTGCCTTGCCCGCTCCGCCTGATCGCTGCTCTCATCTTCCTCTCCGCGCTGCTGCTCGCGGAAGAGCCGCCGCTGCGTGTCGCCGTCACGCCGGATACACTGCGCTTCACGTGGCCGGCACGCACTGGCGCGGTCGAAGTGCGCGAACTGCCGCTGCACACGTCCGCTCCGGAGGGAGAGGGGCGCGTCGTCTGGTCCGGCGAAGGCGCGGAGACAGCGGTGCCGCGCTTCGATGGTGCGCGCGATCGGCTCTTCGCGAAGTTTGAACTGCGCGCGGATGGAAAGCCGCTCGGCGCGCCGCAGCACGTCACGGATTTCTCCGCGCTACCGCGGCGGACGACATCGCTCGGCTCGAATGCGAACAAGAAGGGTATCACGTGCCTGCTCGACGTGGCGGATGGAAAGGCGCTCGGGTTCGGACAGTCGAATCAGAACATCAACATCGGCGGGCTGGTCGATTGGCAGATCGCGGAGCCGAAGATGAGCTTCGACTTCGAGGGGAGGAAGATCGGGCTGCGTGCGGGTGCGGTCGCACAGCTCGATCGCGAGCTTCAAGCGCTGCATGCGGCGGGGATGCGGGTCACGGGCATCCTGCTGAACTACGTCCAGACGACCACGCCCCGCACGTCACCGCTCGTGCATCCGCTGACCGATCCGAAGACGATCACCGCCGGGCCAGCCGCGTTCAACACAGCCACCGCGGAGGGCGTCTTCTATTACCGCGCGATCGTGCACTGGCTCGTGGAGCGCTACACGCGCGAGGATGCAAAGTTTGGCCACATCGCCGGGCTCGTGATCGGCAACGAAGTGCAGAGCCACTGGTCGTGGTATTACCTCGGCGCGGTCGAGCCGGAGGTGCTGCTGCGCGAATACACCGCCGCGCTGCGCATCGCCGATCTCGCGACGCGCAGTGTGCACGCGGACTTCCCGATCTACGTCTCGCTCGAGCACCACTGGACGCTGCCCGCGTCGGAAGATCGCACGCATGGCTTCACCGGCGTGGAGGTGCTCGAAGGCGTGAACGAGCGCGCAAAACGCGAGGGCGACTTCCCGTGGAACCTCGCGCACCACCCCTACCCGGAGAACCTCGGCCAGCCACGCTTTTGGAACGACAAGTCCGCGCCGCTGCGCTTCGACGCGCCGCGAATCACCTTCCACAATCTCGAAGTGCTGCCCGCGTTCATGCGCCAGCCGCGCTTCCTCTTCGAAGGCAAGCCGCGCCGCATCGCGCTGACTGAGCAGGGCTTCCACTGCCCGCCCGGAGCCGACGGAGAACTCGCGCAAGCCGCCGCTTTCGCGCTCGCGTGGAAGAAGGTGCAGGCGCTGCCGGAGATCGAGAGCTTCCTCTACCACCGCCACGTCGATCACCCGCACGAAGGCGGCCTGAAGTGCGGCCTGCGCGAGCACGACGGCTCGCCAAACATCCTCGGCGTCGGCCGCGCGCGGAAGATCCGGGAAGTCGTGCACAAAGCCGGCACTCCGGAAGAAGACGCCGCGTTTGCCTTCGCGCTGCCGATCGTCGGGCGGAAGGACTGGAGCGATATCGTCGCGACGAAGTTCGACCCGCCGCGCCCGGTGAAACGCGAGCCGGGGCACGTGGTCTTCGACTTCGTCGCACAGCGTGCGAAGGCGCAGCAGGAGAATGTGCAGTCAGTCGAGCGGCGGCGCATCGGCCCGCCGGACGAAGTGCAGCAGGAGGCGCTGCAGGAACATCCGAAGCCGAAGGGCCGCGCCCTGCTGACCTACCGCGTCGTCATTCCCGCTGCGGATGCGAAGCGCTGCCTGCTCACCTTTGACGCGCTGCTGAACAACGCGAAGAGCAACGGCGCCGCCTTCGCCATCGAGATCGACGGACGCGAAGTCTTCGCGCGCCAACTAAAGGGCGCGGAGCGCGTGCCGGCAGAGATCGATCTCGCCGGCTTCCGTGGTCGCGAAGTCAGCATCGCCTTCATCGTCGATCCCCTCGCCGATCCCGCAGGCGACTGGGCGACGTGGGTCGCCCCGCGCGTCGTGCTGCGCTAAGATCGACGCCGCGCGTTCAGCCCCACTCCATTTGATTCAACCATGAAATCCTCCTTTCGACACCTCTTCGCTCTGCTGCTCCTCGCCTCCGGCGCGTTCGCGCATGTGCGCGCGAGCACGGTGGATGTGCTGCCGACAATGATGGAGCTCGCCGGCGTCAAAGAACTGCCCAAAGGCATCGAGGACACCAGCCTGCTGAGCGTGATGAAAACCAATCCGAGCGCCGCGCCGAGGCGCACGCATGAGGAGCTCGTCATCCACTTTCCGCATTACGACAAAGACGAGATCGGCCCCGCGTCAGCGATCCTGTTTGAGAACTACAAGATGATC
>VFJQ01000058.1 GCA_009885995.1 Verrucomicrobiota bacterium
GCCGCTCCTTTTGTGCGCGATGTCTTGCGCCGCTTTCGCGCTCAGGAACTCACCGGCGGCGAGGCCATCGCCGAACTCGGCTTGGGCCGCACTCGCTTCTACGAACTCTACGCCTCCTATCTCGCCGCCTGTGCCAAACGCCGCGCGGCTTTCTGGAGTCCGGCGGCTTCGGGCGGCAACCATCGCGCGCCGCTGCCGGAGGCCGTGCTGGCCTCGCTGCGCAAGCTTCTCACGGGCTCCCATCCTTGTTCCTACAGCCTCGCCGCTTCCGAAGCGCTGCGCCGCCATGACTTCGCCATCGACCGGGCGACGGTCCGCCGCTGGGCTCTGCGCGAAGGCATCGCTGCGCCCGGCCCGCGCAAAAAAGCGCCCCGCCCCGTCCGCCGCTGGCAGGTCCAGCACGTCGGCCAGCTTTGGCAATACGACGCTTCGCCGCACCGCTGGTTCCACGGCCAGGACCGCCATCCCTCCCTCCTCGAGATCATCGACGATCACAGCCGCGTGATCCCGGGTGCCCGCCTCTACGAACGCGAAAACCTCCACTCCCATCTCGATTTCCTAGCGGCAGCTTTCCGCTCCCACGGCCTCCCGCTGGCCCTCTACGTCGACTGCGCCCCGCCCCAAACTGCCCCTGGTGGTCCTACGTCTGGAGCCAGCGCTCCCAAGCCAAAGTCGGCCCCGATCAGCGCATCTCCATCGGCTCCCAACGTCTCCGCATCGAACGCCCCTGCGGCTCTGCCGTCACCCGCTGCCTCCACCCAAACGGCGACGTCTCCGCTCTTCTCCACCCTCCCTCTCACGGCCAACTCCCCATCCTCCTTCTCCACCTCCCATCCCCAAAAACTCCCGTCCGCCTTTGATCGCACGCAAATCGTCCACCTTTGTTTGCACCACCACAGCGAAAACGAAGACGCTTGACTCGGCAAGGCGCAAACAGACAATCTCCGCCACCATGGCAATTACTCGCTTTAACGCTGAAGATGGTCTGACGACGCTGTCACTTGAGGGCCGCTTGGATGCCGCGGTGATCCTTCAAATCCAGCCGGAGTTCATCGAGAAGACTGCTGCGCTCAAAAAGCCAGCCTTGGTGGATATGTCGCAGGTTTCATTCATCGCCTCGATGTGCATTCGGATGCTCGTGCTGGCGGCAAAGGAACTGAACTTATCCGGTTCGCGCCTCGCGTTGTTGAGTCCAACCTCACTTGTGGAGAAAGCGCTCAAATCATCCGGCTTCGATCGTATGGTGGATATCTACCACGACGAAGCGGTGGCGCGGGAAAACCTTCTCCGCTTATAAAAGGGAACCGAGAGCGCTCGAGCATGGAACTGCCCGATCGAGCAACCATGCAGCCCGAGCCGAAAATCCAGTTCTCGATCAAAGTCGACCTCGCGGCCTTGGCGCCGACAGCAGAACGGATTCGATATTTTCTTTGTGAACACGGTGTCGATGCAGATGCGATTTACGCGATCGAAATTGTCATCGAGGAAATCGCCACCAACACGATCAAGTATGGCTTTGGAAACTATGGCTTCGTCTCGCCTGCGAAAGGAAACATCACCCTCACTACCACTGTGACTGAAGCCCGCGCGGAACTTCTGATCGAAGACGATGGGCCTCCTTTCGATCCTACTCAGGCGCCGGATCCGATCCAGCATCGTGACGTGGATGAGATGCCCGTTGGCGGCCTGGGGATTCACCTCGTGCGAACGCTTACCGACGGATTTGAATACAAGCGCGTGAACCATCACAATCAGGTCCGCGTGTGGGTTCATCGAAAAAAGGAATGAATCGCCCCGGCGCGCGCGGATCGTATCCCCGCGCAGCATCGGCCCGTGAAATCGTCGATTCGTAGTTGCCGCCGCCACTTAGACTGTTACTAACGCGCGGAATTGTTACCCAACCCAAATATGTCTGCCGAACTGAACCTCATCGAAGAAGCCGAAACCCACACCACGATCGCCCTCACTGGAAGCATGGATGTCGTCGGGGCCGGTGCGATCGAAAACAAGTTCATCGGCTACACGGTGGCTCGAAAAAAGCACGCTCTCGTGGATATGTCGGGCGTCGAGTTCCTCGGTTCGATGGGCATTCGCGTGTTCGTGAGCACGGCCAAGGCGCTCCTCCGGGACCAAAAGAAGCTGGTGCTCTTTGCCGCCAAACCTCCCATCGAGAAGACCTTGATCATGTCGGGCTTCAACTCCGTCGTTCCCGTGGTCGCGACGCTGGCGGACGCGAAAGGGAAACTCGGCTTGTGAAGCATTTTTGCGGGTTTTCAATCGGGCGGTTGTGGGACGAGTTTTTGGGATGATGATTCGTCGTCGGCACTTCGTTTCGGCAGTGGCCTGCTCCCGATTCTTGATCCACTCGCTATGAGAGTTTTTGTTGGTTGTCGGGGTTTGGGTTGGTGGTGAGGTGATAGGTGGGAAGGCCGCGAGGCTGCGCTGCGTGAAATCCTCGGGCGTCTGGTAGCCCAGCGACGAGTGCGGGCGCTCCTTGGTGTGCCATTGCCGGCGTTGCTTGCCGGGCAATTTCGCCTCCAGCACCGAGGCGAAGGCTTCCCGGTTCAAGAACTCGTCGCGGAACCGGCTGTTAAAGCTTTCGTTGTAGGCGTTCTGCCACGGGCTGCTGGGCTTGATGTAGAGCGTCTTGAACCCGCGCCGCGCGATCCAGTCTTGCACCGCCAGCGCGATGAACTTAGGCCCGTTGTCGCTGCGCATGAACTCCGGCGCACTGCCGCGCGCGGCCAAGCTGTGGCGAGAGAGTTGGGACGTAGCGTATTGGAAGGAAGCCTGGCTGGGCGACGACGCGCGGTTGGACGCGGAGTTGCTGGTGCAGTTGCCGGATGAGCCGGACGAGGGCGCCAATTCTGGGAGCGGGTGAGGGAAGGTTGACGGGTAGTCGAGAGTTCCACTTCCCCTCGCGCGGCTTGCTCGCTACATCACGCGGCCATGTCCAATCCCTCTGACTCTATCGGTTTCGCCATCGTCGGCACCGGCATGATCGCCGAGTTCCATGCCAACGCCATCGCCGCCGTGCCCGGCGCAAAGCTCATCGGGGCCTACGGAAATGTGCCTGAGCAACGCGCGGCATTTTGCGCGAAGCACGGCATTCGCGATTATGACTCGCTCGAAGCGGTGATCGCCGATCCGCTGATCCATGCGGCGACCGTGGCCACGCCGAGCGGCTTGCACGCCGCCGTCGCGGTGCCGGTGCTGGAGGCGGGCAAGGCGGTGCTTTGCGAGAAGCCGATCGATGTGACGCTGGAGGCGGTGGACGCGATCCTCGCCGCGGAGAAGCGGGGTGGGGGGCGGCTCGCGTGTGTCTTCCAGAGTCGCTTCGGCGCAGGGGCGCAGCTTTTGAAGAAGGCGATCGATGCCGGGCGTTTCGGGCGGCTGACGATGTGCAGCGCGTATGTGAAGTGGTGGCGCGACCAAGCTTACTACGGCACGAGCGGCTGGAAGGGGACTTGGAAGATCGACGGCGGCGGCGCGTTGATGAATCAGGGTGTCCACGCGGTGGATCTGCTGCAATGGCTCGTGGGCCTGCCGGAGGAAGTGTGCTGCTTCCACGCCACGCTCGCGCACACGATGGAAGCCGAGGACACGCTCACCGCCACGCTGCGCTTCCCGCACGGTGCGCTCGGGGTGATCGAGGCCGCGACCAGCGCATGGCCGGGCGATGATTTGCAAATCGAGATCGTGGGCGACAAGGGCAGCGCGACGATCGTGAACGACAAGGTCACCCGCTGGGACTTCGCCGAGAAGCAACCGGGCGACGATGATGTGCTGAAGAATGAAGGCGCCGGCAAGATCGGCGGCGGCACCGCCGACCCGAAGGCCATCCCGATCGAGGGGCATCGCCGCCTCATCGAAGACCTCGTCAACGCGATCCGCGAAGGCCGCCCGCCGATGATCCCCGGCACCGACGCGCGCAAGGCCATCGCCTTGATCCGAGCCTGCTACGAGAGCGCCGCGACGCGCTCCGTGGTGAAGGTGTCGCGGTAGCGGGGCGGCTGTCGCCAGCCGTCCGCTGCGTGGAATCAACGGCGCGGTGAGGACACCGCGCCCTACTTTCGCCATGCCGATGGAGAGAAACTTGCCGCTTGCCGAGCCCGGCCTCGCGGCCAAGATCAACGTTACTCCTTGTCATGCGTTTTCTTCGATTCTTCCTCCTCCTCTGCATTGGCATCATCCCGGCCTTTGCCGATGATGCCCAACCGGCCATCAGCCGCATCCGCGGCCGCGTCGTCACCGTCACGGTCCCGGTTGGTTTCGATTCGGTGAGCTTGCAGAAGATCCGGAGCGTCCGGCGCTCCAATGGCCGCTCGCAGCGCGTGTGGGCCACGGTCGATACGCAGTTCCCGGCGAACGAGGCGCGGACGCTCACCTTCCGCCTTACGCGGCTCACCCCGCGGCGCCATCTGCGCGTCATCGCGTCGAACACCGTGCCGCTGCCGGAGAGTTTCCGCTCGGGCGTTACGAGCTTCGCCGGCGACTCGCTCAGCCTCTCAACGAACCCGAACACCGGCACCGCGGGCCGCGCGACCGATGGAGTGATGACCCTGGGCACTGCCGGCACGACGGCAAACCTCAATACCGCCGGCGGCAGCGCTCCCGCCGCGGTGGTCGAGAGCGACATCTGGAAGATCGACGGCGACCGGCTCTACTTCTTCAACCAACTCCGCGGCCTCCAGGTCATCGACATCACCGCGCCCGACGACCCAACCTTGCTCGGCACGCTGCGGATGCCCGCGAGCGGCGAGGATCTCTACGTGATCGATCAAAACCACGTCGCCCTGCTCAAGCGTGGCGAGAGCTGGTGGGGCGGCCTCAGATTCCTCAGCGGCGGGCCGGTGCTGCGCATCATGGATGGCGGCACGATTTCCGCGACGAGCGGGACGCTCACGCTCTCCGGATCGAGTGCCGCCGCGCCCACGACCACGCTCCAGCCTTACGGCGAAACGGAGCGCAGCAATGAACTCATCATCGCCGACGTAAGCGCCGGCGCGCCGGAGCAAGTCGCGAGCGTGCCGTTCAAGGGCTCGCTGCACGAGAGCCGCCTCGTCGGCCATGTGCTCTACGTCGCCGCGAGCACTTCGCGCACGACCGACGCCGGCGCCTACGAATACGGCACCGAAGTCACCGCCTTCGATCTCGCAGATCCCGCCAATCCGGCGAAGCGCGACTCCGTTTTCATCCCCGGCTGGTCCTCGATGGTCACGGCGACGCCCGATTACTTCGTCGTCACCGGCGGCTGGCCGAACACGCTCCAACTCGTCGATATCTCCGCGGGCGACGGCACTCTCGCGCTCGCCGGCTCGCTCACGCCGGAAGGCTACGTTGCCGACAAGTTCAAGATCGATATCGAAGGCGGCGTCCTTACCGTGCTCTCGCAGGTGTGGCTGCCGTGGACGTGGAATGAGGACGAGACCACGTGGAGCGGCGGCGGCACGCACACGGTGCTCCAGACCTTCTCCCTCGCCGATCCCGCCGCGCCCGCGCCGCTCGGCCGCCTCGTGATCGCGCCGGGCGAATCGCTCCGCGCGACGCGCTTCGACACGGGCCGCGTGTATGTCGTCACCTTCGAGCAGATCGACCCGCTGCACATCGTCGATCTCAGCGACCCTGCGAACCCGACCGTCTCCGGCGAAGTGCAGGCGCCTGGCTTCTCCACCTACATCGAGCCGCTCGGCGACCGACTCGTCACCATCGGCCTCGTGAACTGGCGGCCCGCCGTCTCCCTCTTCGACGTGAGCGATCCGGCGCATCCTGCACTGCTCCAGCAGCTCACGCTCGGCGGCACGAACGACGGCTGGGCGCACAGCGAAGCCGTGTGGAATGAGAAAGCATTCAAGGTCATCGCGCAGCACAACCTCGTGCTCCTGCCCATCTCCGGCGTCGATCTCACCGGCACCGACCAGTGGGGCGGTGAGTGGTTTTCCCGCGTGCAACTCATCGACCTCAAGCGCGACTCGCTCGCCGCGCGCGGCGTGATCGATGCCGCTTTCTCGCCGCGTCGCGCCGACATCATCCACGCCAACCGCATCGCCGCCATCTCGCCCGCGAAGCTGGTCATCGTGAATGCCGGCAACCGGGACGAGCCGACGATCACCGCCGAGATCGAACTCGCGTGGAGCGTCGAGCGCGTCTTCCGCATCGGCGACTACCTCCTCGAGATCGGCAGCCCCGCCGACTGGTCCGGCAAGCCTGCGCCCGCGCTCACCGTCGCGCCGGCATCGAACCCCGACGCCACGCTCGCCGTCGCCGATCTCGATCCGCTCGACGTCGTCGGCTCCACGCTGCACGACGGCACGCTCTACCTCGCACAGCGCGCCTGGCCGCGCTGGTGGATCAGCGACGACGCGGAAAACAGGCCGCAGCTTCTCGTCACCGCCTACGATGTGTCCGCGCTGCCCGTGCTGAGGAAACTCTCGCAGGCCAGCGGACCGGCTCCGGTGGATTCGTGGGGCCAGCTCACGGCGCTCTGGCCCAGCCCCGGCACGCTCGTGTGGGCGGCGGATGGGCACTACTTCGCGATCCAGCCGACCCTCCTCCACACCACCGCGCTGGCCCTCGACGTCGCCGGCACGAGCTATCGCCAGTGGTGGGGCGCGTGGACGAAGCAATTCATCTCCTTCAACGTCGGTGTGCCCGGAAAGATCGCCTACGGTTCGACGGTGGAGCTTACGCCCAAGGGCGCATCGCAATTGAGCGTTCCCGTGGCGCAAGCGGGCCTCGTCTTCGTCAGCGAGCAGCAGCTCTGGGACGACACCGCCGCCGGCGACGCGAGCGATGCGGGCAAGCACTTCCTCCGCGTGATCGAATACACCGAATCCGCCGCGCCCTTCCTTCGCGACGAGCGCGTGAACATCCCCGGCCGCCTCACCGGCGTCGGCCGCCAGGGCAGGGTGCTTTATACCGTCGGCTGCGACTTCGACACCACCACCGGCATGGCGAAGGATACCGCCGCGCTCCACGCGAGCGCCTTCGATGGCACCGCCGCGCACCTCATCGCCACGCAGCCGCTTCCGAGCGTCTGGTCTCCGGTCGCCTTCTCCGGCCCGAGCGTCGTCTTTCTCGACGAGCAGCCCGCCTACGTGTGGAAGCCTTTCACCCTCGACCCAGTCCCCTCGACTGGCGACATCGGTGGCACGCTCACGCTTGCTCGCCCGTCGTTCTGGTGGGGCGGCAGCTACGAGGAAAATCCGCTGCACAGCTCGCTGCACATCGCGCAGCTCACGGACGCCGGAGCCTTCACCGAGCTCGGCTCGCTCGAGCTCGCGCACGACTCCGGCCTGCACCTCTTCGGCGAACTCGCCATCACGCAGCCCGACTACCGCGCCGTCCGCGCCATCGACCTCTCGAACACGCTCGCGCCCGCCGACCTCGGCGCCTTCAGCCTGCCCGGCAACGTGTGGCCGAACCTCGACGGCGCCGATGGTGCGCTCGGCGTGGGCCTGTGGATTCCCGCAGGCGCTTACGGCGTCGAGACGCTGAGCCTCGCGCCGTAGTCACCCCGCGAAGTTCGCCCGCGCCACGCGCAGGATATTCCCGCCGACGATTTTCCGGATGTCGTCGTCCGAGTAGCCGCGCTGCACGAGGCCGGTGGTGAAGAGCGGCCAGTTCGTCCACGTGACGCTTTGATCCATCTCGGGCGTTTCGACGAAATCATCCTTCGGCCACAGGTGATCCCACCTCGGCCCGGCGCCGAGCGGCGTGCTGCCATCCGCGCGCCGCTTGATCTTCTCGCGTTCCTCCTTCTCGAAACGAGAACGGTAGGCCGTGTCCGTGCCGATCGCCACGTGCTCCACGCCGAACTTCTTCGCGACGTAGTCGATGTGATCGAGCAGCGCACCGATATCGCCTTTGCCGCCGAGGAAGCGTGGGACGCAGCAGATGCCCACGAGCCCGCCCGTGTCGCAGATCGCTTTGATCGCATCGTCGGGCTTGCCGCGGAAATGCCGATACAATCCCGCCGCCGTCGTGTGGCTCGCGACCATTGGCTTCGACGACGCCTTCGCCGCGTCGAACGCCGTCTTCCACCCCGAGTGCGCGACATCCACTATCACGCCGATCCGGTTCATCTCCGCGACGACCATCTGCCCGAAATCGCTCAGCCCGCCATCGTGCGGCTCGCCCGCGCCGTCGCCGATCGGGTTCCGGCGATTGTAGGTGAGGTGCATCATGCGGATGCCGAGTTGGTGGAAGATGCGGATCATCCCGAGTTCATCGCGCACGTTGTCCCAGCGCTGCGGCAGCGGCACGCCGTTGCCCGTGAGGTAGAGGCAGACTTTCCCCGCGCGTTTCACCGCCTCGATGTCGTCCGGCCGCACCGCCTTGGATAGCTCCGGCCGCATTAGATCCGTCGCATAAGTGAATCGCGCGAGCCGCTTGATCAGCCGATCCGGTTCGTTCCCCTCCTCGCCCGCGTTTTGGAAAATGCACGTCACGCCCGCGGCATGAAATGCGTCGAGATATTCCTTCCGCTCGCGCGCGTCGGTCGCCATGCGCGTCATCGAGATCTCCTCGCGCAAGTCGTTCAGCTCGGTCGCGCTCGCACCGGCCTGCACTGCTTCGTTCACGCGCTCCGCGTCGATTGCCGCGCGCGGGGAGAAGCCGTAGGCATCGAAGACCAGCGCGCTCCGGTGCAACTCGAGCGCGCGATCGAGCTGCGATGGCGTCGGCTTGAGGATGCCGAGCGCCACTTCGCGAGCGCGGTCGATGGTGTCGTTGCCGGTGCGCCAAGCCGCATTGGCTTCCGCCGATCGAACGACGCCGCGCCAGGTCGCCACGCCCGCCATGGCACGGAGCGAGTGGCTGAGGAAGCGACGGCGGGAGGCGAGGGGAGTGGTGCGCATGGTGAGATTGCACCCGCGCAGCGTGCCGATCTTAGCTCGCGAGCTTGCAGTATAGGGGCCGCTCGTGGCAGACGGGCACACGTCCCGCCGATGAACACGACCAACCGCACCCTCACCCGCCTGCTCGCCGACTACGGCATGGTGCTCGTGCTGCTGCTGCTCTGCGCCTTCTTCAGCGTGGTGACGCTCACCGACCAGCACCCGACCGGCGAAGCCGCCGCGCGTCAGCTCGCCGCGGACATCGACAAGGGCGCACGGGTGCTCATCGCCGTGCGCGAGCAGGCGGAAGACGCCGTCTTCGCCCGCGAACTCGAAGCCGCGTTGCGAGCGAATGGCGCGGAAGTCGTCGCCGTGGTGAAAGGCGAGCCGAAGGACGCGCGGGAGGCGTTGAGCAAAGTCACCGGCAAGCTCGACGCCATCGCATGCAACCAGGCCACCGCCGCGTGGCTCGTCTTCAGCGATCTCCCACACGACTTCCCTGCGCTCGGCGCGCCGCGCACCGTGCAGCCGCGCTCCCATCGCTGGCCGAATTTCCTCAAGGCCGACAACCTCCTCAACATCGCCAACCAGATCGCCGTCATCGCGATCGTCGCCGTGGGCATGACGATGGTGATCATCGCCGGCGGCATCGACCTCTCCGTCGGCAGCCTCATCGCGCTCGCCGCCGTGCTCTCCACGCTCTTCATCCGCGAAGCCGCCGGCGCGCTGCACGCCGGCGCGCTCGGCATGACACTCGCCGCCCTCGCCGCCGTGCTCGTGTGCGGTGGAGCGGGCGCGATCTCCGGCACGATGATCACCGCGTTCAAGCTCCCACCCTTCATCGTCACGCTTGCGATGATGCTCGTCGCCAGCGGCGCCGCGTATCTGCTCACGCACGGGCAGTCGGTCTATCAAGTGCCCGACTCCTTCGTGTGGCTCGGGCGCGGTGCGGACCTTTTCGGAATCCCCAACGCCGTCGTGCTCATGGCCGCGCTCTACGGGCTCGCGCACGTGCTCATGTCGCGCATGCCGCTGGGCCGTTACATCTACGCCGTCGGCGGGAATGTCGAAGCCGCGCGCCTCTCCGGCATCCGCGTCGCGCGCGTGCAGCTCTTCACCTACACCGTCTCCGGCGCGCTCGCGGGGCTCGGCGGCGTGATCATGGCCTCGCAACTCAAGAGCGGTGCGCCGAGCTACGGGCAAATGTATGAGCTCTACGTCATCGCCGCCGTCGTCGTCGGCGGCGCGAGTCTCTCCGGCGGCTCGGGCCGGATGTTCGGCACGCTCGTCGGCGCCTTCACCATCGCGGTGATCCAAAACGGCATGAACCTCACCAACGTCGAAAGCTACACGCAGAAGGTCGTGCTCGGCCTCGTCATCCTCGGCGCCGTGCTGCTCGACACCTGGCGCGCGCGGCGAGTGAGTTAAGGGACCACTTCGCGGGCGGGTCCGTCATAGAGAAGCTTTTTGGTTGGCGGAGCGTCGTGATGTGACAGCATCCGCGCGCCGCCCCCGATGTGGATTGCCGGCGTTAAGGAAATCTCAACCACCCATGCCATGAACTCATTTCGCCTCCTGTTGATCATCGTCCTGACCGCCGCCTGTCTCTGGAACAAGCCGGCTTTTGCGGCGCCCGGAGATGTGGATTCGCTCGATCTCAATATCGTCGGCTCGTCGGGCGTCTCCGCGATCGCGGAGCAGCCGGATGGGAAGTTCATCATCGCGGGCGATTTCACCTCAGTGCTCGGGGTGCCGCGCAGCAACATCGCGCGCATCAACGCGGACGGAACGCTCGACGCGAGCTTCGATCCGAAGACAAGCAGCTTCGTCGAGTCGGTGGCCGTGCAGGGCGATGGCAAGATCGTGATCGCGGGAAATTTCACGACGCTCCAGCCCAACGGCGCGGCGTCGCCCACGACACGCAATCGCATCGCGCGCGTGAATGCGGACGGCACGCTCGACCTCGCGTTTGACCCAAACGCGAACGACACCGTCTCCGCGGTCGCGATCGAGCCGAGCGGATCGATGATCATCGGCGGGCGCTTCAACATGCTGCAACCGAACGGCGCGCCGTCGCCGACGGCTCACAAATACATTGCCCGCATCAATGCCGACGGCACGCATGTGGCGAGCTTCAATCCCAACCCCAGCCAGGTGGTCACGACGCTCGCGCTCCAGCCGGATGGGAT
This sequence comes from Verrucomicrobiota bacterium, assembly GCA_009885995.1. Lineage (GTDB taxonomy): Bacteria > Verrucomicrobiota > Verrucomicrobiia > Chthoniobacterales > Chthoniobacteraceae > VFJQ01. The sequence goes on from VFJQ01000058.1 coordinate 11,027, forward strand.
GGTGCTGCTCGGTGGCATCTTCACCACGCTCCAGCCCAACGGCGCGGTGTCGCCGACGACGCGCAACCGCATCGCGCGCGTCAACGCCGACGGGACGCTTGATACTTTCGACCCGAATGCGAGCAGCCAGGTCGATAGCATCGCGGTGCAGCCGGATGGGAAGGTGCTCTTCGGCGGGCTGTTCACCTCCGTGCGGCCGAATGGCGCAGTGTCGCCGACGACGCGCACCGGCATCGCGCGCGTGAACGCGGACGGCACGCTCGACGCGAGTTTCGACGTGCGATCGACGACGAACGTTTATGGCTTCTGCCTCCAGGCCGATGGGAAAATGGTGATCACCGGCCAGTTCGGCTCGCTGCAAGGCACGGGAGCGGGGACGTCCACGCCGCGCGACGGCATCGGGCGCGTGGATGCGGGCGGCGTGGTCGATGCGTTCGATCCGAACGCGAGCGGCTCGGTCTTCGGCGCAGCCGTGCGCGGCGATGGGAAAGTGCTCGTCGGCGGTTTCTTCACCGGCTTCCAGCCCAACGGCGCGGGCAGCGTTACCCCGCGCAACAAATTTGCCCGGTTGGAGAACGACGCTGCCACGCAGACGCTCACGGTGCCGGACCCGACGCAGGCGCTCTGGCAGCGCGGCGGTTCGGCGACGCACGTCGAACAAGTCACCTTCGAGCAGAGCACCGACGGCGGCGCAAACTGGACGCTGCTCGGCGCGGGCAGTCGCGTCGGGGCGACCGCCGACTGGCAGCTTATTGGGCTCGCGCTCGGCACAGGATCGATTCGCGTCCGCGGACGCACGCTTGGCGGCAATGCAATGGGCAGCACCGGCTTGATCGAGCAGGTGACCGCGTTCGATTTTCTCACGGCGCCGGGCAATGCGGATGCGCTGGATGCGAATTTGGTCGTCGGCGACATCTACGCCACGGTGGTGCAGCCGGATGGAAAGATCGTCTTCGGCGGGCATTTCACCTCGGTCCTCGGCACGCCGCGAAACAACATCGCGCGGCTGAATGCCGACGGCACGCTCGACGCGGCTTTCGATCCGAACGTGAATGGCGCGGTCGCGACGCTGGCGGTGCAGGCGGATGGCAAGCTGCTGCTCGGCGGCGAATTTTCGACGCTCCAGCCGAACGGCGCGGCCTCGCCGACGACGCGCAACCGGGTCGCGCGGGTGAATGCCGACGGGTCGCTGGACACCGTCTTCGATCCGAATGCGAGTGCGCCGGTGATCAGCATCGTCGTGCAACCGGATGGGAAGGTGTTGCTCTCGGGAGATTTCGGTTTTCTCCAGCCGAATGGCGCGGCCTCGCCCACCACTCGCGTCGGCATCGGGCGGGTGAATGCCGATGGGACGCTCGACACGGGTTTCGATCCGAACGCGGGCAGCGTCCAAAGCATGGCGCTGCAGGCGGATGGGAAGGTGTTGCTCGGCGGGCAGTTCACCGAGCTGCGGCCCAATGGCGCGGCCTCGGCCACGCCGCGCCAAAACATCGCGCGGGTCAATGGCGACGGGACGCTCGACACCGGCTTCGATCCGAAGGCGGATAACACCGTCTTTTGCGTGGCGGTGCAGGCGGATGGGAAAGTGCTGCTCGGCGGCGCCTTCACCACGCTCCAACCGAATGGCGCGGTGTCACCGACCACGCGCAACCACATCGCGCGCGTCAATGCCGACGGCACGCTGGACACGGGCTTCGATCCCAGCGCGAACAACGGCGTGTTCAGCATGGCGGTGCAGACGGACGGGAGGGTGGTCGCTGGCGGAGCCTTCACTTCGTTTCAGCCCAATGGCGCAGTCTCGCCCACGACTCGCAACCGCATCGCCCAGATCAACCCCGATGGGACTCTCGATCCGGGGTTCGACCCCAATGCGGATGAGCGCGTCTTTGGCGTGACCTTGCAGGCCGATGGGAAAGTGCTGCTCGGCGGTGTCTTCACCACGCTCCAGCCCAATGGCGCGGCCTCACCGACGACGCGCAACTTCCTCGCCCGCGTCTCCAACGATCCCGCCACGCAAGACCTCGCCGCACCCAGCGACACCCAGGTGCTCTGGACCCGCGCTGGCGCGGGACCGGAGATCGCCCGGGCGACCTTCGCGTTAAGCACGGATGGCGGAGCGAATTGGAGTCCGCTCGCCGGTGTCGCGCGCGTCGGCGCCACCTCCGACTGGCAGGCGACGGGCCTCGCCTTGCCGACGGCCGGTCTATTACGCGCCCGCGGCTGGACGAGTGCCGGCTACGCCAACGGCAGCTCTGGCCTGATCGAGCAAATCGCGACCTTCGGAGCGGTGACGAGCACCGTCATCAACACCGGCGGCACTGTGATCGCTCCCAACCTGCCGGGCGCGCAGTTCTTCAGCTTCACCGCGCCGGACGTCGGCGTGTCGGGCGGACGCATCCAGACGACCGATGGCCGCAAGCTCGACGCGGTCTTCAACGAGCAAGGCGAAGTGCTGCTGCACGGCACGCAGGTGATGCCGGTGGACCCGACCGGCGGTGCGGAGACCGGCACGATCTTGAAGCTGATGCCGCCGACTGGTGATGCGGTGCTGGCGACGATCCAGCGGGGCGCGGCCGCGACCGCGGCGAACGATCAGGTGATCTTCACGGGCTTGATGAGCGACGATCCACAGCCGGCGGTGCGCAAGGGGCAGGAGATCCCCGGGCTGCCCGGCGTCTTTCTCAAGAGCTTCCTCACGCTCGATGGCAATGGCGCGACGACCTTCTTTTCCGGCAAGCTCCGAGGCGCGGGCGTCAACGCCACCAATGACACCGCGATCTTCTCCGTCGGGCCGGCGGGTTTTGCCATGCTGGTGCGCAAGGGAATGGATGTGGGTGATGAGAAGGTGAAAATCGTGGCCACCCTCGTCGGCCAGGCGGGCAGTCTCGCGGAAGGTCGCTGGCGCGGGGGGCGAACGATCTCGGCGTGCGACTCACCTTCAAGAGCCGCAAGCAGGTGCTCTATCGCATCCCGGCGAATTCCACGGGGCCGCAGGATTGGCTGGCGATCGCGCGCACGGGCGACGATGCCGCGCCCGATTTGGCCGGGGCGACGTTGCTCAACTTCAAGCTCCCGGCTTACGCGCCCCGCGCCACCGTCTTCGATTCGCTGCTGAAGACCGGAGGAGCCATCACGCGCCGGAACAATCGGGCGGTCTTCGACGCGCAAGGCGTGGAAACCAGCGGTCCGATCTCGCTGCGCCTGCTCGCGCAGGTGGCTGGGCCCGCGCCCGCGCAGTCCAGTGTCCAGCGCTTCATCGATACGCTGGCCGGTCTCGGCCGCGCCTCGACGGTGATCGCGAACGCGACGCGGCAGGGCGAGCGATCCTCGCGCGCGACCGTCTTCGATGCGGACCAGACCGGCACGCTCCGGCCCGTCGCCCGTCGCGACGACGACGCTCCCGGCGGGGGGGCGTTTCGATCGCTTCGTATCGGTCGTCAAACCCGATGGCGTTGGCTACGGCGCGTTCATCTCCGCGCTGCTCAAAATCAGCGGCCGCGAAGGGGTCACGCGAAACAACCGGGCCGCGCTCTTCGCCGTGGATAGCAAAGGCGAGTTGCGGCGCATCCTGCGCACGGGCGATCTCGTCGAGTCCGCCGGACCGGGCTCGCCGCGCAAGTCGGTGCGGAGCTTCGTCGCGCTGGCGGCCGCGCCGGGCTCGATCGGGGCCGCGCGCGGCTACAGCACCGAGGGCCGGGTCAATGCGCTCGTGACGTTCCCGGATCGCACGCAGGCGGTCTTGTCGATCCAAGTGCCGTAGCCGCATCTGCAATTGGCAAGCGCACGGACCTGTCCCTAACCTTGCGTCCATGCGTCACCACTTCCTCCCGTTCGTCTTCGGCGTCCTCGCGCTGATCACCGCCTGCAACAAGCCTTCTGCCAATTCCACCGGCGAAGCTCCGGCGAAGAGAGGCACCATCGGCGTGACGCTGCTCGCGCTGCAAAATCCATTCTTCAAGGTCATCGGCGACTCCATCACCGCCGAGGCCGCGAAGCAGGGCTACGACACGATCGTGCTCAGCGCGGACAACGACGTGGCGCGGCAATCGAATCAGGTGAAGGACTTCATCGTGAAGAAGGTGAGCGCGATCGTGCTCAGTCCGTGCGAATCGCGCTCGATCGTGCCGGTGGTGCAGGAAGCGAATGCCGCGGGTATCCCGGTGCTGACCGTGGACATCCCGTGCAACGAGCCCGGCGTGAAGCTGCTCACGCAAGTCGCGACGGACAACTACGGTGGCGGCAAGGAGGCTGGCAAAGCCATGATCGAGGCGCTCGGGCCGCAGGGCGGGAAGGTCGTGATCCTGCACTTCAAGCAAGCGGAGTCGTGTCGCTTACGCGTGAAAGGCTTCCGCGAAGTCATCGACGCGCACAACGCGACCGCGGCGGGGAAGATCGATATGGTAATGGAACTCGAAGGCGGTGGCGCGAAGGACGTGGGCCACAACGCCACGCAGGACGCGCTGCAAGCGACGCCGGACTTGCGCGGCATCTTCGCGATCAACGATCCCTCCGCGCTCGGCGCGCGCGCCGCGCTGGAGAAGGCGGGCAAGCAGGACGCGGTCGTGATCGTCGGCTTCGACGGCCAGCCAGAAGGCAAGCAGGCGATCAAGGAAGGGAAGATCTACGCCGACCCGATCCAGTTCCCCGACAAGATGGGCGTCGAGATCGTCGCGGCCATCATCAAACACTCGAAAGGCGAGGATGTGCCGCCGGAGCAGCTCATCCCCACGAGCCTCTATCGCAAAGCCGACGGGGAGAAGGACGCGTCGCTGAAATGAATCGTCATTCTGAGCGGAGCGGAGGCGGAAAGGCGGGCGCAGCGGAGTCGAAGAATCCGGTGTGGCACAGAGCGACTTTCGCTGCGGGAGCAACTCGTTGTTCGGGCCGGATTCTTCGACTCCGCGCCGCACCGCCTTCGCCCGCGCGGCGCTCCGCTCAGAATGACTCGCGGGTGGAGGGATTTCACGACGCCTTCGCACCATGACTCGAGACTTCCTCCACGAACTCGTCGGCTCCATGTCGCAAGGCGCGGCGGGCAATCCGACGGTCGCGATGATCGAGGCCGCGTTCGCGCACCACGGGCTGCACTGGCGCTACGTGAACATGGAAGTCGCGCCCGCCGATCTCGCCGACGCCGTGCGCGGCGCGCGGGCGATGGGCTTCCGCGGGTTCAACTGCTCCATGCCGCACAAGGTCGCCGTGATCCAGCATCTCGACGGTCTCGGCGAGTCCGCCGCGATCATGGGCGCGGTCAATTGCGTCGTGCGCCGCGGCGATCAACTCATCGGCGAAAACACCGACGGCAAAGGCTTCCTCAAGTCGCTCTGCGAAGTGCTCGACCCGCGCGGCAAGAGCGTCGTGCTGCTCGGTGCGGGCGGTGCCGCCCGCGCCATCGCCGTCGAACTCGCCCTCGCAGGTGTGAAGCACATCACCGTCGTCAACCGCGGCGAAGGACGCGCCATCGAACTCGTCACGCTGCTGCGCGAGAAGCTGAAGCTTTCCGCCGACTTCGCTGCGTGGACCGGCGACTACGCCATCCCCGCTGGCACCGACGCCCTCATCAATGGCACGTCCATCGGCCTCTACGACGCCGACGCGCGCATCCCGCTCGACGCCTCATCGCTCACGCCCGGCCTCGTCGTCGCCGACGTGATCTTCAGCCCGCCGCGCACGCGCCTCATCCGTGAGGCGGAAGCGCGCGGCTGCCGCGCCATCGACGGCCTCGGCATGATCGTGAACCAAGGCGTCATCAGCGTCGAATACTGGACCGGCGTCACGCCCGATCCCGCGGTGATGCGCTGCGCTGTCGAAGCAGCGCTCAGGCTCTCGTGAAAATATCGCCGAAGGCTCTGGACTGCGGCGAGCATCGCCGCTTTTTGCGCTGCGCCGAATCATCCAAAAGCTGTGATACTCACAGCACTCCAAAGCCTTCGGCTGCTCTCATCCACGCGTCATCCCTTGGTTCACGGTTCTTTATGAAACGTCTCGCCTGCTCACTCCTGCTCGCCCTTTCGATCGCACGTTCCTCCGCGGAGACGCCCGCGGAGTGGGCCGAGGCGCATCTTCGCGCCACGACCAAGGGCGACGTGCCCGGCGTCGCGGTGCTCGTCGGGCGCGAGGGGAAGATCGTGTTCCAGGGTGGCTTCGGCCTCGCCGACGTGGAGAAGAAGACACCGATCACCGTGGACACGAAGTTCCGCATCGGCTCGGTCACGAAGCAGTTCACCGCCGCGGCGATCCTGAAACTCGCCGAGGACGGCAAGATCGCGATCAGCGATCCGCTCGCGAAGTATTTCCCCGGGCAGCCGAACGCCTCGACCATCACGCTGCGGCATCTGCTCACACACACCAGCGTCGCCGCTGGTCTGCGTGTTCCCAAGTCTTCACTACATCTTGTTTTCACTGGTAACCCAGGAACAGGGAAGACGACGGTTGCGCGGTTACTTGGTGAAATCTATTCCGGGTTGCCGCGCGACCCCTTTTCCCGCGCGGTTACGCACGGATTGCAGGTCTTCTGCATGATCCCTGCATGATTAGGCTTTCAGGCAGGAACGTTTACGGAAAAGGTTGTCATCTTTTCCAGTCCGCTTTCGGCTTTGATAGTGCCACCGTGGGCTTGGACAATGGCCTTTGCGATTGCGAGGCCGAGGCCGCTGTGTCCGCCTGAGCGCGCTCTATCGGCACGGTGAAATCGCTCGAAGATGAGCGGCAAATCCTGGTCGAGGATTCCGGGGCCGGTATTGCTGACAATGAGAGTCGCGGTGCCGTTGCTGCGTTTGGTAGAGACGTGTAATTCACCACCGTCGCGGTTGTAGTCGATGGCGTTACTGAGGAGGTTTGTCGCGACCTGTGCGAGGCGCTCAGAGTCGCCGCGGCAGGATGCGGCGGCGAGGTTAGCCTGGATCTGGATGCCACGCGCCGCGGCCAGCGGACGCACCAGTTCGATGCAGTCTGCTGCGATCTTCGAGAGGTCGCATTCGCCGAGCCGCATTGGCTCCTGGCCGGCGTCGAGGCGCGCGAGTTCGAGGAGCGATTCGATGAGGCGGCGCATGCGTTGCGTCGCGCGCTGGCAGGCTTCGAGAGTCTCGCGGTATTCGGCGGCGGGGCGTTCGCGGGCGAGCGCGGATTGCGTCTGTGTGAGCATCACGGCGACGGGTGTGCGCAGCTCGTGCGCGGCATCGGCGGTGAAGCGCGCCTGCTGGGCAAAGGACGTTTCGAGGCGGGAGAAGGTGGAGTTAAGCACGCCGGCGAGCCGGCCGAGTTCGCTGTCGGTATCCGCGGTGCCGATGCGCTGGGAAAGATCGCCCGCGGCGATCCTCGCGGCGGTGCCGCTGATTTCATCGATCGGCCGAATGGCGCGCGCGACCATCCACCAGCCGCCGATGAGCCCCGCGGCGAGCACCGCGGCGCCGACCGCGGCAAGCGCCGCAGCCAGCGTGTGAAGGTCCGCCTGCTCGGTGGCGATCGAGCGGCCGACGAGCACGCAATTGACCGGCGCGGCAAAGAGGAATGACTCCCGGAAATCGCCACGCATCCGTAGCACCGCGCCGCGATTGTCCGGCTTCGGCACGCCGGCGGGCGCGTTGAGAGAGCCGGCGATCGGCACCTTCCCTTGCATCCAAATGGCGAAGTAAAAGCCCGTGGCGTCGCCGAAGAGCGCGGCCTGCGCGGGCGCGAGGCGCACGTCGATCACGGGCTTCCTTTCCGGGCCGCGCTCCGGCCCGCCGCGCAGGGCATCCACGAGCACCGAGAGGCGCTGCTGCAATCCTTCGTCGATCCGGCGGAACTGTCGCGCTCGTTCGAGATGAAACGCGGTGAAGCCGAAGCCGCCGAGCACGGCGACGAGCAGCGCGCCATACCAGAGCTGCAAGCGCCAGCGGATGGATCGCGGAAAACGCATCATGCCTCGATGCTGTAGCCGTGGCCGCGCCGGGTGACGATGAAGTCGTGGCCGAGTTTCTTGCGCACGTTGGAGACGTGGACGTCGAGCAGGTTCGAGAGCGTGTCGTCGCTCTCGTCAAAGAGATGCTCGTAGAGCGCCGTGCGCGTGACGACTTCCCCGCGGTGCAGCGCGAGGTATTCCACCAGCGCATACTCGCGCGCGGTGAGCACCACGGACTTTTTCATTTGCGAAACGATGCGCGCCGCGATGTCCACCGTCACATCGCCGATCTCGATGACTGATCGCACTTCGCGCGCGCTGCGGCGGATGAGCGCTCGCAGGCGCGCGAGCAGTTCGGGCAGATCGAAGGGCTTCACGAGGTAATCGTCCGCGCCGGTGTCCAGCCCGCGCACGCGATCGGCACTGCGGTCGCGCGCGGTGAGCAGCAGCACGGGCGTCTTCTTTTTTGCGCGCAAGCGCCGCAGCACCTCCCAGCCGTCGAGGCGCGGCAGCATCACGTCGAGCACGATGGCGTCGTAGTTCACGCTCTCGGCTTTGAAGAGCCCGTCCTCGCCATCCTCCGCCGTGTCCACGGCGTAGCCCTCGTCGCGCAGGGCGCGCGCGAGTCCGCGGAGCAGGTCGGGTTCATCTTCGACGACGAGGAGGCGCATGAGACGGGGGCGACTGTGAAGCCCTCTACCTTAAGAACTCGTGAAGCTCGCACGGAAAAAGTGCCGAAAGAGAATTACCGAGCGTCCACTGACTTCACCTTCTCTTAAGGTTCGGGCGGGCAGAGTCGCGGAGTGAAAGTCCACTTTCTCCCCATCGCGATGGCGCTTCTCCTCGTCGGACCGGCCTATGCGCACGATTCACACCTTCACGGTGAGGAAGATCACGCGTTCACCGAAGAGCTGCGCGCGCAGGTCCTCGCGGCGCACCAGTCGAGGACGAATTCGCGAAGGCAGTCGGTTCCGACGCGGACGAATCGGCCGGGCGCCCCGGCGTGGTTCGAGACGCCATCCTCGCGGGTCGCTGCGAAGCCTGCGTCAGCGCTGCCGTGGCAGTGGTCGCCGAACCGAGGGCGCCAGCCGAGTCTTCTGCTGGCAAGCTCGGCGCTGAATCCAACCGGCCTCGGTTTCGGCGGAGTGATCGCGAGCTTCGTTTCTCCGGCGGGGAATGGCGCGCTGATGTCCGCGTCGTTCTCGCCGTTCAAGCCGAACGTCCGTTTTTACAATGACGCGAACTATTTCTACGTCGAGGGCGACTCGATGCCGGATGCGACGCTGATGCCGAATCCGATGGTCGGCATCACCGCGTGGCAGCAGCAGTTGCCGATTCCTGTGGGTTACTTTGGGAATGTCACGAACCCGGAGGGCGACACGGGTTCGCTCGGCTATGGACAGCCGAATGTGTGGCGCATCCCGCTCGTGCCGGTGCCGGCGGCGTCGCCGATTTCGCTCACGGGAAACTTCCTGCGCGGCGCGGTGGCGCTGGCGGCGAATGGCATCCCGATCTTCAACCCGCGGAATAACACGGGGCAGTTCTCGCAGGCCATCGGCGAGCTGGATGCCTACGGCGGGCACTGCGGGCGCGCGGACGATTACCACTACCACATCGCGCCGACGCATTTGTATTCGGTGCTCACGCCGGACAAGCCGTGCGCGTGGGCGCTCGATGGCTACCCGATCTACGGCTACCTCGAACCGGACGGCAGCGCGCAGCAACCGCTCGATGCGGACGGCGGGCACGATCACGGCGGCTGGGGCTACCACTACCACGCGCGGGGCACGGCCGCGTCGGGGCCGCAGAGTCCTTACCTGATGAATGCGATGCACGGCACGGTGGTGAACTACGGCGGCCAGATCGACCCGCAGCCGACGGCGAGTTCCATCGCGCCGGCGGGTTCGCCGCTCGCGGGCGCGGTCATCACCGGCTTCGCGCGGCCAGCGCCCGATTCGTATGTGCTGAGCTACACGGTGAGCGGCACCACTTACACGGTGACCTATTCGATCGATCGCATCGCCCACACGGTGACGGTGAATCATCAGACCCCGACGAATCCCACCGGCACGCCCGCGACCTACACGAGCGCGTCGCGCTTCAACTACTACCCGATGACCGGCCCATCGCTGGCGAAACTGCCCGACACGGGCCAGACGCTCAGCGCCACGGCGACCTTCGGCGAAGACAGCGACTACACGATCAACGCGCCGAGCTTCACCGACCACGGCAACGGCACCGTGACGGACAACGTGACCGGGCTGATGTGGCAGAAGACGGACAGCGGCGAGATGACGTGGGACACTGCGCGCACGGGCGCGACTTCGCTGAATCTCGCGGGCTTCACGGACTGGCGGCTGCCGACGGCGCAGGAGGCGTTCAGCATCCTCGATCACGAGCGCAATCCCGCGCTGAACCCCACTTACTTCGTGAACAACGCGGGCGGCACGCCGGGCTATTTTTGGACGAGCGATCTTTTCTACGGCGACAACACCAAGGTCTGGTCCACGAACACCGGCGGCGGGATCGGGCCGCATCCGAAGACCTCGACGCTCAGCGCGGGCGGCGCGCTGCGCTTCCACGCGCGCTACGTGCGCGGCGCCAAGCCGACGACGGGGCACAATTATCTCAACAACAACGACGGCACGATCACCGACCTCGACACGGGGCTGATGTGGACGCAGGCGCCGTCGTCCGCGATGAACTGGACGAGCGCGCTGACCTATGCGGAAGGGCTTACGACCGGCGGCTTCAGCGACTGGCGGCTGCCGAACGTGAAAGAGCTGCAATCGCTCGAAGACATCCCGCGCGCGACTGCCTCGGCGACCACGACCGCGCCGAACTTGAACCGCACGCTTTTCCCCGCGGCGACGGCGACGGCCTACTGGAGCTCGACCTCGGTGAAGTCGGGCACGCCCACGCAGGCATGGCTGGTGGACTTCGGCGTCACGACGACCGCGACTCCGCCGCGCAATCAGCAGGGCGTCGTGAGCTACGAGCCGTATGCCTCGACGTATCCCGTCTTCGCCGTGCGCACGACCTCGGTGACGACGCAGATCGCCGTCGAGCAGCCGAGCGGCACCGCGCTCACCGACGGTGCGAGCACCGTGAGCTACGGGAATGTGAATGTCGGCAGCACTTCGACGAAGACCTTTACGATCCGCAATACCGGCAGCACTTCGCTGAGCATCACGGGCGTGACGATCGATGGCGCGAACGCGGCGAACTTTGCGGTGACGGCATCTCCGGCGAGCACAATCGCGGCGGGCGCGAGCACGACGATGGATGTGCACTTCACGGCGGGCACGGCGGGGAGCAAGGTCGCGGCGCTGCACATCGCGAGCAGCGATACGGCGGTGGGCGCGGCCTTCGACATCACGCTCGCGGGCACCGGCTACATCCCGCCGCCGACGATCACGGGCGTCGCCGCGGTGCCGACGGTGCCGAGCAATGTGGACACGCCTTTCATCAACGCGACGGTGACGCCCGCGAGCGGCGCGACGATCTCGGGCGTGCAGCTCAGCTACAACACGGGCGCGCAGGTCACGAGCACGGTCTTCGCGGAGACGATGGCGAGCGTGGCGACGCCGGGCGGCGCGGGCGGCTGGGATCAGACGGCTTCGCCGGCGGTGTATCCGTGGACGCTGGTGTTCAACAACGGCAACGGGAACATCAAGCAGACGACGGCGGCGAATCACACCGCCGCAGGACAGGGCGGGACGTGCGGCGTGGAGTTCAGCAAGGGCGCGACGGCGACGGCGAACTCGATCACGACGACGAACAACATCGATGCGACTGGCACGAGCGGTTACGTGGAGTTCTGGGTCGCGACGAGCACGCTCACGTCGGGGCTCGGCTGGACGTTCCAGCTTTCCACCGACGGTGGCACGACCTGGGCGGCGGCGACGACCGGGCAGATCACGGAGCTGACGGGAAGCAATCACGCCTTCCAGCTTTACCACTACGACCTGCAGGCGTCGGAGCGCGTGAGCACGCTGAAGATGCGCTTCAATATGTTCGGCAATGGCGTCGGTGGCGCCGGCGCGTCGAAGGTGCAGATCGACGACATCACCCTGGTCAAGACCACCGGCGCTGCGCCGGTGACGCTCACGATGACGGGCTCGGCGAACGGCGGAGTGTGGACCAGCCCGGCTCTGCCCGCGCAAACTTCCGGCACGACGGTGAGCTATACGATCACCGCGACCGACAGCAACGCCTCCGCCGCGACCGCGAGCAGCAGCTACACGACAGGGCCGGCGCCGAGCATTACGACGGGCGGGACGCTGCCGAACGCGACGGCGAACGGCGCGTATTCGCAGACGCTCGCGGCATCGGGCGGGACGGGGACGACTTACACGTGGAGCGTGAATGCGGGCTCCACCCTGCCGGCGGGGATTACGCTGAGCAGCGCGGGCGTGCTCAGCGGCACGTTGAGCACGGCGGGCACTTACACCTTCACGCTGAAAGTCACCGACAGCGCGGGCCGCATCGCGACGAAGACCTTTACGCTCACCGTCTCGACCACGACCCCGCCGAATGTCGTCATCATCCTCACCGATGACCAAGGCTGGGGCGATGTCGGGTATCACACCGCCGCAGGCCAGGTGCCGATTCAAACCCCGAACATGGATGGCTTCCTGACGCATGGGATTCGTCTGGAGAAGTTCTACGCCACACCGGTGTGCAGTATCACGCGCTCATGCCTCCTCACCGGTCGCAATACCATTCGCACGGCCACCGGTAATACGCGTGGCCTCGACCTCAGCGAGCACCTTATGCCGCAGACTTTCAAAGCGGCCGGTTACCAGACCTACATGTGCGGCAAGTGGCATATCGGCGGCTGGGGCAACAACACCAACAGCACCACGCTCAACGGCACGACCTTTACTGTGAAACAGGAGAGCGATGCCTACCTGCCGCACAATCGAGGCTGGGACATCCACTACGGTCAGTATGGCGGAGCGATTGGTTACTTCACCCACCGCACCAATGATCCCGGACTGAGCAATGCGGTCGATTGGTGGCTCAATGGCGTCACGCAGAACGAAACGACCGATCTGCAAGGCAACGGCGGACATTCCACCGACCTGCTGGCCGACAAGGCGGTCTCGCTCATTCAGAATCGTGATCCGTCGAAACCCATCCTGCTCTATCTCGCGTTCAATGCCGTCCATGCCGGTGTCTCCGCGCCGCCCGCCTACATCACCAAGTATCAAAATCTCGGTGTCACGGATGCCGCACGGCGCACCCTTTCCGCGGCCGTGGACTGTATGGACGTCGCCATGGGGCGTGTGCTCTCCGCCCTTGATACCGCCGGGATCGCCAACAACACCATTGTCGTCTTCATGAGTGACAATGGCGGCAATGTGCCCACCGGCTCCATCAATGCTCCGCTGCGCGGCACCAAGAACCAGGACAGCTACGACGGCGGCAACATCCACACCCCAGCCGCGATTCGCTGGCCGGGCGTGCTCGCCTCCGGTGTGATCAGCAATCAGTATGTCTGGGTCGGCGATATCTTCCCCACGCTCTGCGCCGCCACCGGCGTGGCACCGCAGAACACCAAGGCGTTCGATGGCCTGAATCTCTGGCCCGCCCTGCTTTCCATCAACAGCGGCAACCCCGATGGCGTGCAGCGTCCATCGACTCTCGTGACCGCCGTGACCAAACCTGCAGCGCTCAACACCTTCACCGATCCCGTCGTCGGCGGCAGCAAGATGTTCAAGCTCATCCGCACCAAAACCCCGACCGTGAGCAACGAGCTCTTCAACATGACCGATGATCCGTATGAGACCACGGACCTCGCCGCCAACGCCGCGTATGCCACGATCATCACCACACTCACGACATCGATCACCAACATCACGGTCGAGAACTATCCGCCACACATCGGTGAAGCCCCAAAGACGCAGAGCTTGCAACAAGGCAGCAGCATCACGCTTTACGCACCTTTCACCAGCTACGGCAAAGTCCCGAGCGTGCAGTGGCGGAAGAACGGCACATCCATCAGCGGCGCGACCAGCTATTACCAAATCACCGACGCCGGCACTCCTGTGAACGGCGTCTTCATGGCCACGCTCACGCTCACGAACCTGAACAGCACGCACACTGCGAACTACAGCGTGACCGTCAGCAGCACCAACGGCTCCGTCACCAGCGGCGCAGGTGCGCTCACCGTCATCAAGCCCGTCAGCACGCAGAACGACGGCTTGCCCGACTCATGGAAGTCCGCGAATGGAATCGACCCGAACTCCAGCGCCGCGATCAACGGCCCGCTCGGCGACATCGAGAAAGATGGGAGCAGCAACCTCCTCGAATACGCCTTCAACACGAATCCGCAGAGCAGCGAGAGCGATCCGCTGCAGGCCGCCGTCGTGACCAAGAGCGGCGACGGGCTGGACTACCTCGAGTTCAGCTTTCCGCGGCGAATCGGTGCGCTGGACCTCAGCTACACGGTGGAGATCTCGAATGATCTCGCGACGTGGCCATCGCCGGGCGCGTCATTTGAAATGGTGGGCACTGCTGCGAATGCCGATGGCATCACCGAAACCGTCACCGTCCGCGTCCTGCCCGCGATCAGCGGCGGGCGTAAGTTTGCCCGCCTGCGGGTGACGAGTCACTAGCAACGAACCGATCCGAACTCACACCTCATCAATGCAAACCCACCCATCACTCTCCACCGCGTTGGTTCTCTCATTGAGCTTCGCTCACATCGCCCTCGGCCACGATCTCGCGACGGGCGAGGAGCACGGGCACTACGACTGGTCGGTGAAGCCGCCGGAGTTTTTCCTCGCGCAGGCGCAGGCGCCGCAGAAGCGCGCGCGTGTGGACGATCGTCCGGCGCAGGCTGCCGCGTTCGAGAAATTCGCGCCCGCAGTGAAGGTGCGGTGGGATGAGAGGTTTCTGTTCGTCGAGAGCAACGGATTGCCGGCGCACAACATGATGGTGGGAATCACGAACTGGCAGCAGCAGGTGCCGCTGCCGCACTCCTATTCTGGCGAAAACGCGTGGCGCATCCCGCTGCGTCCGGTCGTGGCGAAGGAGCCGGCGTCGATCAAGAACCGCTTCCTCCGGGGTGCCATCGCGCTGGCGGTGAATGGCATCCCGATTTTCAATCCGCAGAACAACCGCGGCGAAGTCTCGCAGGAAATCGGCGAACTGGATCAGTGGGGCGGGCATTGCGGGCGCGCGGATGATTACCACTACCACGCGGCGCCGCTGCATTTGCAGGCCGTCGTCGGGAAAGGGCTGCCGATCGCCTATGCGCTCGATGGCTTTCCCATATTCGGACTCACCGAGCCCGATGGCTCGCCACTCGGGAAGCTCGATGCCTTCAATGGCCACGACGACGCGAAGGCCGGCTATCACTACCATGCCTCGACGAAGTATCCGTATGTGAACGGCGGCTTCCACGGCGAGGTGGTGGAGTCGGGTGGGCAGGTCGATCCGCAGCCGAGCGCGGGCGGTGGCGTGCGCGGAGCGGGCGCGCCGTTGCGGGGGGCGAAGATCACGGCGTTCGAGAGCACGGGCGCGGGCAGCTACAAACTCAGCTACGAATTGAGCAGGGAGAAGCGCGCCATCCTCTACAGCGTCCACGCGGATGGGACGTTCGCTTTTGAATACCAGAACGGCCGCGACGGAACCGCGAAGGAAACCTACACGCGGCGGCCAGGCGGCGGCAGACCGCGTCCCGATGGCGAGCGGCGCGGCGGTGAACGCCGTGGCCCGCCGCCGCGCGAGGATCGCGACAGTCCGCGCGACGAAGCGCGAGCCGGCGAGAGCGCCTCGCAGTTCGGCCCCGATGCGATGAAAAAGCCGAGTGCGACTTTCGTCCTCACCAGCGCCGAAGTGAAAGACGGCAGGGCGCTGCCGATCGACTTCACGGGTGATGGCAGCGGCGCGACTTTGCCCCTCGCATGGACGGGCGCGCCTGCGGGCACGAAGAGCTATGCGCTCCTCATGGATCACGTCGCGCCGGGCAATGTGATGAAGCACTACTGGACGATGTGGGACATCCCCACATCGGTCACCAGCCTGCCGAAGAATGCGCAGGGCGTCGGCAAAGTCGGCACGAGTTTCAAAGGCCAGATCGGCTACGAGCCGCCGCATTCTCAGGGACCGGGCGCGAAGACCTATGTGCTCACGGTCTATGCGCTCTCGTCGCCGTTGCAGATCACGCAGTCGCCGCGCGACGTGAATCGCGACGTCCTGCTCGCCGCGATGAAAGACAAAGTGCTCGCGAGTGCTTCGATGAACGTCGTGTATGCGCGCGGAGAAGCGCGGACCAGTGAAAGGAACGCAACGGTGCAACTCGTCGCTGCGGAACAGCCCGCACCCGCCGAGCGTCCACGCGGTGGCGGTGGAAAAGGCGGCGGCAAAGGAGGCCCGCCCGGGCTCATCAAGCCCAGCATCGCCGACACGATGAAGCTCAATGTGTATGCCGACAATTGGTTCATGCTCTACGTGAATGGGCGCCTCGTCGCCGTGGACCCAATCCAATTCACGCCGCACAATCTCGTCAGCGTGGACTTTCTCCCCGAGTATCCGATGACCATCGCCGTGATGGCCAAGGACAACGCCGACTCGAAGACCGGTATGGAATACGGCACCAGCATCGGCGATGGCGGCTTCATCCTGAAGTTTGGCGACGGCACCGTGACGAACGCGACGTGGAAGGCGAAGAGCTTCTTCCGCGGGCCGCTTGGCGGCGACACGGCGAACCCGAAGGTCGAGCACACGCCCATCCCCGACCAGTGGTGGGCCGTGGATTTCGACGACCGCAAATGGGCGAACGCCACCGAATACACCGAGGAGCGCATCAATCCGAAGCAGCCCTACTTCGAGGCGGATTTCAAAGGCGCAAAGTTCATCTGGACCGAGGACCCCGACCTCGACAACACGATCATCTTCCGCACGCGCATCGAGAAGCCCGGCTGGACACCGCGCTGGAATACGAAGCCCGATCTCGACGTGACCGGCGCGCCGCTTCGCTAACCCCGCCCCGCACTTCACGCCATGAAACGCCAAGTTCTCCTGATCGTCTTTCTCATGCTCGGCCTGGCCCGGGGCGTCGAGGCTGCGACCCCGAACTTCGTCTTCATCCTCGTGGATGACCAGGGCTGGAGCGGCACGTCGGTGCCGATGATGCCCGGGAAGGATTTCAGCCGCACCGCAGGCTTCCGGATGCCGAATCTCGATCGGCTCGCCGAGCAGGGCATGGTCTTCTCGCAAGGCTACGCCAGCCATCCGAAGTGCGAGTGCTCGCGCGCCGCGCTGCTCATGGGCCGCAGCACCACCAGCTTGAACGCCGTGGACAAACGCTCACGCAATTGGAACGCACCCGCGAGCGATTCCCTCGCGAACACGCTCAAGCGCGCCAATCCCGCCTACCGCGCCGCGCATTTTGGCAAATGGCAGTGGCCCACGTCTCCGGAGCAGTTTGGCTACGATGCGAGCGACGGCATCACGATGAACGAGGACGGAGACACCACCGACCCGAACGACCCGAAGCAATCCTTCGGCATCACGCGGCGCGCGCAGACCTACATGGCAAAGCAGGTGAAGGAGGGCCATCCATTTTACCTCCAACTTTCATATTACGCCGTGCATCAGCAGCCGCAGGCGCTCGCTTCCACCCTCAAGAAATACGAGGGCATGGGCGGCGGTGGCGGAAGAGGTGGCAAAGGCGGTGGCCCGATCATGGCGGCGATGACCGAGGATCTCGATACGTGCATCGGCGTGGTGTTGAAAGAACTCGAGACGCTCGGCATCGCGAAGAACACCTATGTCATTTACACCTCGGATAATGGCGGACGCTCCGAGGCGCTCAAAGGCGGGAAGACCCTCTGCGATGAAGGCGGCATCCGCGTTCCGCTGATCGTCCGCGGCCCCGGCATCCGCGGCGGCACTTACTGCAACGAACCCGCCATCGGCTACGACATCCTGCCCACCGTGCTCGATTTCGCCGCGCCCGGCTTTGCGCTGCCGAAAGGCGTCGAGGGTGGAAGCTGGAAGCCGGTCCTGATGAACGGCGGCACGGGCAAGGTGAAGCGGCCCATCGACCGGCTTGTCTGGCATCACGATGTCGAGATCGAGCATCCGCAGACTGCGCTGCGGAAAGGCGATCTGAAGCTGCTGCACTATTGGGATACAAAAGAGGACTTCCTCTACGATCTCTCCGCCGATCTCGGTGAGCGAAACAACCTCGCAGCGGAAAAGTCCGCGATCACCGCGCAACTACTCGCCGAACTTAAAGCGCACATGCGCGCCGGACTCGGCGAGCAAAAGTTTGCCGCGCTGGAGAGCGGGAAATTTGAGGCGGGCGGGCGGAAGCGGGGTAGGGTCGGGAGTCGGACGAATTAGTATTGTGCAGGGCTGCGGAAAACGACATTTACCCTCGGATGAAGCGCACCAGAACTCCGCATCATACCGTCGTCGAAGCCCTCGAAGCCCGCATCGCGCCGGCCGCCTTTTACTGAAACTCCGGGGTGAACGGCAACTGGAGCGACGCGAGCAAGTGGTTCAACAACGATACGGCTTCGACCAATAACGGCGTGCCCGACGACAACACGGACATCGTGGTCTTCGATGCCGCTTCCGGTTCACCCACCGTGACGGTGGACGGGAACTACACCATCCAACAACTGCAATTCAACGCGGGCACAACGCCGAACATCGTGGGGCAGCAGTTCGCGCTTCCCGAGCGGCAACTGACTTTCGACCGCACGGGCTCCAATGCCGTCATCATTGTGGCTAGCGCCGCCGCGCCCACCCTCGGGGTGAAGATCGTGGCGGGGAACACCAACTTGGACCTGGACGTGGCTGGCCAACTCAACCTCAGTGGCGACATCAATCGCAACTTCGGTTTCTTCCGGAAATTGGGCTCCGGCACGGTCACGATCAATGGCAATGGGGAGACCAACCTCATTCTCAGCACCGGCTTCGAGGTAAATGCGGGAACCCTGCGCATGAGCCGCGATATCGGGGTGACGCAGATCACGAATGTGACGATCAACAACGGTGGCACGCTCCTCGTCACCGCGGGCTCGGGGGACAATGAATTCTCCGACACGAATGGCTCGATCACCGTAAATGCGGGCGGCATCCTGCGGCTCGAAAACGGCGTGAACGAGACCTTCTCCAGCATCAGCGGAACGGGCGCGGTCGATCTGCAAGGCGGGCGGCTGAACGTCGCCTTCACGAGCACGTTTGGCGGCACCTTTTCCAGCAGCGGCACCATCAGCGGACGCTCGGCGGACCTCTTGCAAATCCTCCAGCTTTCCGGCACGCAGCCCACGGGGGTGACCCTCACGGTGTTGGGCCATGTCCGCCTCATGCCCGGGTCGAATTTCAGCAACACGGACTTCGTGCTGCAGTTGGACACGTTTTCCAGCGTCTCCGTGCTCGATGGCAATGGCTCCATCAACGCCGTCCGCGGCGGGTCGGTGGAGAGCGATACCTTCCTCACGCCGGGCGTGGGGGGCTCGTCCCCTGCGGGTGGGCGGCTCACGGTCGGCTCGCTCGCGCCGGGCGGCAGCTCGCTCGATCTCGGCTTCACCGTGCTCGGCCCGACGGCTTGGACGGATTACGACCAGATCGTCGTCACCGGCAACACCGTGAATATCACCGGTGCCACGCTCTCGAAAAACTTCGGCACCTTCACCCCGACGGTGGGGCAGGTCTTCCGGCTCATCGACAACCAGGGCAGCAGCGCGATCACCGGCACTCTGAAACTCCCCGACGGCACGCCGCTCCCGGAAGGTGCCACGGTGGAGAGCTTCAATGGTGGCAACACGCTCGTGAAAATCTCCTACGTCGGCGGCACGGGGAACGACCTCGTTTACAACGTGACCAACGCCGGTGGTGGCGGCGGCACCACGAATCTGAGCCCCGGCGGCTCGCCCGGCATCGGCACCCTCACACAGACCACCGCCATCGGCGCGAGTGAAACGCTCGCCTTCACCTTCGACGTGAACGGCACCGGCGCCGGCACCGGCCACGACCAGATCGTGGTGAGCGGCGCGGGCTCCATCACCGTGCAGGCGGGCGATACCGGCACGATCAATTTCCCCACGAACGCCCCAGCGGCGGGCAGCACCTTCCGCCTCATCGACGTGCAGAATAGCAGCACGATCGCCCCCATCCCCGGCCTCCCCGCAGGGCAGGTGAGGGACTACGGCACGGTGAAGCTCAACCTCAGCTACACCGGCGGCGACGGAAACGACGTCGTCCTCACCGCCGTCGATCCCAGCAGCGTGGTCGTCGTCGCCCCGCCGACCTTTTCTCCGAATGGCCGCGTCGCGACTTACACCGATCTCGACGGCGACCTCGTGACCGTGAGGACGAACAAGGGCGGCTTCACCGCGCAGAACTTCGTGATGGTGAACACCTCCGGTGCCACCGGTGCCGCGCTGCGCACGCTCGATCTGAGCGCCGCCGTGGCCGGGCTCGCCTTCCGCGGCGCGTCGATCAGCGTGGCTGTGACCAAAGCCGGCAGCGGCGACGGCTTCGTGAATATCGGCCGCGTCAACGCCACCGGGATCGACCTCAAGAGCGTGACCGTCTTCGGCGAACTCCAGCAGGTCGATGCGGGTGACGCCGTCTTGAAAACCGCGGGCCTCGGCACGCTCAGCGCACTCGCGATGGGGGTGAATGCGCTCGATCCTCTCTTCAGCGCGGGCGGTGCCGCTCAGGACGACCTCACCAGCACCATCGTCGGTAATCTCAGCAGCCTGAAAGTCGCCAAAGGCAAGACGACCTACCTTAACAGCCAGATCTTCGGCGCCTTCATCGACGTGAGCGGCAGCATCGGCAAGATCGCCATCGACAACCTCAACGGCCGCCCGGGCTTGCCGACTGCTTTCGACGGCGCCGACCTCGTCACCTTCGCCAGCAGCTCCATCCGCGCCGTCGGCAAGATCGGCAATGTCTTCATCGAGAATGCCGTCGTCGGGACAGTGCACGACTACTCGGGCACGATCTGGAGCCGCACCTCGATGGGCAAGGTCACTCTCGGCGGCAAGATCGGCGCGGGCAATCTCGTCGGCGGGTCCGACTTCGATAGCGGCGCGATCTTCGTCGGCAGCCCGGACGATAGCGGCACGACCCCCGTCTTCCCCTTCGGTGGAAAAATGAAGGGCGCAAAGATCAAAGGCAACATCCTCGGCGGCTTCGGCGAAAACAGCGGCACGATCTACGCCGACGGTGGGCTCGGGGCCGTGAGCGTGCTCGGAAACGTGATCGGCGCGCAGGGCATGAGCAGCGGCTCCATCGTCTCCAGCAGCGGCATCGCCTCCGTGAAAATCGGCGGCACTCTCACCGCCGGCTCCGGCGACTTCTCCGGCAGCATCCTCGCCTTCGGCGGCAATGTCGGGTCGGTCACCGTGACGCAGGCGATCGACGGCGGGACCCACGGCATCCTCGTCAATGGCACCCTCAAATCCGTGACCACCGGCGCGCTCAACGGCACGAGCGAGGGCTTCATTTCCGCCCTCGGCCGCCTCGGCGCGGGCGGCAACGCCATCGGCAGCGTGCGCGTCTTTGGCAACGTGACGAACTGGAACATCATCGCCGGGTTCGATACCGACGTCGATCTTTTCAACCAGAACAACCCGCAGACGCAGCTCAACCCCGACGCGAGTATCGGAACCGTCACCGTCGGCGGGAACTTCAACAATAGCCGCATCCTCGCCGGCACCGTCCTCGGCGTCGGCACCGACACGCACATGCCCGGCGACGTGCTCCCCACCGTGCTCGCAAAGATCGCGAAGATCACCATCACCGGCCTCGCGACCAACTCGCTCTTCGAGGCCCAGAAGATCAGCTCCCTGCGCATCGCCGGCGTCCCCGTCGCGATCACCGCCGGCAGCCTCAATCTCGCCAACGGCTCCATCGCCGCCATCGTCCCGTAGCCGGGGAAACTGTAGCCACGGCGATCTGCTCGGCGTAAGTGCCGGCGACTTCACAATTCGGGAAACGGGCGCGACGATCATGGAGCCCGTTTGTTTTCGTGGCGCGCGGGGCAACCCTTCGATCGCCACAGAAGCCATCCGCTGCGGAGTTCACGTTCTCTAAAGGTTCACGCCGCGACGATCGCACGATGAAAGTCACCCACCTGCTCGCTTTGACTGTCTTCGCTGCGCTCGCATCGCTTGTCGCCCTCGCTGCGGATGAAAAGCCGCGTGTGGGCGGCAAGCGTCCGCCCGATGGCGCGATCGACGACCCGCGCTTCCTTTTCAAAACCGCCGTGCCCGCCCATCCGCTCGACGTGGTGCTCGGTCGCCCGACGGACAAGTCCATCACCGTGAGCGTGCTCGCTTATGCGGAGCGCGAGGGAGTGATTGCTTATGGGGCAAAGGCAGGCGCGCCTGCGGCGAAGACGAGCGTCTTCCCGCTGAAAGCGGGCGAACCCGCGGAGATCGAGTTGACCGGGCTCACGGCGGACACGCGGTATTTCTACACGCTGAGCACGCGCGAGCGCGGCGGCGGGTGGAAGAGCGAGCCGGAGCGCAGCTTCCACACGCAGCGCGCGCCGGGCCGCGCGTTCACCTTCACCGTGCAGGCGGACCCGCACCTTGACTACGGCATCGACCTGTCGACCTACGAGAAATCCCTCACCAACGCGCTCGCTGCGAAGACGGATTTTCACGTCGATCTCGGCGACACCTTCATGGTGGACAAGCGGCCGAGCTACACCCTCGCCGCGCCGCAGTATGTCGCGCAGCGCTACTACTTCGGCCTCGTCGGCCACAGCGCGCCCGTCTTCCTCGTGCTGGGGAATCACGACGGCGAGAGCCTCGGCAAGGGACTGCGCGGCGAGAGCGGCGACGCGATGCCTGTGTGGTCGAATGCGATGCGGAAGAAATACTTCCCCAACCCGTCGCCTGACGGCTTCTACACGGGCAATGCGACACCGCATCCGCAAGCGGGATTGCTCGAGGATTACTACGCGTGGGAGTGGGGCGACGCGCTTTTCATTGTGCTCGACCAGTATTGGTTCAGCCAGCGTGTGGACAAAAATACCGGTGAGAACTGGGGCCGCACGCTCGGCAAGGAGCAATACGAGTGGCTGCGCCGCACGCTCGAGACGAGCAAGGCGAAGTTCACCTTCGTCTTCACGCATCATCTCGTCGGCGGCGAGACGCCCGAGGGACGCGGAGGCGTCGAGGCGTCGCACTTCTTCGAATGGGGCGGTAAGGAACTCGATGGCCGCAACACCTTCGCCGAAAAGCGCCCCGGCTGGGCCGCGCCGATTCACGACCTGCTCGCGAACCGCGGCGGCTGCGTCGTCTTCCACGGGCACGATCACCTCTACGTCCACGGCGAGCGCGATGGCGTGACCTATCAGCTCGTCCCGCAGCCCGGTCACGAGCGCTTCGACAACACGCGCAGCGCTGAGGAATACGGCTACAAAGGCGGCGTGATCGCAGGCGCGTCCGGCATCCTGCGCGTGAGCGTTACGGCGGAAAACGCCGTGGTCGATTACGTGCGCGCGTATCCCGCCCACGCGGAAACCGCGCAGCGCAAGACGGGGACGGTGACGCATAGCTACGAGGTGCGGCCTCGCTATTGAGACCGACGAGTTCACCGTTTCGTTTCGGTTGAGCCCGGAAATGTTCGCGCATTTGTTCGATAGCGACCAGTGGACCGACGCACACGAGCAGAAACTCGATCTCCATTTGCTCCCGCTATTCGGGTCCGAAGTGAATCCGCGCCTCCGCAATCCGCTGCCGCAGCGGTGAAACTACGGCTTCACGATGCGCTTGATGCCATCGGCGAGCGCGACCTTGAACCCGTAGAGGCATTCGACCGTGACGAAGACGCGATTGCTCTGCGTTTCGGTGTAGCGCAGGATAGTCGAGCGAGGAGTGCGGACGGCGCGTGTTGTAGGCGCGCCGGTAGTCTGTGCCCAGCACTTTGGCCTCAGTCAGCCCGCTGAAGAGTTCCCGGTTGAGGAACTCGTCGCGAAAGCGGCTGTTGAAGCTCTCGCTATAGGCATTTTGCCACGGGCTGCCGGGCTTGATGTAGAGCGTGCTGAAGCCGCGCCGCTCGATCCAATCCTTGACCGCCAGCGCGATGAACTCCGGCCCATTGTCGCTGCGGATGAACTGCGGCGGTCCGCCGCGTTCGATGACTGCTGCATCCAGGATGCGGATCACGTCCTTGGCCTCCATCCGCCGCTCGACTTCCAGGGCCACCAACTCGCGGCTAAACTCGTCGCAGATCGGCAGCCACTTGAGCCGCCGGCCGTCGGCGGTTTGGTCGAAGACAAAGTCGTAGCTCAACACGTGGTTGATCCGCTCGGCTCGCATCTGCTGCGTGCCGTTCTCGCTGCTGCCCAGCCGCGCCCGCTTGCGCTGCCGGCGCGGCACTTTGAGTCCTTCCTGCCGCCAGATCCGCTGCACCCGCTTGGCGTTGATCTCCATGCCGGCACGTCGCAACAACGCCCTCGCCATGCGATAGCCCGCTCGCGATTGTTCCGCCGAGATGCGCCGCAGTTCCGGCGCCAACGCCGCATCCTTGCTGCGTTTGCGTCCGCGGTAGCGTTGCGTGCTGCGCGGCTGCTTGAGTGTCGTGCAGGCCCGGCGTTCGCTCACTTCCAGCTCGTGTCGCACGTGCACCACGGCTTCTCGTTTGCGCTCCGGGCCTACCATGTTGCCAGCACCCGCCGGTGCTGCCCTTCGGGCTGCCTGCGGCGGGCTGTCTCGTTCCGCTCGGCTCCCTCCGCGATTTGCTTGAGGATGGCTTTGACCAGCGACAGGTCGGCTACCAGCCGCTTGAGCCGCGCGTTTTCCTTCTCCAGCGCCTTGAGCCGTTTGATCGTCTCTCCCTTGGCCGCTCCATACTCCTGCCGCCACCGGTGGTAGGTCGGTGCGCTGACTCCCAGTTTTTTGCAGACCTCCTCGAGGCTCTGCCCGCTGCTCAGCAGCGTCGCCGCTTCACGCAGCTTCTTGATGATCTCTTCGGGTGTGTGTCGTTTGCGTTTCATGTTGAGAGTTCGGCGGCGCTTTCGCGCCGCCAACTCTCATACCGCTTGGATCAACTTTTGGGGAGCAGGCCACTCGCCGACGATCTCGGCTACGGCGATGTGCAGTGCAACAACCCTGAGCGCGGCAAGATTCCAACGCCGAACGACTACACGGCCACCGCCCTCACCAGCGGCCAGCGCTACATCTTCCGCGTGGCCGCCGTCGGCCCGCTCGGCCAGGGCCCGTGGAGCGATGAAGCCGGCAAGATGGCGCCCTGACGCGCTCCGCGCGTCCAGGACGGGAAGACTGGGAGGGGAGGAAAAGAGGAGAAAAGGCTCCTTCTCACCAGTCACCCCGTCCGCCGGACGCGCTCCAGATCCCAACATGTCCAGCGCTCTCCAGCGCTGCCCTTCGGGCAAGGGCCTTAGCCATTGGCTATCTCGTTCCACTCGATTCCAAGTCTTTCCTAACACATGTCCTTCAATCCAACTCTGCCAGTGGCGAATAGCCTCATTTCATCCGCGGAACTGCGTGCGTAGTTCGACGGGCTCAAGGAACTCATCGATAACATCCTCGCTGGGCCACAGGGCGAACCGGGGCAACAAGGCGAACAAGGCCCGCCGGGGAACGATGGCAACCCCGGCGAGGTGACCAATGCGTCGCTCGTCGAAGCCATCGCCACCGTCGCGCGCAATCCGACCGGCATCCCGACCCTGGAAACCGTCTTCGCCGATCCGGGTGCGGAGGCGCTGCGGCAGTTTTGCAATACGCTGCTTGCGGCGCTAATCCGGCCGCCAGTCTGAGCGCAGGCCGGCGGCGGCTTACTTGTGTTCGTGGTGCGGCGGGAGGGAGCCGCCGCCGGTTCCTCGCGCTCGGATCCGCCCGATCGCCCACTGGGCGTGCTCGGCGATGAGCGGCTCGGGGTCGCGCATGGCCTTCTCCAGCGCGGGGAGATCGTCGCTCGTGCCGACATTGCCGAGGGCGACGCAGACGTTGCGCAGAAAGCCGCGGCGCTTGATGCGCTTGATCGGGCTGCGGCGGAAGAGCGTGCGGAAGGCGTCGTCGTCGAGCGCGAGGAAGTCGCGCAGCGTCCAGCCGTGGACGAACTCGCGGGCGGCGAAGGCGGACTCGCGGGACTGCTGGGCGAAGCGGTTCCACGGGCAGACTTCGAGGCATTCGTCGCAGCCGTAGATGCGGTCGCCGAGCGCGGCGCGGAACTCCTCGGGGATCGGTCCCTTGTTTTCGATGGTGAGGTAGGAAAGACAGCGGCGCGCGTCGAGCCGCTGCGGGGCGGTGATGGCGCCCGTCGGGCACGCGACCATGCAGCGCACGCACTTGCCGCAGTGATCGCGCATCGGCTCGTCGGGATCGAGGCGCAGGGTGGTGAGCACTTCGGCGAGGAAGAGCCACGGGCCGAACTTCGTGCTGAGGAGCATCGTCGATTTCCCCTGCCAGCCCGCGCCGGCGAGCGCGGCGAAGTCGCGCTCGAGCATCGGGCCCGTGTCCACGTAGCAGCGCTGCTGCCCGCCGCGTTCGGTGAGCCACGCGTCGAGCGCGCGCAGCTTTGCGTCGATCACGTCGTGGTAGTCGTCGCCCCAGGCGTAGCGGGCGATGCGGCCATGGCCAGGAGTCAGGGGGTAGAGGGCAGGGGGCAGGGAGCAGGGAGCAGGGAGTGACTCGCTGATGGGGGCGTGCTCTGGCTCCGTGCTCCGTGCTCCCTGCTCCCTGCTCCAGTAGTTGAGTCCGAGCACGATCACCGACTGCGCTCCCGGCAGCACGAGCTGCGGGTCGGTGCGACGATCGGCGTTGCGCTCCAGCCACGCCATCTCGCCGGCGCGGCCTTCGCCCAGCCACGCGCGAAACTCGCCCGCATGCGGCGGCGCGCCGGCGGGAGCGATGCGGCAGAGGTCGAAGCCGAGCGCGTGGGCGCGGGCGGCGAGTTCGGGTTTCACGGGGCGAGAGTAGCACGCGGCGGGGCTTGTAAAAATCCCGGGTCGCGCGCTTGCGGGCTGTGGGCCGCTCTGCCAACGTCGGCGTCGCGTGAACTTCCACCCCAGTCCCAGCTCAGCCTCCACCAACCTCCGCACGCGCTAGACACTTCCCCGCACCGTGGCCCAGAACGAAGACTACATCCTCGAAATCCTGCTCGAAACCGCGCTCGTGACGCGCAGCCAGATCGAGCGCGCGCGGTCCGAACGCACCGGGGATGAGACCGTCGTGAAGGCGCTCATTCGGGAGGGGATCGTGACCGAGGAGGACGTGATCCGCTCGCTGGCGAGCCACGCGTCGATGGACTTCGTGGACCTGAACGGGCTCGCGGTGCCGCCGGAAGTGATCAATCAGGTGCCGAAGGAAGTGGCCAAGCGTTTCAACGTGATCCCCGTCGTCGAGACCGACACGGGGCTGATGATCGCGGTGTCCAACCCGCTCGATTTCGACACGTTCGACGCGATGCACGCGGTGCTGAAGCGCGACATCGAATTCGTCTGCGCCACGCCCGATGCGATCCGCACGGCGTATCGGAAATATTACGCCAGCGCGGATGAAGCCGCCGACGAACTCGACTCCGCGCTCGGCCACATCGAGTTCTCCGGCGAAGGCGGAGTCGGCAGCGCCGAGGGCGATACGGTGGACGCGCCGATCATCAAGATGGTCACGATGATGCTCATCGAGGCCTACAACATGAGGGCGAGCGACATTCACCTCGAGCCGCTGGAGAAGCGTTTCCGCGTCCGCTTCCGCATCGACGGCGTGCTGGCCGAGATGCAGAACCCGCCGAAGAAACTCCAATCGGCGATCATCTCGCGGCTGAAGATCATGAGCGGTTCGATGTCCATCGCGGAGAAGCGTCTGCCGCAAGACGGGCGCATCCAGGTGAAGATGGGCAAGAAGGCGATCGACTTGCGCGTGAGCTCCGTGCCGACCGTGCATGGCGAATCGATCGTCATGCGTATCCTCGACAAGGGCGCGCTCACGCTGGGCCTGCCGCAGCTCGGGTTTCTCTCGGACGACCAGGAGACGTTCGAGAAACTCATCATGCTGCCCGACGGCATCCTGCTCGTCACGGGGCCGACGGGCTCGGGCAAGACGACGACGCTTTACGCCTGTCTGAACTACATCAACAAGCCGGACAAGAAGCTGATCACCGTCGAGGACCCGGTCGAATACCAGATGTCCGGCATCAACCAGGTGCAGGTGAATACGGAGATCGGCATGACCTTCCCTGCGGCGCTCCGGTCGATCCTGCGCCAGGCGCCGAACATCATCATGATCGGTGAAATTCGAGACGCCGAGACCGCGAACATCGCGATCAATGCATCGCTGACCGGCCACCTTGTCTTCTCGACGCTGCACACAAACGACGCGCCGAGCGCCGTCGCGCGTCTGGTCGATATCGGCGTGCAGCCCTTCCTCGTCAGCTCCGCCACCCGCGCGATCGTGGCGCAGCGGCTCGTCCGGAAAATCTGCGCGAACTGCAAGCAACCGTCCGAATTGAGCGAGGCGGAGATGGAGTCGCTCGGCATCGATTTCACCCAGCTCTCCGAGGCCAGCGTGAGCAAGGGCGCGGGCTGCGACGTCTGCAAACACCGCGGCTACAAGGGCCGCGCCGGCATCTTCGAGATGTTCCTCATCGATGACGAAGTGCGGCACATGATCAACAACAAGTCCAACACCGTGGAACTGCGCAAGCGTGCCCGCGAGATGGGCATGCGCACGCTGCGCGAGGATGGCATCCGCAAGGTGCTCTCGGGCATGACGACCGCCGAGGAGGTCATCTCGGCGTCGATGGGAGACGAAGGCTAGCCCGAGCGATGGCCCTCTTCGGCATCGGCAAGACTCCCGCGCCCGCGCCGACACTCGCGCCGGCCGCGCCGCGCGTGTCCACCGTGCCGGTCACGAGCGGCGGCGGGCTCACGCCGATGGAGGACTTGCTCCGGCTCTGCGTGGATGAAGGCGGGAGCGACATCCACATCACCGTCGGTGCGCCGCCCGCGGTGCGCATCAAGGGCGCGCTCATCAAACTCCAACTCCGCCCGCTCGCGGCGGACGACACCGAGACGCTCGCGCGCTCGATCGCGAGCGAAGGCGTGCTGCACCGCGTGAACACCGATGGCAGCGCGGACTTCGGCCTCACCTTCCGCGAGAACAACCGCTTCCGCGTCTCGCTCTTCCGGCAGAAGGGCAGCCTCGCGATGGCGCTGCGGCTCATCCCGCGCCGCCTGCTCACGCTCGATGAGATCGGCTTCCCGCCCGTCGTCACGGAGCTGCTCTACCAGCCGCGCGGGCTCATCCTCGTCACCGGCCCGACCGGCTCGGGCAAGACGACGACGCTGGCGTCGATGCTCGACGTCATCAACAGCACCACCGACTCGCACATCGTCACGATCGAAGATCCGATCGAGTATTTCCACGAGCACAAGAAAGGGCTCGTGGCGCAGCGCGAACTCGGCACCGACGTGCCCACCTTCGCCGACGGATTGCGCCGCGCGTTGCGGCAGGATCCGGATGTGATCCTCGTCGGCGAAATGCGCGACCTCGAGACGATGGAAACCGCGATCACCGCGGCAGAGACCGGCCACCTCGTCTTCTCCACGCTGCACACCACGGGCGCCTCGCGCACCGTCGATCGCATCATCGACGCCTTCCCCGCCGACCAGCAGCAGATGATCCGCGTGCAGCTCTCGACGAATCTCAAAGCCGTCGTCTCGCAGATCCTGCTCCCGCGCGCCGACGGCACCGGACGGGTCGCGGCGTTCGAGATCATGATCAACACGCCGTCCATCGGCGCGCTCATCCGCAAGAACGAAACCTACCGGCTCGGCAACGACATCCTGACCGGCGCGAAATACGGCATGGTCTCGCTCGAGCAATCGCTCGTGAATCTCTGCGGTCGCGGCCTCATCACGCGCGAGCAAGTGCTCGCCAAGTGCCAGGATGCCCAAGCCGCCGAGCAACTCCTCGCTTCACTCCCAACCCGCCGCTGATTTTCCGCCATGAACGCCAAGCAAGTCCTCGAAATCTTCGCCGAACAAGGAATCATCGACCAGCAGCAGCTCGAAGACATGGTCCAGGAGGTGAACCAGACCGGCAAATCGGTCGCGCAGGTGATGGTCGATTACCAGGTGTGCGACGAGAACCAGTTCTACCAGATGATCGCCGACGCGCTCGGCGCGGAGTTCGTGAACTTGGAAGGCTACGAGCCGCCCTTGGATGTCCTGCGCCTCATGCCGGCGGGCCTCGCCATTTTGCACAAGGCGCTGCCGATCGGCCGCGAAGGCAACACCATCCAACTCGCCCTCGCCGATCCGCTCAACCAGCAGACCGCCGAGGAATTGCGCTTCGCCCTCGATAAGGAGATCCAGGTCATCGTCGCGCCCGTGTGGCAGATCGAAGATTTGATCAAGCGCTGCTACGGCACCGACGCCGCGAGCATGGACGAGATCCTCAAGGAACTCGGCGGCGGTGTGGAATACGGCGCCGACGGTGGCGGCATCGACCTCAAGGCGCTCGAAGCCGAGGCGAATGCGACGCCGATCATTCGTTACGTGGACTTAATCCTCTACCAGGCGATCCAGGATCGCGCGTCGGACATCCATTTCGAGCCGTTCGAGAACGAGTTCAAGATCCGCTACCGCGTGGACGGTGCGCTCTACGAGATGGCGCCGCCGCCGCGCCACCTGGCGATGCCGGTGATCTCGCGCGTGAAGGTGATGAGCAACTTGAACATCGCCGAGCGCCGCCTGCCGCAGGACGGGCGTATTCAAAAGATCATCGCGGGCCGGCCGGTCGATTTGCGCGTGAGCACGCTGCCCACGCAGTTCGGCGAGAGCGTCGTGCTGCGCGTGCTCGATCGCTCGGTGGTGAATCTCAACCTCGAGGCGCTCGGCATGCCGCCGAGCATCTACAACTACCTGCTCCACACCATCGAGAAGCCGAACGGCATCTTCATCGTCACCGGCCCGACCGGCAGCGGCAAGACGACGACGCTTTACGCCGCGCTGAACAAGATCAACACCATCGACTCGAAGGTGCTCACCGCGGAAGACCCGGTCGAATACGAACTCGAAGGCATCATCCAGGTGCCGGTGAATGAAAACATCGGCCTCACCTTCGCCCGCGTGCTCCGCGCCTTCCTGCGTCAGGATCCGGATCGCATCATGGTCGGTGAAACGCGCGACCTCGAGACGGCGCAGATCGCCATCCAGGCCTCGCTCACCGGCCATCTCGTCTTCACCACGCTGCACACGAACGACTCGCCCGGCGCCGTCACGCGTCTCATCGACATGGGCGTCGAGCCGTTCCTCATTAGCGCATCGCTCGAGGGCGTGCTCGGCCAGCGGCTCATCCGCAAAATCTGCCCGAACTGCAGCACCGCCTACGAGCCGACCGAGAGCGTGCTCGCGCAGCTCGGCCTCAGCCCGCACGAGATCGGCGACAAATCCTTCTACTACGGACGCGGCTGCGACGTGTGCAACAACACCGGCTACAAGGCGCGCAAAGGCCTCTACGAATTGCTCAATATCACCGACCCGCTGCGCGAGATGATCAACCAGCGCGCGCCGAGCGTGGTGCTGAAGCAGAAGGCCATCGAGCTCGGCATGACCACGCTGCGCCAGGACGGCCTGCGCTGCATCTACGACGGCGAGACGACGATCGAGGAAGTCCTCAAATACACGTAGCCGAGCGCGCGACGATGCAGCGCTGGCGCAACCGCAGCCCGGGCGATCTCTCGATCGAACTCGACGAGGTCGAGGCCATGCTGGTCGAGCCCGCCATCGCTGCGGCGGAGAAGGCGGCGCGCGAATGGGCGCGCACGCCGCTGAGCGAGCGGATCGCGTGTTTGCGCGGCGCGCAGGCGCGGATCGCTGCGGAGAAGGAAGCACTCGCGCGCGGCATCGCGATCGAGACCGGCAAGCCCATCAGCGAAGCGCGGGGCGAACTCGGCGCGGTCATCGCGAAGTTCGATCTCACCATCGAAGACGCGGAGCAGCACCTCGCGCGGCGCGAGGTGGCGGGTGGTCCGCATCCCGCCTTCGTGCGACAGGCCGCACGCGGTCCCGCGGTGGTGATCGCGCCGTTCAACTTCCCGCTCCACCTCGGAAACGGCGCGTTGCTCGCGCACCTCGCTGCGGGCAATACGGTGATCTTCAAGCCCTCGCCGCTTGCCGCTGTCGTCGCCGGGCGTTACGCGGAACTGATGCGCGAGAGTTTTCCTCCGGGCGTCTTCGGCTTCGTGCAGGGCGGAGCGGAGGAAGCGCAGGCGCTCTGCCTCGACTCGCGTATCCGCGCCGTCTGCTTCACCGGCTCCGTGCCCGTCGGTCGCGCGCTCGCGAAAGCGCTCTCGGAGGACTACTCGAAGGAACTCGCGCTCGAACTTGGGGGACGCAACGCCGCGATCGTCTGTGCCGACGCCGACCTCGAACTCGCCGCGCGCTCCATCGCCGATGCGATGTGCCTCACGTGCGGACAGCGCTGCAACGCGACGAGTCGTGTCCTCGTCGATGCACGCGTGGCGGAAGGTTTCGCCGCGAAGCTCGCAGACGAGGTTGCGAAGTGGACACCCGGCGATCCGCTCGACGATGCCACGAAGCTCGGTCCGCTCATCAGCGACGCGGCGGTGCAACGCTACGCGGCGTTGCTCGACGAGCACGCCGACTGGCTCGTAAAGGGTGGAAGCGGCGCCCCGCCGCTTCGCGCACACCGAAGCGGCGGGGCGCCGCTTCCACCATTGCGCGGCCACTTCGTCCTGCCCGCCGTTCGTCGCGGCGCGACGCGTCCGGACATCGAGTGCTTTGTGCCGATTGCGGACTTCGACACCTTTACCGACCTCGACGAAGCCGTAGCGAAGAACAACGCGTCGCCTTTCGGCCTCACCGCATCCGTCTTCACCCGCTCGGAAGAAACCTTCTCGCAACTCGCCGACGAACTCCGCGTCTCCAATCTCTACGCGAACCTGCCCACGACGTTCTCGCCATCCACGCTTCCGTTCGGCGGCTGGGGCCTCTCCGGCAATGGCCGCCCCGGCGGTCGCGGCTTCATTCGCTTTTGCACGAGCGAGCAAGCCATTCAGCTAGGCAAGGACACCTTCGCCCGCTAAGACGCCCGCATGACGCGTTCGCTTCGACTGCCTTCGGGGCTCAAGCTGATGAACCTCCTCCTCGGGAGCTGGACCGGCGTCGTCTTCGCGTTCCTCTACATCCCGATCCTCCTGCTGATCGTGTTTTCCTTCAACGATTCGCAGCTCAACCTGCGCTGGGAAGGCTTCACGCTCGATTGGTATCGCGCGCTCGCGGAGGACACGGTGCTCATCGACGCGCTGAAGAACACGCTCATCATCGCGGCGATCACCACCGCGATCTCGGTCGTCATCGGCACCGTCGGCGCGTGGCTGCTCTACCGCTACACCTACCCGTGGCGGAAGCTGGTCAACACGCTGATCTTCATCCCGATGGCGATCCCGGAGATCATCATGGGCATCAGCCTGCTCATCCTTTTCAGCATGACGATGAGCTTGCTGGAAAGCTGGCAGGCGCTCGAATGGATGCCGCAGTGGTATCAGGAACTCACCATCCAGCGCGGCTTCACGACGGTGATCATTGCGCATGTCACGTTCTGCTTCCCGTTCGTGCTCGTGGCGGTGCAGGCGCGGCTGGTCGGTGCTGATGCTTCGTTGGAAGAGGCGGCGATGGATCTGGGCGCGACACCGCTGAAGGCGTTCTGGTTCGTGATGGTGCCCTACATGTTGCCCGCGATCATCTCGGGCGCGCTCATGGCCTTCACGCTGTCGATGGATGAGATCATCATCAGTTGGTTCACCGCCGGGCCGGATTCGCAGACGCTGCCGCTGAAGATCTTCGCGCGGGTGAAGAAGGGCCTCGACCCCTCGCTCAACGCCATCTCGACCGTCTTCATTCTTGCCACTGCGGGGCTCGTGGTGCTTTCAGAATGGATCAAGAGATCGAGCCGCGAAGTTTCCAAACGCTAAACCTAGACTAAACAAACTCCTATGAACCGCCGCCAATTCATCCTCACCGCATCCGCCGCCGCCCTCGCCACCCCGGCCTTCGCTGCAGCGAAGAAAGAAACGCTGAACATCTTCTGCTGGTCGGAATACATCCCGCAGTCGGTCATCGATCAGTTCGCCAAGGCGAACAACGTGAAGGTCAACGTGGAGAACTACGCCTCGAACGAGGAGATGATGGCGAAGCTCCAGGCCGGTTCGTCGAAATACGACCTCATCCAGCCGTCGGAATACATCATCGAGGAGATGGTCAAGGACGGAAAGCTCGAGACGATCGACCTCGCGAACATTCCGAACTTCAAGAACCTCGACCCGAAGTTCACGAAGATGCCGCACGACCCGGAGAACAAATACTCGGTGACGTGGATGGCGGGGAACGTCGGCATCTGCGTCAATAAGGCGAAGGTGAAGGACCCGATCAAGACCTACGCCGACGTGTTTCAGGACAAGTTCAAGAAACGCATCGTCGTGCTCGATGACAATCGCGAGATGGTCTCGTGGGCGCTCGCGTCGCTCGGGATCGGAATCAACGACATCACCAAGGAGAACCTCGAGAAGGCGAAGGGCG
Source organism: Verrucomicrobiota bacterium (assembly GCA_009885995.1). Lineage (GTDB taxonomy): Bacteria > Verrucomicrobiota > Verrucomicrobiia > Chthoniobacterales > Chthoniobacteraceae > VFJQ01. The sequence continues at coordinate 45,466 of VFJQ01000058.1, forward strand.
TGCTCGCGAAGTGGCTCCCGCTCGTGAAGCTGTATGATAGCGACAGCCCGAAGACCGCGCTGCTCAACGGCGACTGCGATCTCGGCATCATCTGGAACGGCGAAGGCGCGAAGATCCTGCAGGAGATGAAGAAGTCGAAGAAGCGGAAGCTGGACTTCGAATACGTCCTGCCGACGGAAGGCGCGCACATGTTCATCGATAGCCTCGCCGTGCCGAAGGGCGCGAAGAACAAGGCGGTCGCCGAGAAGTTCATCAACTACATCCTCGAGCCGAAGGTGAGCGTCGCGGTGTATGACGAATTTCCCTACACGCTGGCGAATGCCGAGGGCTGCAAGCTCCTCAAGCCCGATCAACTCGCCAACAACGCGAGCTTTCCCGTCGGAGACCCGAAGCTCGACACCTTCAAGATGATCTCGCCCGACATGGCCGGGGCCATCGACAAAGTCGTCACCGACTTGAAGAACAAGTAGCTTCGCCGCGATGCAGGCGGCCATCTCCACCGCGGCACAAGTCAAAGGCCCGCAGCGCCGGCCCGGCTGGACCGGCTGGCTGCTGATGGCGCCGATGCTCCTGTGGTTGCTCGCATTCGTCGTCGTGCCGACGGCGATCCTCTTCGTCTATAGCTTCTGCGAGCGCGGCACGCCGGTGGAGTGGAAGTTCACGTGGGAAAACTACGCGCGCGTTTTCGGCGGCACGGAGCTGTGGCCGCTGCTCAAGTGCGTGCTCGAAGCGGCGGGCGTCACCGCGGTCGCAGTGCTCGTCGATTGGTTCCGCTCGCCGTCGCGGATGCGCGAGGAGCGCGCCGAGTCGGCGAAGCGCGTGGGAACCGCGATCTTCGTCACCGTGCTGCTATGGATCGTATGGACAGATTTGAGCAACGTCTTCACCGGCACCTATGTGCGCATCTTCGTGCGCTCGTTGTATTACGCAGGTTTCACCACTCTCGCGTGCGCTGCGGTCGGTTATCCGGTCGCGTATTGCATCGGCAAGGCGAGCGACCGCTGGCGCAACCTGCTGCTCATGCTCGTCATGATCCCGTTCTGGACGAGCTTCCTCATCCGCACCTACGCGTGGATCACGATCCTGAACGAGAACGGATTGATGAACGCCTTCCTCCAGTCTGCGCGCATCACGCAGGAGCCGATCTCGATGCTCTATACGCCCGGCGCCGTCGTGCTTGGGCTCGTCTATAGCTATCTACCGTTCATGATCCTGCCGATCTACGGCAGTGTGGAAAAGCTGGATAACTCGCTGGTCGAGGCCGCCTTCGATCTCGGCGCGAGCCCGGTGCGCGCGTGGCAGACCGTCATCCTCCCGCTCACGCAACCCGGTATCATCGCGGGCGTGTTGCTCGTCTTCATCCCGGCCATCGGAATGTTTGCGATCACCGACCTCATGGGCGGCAAGACCGTCCCGATGATCGGCAACGTGATTCAAAACCAAATCTCCGGCCAGGCGCGCGACTGGCCCTTTGGCGCCGCGCTTGGGATGACGCTGCTCGCCATGTTCGCCGCCGCGTTCTGGTTCACCACGCGCAAGCAGGGCGATGACGCGGTGATGGGTTAATCGACCGGCGCTGCCTCGCCGACGACTGGCCGCTCGGCGATCGAAGGCGGACCCGCGGCGAGTTGCGCACGCAGATGCTCGGGCGTCACCTCGCCCTCCCACCGACTCACCACCACCGTCGCCACGCCGTTGCCGATGAGGTTCGTGATCGCCCGGCATTCGCTCATGAACCGATCGATTCCCACGAGCAGCGCGAGGCTTTCGATTGGGATGCCGGGCACGACGGCGAGCGTGGCCGCGCGCGTGATGAACCCCGCGCCCGTCACGCCGCTCGCGCCTTTCGAGCTGATCATCGCGACGAGCAGAAGTGAAAGCTGATGCTTGAGATCGAGCGGCGTGTTTGTCGCCTGCGCGAGGAAAAGGGCGGCCATCGTCATGTAGATGTTCGTGCCGTCGAGGTTGAAGCTGTAACCCGTCGGGATCACGAGGCCGACCGTGCCCGGCGCGCAGCCGAGCCGCTGCATTTTCTGGATCATCCCCGGCAGCGCCGTCTCGCTCGAGCTGGTCCCGAGCACGAGCAGGATCTCTTCTTTGATGTAAGCGAGGTAGCGAAAGATCGAGAAGCCCGCGACGCGCGCGATCAGCCCGAGCACGACGCAGACGAAGAATCCGGCAGTGAGATAGAATCCGCCCATGAGCTTGAGCAGATTGCCGAGCGAGCCGAGCCCATATGCGCCCACGGTGAAGGCCATCGCACCGAACGCCCCGATCGGCGCTACCTTCACCACGAAAGCCATGATCCCGAAGAAAAGCTGCCCAGCCGTCTCGATCGCGTGGATCACGCGAGGGGCACGATCGCCGAGCGCCTTGAGCGCGAACGCCGTGAGGATCGCGAGGAGCAGGACTTGCAGCAGGTCGCCCTTGGCGAAGGCGTCGAAGAAACTCGTCGGGATGATGTTGAGCAGAAACTCCGTGGTGCTCAGTGAATGCGCCTTCTCCGCGTAGGCCTTGCCGATCTGCGGATCGAGCGTCGCCACGTCCACGTTGAAGCCTTCGCCGGGCTTGAGCACGTTCACGACGACGAGCCCGATCACGAGCGCGATCGTCGAGACGATCTCGAAATAGAGCAGCGTCTTCCCGCCGACGCGTCCGAGCTTCTTGAGATCCGACATCGACGCGAGCCCGTGGACCACGGTGCAAAAGACGATCGGCGCGATGATCATCTTGATCAGCCGGATGAACCCATCCGCGAGCGGCTTGAGAGACGAGGCCTGCCAGTCTTTCGGATTGGGTGTATCGGGAAAGAAATGCCCGATGACGATGCCGAGCGCGACGGCGATGAGCACCTGCACGTAGAGGATTCGATACCACGGCGTGCGTGGCGGAGCGGACTGCATCGGCTTGGAATCGCAACAAACTGGCACCCGCGGCAAGCTTCTCTCACGCGGAGGAGGAATCCCCGCTGGAAAAACTCGCCGATCTGGGCATATTCGCCCATGCCACGCATCGCCTGCCGCCTCACCCCGCTCGCGCTGGCGCTCCTCCTCGGAGCCTGCGCATCGCGTCCTCTGCCGAAATACGAAAAGCCGCTCGCCCGCGCGCGTATCCAGCAAGTGCGCACCACCGCTTACACGCACAGCGAGGCCGATCATATCGAATACGGACGCAAGAATGCGCTCGGCATGAGGCTCAACGACACGGGCGTGCGCAGTGCCGCGGCGGACTGGTCGCGCTGGCCGGCGGGCAGCGTCTTCCTCATCGTCGAGACGGGCGAGACTTATCAGGTCGATGACTATGGCTGGGCGCTCTCCGGCACGAACACCATCGACCTCTACAAGCCCAGCCGCGCCGCGATGAACGCCTGGGGTGTGAAGCGCGTGACCATCGAAAACATCCTCTGGGGCGACGTGGACAAGAGCCTCGCCATCCTGCGCGGACGGTCGAAATACAAGCATGTGCGCCGGATGATCGACCAGATCGAGGATCGCTATGCTGCGCTGAAAAAGCCGCTCGATGAGCCGATGGCCGCTCAAGCCGTGGCCGTGAAACCGCTCGCCGCTGCGCGGAGCACGCCGCGATCCGGCGTCTCCCTCACGCCCTTCCAGTCCGCTCGCTAAAATTGTAGCCGCGGCTACGCGTAGCGCGTTCTCATGCTCTCCCGAGAGCCGAGAGATTTCGAGATATTATATTTGACCGTGCCGCGGCGGTTGTTCAGAACCCCGTCCCTTCTCCTGTCGGATGAAAGTGAACCACGCACCCTCCACCAATAGCGGCGCCGCTCGGCTGAGCGACGAAGGCCGGTCGTTTTCTCATGTGGTCGCGCTAATCTGCCGCGCAAACCTTTTCCGTCGCCCCGCCAATGCCCGCGCCTGAGCCTCTGCGATGGGACATGACCCTGCCGAACGGCGAGCCGCTCCGCTGGGACATGGGCTCGGAATACACATGGGACGGCAACGTCCCGGCCAGCGCCTATCCCTCACCCACACCATCCATGCCCACACAACAAAACGACATCGACATCACCATCACCGCCGAAAAAGAGGCGATCATCATGACCAAGGCCGACGAACTGCGCGCCGCCATCCTCGAATGGGCCATCATGCTCGACGATGAGACGCGCAACCGTTACTTCAAGCTCGGAGACGAGCGGCTGCCGTTCGATGAAAAGTGCGACGACTACATGCACCAGCGCGCGGACTTGCAGGCGCCGACCGTGAACCTCGCCGCCTACGACAAGGACGGCGCAGCCATCGAAGCCGTTAAACGCATCCGCGCGAAAGTCGCGACGATCGACCGTCCGCTCCAGGACACGCAGATCGTGCTCGGTGCGGATCGTCTCGATGCCGACCTCGCCTTCTACAACTACCTCGAATTTCTCGCCGTCCGCACCGGCAACGCCGACGCCGCCGAGGTCCGCGCCGATCTCAAGAGTGTTTACCCCGGTCGCGGTCGCTCCACGCCCCCGCCCGCCGCTGGCCCGACCCCGTAGGGAAAAGATCGAAAACCGGTCATCCTTGATTGCCCGAGGCATCAAACTTGACCGAAAAACGATCATTCCTGATCGAAAATGGGTCATCCTTGATCCTCTGAGGCATCACCGTTGATCGAAATGCGACCAACCATGAACCCGCCGGGGTCACGCCTGAACCACCGCCGATCAGGGCTGATCGTTTTCAGATGATCGATGCCCGTTTCTGGATCAAGGATGACGGCATTTCGTTCCTTGCGACTTCTGTGGGAACACGGAAGAAAAGCAGCCGAACTCCTCGCTCGGTTGCTCGCCGAAGTGAAAAAGCGCCCTCCAGGCGCCGCGACCTCGAAGCGGCATCATTTACGGCACCAACGGAATTTCCTGAAGGGAAAGCAGGCGCTGGTAGAGGATCACATCGTCGATGCGGCCAACCCAATTCTGCGAGCCGCCGTTCACATTGCGCCCGATGTTCAATTTTTCCGTGGTGCCGAGATCGAGGTTGCGCCAATCGGAGATGTTGAGCGCGCTGGCTTTCACGCCATTCACATAGAGCGTCAGGTAGCCGCTGCGGCTGATATTCACCGCGAAGTGACTCCAAGTATTCTGGCCGGAGTGGCTGGCGCTGACAAATCGGCGCTGGGTGCCGTTGCAAATGGCGACTGTGATGGTGGTTGGCCCGGTCCAGATCGCATAACCCTTCGATGAGTCAGTGCCCGCGCCCTTGGAGAGGACGCGCAAGTTGCCGGCGCTGTTTGGCTGGCCATTCGGCAGGAGTGCGTCGCTGAAAAACCACCCCGCGATCGCGAAATCGCCCGTGCCGATATCCAGATCGGCGTGGTCGGCGACTTCGGCGTAGCCCGTGCCGTTGAGATAAAGGGAGTGGGTGCCGACGGCTTTGATCGCACTGCTGTAGCCCACATTGAACATCGTGGCTGGATGCCCGAGGCCGGAGGAGTCGTTGCCATTGGCATCGAACCCCCACCAGCCCTTCTCCCCGCCGAGCACCGCGCTCGCGAAGCCGGTGAAGGTGAATCTCACCGCATCCGCACGCATATGCTTGTTATCACTGGCGTTGGCCGAAAGACGAACGATGCCAGTGCCGGAAGGCCGGCCTGATAGGAAGGGAAAGGTGCCCAAGGAGGTCCAGCCGCCCGCGCCGGTTTGTTGATTGACGGTAGCGGTGGCGGTTCCGGTCTGGTGAGTGATGGTGTAAGGAGCGGCGGCGGTGGCGCCGAGATCGTTGCCCATCTTCCACGCGGAAACTTCATAATACCCCTTGAGTGGAAGCGTCGGACGCCATTCCACGTATTGCGAACCCGTGCCGGGGTTGAAAAAGCGCCCATCGCCCCGGTAAAGGCCGCCGATCGCCGAATCCGCGACGCTAACCCCCGTCTCCGTGTAGTCCGCCGTGTGGTCGTCCGAGACGACCACCTCACGCGGATCATAGGCTTCCGGGAAATCCGCTTTTAGGCCGATGCGGGCGTAGGCCATCAAGCTGTCGTTGAAAGTCCCGCTCCAGGAGACGTTGGTGAGCGTCTGGGTGGGATTGCCGTTGGTCCGAAACGGGCCGTCATGAGGGCTGCTGGGATCGTCCTGCGTGTCGCTGACCTTGATGTCGGTGAAGCGCTGATAGAGGCACGAATTGGGATGATCGAGAAAGATGCCGTTGGGGACATAGTCCTTCATCGAAGGGTGCGCGTAGGCTCCCGAAATGAGGAGTTGCTGCCAGTCGTTGATCTTGTCGGCCCCGCTGGGATCGCCGCTGCCATTGCAGTGCGCAGCGTGAACGATGGCCCCGTCGCCGCTGTCGCTCGTGCAATCGGTGGCGCGGATATACTTGAAGACGTTGCCCGTGGCGAAGTGCTTCCCGTCATCCTCCAGCCCCGGTCCGCGCTGAGTGCTCCAGTGGCCGCGCAGAGTAATGGCGTAACGCGGACTGCCGGAGATTTCGCAGTGGGATACCTCGCAATCTCTCGTGTTCCAGAGCGCGACTCCGGCCGTATAGACGGCGTTCGTGTAGGCTTCGCCGATGCTCTCGACCTTGCAGTTGGAGATGACATGGCGCTCGCTCCGGTCGCTGGGATAGGTGGCGCGTGGCAAGGTGTTTTGCACGAAGATGGCGCTGTGTGCGGTATGCTGAATCGAGCACCCGTAGATGAGATTGTCGGCATTCGCGTCCCACATTCGAATGGCATACCAGCCCACTTGGGAGAACTGGCAATCCAGCACCTCGATGTGATCGGTCGATTGCAGTTGGAGGGTGGCAGCGTTGCTCGCCGACGCGCTCGCATAGGCGAACTGGAACCCCTCAAACTTCAAATGGTGGGCGTGGGTGCCCGGCGCACTGCCTATTACTGAGATCAAGCGGGGGAGCAGCGGCACCCGGATGTCGATGCCCGCGGCATTCGGATTCCCGTTTCGGGGGCTGTAGTAAAGCCAGCCGGTGCTGCTCGAGTAAAAGAATTCGCCGGCGACATCCAGAAATTCGTAGATGCCCTGCACAAGGTAGCGATCATTGCTCTGCGGCGGCGAAGCGGCGAACGGCGCCATAAAGATTTTGCGGTTGACGGTATCCACGGAATTGAACTGAACGTCAATTATGCCCCAGTCGGGGAGGCCGCCATAACCCCACCACAGCACCTTGGCGGCGGTGGTGAAGCTCGCTGGCCAGGTGAAGTCGCCGGCATTGTATTGAATCCAATCCTGATTCGAGGGCGTGGTGATGTTGCCTCCGGCGGCGGAAACCTTGTAAGGGGCGCACGACTCGGGGTAGCGGGCGTCGAAGACATAATTCGGTGAACGGGCCGCTCGGGAGCGCACGTCATTCTCGAAGATCGTGTCAATCGCCTTACCAGTGCCGACGGAAATCTTCCAGATGTTCGGGCTCGTGGAGACCTGCGTCCAGCCGTTCAGATCGCTGCACCCGACGAGCCTTGCCGTGCCCGGGCCAGAAGCCGCCCGATAGACCACCGAGTAGCCATTGCTCCCCGAGTCGTCAGGCCCAAAGGCCACCGCCGTGGTCAAAATCGGATACTCGCCGCTGGTGAAGTTCACCACGATATTCGCCGCCATATTGTCGTTGAGGTTATTGAGGCGGATGAAGTCGCGGGCTTTGGCCATGGTTTGCCATGGATACTGCGCTGTTCCGGAACCCGTCGTGTCGTTGCCGCTGGGAGACACCCAGTATTCGAGCGCAGATGCGGCGCCGCCGGCGCGACTGATGAGGACGACGAGTGCGGCAGCGATGAGACGGCGGGCGATCTGCCGCAGGGTGTTTGTTTTGGTATTCATGTTTTGGGTCGTTTTGTTCTGGTTGGTGACGCAAGGAAACGTCGGTTCGCGGAACTGGAAAAGGCTGCCCCAGACGTGGTCTCCGGTCCTCCTTCCGCGCAGCCGATAGCGCACTCCATGATGGCGGCTGGCGTGGGCGTGAAAAAATTGCCCTGCGCTGTGGTTCTGTGGTTCTGGGGGGAACGTCGAATTGGCGCAAAGATGCTTAGGGCATCGACGTCCGTCTTGTATGGGCATGATGAATGTGTGTAAGTTCCACCACATGCCTCCATCGCGTTCCCCTGCAGGGCGTGGCGAAAATGCGAATGTCGCACCCCTGCCTCCGCCGCTGTCGCCAGCCGCCTTCCTCCGCCAGATTCATAGCCCGCCGTGGGTCCATCTCTTCGATTTCCTGCCGGACGTTTCCTTTTTCATGAAGGACCGCGCCGGTCGCTTCGTGGCGGTCAATCACCGCTTTTGTGAATACTGCGGGGTGCAATACGAACACGAAGTTCTCGGCAAGACGGATTACGATTTCTTCCCCAAGCCGCGCGCCGACGCCTATCGCGCCAGCGATGCCGAGGTGATGAAAACGGGCCGCGCAATCGCCAACCGCACCCACCCGGCGCCGGAGCAGGAAGGCTCGCCGCATCTCGTCTGCACCACCAAGCTGCCGCTGCGCGATGCGCGGGGCCGGCTGATCGGGATCGTCGGGTTCTCGCGCCGGATCGAACAAGTGCGTTTGTCGGCGGCCAACGCGGTGCGCCTAGCCAGGGTCGTCGAACAAATGCACCTGCATCCCGAGGCGGCGCACCCGAGCGCGGATCTCGCGCGATCAGCCGGCCTTTCCGCGGGCCAGTTCGACCGCTGCTTTCGTGCGACTTTCGGCGTCTCCGCGCACCACTATCTGCTGCGGGTGCGCGTGGAAGCGGCCTGCCGCCGGTTGGCCCAGAGCAACGATACGGTTTCCACCATCGCGCTGGAATGCGGCTTCTACGATCACGCGCACTTTGCGCATGGTTTTCGGCAGGTGATGAATACGACGCCCACCGCGTATCGCCGCACATATCAAGCGTCCCGCGCGAAATAGCGATCAAACGGTGCATGGTTCCAGCACCGCGAACCCACGCCCCGCGCGGGTGGCCGGTCAGTGCTGTGAGGTGCTCGACGCGGCGCTGGAGATGCGCTGCAGCCGCGGCTCATCGATCCGCGCAAACCACTCAAGCCGATGGTTCGACTCGTTGACGAGGCCGGGGTAGTTCGGGCATTGCTGGGGGATGCCAGTCCCGCTGCTCGATCTCCGCCGCCAATACGCGCCGCTCAAGGCGCAGTTCCTCGCTGCCATCGAGGAGGTGTGCGATGCGCAGGCGCTCGTGCTGGGGCCGAAGACGGAGGCGTTCGAGAAGGCGGTGGCGGGGTATGTGGGCGTGCCGCACGCGATCGGAGTGTCGAGCGGGACGGATGCGGAGCTGCTGATCCTCATGGCGCTCGGGATCGGGCCGGGGGATGTGGTGGTGACAACGCCTTACACGTTCTTCGCGACGGCGGGCTGCGTGGCGCGACTCGGGGCGCGGACGGTGTTCGTGGATATCGACCCGGCGACTTACAACATCGATCCGCAGAAGCTCGCGGACGTGCTCGCGAAGACGCGCAACGTGAAGGCGATCATCCCGGTGCATCTCTACGGGCAGTGCGCGGACATGGGGGCGATCCTCGCGCTCGGGCGAAAATACGAGGTGCCGGTGATCGAGGACGCGGCGCAGGCGCTCGGGGCGCGGCATGCGCTCGGCGCGGCAGGGGCGATGGGCGAGGCGGGGTTCTACTCGTTTTATCCGACGAAGAATCTGGGGGCGTTCGGCGATGCGGGGATGCTGGTGTGCCGCGACGCGGCGCTGGCGGCGAAGTGCCGGGCGATGCGCAATCACGGGATGGAGCCGCGGTATTACCACTCGATGATCGGCGGGAACTTCCGCATCGATGCGCTGCAAAGCGCGGTGCTGCACGTGAAGCTGCCGCATCTCGATACGTGGAGCGCGAAGCGGCGGGCGCACGCGGCGGCGTATCGGAAGGCGCTCGCGGGGGAGTCGCGCATCGTGCTGCCGGTCGAGCAATGGGCCGAGAGCGGCGTGGCGAATCACCACATCTACAATCAATTCATCGTGCGTGTGCCGGGGCGTGAGCACGTGCGCGCGGCGCTGACGAAGGCGGGCGTGGGCTCGGAGATCTACTACCCGCTGCCGCTGCACATGCAGGAGTGCTTCGTGTCGCTCGGGTATCGCGAGGGTGATTTCCCGGAATCGGAGAAGGCGGCGCGCGAGACGCTGGCGCTGCCGATCTTCCCGGAGCTGACGGCGGAAGAACATCGGGAAGTGGTGGCGCAACTTGTGGCCGCCTTGGGTTAGCGGTTGTCGAATGCGGGCGGATGCGGCAATGAATCCGCATCTTGCATCCCGCCCCGATATCCAAAGCCACACTGGCCGAGTTCTACCGGCTTGCCCTGCTGCTGACCGGCAACATCAAGAAGGCGGAGCGAGTCATGGCCGAGACATTGCGCGATGTGGAGGAGCAGCTTGGGGAGTTGCGGCATGAGGCGAACCGGCAGGCGTGGCTCGCATCGCGCATTCGGGAGCGGTGTCTGCGCGAAAACTCCGGCGGCGGGCAGCCCGTGCCGCGGCTGCTGCGCGCGGAGGAAGCGGATGAGGTCCTGCCGATCGAGGCGTTCATCGTGGCGCAGCACATCTCCACGCTGCCCGAGCCGGAGCGCAGCGCGCTGGCGTTGTTTTATTCGGATCTCTTCACGGCGGAGGAGATCGCGATGGTGCTGAAGGTGAATGTCGAAGAACTGGCCGAACTGCTGTCGCGGGCGCGGCAACAGCTCGCCGAAGCGATGCAACCGAGCGCATGAACGCGGAAGGCGCGCGCCAACTCATCCCGCTCTACCGCGCGGGCAAGCCGGTGGACTCGCGGGTGACGAAGGCGGTTCACTTTGCGGAGATGCACCCGGCGCTGCGGGAGGAACTCAATTGGCAGAAGGCATTCGACGAGGGGATCGTCGCGGTGATCCACTGCATCAGGCCGCCGGAAAATCTGCGGCAAAAGCTCCACGAGATCAGCCAGAGCGGGACGCCCGCGAAGGGCGTTGTGCGGGCGAACGTGTTCAACCCGGCGATCGTGAGCGCACTCCTCGGCGTGCTGCTGCTGGTGGGATTTCTCGCGTATTTGAAGATGGAGTCGGCGAAGGATTTTACCGGGAAGAACTGGGCCGAGAGCATGGTCGCACTGAATGACCGGATGACCGGCGCCGAACTCGAGCCGACGAAACTCCCCGCCGGTGACCTGGTGGACAACATGATGCTGCGCGGCTTCGATCGATTCACGCTGCCGCCGGAGATCGCGCGCCTGCCTGCGGTCGGCTGGCGCGTCTTCCGTCATGAAGGGAACAAGGTCGCGCAGGTGGCGATCGAAGAGCATTCGCTCGTCGTCTTTGTGTTTCGTGCCTCGGATTTTGGCGTGCATCCGGGCGCGGAAAAGGGTTGGAAGGTATTCGACCACGAGCGCTGGGTGGCTGCGGCCACCGAGCGCGACGGTCTTTGCACCCTGATTTCCTTCCGCGGCGACCAAGCCGGGATGGAGAGCTTCCTCAAGTCACTCAAACCATGAATCGAATCCTGAATCTCTTGCTCCTCACCGTCGCAGTGCTGCTGCTGCCGGGCTGCTGTTTCAACCATCATCGCGAATGGCGCGTGTGGAGCCCGGCGACGCCGAAGGAAAGCAAGGCGCTGCTTCGCAAGACCGATCCGCCACCGACGGCGCAGACTGCCTTCGATGGGCGATGGATCGGGCGCTGGACGAGCAACCGGCATCACAAACCATTTTCAAGCGAGATGGAGAGTGGGGAACTGCGCTGTGTCTTCACGAAGATCGATCCGTATCGCTACCGCGCGAATTTCCGCGCGGAGTGGATGCTCGGCGCGAGCGATTACCTCGCTGAGCTTTACGGCCAGCAGCGTGGCGGGACACTGCGCTTAAAGGGCGAGTCGGTCGTGAATCCGATCTTCGGCGGCAAGTATCGCTACGAAGGCACGGTGACGGCGAATCATTTCAAGGTGAGCTACGACTCGAGCTACGACGCGGGCACGTTCGAGATGCGCAAGCTGCCCTGAGCGCCGCTCAGTCCTGCGGGATTTGCGGCGGATGCTCGGGCGAGAAGAGGATCGCCACGTTGCGATTCTGTGCGTCGAGCAGTTCGAGCTGGCGCGACTTGGCGGGCCAGTAGTCGCTGCAGCCCACGCCTTGCAAGGTCTCCCGCGCTTCGTCGAAACGGCCGAGGTGCCGTTGTGCTTCCGCGCGGAAGAGGAGGATGTCTTCGTCCCACATCTCCTTCGTCAGCTCGATGAAGCGCTCTGCGTTTGCCACCGCATCGGGTGAAGTGGGATGCCCGGCGGGATGCTCCGGCTCGCGGAAGGTGTCGTTGCCGCGCCACCACGCGAAGACGCGCAGTTCGAGCTCGAGATCGGTCGTGGGTGCGAGGCCCCCGTGCAGAGCTTCGAAGCAATCGGCTTCGCTGAGCGGCCCGACGTGCGGCGCATCCTTAAACTCGCCCGCCGACTCGCTCGTGTCGCCGAGCGACACAAAGCCGAGCTGCCGCGCGCTGGCCACCCAGTAGATCTTTTTGCAGTGCGCGCAGCGGGTGATGCGCGGCGCACGCGGCATCATCGGAGCGTCCATCCATCCATCGGTCCACGTGATCGCGCCGATGGTATTGCCCGAGATGAGCTGGAAGACCCGCGCCGGCGTGTCGCAATACGGGCAGGCGATGATGATGTCGGCGTCGGGGATCATGGCGCCAGATTCGCAGCCGCCGGCAGCGGTGCAAGCAGCAGCTCAGCGCGAGAGATCTTCCTGCCCGAGAATCGGGAAGCCCTCTTGCTTGAGCACGGCCACGGCCACGTCGTTGTCCTCGACGTGCAAGGCCAGGGCTGCTTTCCCGCGCGGGCGGGTGAGCAGTGCATAGCTGCCGAAGATGTTGCACTCGGCGGCGAGCAAGGCGTGGAGGAGGCGGCCGAGTTCGCTCGCGCCTTCCTTGAGCTCGACGACGACAAGATCGCAGATCGATGCCGGCGTTCCGGTTTCCATGAAGGCCTCCTCGACGGTCTCCGGGTCGCTCACGACGATGCGCACGATCGCGGTATCGGCGCTGTCTTGCACGGCGAGCGCGAGCACATCGACGCCGCGCTCATTGAGTAGCCGCACGACGTCCATCAGCGCGCCGACCTTGTTCGGGAGGAAGACGGAAAACTGAGTGACGCGCGGAGCGCCTGCCTTTTCGGTGGTCTCGGAGTCGGGCATCGCAGCCTACTTGTAGGAGCAGACGAGGCAGTAAGCCGTCGGCTCGCCCTCGAGTTCCTCGACCTTCACGTAGTAGGGTCCGCTCGCGAGCGGCGAGAAGCCGATGGCGGCCGTGAAGCCCTCTTGATACGGCTCCTCGATTTGGAGCGCGGCGCCGGTCTCGTCGTAAGCCGTGACGGCCATCTTCTTCGCTTTGTCCGTCCCGGACACGGCGAAGTAGTATTCGTTCCCGGCGTAGAGATTCACTTGGATGACCTTCGCTTCGCCGGGCTTGATCGGGCCGGACCAGTGACCGTCACGCAACTTGAAGCCTTCATTGGTGAAGGCGCCGGCGAGTTCGAGCGCACTCTTGCGAGCGGAGACTTCGTCGTCGGAAGCTGTGGACGCCACAGCGAGCGCGGCGGCGGAGAGGAGTGGGAGCAGGAACGAGCAGCGGCGATTCATTTGAGATCCTTCTTGGCGATATCCTTCACGAGTTCCCCGGCGAGTGCGGCCACTTTTTTCACCGCGGCCGCGTCCGGTGTGGTCTCACGTGGGAAGGTCACGGCGAGGGTCAATTCGTTGAGTTTCATCCTCGCTCGCTTCACGGCGGGATCGTCTCGAAGTTTGTCCGGCAGCGCATCGAGCTTCGCGGCGAGGAAGGTAACGACGCCCGGCTGGCGGATGAGCTTCGCGCCGTCTGGCGTGTAGTTCCCTGCGATGAGCGAGGCGACCACTTCGGTCCCGCGTGCCCAGCCGCCGACGGTCACCAGGGTGATGAGGTCCTTGTCGGCGTTCTCGGAAAACTTGCCCTTCACTTCGTTCTGCGTCGCCTCGAGTTCCTCACGCAGCACGTCCCACTGGCCGTCATCGGCAAACTCCGTGAGGCTCTTGCCGCGATTGACGATCTCGTCCTTCACCCCGAGCGGCTTGGCGAGGTCGATGATGTCTTTGCCGACGTTCTTCACGGCCTGTTTGTCCTCAGCCTCGACAGCGACGTAACCGTCAGCGATGAGCGTCCCGAGGTTCATCGCCTGCTGCGCGCGGCTGGAGAAATTCGTCGGGATCGGCGGGCGCGCTTTCGATGCCCAGTCCATCTTTCCGGTCTTGTTGAGCGCGGCCATGAACTCGCCTGGAGTCGGGATCGTGAAATCGTCCGTGCGCGCCGCGGTCTTGAGCTGCTCCGCGGAGAGTTCGGGAGCCTGGGCGGCGGCAAAGCTCGATAAACACAAGGCACCGAGGCCGGCAGCGTAGTTTCGATTCAAACGGAGCATGGGCTTACTTAGGTGGTGGGCGAGCATGGTGTCGAGTGCCGATTGAAGGTTTGGCCGCCTTGGGACACTCCGCACTCGACAGCGTTCAACCTCCGCCTACGGTCCGCGCTCCTTTATGAAAGCGAAAGTCATCGTGATGCCAAAGCAGAGCATTCTCGACCCGCAGGGAGTCGCCGTCCGCGACGCCGTGCAGCACCACGGCCTGCCCGCGGTGAAAAGCGTGCGTGTCGGCAAGATGATCGAGATGGAACTCGACGGCGCGTTTAGCGAAGAGCAGCTCCACGAAGTCTGCCGCGACCTGCTGAGCAACCCGGTGATCGAGGACTACCAGCTCGTCGTCGAGTAGATGAAAGCTGCCGTTCTCCGCTTCCCCGGCTCGAATTGCGACCAGGACGCGCACCTCGCGCTCCGCGAGCTCGGCGTCGATGTCGATTACGTCTGGCACAAGGACACGTCGCTCGGCGGTGCGGACCTCATCGTCGTGCCCGGCGGTTTCAGCTACGGCGATTATTTGCGCTGTGGCGCCATCGCGCGCTTCTCGCCGATCATGCCGGCGCTCAAAGACGCCGCGAAGAACGGCGCGCACGTCCTCGGCATCTGCAACGGCTTCCAGATCCTCTGCGAAGCGCACCTGCTCCCCGGCGCGCTCATCCGCAATCGCGACCTCCATTTCATCTGCGAGCACGTCCGCGTGCGTGTGGAAAACTACGAGACCCCGTGGACCAACGCCGCCGTGACCGGCACTGTCCTGCGCATCCCGATCGCGCACGGCGAAGGCAGCTACACCGCCGACGCCGCGACGTTGAAAGAACTCAACCGCAACCGCCAGGTGCTCGTTCGTTATGTCGATGCACGCGGCGCCGTGACGGCCGACGCAAACCCGAATGGCTCGCTCGAAAACATCGCCGGCATCTGCAACGCCGCGCGCAACGTCTTCGGCCTCATGCCGCACCCCGAGCGCGCCTGCGACCCGCGCCTCGGCAGCGTGGATGGACGCATCATTTTCCAAAGCGTCCTCGCGCGCCTCGGCGTGAAAGCGGCGGCGTGAGGTGAAGCCTCGACTTCATCGCGATTCGGCGGCACGTTCGCGGCGTCATCCATTATGCCCACGAGCCTGCAACCCGTCTCCTGGCAGCGTATGAGCGACGCCGTTGAAAATGTGCGCCGGCGCCTGTTCCGCGCCGCTGCTGCGCTCGATGCGGCTCGCGTGCCCTATGCCGTCATCGGCGGAAACGCCGTCGCCGCGTGGGTGTCGCGCGACGATGAAGCCGCCGTGCGCAACACCCGCGACGTGGACTTGCTCCTGCGCCGCGAAGACCTCCCCGCCGCGACGCGCGCGTTGGAAGATGCCGGCTTCGTCCATCGTCGCGTTGCATCGCTCGGGCAGGCGGGCGCGATGGAGGTCTTCCTCGACGGTGTCGGGGGCAAAGTGCGTGATGCCGTGCACATCTTTTTCGCCGCCGAGAAAACTCGGCCCGATCAATCCGAGCCCAACGCGCAGGTCGAGCAGAGCGAAGACGCCGGCGACTTCCGCCTCATCTCCCTCGAAGCGCTCGTCCGGATGAAACTCTCCGCCTTTCGCGACAAGGACCGTGTCCATCTGCGCGATCTCGCTTCCGTCGGTCTCGTCGATGCGGCGTGGCTGCCGAGCCTCTCCGTCGAATTGCGCGCACGACTCGCGCAGATTTTAGCGTCACCCGAGGACTGACACCGCCCACCCGCGCGCGCTCACTTCTTTCCCGCCGCCTGCTTCGCGTCGTAGTCGCGCCAGAAGTCGGCGACTTTCGTGTTGGCGGAGTGTTGGCGGAGTTGCGAAGGGCACCGCCAACCTGGTAGCCGAGGGCATCCAGGCGGGGCAGGGTGCGCAATGTTTCAATGCCGGCGGCGTTGGCGGGGAGAACGATCGCTTCCAGATTTTGGCACGCGGCCAGTGGACGCACGTCCGTCACGCTCGAGCCGCGTAGAAAAATGATCCTGAGTGGCGTGTCGAGCAGGGGTGAGAGGTCGGTCACTTTCGTGCTAATTATGTTGAGCCACTCGATGCGGGTGCCAGCGAGTGGGGCGAGGCTTTCGATCTGGCTGCCGGCGGCGTGGAGTTCGATCAACGGGCACTTCGCCACGGGCGTGAGGTCGCGGATGCCGGTGTTGGCGATCTTCAGGATGGCGACGGGCAGACCCTCGAGAAAGCGCACGTCGCGCAGCGGCGTCCCGCTCAGGTCGGCCTCGAAGAATTCGCCGCGGGTGGAGGTCAGGTGCTTGCCGGGCGTGAAGCACGCGCCCTGCTCGGCGAAGGCGGCGGCGAATTTCTTCTCCGCGGCTTTGAGTTCGTCTTAGTGTTTCCAAAAGCGCGGGGTGGGGATGCGGGGGACGGTCGAGGTAGTATCAGTCTTGCTGAGCCACTTTAGCGATCGGATACCGGGATGACGGCGCAGAAAATCGAGATCAGTGACGTTCAGCGGAAGATCCACAAATTGAAGTTGAGGCAAGCGTTCGATGATGTGCAGATCGGTGAGTGACGAACAGCCCGCGAGATACAGTTCTCTGAGCGGGAGTCCTTCCAGCAGTGCGAGGTTTGCAACCCCCGTTTCATCCAAGCTGAGGCTCTCCAATGGCAAACCGCGCAAGGGGGAAATGTCCCGGGTCTTTGGGCCGGTGGCTCTGGCCTGCGATCCTGCGACATCGGCCAGCCGTGGCCGTGGCCTTCGAGTTGGTAGTAGACCAAAGGCGCTTTGCATTCCCAACGCTCGGCGTGGACGCGCGTGCAGTCTTTTGGGTCGCTGTCCGGCAAGTCCCATCTCTTCGATTGGGCGACGCATTCATTCAATTCTCGCCAGTGCGCGACGGTAGCATCCGCGGAGAGCGATTTAGCGGTGCCTTCGTAGCGCACGATCGGGTCCACGGTGCCGAGCATGATGATCATCGGCACCGGCCGCGATGGCTTCGGCCATGTAGCTGACGCGGACTTCGGCAGCGTGGCCACGAGGACGCCTGCACCTGCGAGCCGATCAGCTAACTGGCACACGAGGCGATACGTCATCATGCCGCCATTCGATCCGCCGGTGATGTAGATGCGCTTCGCGTCGGCGATGCCATCCGCGATGAGCGTGTCGAACATGGTTTTGAAGAATCCGATGTCGTCCGCCTCGCTGGAGAAGTTCCGCACGAAGTAGGCATCCGGCACCCCGATGTTTCAACCCTTCAAGCCCGACGGATACACCACGACGAAGCCCTCACGGTGGCGATCTTGGTGTAGTCGCTCTTGTAATCCATCTGCAAGCCGCTGTTGGCCGCGCCGCCGTGCAGCGCGAAGACTGCCGGCGCGGGCTTGCCCTTCACCGCGGCCGGCACATGCAGGAAAAACTCACGCTCCACTTCGCCAACTTTGAGCGTGCGTCGTTCGAGATTCGCCGGCACGGGCAGCTTCTTGTTTTGAGTCTGCGCCTGTCGTTTCTTCAACGTGTCGTTCAAAGATGACGGACAGGCTTTGGGCGCGTCGCTCGTCTGTGCCATGGCGGCGGCTAACAGTGATGCGAGCACGAGGAGGGTGCAAAGTGCTTTCATGGTTTCGAGGCTGAAGGGTTGGTATTGAAAACGGCGCGATAGAATTCCCAGTTCGCCTCACCCAGACCTTTGAACAGCGCCAGCGTGTCGTGGCCGACGCCGGGCACGATGGTGAAGGTGTGGGCGATGTTCAGTTTCTTGAGATGCTCGGAGTAGGCGCGGTTGAGCGGCCCGGTGTTGTCGCGCGACCCGACCGCCATTCGCACGCGGACTTTGCCGCGCACCGCGTCGGCCTGCTTCTCGGCGACGGTGATGGGATTTTGCGACCGGTAGTAATCGAGGTCGCCGCCGAAGGTGCCCTTCAAGATGCGCTCGCGTTCGGTGGGATTGCCCGTGGCGCGCGGCCCCGCAAAATCCAAATCCAGCGGACCGCCAGCGAAGATCGAAACTGCGCCGAAGAGTTGCGGATATTTGAAGCCCAACCGCGCCGCGCCGTAACCGCCCATGCTGAAACCTTCGACGATACGTCCCTCGCGCTTAGCGATGGTGCGAAAGGTCGCGTCGATGTGCGGCAGCAGTTCCTTGATGACGATGGTTTCCATCGGCACCGCGCCGTCCTTCGAGTCGCACCACATGCTCGACGCCAGCCCGTTGGGAAAGACCACGAGCAGCGGCGGAATCTTCCCCTCGCGAATCGCCGCATCAAACCATGCCGACACCGGCGCGATTCCCTGCAATCCGCCACCGCTGCCATGCAGCCAATACAGCACCGGAAACCGCCGCTCCTTCTCCGTATCGTAAACCTCCGGCGTGTAGAGATGGCAGCTGACCTTCGCCTTTGCCGCCTTGCTCTCGAACGTGTTAAACTCGACGCGCGGCGCACGCGCCGGGGGCGTCACGAACGCTGGGCTCTGCGCCTGCGACGTGGTGAACGAGAAAATGAAGAAGAGGCTGAGCAAGAGCAGTTTCATGGTGAACTCTGTGGCTGCGAGGTGGAGTTGAGCCGGTGATTTGGCGAGGCGAGGAACTTCAGAATCTCGGCGGTGGGCACATCACCTGAGAGACCGATTTCCAGTTCGATGCGGAGGTGCGTCTTGTCCTCGGCGGCGAGCACGGTGGCTTCATTGCCTTCCGCCTTCATGCGCTCGGTAAAGCGCTGGTTCTCCGCGGCGTGGTGGTCGCGGCCTGCGACGTAGTAGAGCAGCATCGGGGGAATGCCCTTGCCCCGCCGAACATGGTAGAAGGGCGAGTAGTCGATCCAATCCTCCTTCGTCCCGCCGTCGCGGAAGGTGTAGCGATACATCTCCGGCGCTTTTTCCCCGGCCTGGTCGATGAGCGTCGGGATGTCGAACGAACCGATGTCGAGAATGACCGCGCCTTTGACGATGCCCAATGACTTCTGGTGCTTGGCGAGGAAACGTTCGTTGGTGCTGACGACCGCCGCAAGCTGCGCGCCCGCCGAGATGCCGATGAGAAAAAGCCGCTCGGGATCACCGCCAAACTCCTCCGCGTGATCGTGCAGCCAGGCGAGCGCGGCCGCGGTGTCCTCCGCCTGGGCCGGGTGCTTCTGCTCGGGTGCGAGCCGGTAGTTCACGCTGGCGAAAGCATAACCGCGCGCGAGAAAGAAGTCCGGCTTCAACACGGTGATGCCTGCCTGCGCCTTGTCCCCGCCTTTCATGCCGCCGCCGTGCAGCCAGACGATGATGGGATGCCTGTCTCCTGTGGCGGGCGCATGGACATCCAGGCTCTGCAGATTTGCCTCCACTCCGTCCGCCTTGGTAAAACGCACGTTCAGCATCTCACGGCGCGGCACCGCAAAGGGATAGTCCTCCGGCTTCAACTTCGGAGGAACTGACGGCGCGGGAGTCACCCCGAGACGCGCTTCGAGTTGATCGAGCAACTTGTGCAATTCCGCGTTTTGTTCAGAACTCCAGACCGTGCTGGTTCCCACTCGCCGTGAGATTTCCGCGAGCTTCTCAATCGCCCGCGAATCCTGTCGCTTGAGCGCCGCTTCTCGCGCCGCCCAAAAGCGGTAGCGGTCCAGATCGGATACCGCCGTCGCGTGCTGTCCGACCGCACCCCCGGCGGCAAGCAGAGTGAACAACAGAGCAAGAAAGAGTTTCACGGCTTGGATTCTGCCTTCGTTACTGCGGCGGGCTTCATCGGATGCTTCTGGAAAAACTCCCACATCATATCGTTCGCCGAGATGTCCTTGGTCGATTTGCCGAGCATGACGACGATGGGTTCGTTGCCGGGCCAGGTGTGGCCGCCGTTTTCGATTTCGATGAGCACGACTTCGCTGCCGTCCCTGCCGCCGCTCCACGTTTTGCGAGTGCATTTCATGCCGTCATCGGCCTTGTCGGGCAGCGCGACGACTTCGGGCTCGGGCTTGCAGCCGTTCGCTTTCACCCAGCTTTGGATGGTGTGGTCCACGGATTTGAAATCGGTCACGCCCTTGCCACCGGCTCCGCCTTTGCCAAAACCGCCCTTGAAGGGTGCAAATTCATCGCCCGTGCCGTGAAAGTGCATGATGGGAACGGGGCGTTTCGAGTTCGGCGCGTCCTTCATCAGCGGCCCGCCCACGGGGGCGATGGCGGCGATGCGGTCGGACAACTCCGACGCGACGTAATGCGACATGATGCCGCCGTTCGAGAGGCCGGTGGCGAAGACGCGATTCGTGTCCACGTTCGCGACCTTCGCGAGGTCATCGAGCAGCGCGCGGGTGAAGCCGACGTCGTCGATGTTTTGCTGCATCGCGTAGCCGCAGCAGCCACCGCCATTGAAGGTGAGCCCGCGTTCGGGGTCGAGTCCGCTGCCAAAGGGATAGACGACGATGAACCCGGCCTCGTCCGACTTCGCATTCATGCCCGTCAGACGCACCATGCTCTCGGGATTGCCGCCGCCACCGTGAAACACCACGACCACCGGCGTGGGATTGGCCGGGTCATACTTCTTCGGCACATGCACACGGTAGCGACGTTGCAAATCGCCGACGGCAATCGTCCGCGTGTGCTGCCCGCCGTCAACTTTGTCGCCGGTGACGACGGCGATGACGGAGTGCTCGGCGGACGCGCTCCAGCCATCAGATGCGTGCGGAATTCCTCGAAGGTGATGAGGCCGTCGCCATCTTTGTCCGCTCCCTGGAGCTTCGTCTTGAGTTGCGGAAACTGATTCACCTCATCGACAGACAGCTTGCCATCGCCATTCTTGTCCACCTTCTTGAACGCATCCGTCAGCACCGGGCTCTGTGCGTTAACGCGATAGGCAATCGCGAAGGTAAATAGAAGGAGCGGGAGTTTGCTCATGGTTTTGGATGGGTGACGCGGTTGCTTCTTGCTCGGTTACGAGGGTAAGTCAGGGCGGTCAGGCAGTAATCTTCAACGTTGGGCTGCCTGGTTGGTTCCGGGTGTCAGCGTCCCTTTGTAAATCCACGCGGTGTCGCGATACTTCGTGTCGCTGCCGAGGCCGGTGGCGTCGAAGCCGCCGCAGTAGATGACGCGGCCTTTGTCCTCGGGGAATGGGGAGACGCAGATGGTGCGGCAGCCGCGCAGGCCACCGAAGATTTTTTCGGCAGGCGGATGAGCGGCGTCCCAGATGCGGAGGTGCGTGTAGTGGCCGGTGGCGTCGCGCACGAGCATCCAGGAACTGCGGTTGAGTTCGCCGCCGGCGGGATGGCGAATCCAGCCGCCGATGAGATGCATGCGTGCGCCGGTGTCGGGATGCGTGAATGGCGTGAATTCGTTGTAGGCGAAGAGCGATGCGCTCATTTCGCCGGTGGCGTTCCAGGACTTGGCAAAGTAATCGCGGATGTCGAGTTCGCGCGTGGCGAGCGGCGTGCGGCCGGGCGCGATGACTTCGATGACACCGGTGGATTCAGGCGCGCCGATGAGCACTTCGCCTTTGCCATCGGGTGAAGGAATCGCGGTGAGGCCACGCATCGCGGGCATGGATTTGCGACGATGCGCGGACTCTGCTTCCCAGCGATAGACGAACTCCCATTTCGGCTGCGCGCCATCCACGCGACGGAAAATGCCGCCGCCTTCGGGTCCGGTGACCTCGGGAACCACGCCGACGGCGGCGTAGAGCACGCCATCGGCTTCGGCGAGACCGTGGATGCGGGCGCGGGCGACATCGAGTTCAGGCACCTTTTCCCACACGATGCGGCCCGGCACGCCCGGGTCATATGCGCCGCGAAAAATCGCGCCCTTCGACGCGGCGGCGAAGATGTGATGCACGCCGGTCACGCGGTCCACATGGCTGGCAAAGGCGCGCAGCTCGGTGCCCATCGTCGTGTTACCATCGGCGCGCGTGGTGTCGGTGGTGACGACCATGCGCGTCCATTTTCCGGTGGTATCGTCGCGCGACCACGCGCCCGCGCTGAGCGCCGGACGAATGCGCGCGGCCTCGGCGATGAGGATGGCGACGGGTGCGTCGAGCTTCTTGCCGCTGTGGTCGGTGGTGAAGGTGACGGACTTCATCGAACCGGCGCGGAGGTATTCGGGGCCGAAGACCTGGTCCACTTCCCACGGCGCGGTTGCCGATTTTTTCACGAGCACGTGCGGGCCGGGATTGGGGCCGTTCTGGTCGAGATTCCAGCAGCTCACCGCGGCGAAGAGTTTGCCATCGTGCGCGACGAGGTAGTTCAACTCCGTGCCGGTGGTGAACTGTCCATGCGCGTCCTTCGTGCCGGGGAAGTAATCCTGCGTGAACGCGAACGAAAGCGACGACGTGTTCGCGCGCTCGGATTCCTTCGCGCTCGCAGACGGCTTTGATGTTGGTGTCGGAGGCGCGTGCGCGGGTGCAGCGACGCCGAGCTTGTCGGGGAACTTCGTCACCTCCTCGCCCTTGAGGAAACGCAGCACGAGTTGCTCGAGCGGATGGTCCTTCACCGCGGCGTTGGAGAGGATTTCGTTGTGCTCCAAAGTGATGGTGTCCACCGCACGCGAGGGCGCGCCGACTTTCGTCAATGCCTCCGCAAACGCAGGCGCGAGCGTCTTCGCCGCCATGCGCGTGCCGGTGTAAAACATCAGCATCGGCGGCGTGTGTTGGTCCGGCGCGAGGTGCAGTTGCGGCGAAGCATCGCGCCACGCGGCCTCGGTGTCGCCGAAGGCACTCACATAAAGCGACTTCATGCCCGCGCCCTGAGGGTCACTCGCGAATTCCCTTATGAAACGCGGAACATTGTAAGCCGCCGTATCGAGCAGCACCGCGCGTTTCAGAATGCTCAGCGACTTGCCCTCCGCCTTCAGCCAGCGTTCATCCGCCGCCACGAGCGACGCGAGATGCGCGCCCGCCGAGTGCCCCATGATGCTCATCTGCGCCGGGTCGCCGCCGTGCTCCGCGATGTGGTCGTGCACCCACGCGACCGCCTTCGCCACGTCCTGAATGTTCGCCGGATGCTGGCCCGCGGGCGTGAGCCGATAGTTCACGCTCACAAACACGAAACCCTCAGCGCAGTAGCGCTGCGCGAGATTCTCGCCGTGTCCGCGATTGCTCTTGTCCCCGCCACGCCAGCCGCCGCCATGCACAAACACCAGCACCGGCGCACCCTTCGCCTCCTTCGGCGCATACACATCCAGCGAATGCAGCTTCGCCTCCACGCCCGGCATCGTCGCGTAACGAATATCGAGCGCGCGCTTCATATCCGCCGAAGAAGTCGTCGGAATCTTTGCGGGCGTTGGCGGCGTCGTGGGCGCAGTCGGAGCGCCGGGTCGATACGCGGCCGCCTCCTCGGGCGTCACTACGCCGTCCTTGTTGTTGTCGAGTTGGTCGAATAGGCGCGGGATTTCATCGCGCGTGAGCTTCCCATCGCCATTGCGGTCGAGTTGCTTGAAGCGCGCATCGGGCGCGGTCTGCGCGAATGCGGATATCCAACCCAGAAGCCGATTCTGTTGCTTGAGCGCATCATCTCTCTGGTCACGCTTCCGGGAAATGTGGTGCTCGATCCCTTTGCGGGAAGCGGCACGACGCTTGTCGCGGCTCAACTGCTTGGGCGTGATGCCATCGGCGTTGATGTCTCTCCTGACGCCGTCGAGCTTGCGACGAAGCGGTTGGTTGACCCAGTAATAACGTCCTCGGAATTGCTCAGAAAGGGTCGCGAGTCATATGTGCAATCCGATGATGCCGCGCTCGCATATCTTCAAGGGATCAAGTTTGTGCCGGCCCAGCGTAACCGCGGAATTGATGCGCTGCTGAACTCTGCACCCGGCGAGAATCCCATCCTGATTCGTGTTCAGCGGCAGGGTGAAAGCCTCTCAGATGCCGCTGAACTGCTTCATGCAGCCGGACGTAGCAAACAGCCCGCAACTTTGGTGTTGATTGCTACCCAGTCACAACACCCCGATGGCCTCTTCAGCATGTTTCCTCCGGACGTTTTGGTCGTAAACTCCGTCGCTGAGGAACTTCACCAACGTCTGGCAGCTCGCGATATTCGGATTTTTTGACACAGCCCGGATGCACGCGGCAAGGTGAATGAGAAGACCGGCGAGATGTCCTACGGCTTCGCCAGCAACCTGCGCGATGCCTTGCCGAATGCGTCGTTCATCGGCTTCACCGGCACGCCCATCGA
>VFJQ01000170.1 GCA_009885995.1 Verrucomicrobiota bacterium
GCCCGGCGCCGAGCGCGGTGGCGCTGAGTGCGCCGCCGATGAAGCCTTCGACGGTTTTGCTCGGGCTGAGGTGCGGCGCGATTTTCCGGCGGCCGCAGAGCTTGCCCCAGACGTATTGCAGCACGTCACTCATCTGCACGACGGTCACGAGGAAGAAGAGCAGCTTCGCATTCTGCCCCTCGTAGCCGGGCACGCGGAGCAGCAGCAGGCCGGGCGCGTAGCTCACGAAATAGACGCACACCATCAGGCCCCACTGCACCTTCGCGGTGCGCGCGAGGAAGTCGGTCGAGTCGCCGGCGAGCGCGTTGCGGATCGGGATGAAAAGGAACGCATAGACCGGGATGAGCAGCACCGTCATGCCATACCAGCCGCTCGCGATCGTGGTGTAGTGCAGCGGCGTGATGACGAAGAAGGCCCAGAACAGCGCGCGGTGGTCGGCGGCCTTGGTCGGTGTGAGCGTGATGAATTCGCGCAGCGCGAGAAAGGACATCAGGCCGAACAGCGTCATCGTCGCCGTCTTGCCGAGCACGACGCTCACGCCGAAGACCCCGACCATCACCCACCACGCATGGACGCGCGCGTTGAGGTTCGAGATGACTTTTGCCGCCGCCTCGCCACGCATCGTGCGTCGCAGGATCTGGCCGATGATCGTTGCGATTGAAAGCACGGCGAAGAGTCCGCCGAAGAGCCACAGCGTTTGTTGGTCGGGTGGGTTCATGTCTCGCGGAGAGCCAGCACCGCATCGCGGGCGCGGACGAGGAAATCGCGTTTGTTTTCGCCCGGCTCGAGCCGGATCGGCGCGCCGAAATAGACCGAGCAGAGAATCGGAACCGGCAGCACTTCGCCCTTCGGCAGCACGCGACTGAGGTTTTGAATGAAGACGGGGACGAGTTCCGCCTCGGGCACTTCGCGCGCGAGGTGATGGATGCCCGGCTTGAAATCGCCGATCTCGCCGGACGCTTGGCGCCCTCCTTCGGGGAAGATGATGAGCGAGTCGCCCTCGCGCAGCGCGGCGACCATCGGTGTGAGCGGGTTGTTTTCGCGCGTCACGTTTTTCCGCTCGATGAGCACGGCGCGGAAGACCGAGCTGGCGAGCCAGTGGCGCAACTTGCTGCCCGTCCAGTAATCGTGCGCCGCGATCGGCCGTGTGCGTTCGCGGATTTCGCCCGGCAGCGATGCCCACAGCAGCACGAAGTCGAGGTTGCTGGAATGGTTTGCGAAATACACACGCAGCCGCGGCTCGGGCGCGCAGCCGCGCCAGCGTGGGATCGCCCCGGTGAAAAGTCGGGCCGCGAAGGCGATGAGTCGCGCGATCATGGCAGCTTGCGATAGAGGCGCAGGACGCGCCGGGCGGTGGTGAAGAACGCGCCGATCGCGATCAGCCATAGCGTCCACGTGAGCACGGGCCGGTGTGCGATCGCGCCGAGGCAGCCGACGGTGAGGAAGAACATCCGCTGAGGCTTCGCGAGCGGGCCACAGAAGTCCTGACCCTGCCCAACCGATGCTCCGAACGCGCGCACGTAAGCCGTGAGCACCGCCGCGCTCGCGGCCATCCAGCCGAGCCATGGCGCACCGACCCCGTGGCCAGCGCCGACGAGCAGCACGATGTCCGCGAAGCGATCGGGCGCTTCGTTGAAAAGGTCGCCGGCTTTTCCTTTCAACCCACCTTCCACCGCGACCATGCCGTCGAGGAGATTGCACATCAGCCGGAGCTGCGCGCCGGCCACGCCCAGCAGCAAGCCGACTGTCCACTGCACGCATCCGCACGGCGTCGCCGCCAAGCCGACCGCACCGATGCTCGCGAAGACCATGCCGGCCACCGAGATCGCGTTCGGCGTGACGCGCCGCGCAGCCAGTGCGGAGGCGAGGGATTTCGCCCAGCGCGTGTCGCGCGATTTGAGTGGGCGGCGGGATTCGGTCATTGAGCGGGGCAGGCTAGTGAAGAACGCGCTGGCGAAGCAAGCGGGGCGCGTGTTCCAAATCATCCCGCATGAGCCTCCGTCTCCACATGCTGCAAGTTGCCCGTCTCGCGCCGCGCTCGCTCGGCGAGTCCGTGGACCTCGTGCGCGACTTCCTGCGCAGCCGGATCGACGCGAGCGGTGCGGGTGTGGACCGTGACGGGAAGCCCGATCTTTACTACACGATCTTCGCGCTCGCCGGCTTGCAGGCGCTCGATACTCCGCTGCCGGATGAAACGGTCGCGAGCTACCTGCGCGGCTTCGGCGATGGGGAAGCCCTCGACTTCATCCATCTCGGCGCGCTCGCTCGGTGCCGTGCGGCGATCGGCGCGCACGACTTCGCGGACGAAGTGCTCGCGCGCATCGAGCGCCACCGCTCGCGCGATGGCGGCTACGATGTCGAGCGCGACGCGGAGCGAGGGAATGCCTACGGCTGCTTCGTCGCGCTCGGCGCGTATCAAGACCTCGCGCGCCCGCAGCCCGAGCCGCTGCGGATGGTGCAGTGCCTGAAGCTCCTCGAAACGCCAGACGGCGCGTGGGGAAATCTGCGCGGGATGAAGCAGGGCACCGTCACCGCGACGGCCGCTGCCGTCACCTTGCTCCATCAGCTTGGCCTTCCGCTGAATCCCGCCATCGCCGACTGGTTGCTCGTGCAAGCCCACCGCGACGGCGGCTGGCTCGCGATCCCCGGTGCGCCGATCCCCGACTTGCTCTCCACCGCCACCGCGCTGCACGCGCTCGCGTGTCTCGAACGCCCGCTCCCCGCCGCGCTGCGCGAGCGCTGCCTCGACTTCATCGACTCGCTGTGGAGCGCGGAGGGCGGCTTCCACGGGCACTGGGCCGACGATCATCTCGATGCCGAATACACCTTCTACGGCCTGCTCGCGCTCGGGCACCTCGGCGTGGGTTGAGATTGGCGCTTGCCGCCGGGGGGTCGGGGGCTAAGGCTTGCCCCAACAACTTCAAAAGACATGGAAGTCGCCGGAAACGTCAGCTCGATTCTCGCCCGAAAAAAAATCTCCGAAGTCTGGTCCGTTGGGCCGGAAGCCACGGTCTTCGATGCCATCGCGCTGATGGCGGAGAAAAACGTCGGCGCACTCCCGGTGCTCGCGAATGGGAAGCTCGTCGGCATCATCACCGAGCGCGATTACACGCGGAAGGTGATCCTCAAGGGCAAGTCCTCGAAAGAGACGCCCGTGAAGGACGTGATGACCGGCGCGCTCATGATCGCCAGCCCGAATGACCCGATCAGCGGGTGCATGAAGACGATGACCGATCGCCGCGTGCGTCACCTGCCGGTGGTGGAAGGAAATCAATTGATCGGCATCCTTTCGATGGGCGACGTGGTGCGTTGGGTCATGGAATCGCAGGCGGCGACCATCGACCAACTGCAAAACTACATGACCGGCAGCGGTTACTGAGCCGCTCGCCAAACGGGCGCGCCGCGCTACCGTGAGGGTGTGAAAAAGCACCTCGTGCTCTACGACGACGAATGTCCGCTCTGCACTTTCCAGATGAAGGTGCTGACATGGCTCGACTGGCTGAACGTCGCCGCCCTCGTGCCGCTCTCCTCCGAGAGCGCGCGTGAGGTCGCGCCGCAGCTCGATCGCGAGACGTTGCGCGCGGAGATGCACGGCATCACCGCCGGCGGAGCGATCCATCGCGGTGCGCGGTGCATCCGCTTTCTCGCGCTGCGGATGCCGCTGCTTGTGCCGCTCGGGCTGCTGCTCTGGGTGCCGGGCGTGATCTGGATCGCGGAGCACGCGTATCGGCTCATCGCGAATAACCGCTACGTGCTCAGCCGCGTCTTCGGCTGCAAGGACGCGTGCGCGATCATGCCCAAGCGCGATCGCGAGCAGGACAAGCTGGCGTGATCGATCGTCTGCGCGCCGCGTTGCGCACAGCCACCCAGGCACTGCTCGCGGAAATGAACGCGGCCGGTCACTGGACCGGCGAACTGTCGAGCAGCGCTCTCTCGACGGCCACGGCGATCGTCGCCCTCGGTGCGGTGGATCGGGAGAAACACGCGGGTTTGATCCACGGCGGCGAGCGTTGGCTGCGCGAGCACCAGAATGCCGACGGCGGTTGGGGCGACACGACGCGCAGCAAGTCGAACATCAGCACCACCGCGCTGTGCTGGGCCGCGCTCGGCGGGGAAGACGCGCGCGCGACCGCGTGGTTGGCGCGAGCGCGCGGCGGCGATGACCTCACCGCTGCCGTCGTCGCGCGTTACGGCAAGGACCGCACCTTCTCCGTGCCGATCCTCATGCACCTCGCGATCTGCGGGCGGATCGACTGGCGCGAGGTGATGGCGCTGCCGTTCGAGCTCGCTGCGCTGCCGCATCAGCTTTTCGGCGCGCTGCAATTACCGGTCGTCAGCTACGCGCTCCCCGCGCTCATCGCGATCGGGCAGGCGATCCATCATCACGCGCCGTCGCGCAATCCGCTCGCGCGCCTGTTCCGCGCGGCGGGGAAATCGCACACGCTCGACAAGCTCGCGCGCATTCAGCCGGACAATGGCGGCTTCCTCGAAGCCACGCCGCTCACGTCGTTCGTCACGATGGCGCTCGCGTCCACGGGGCTGCGCGATCACCGCGTCATCCGCAAAGGCGTGACCTTTCTCACGAGCTCCGCGCGTCCCGACGGGAGCTGGCCGATCGACACGAATCTCGCCACGTGGGTGACGACGCTCGCGATCAAGGCGTCGCCCGCCGACGCGCTGAAGCCCGAGCAGAAGCTCACGCTGCGCGAGTGGCTGCTCGGCCAGCAGTATCGCGTCGAGCATCCCTACACACACGCCGCGCCCGGCGGCTGGGCGTGGACCGATCTGCCCGGCGGCGTGCCCGATGCGGACGACACGCCCGGCGCGCTGCTCGCGCTGTTGCGACTCGGGCTCGTCGATACCGAGATGCACCGTGCGGGTGAAGCGGGCGTGCGCTGGCTGCTCGGCGTGCAGAATCGCGACGGCGGCATCCCGACCTTCTGCCGCGGCTGGGGTGCGCTGCCCTTCGATCGCAGCGCGCCCGATCTCACCGCGCACACGCTGCGCGCGTGGAGCGCGTGGCTGCCGCATCTTTCCGAGCGGACGAAAGCGCGCGTCGAGCGGGCGATCCCGCGCGCGCTGCACTTCCTTGAAACGTCGCAACGCACCGACGGGAGCTGGCTGCCGTTGTGGTTTGGAAATGAGCACTCGCTCGACGACGAAAACCCGATTCATGGCACCGCGCACGTGCTCGCCGGGCTGCACGCGCTCGATGAAGCCGGGCTCCCGCACGCTGCGTCCGCGCAGGCGCGCGGCGAAGCCTTCCTCGTCTCCCACCAACTCCCCGATGGCGGATGGAGCGGCGCGGCGGATGGCCCCGCGTCCGTCGAGGAGACGGCCCTCGCCGTCGAAGCCCTCGCCGGCACGCGGCACGTCGCGGCGACAGATCGCGGCGTGGCGTGGCTGATCGAGCGCGTCGAGTCCGGCGCGTGGCGCGAGCCGGCGCCGATCGGCTTTTACTTCGCGAAGCTGTGGTATCACGAGCGGCTCTACCCGCTCATCTGGACCGTCGGCGCGCTGGAGAAAGCCGCGGCGCTACAGCAGTGAGCTGTCGTCGCGCTTTTCCAGCCGCATCACCTGCTTCTTCACGATCTCGACGTTCTTGGTGATCTCATAGAGCGCCTTCACGATCTCGGATTTCGTCGGCTCGTCGTCGAGCGCGGGGAGGAGTGGGTGCAGTTTCATTCCGGCGGTGGAGATGGTGTTGCAGAGGTCGCGGATTTGTTGAGCGGCGGTGGCGCGGTCCATGAGCGGGAGGTTGCCGCGCGCGGGCGGCGCGCGCAAGGTGCGCGTCATGTCGCGAGTCATCGTCACCTGCGGGCCGAGCTACGAGCCCATCGATGAAGTGCGCCGGATCACAAACTCGTCGTCCGGCGAACTCGGCGTGCGGCTGGCCAACCGGCTGACGAGCGCGGGCTTCGACGTGGTGTGCATGCTCGGGAAGATGGCGATCTTCCGCGGCTCGTGCGAGGCAGGGAAGGTGGTGCCGTTTTCCACGAACGACGACCTGCTGGCGAAGCTGGAGGTGCTGGCGCGCGATGGCGGTGCGGATGCGGTGCTGCACGCGGCGGCGCTGGGCGATTTCAAGGTCCGCCGCGAGGGCGCGGAGCGGAAGATCGCGAGCCGCGCGGGGGAGATCACGCTCACGCTCGTGCCGGCGACGAAGGTGCTGCCGCAGTTGCGCGCACTCTTTCCGCAGGCGCGGATCGTGGGCTGGAAATATGAGCTCGATGGCGCGCGCGAGGAGGCGCTGGCGAAGGGCCGCGCGCAGCTCGCGGAGTGCGCGACGGATGCGTGCGCGGTGAACGGCGCGGCTTACGGCGCGGGCTTCGGCTTCCTCACCCGCGCCGGCGCGCTCACGCATGTGGCGGACAAGGGCGCGCTGTGCGAGCTGCTCGCGGGATGGCTACCGCGGGATGCTGCGCAGTAGCTGATCCATGTTGGCGACGAGAGCGTCACGCTCCGATGCGTCCTCGCCGGTGAGTTGCATGGATTCGAGGAGGCTGCGCCCGCGCTGGACCGAGCGGCGGGCTTCGGTGTGGTTGGTGAATTGCTTTTGCAGCGCGCCGACGCGGAAGCAGAGCCGGGCGATGTCGAACCGCTCACTCACGGAGGTGCCGGGAGCGGCGGCGACGCGCAATCCAACGTCCACGGATTGTGTCAGGGCGATCAGGGCGGTGCCGCGGTTGCCGCGGGAAAGGAGGGTGTCGCCGAGGTCGCGCATCCTCTGCCAGCTCGAGGCGGGATCGAGCGGCAATAACTGCGCGCGCGATGCAGTGATACTGGTGACCGGTGTCTGAGGACCTTCGCTCGCTGCGAATGCGGTGGTGACTTTCGTCATCGGCGCCGTCGGTGCGGCGGGCGTCGAGACGGACGCGACTTTTGCCACCGGGAGGGCGACGATCGGCTTGGGGGCTGGCGTGGGCTGTGACGGCTTCGGGGCCGAGGCGAGCTTTGGAGCCGGGGTCGGTGCGGGCGTCGCCATCGGCTGTGGTGTGGCCGCTGGGATGGCGGGTGAAACGGATGATGCGATCGACTTCACAGCCGGGTCGCCAGTCGATCGCGTGGTCCACCAGTAGGCGCCCCCGGCGATGACGACGACGAGTGAGGCGACGATGAGTCCGGCCGCTCCGCGCTTCGGCGGGGCGATGGGTTCTTCTACTTCGCGGGCGGTGGGAGCGAGGGTGTCGGAGGCTTCGGCGAGGACGAGGTCGTCGTAAGCGCGCAAGCTGTCGCGGGGCACATCGAGCAGCGCGGCGAGGAGCTGGGCGCGGGCTTCGGGCGGGCTGAGCCTGTCGGCGCGGGCGTCGATGATCTGGGGCTCGGATGCTTCTGCGGGGCGGAAGTTCCCGCTTTTATCGACCCGCCAGCGCAGCCACGCGGGGAGCCATTCGGTATCATCGTGTCCCACGGGCGCGGAGTCGTGCTCGGGATCGCCATCGACGACGAGGACGACGATGCGGTCTTCACCCTCGGTGCGCTTGAAGGCGCGGATCTGCTCGTCGAGCGCGGGCGAACTGGCCGAGTGCGGCGAGCAAATGACGATCAAGTGCCGGCACGGTGGGGGCGAAGTGGCGTGTCGCGCGAGATGGGTGGGATTTCGCGGGTCGGGGAAGACGTGGACCGTGGCTGGCCGGGTGAAGCCGTGGCGTGTGCGCTTGTCGGCGAGGTCGGCAGGGACCGTGGTGCCGTCGAGTTGGCGATGCAGCCAGTCGCACCAGATGAACTCCTCGGGCACATACGTGATGAGGGCGTGGTATTTCGGTCTGCTGGTGGTGTGTGCTGAGTCGGAAGCAGCGGGCATGGTCGTCACTCAAGGTCTTGGAGGAAAAGCGACGGACTCGCGAAAGCAGACGAAGCGCCAACTGGCAAGCGGATGTCTCGTGGAGTGCATTATTTGAGCATGTCCACCGCGCGCAGCAGGTCGGTGCTGATGGGGTCATATACGTTGCGTTCGACGAAGATGCGGCGGTATTGCCGCATGTCGGCGACGGCGAGCAGGACGAGGGCTGCGGTAGCGGCGAGGAGGGGGCGGGAGCGCAAATTTGCGACCAGCGCGAAGAGGGCGCTCGCGGCGAGGAAGCGCAGCGGGAAGTCCCACAGGTTCGCAAAGCGCAGACTCATGCCGTAGCGCACGCTGGCCAGCGCGGCGTAGGTGATGAGGAAGAAGATCGCGACGAAGAGCTGCGGGCGGGTGCTGGCATCGAGCCGGGCGAGCATCGTGAGCGCGAGGATGACGACGAGCGGGCTGACGAGGGTGAGCTCGAAGATGTAGCGGTGCCACGGGCCATCGCCGGTGGCGATGGCGTAGGGCAGCTTCACGGCGGTGGTGACGAACAAGCGGTAGCCCTCGAACACGCGATCGATTCCGCCGCAGGCGAAGACGAGGATCGCGGCGCCGGTGAGCAGGCCGGCAGCAGAGGCGGCGGCGATAGACCGGTGCATCGTGCCGAATTTTAGCCAGGGATTCAGTGCGAGGAGCGCGGCGAGGCCGCAGACGACGAAGAAGCTGGTTTCATTCGTGAGCACGAGCGCCGCCAGGGTGAGGCCGAGTGCGGCGAGGCGGCGCGGGTCGGTGGGATTTTGGAGGCATTCCCAGAGCGCCCAGAGCGCGGCGAGCGACCAGAACGAGACGACGACATCGATCAAGGCGTGGCGCGCCATGAAGAGTTGCGTCGGTGCGAAGACCATGAGCGCGAGTGTGCCGAGGGCGATCTTCGGCCCGGCGGCGCGCCATGCGAAGAGCCAGCCGAGCGGGAGCATGAGGAAGCTGAATGCGGCGGAGACGGCGTTGAGGCTGGCACGGGCATCAAGCGCGGTGCTCGATCGCACCAGAGCCCCGGAGACGATGTAGGCGACCCGCATCGGCGGGAGCGCGGCACCCCCTCGCTCCAGCGGGCTCACTTCGCCGCGGGCGACGCGCTCCTCGTAGCGGATGTATTGATCGACGAGGGTCGGGTATTCGCCGAGCCCCCGCTGGATGAGGAACTCGACGTAGGCGCCGTAGAGGGCTTCGTCCGTTCCCCTCAGGGTGAACGACTGCGCGGCGCCGAGGCGCAGGCATGCACCGACGACCAGCAGCACGGCGGCGAGCAGCCAGATGCGGAGCTTCGAGGCAGATTCGGGAGACATGAGGGGAGCAGACTGCGCGATCCATTTCGCAGGCACAAGCTGGACGGAGCGCGAGTGCCGTGCTCTCTCCTCCGCCCATGTCGCCCACCTCTCCACTCAAGCGCGTCGTCATCGTAGGCGCCGGGCCCGCCGGTCTCTCCGCGGCTGTCGATCTCGCCGAAGCTGGGCGTCCGGTGGTGGTGCTCGAAAAGGACACGCGCTACGTCGGCGGCATCGCGCGGACGGTGGAATACAAGGGCTACCGCTTCGACATCGGCGGGCATCGCTTTTTCAGCAAGAGCGACGAGGTGACCGAGCGGTGGAAGCAGCGGCTCGGGTCTGAGTTCATTAGCGTGCGCCGCGGGTCGCGGATTTTCTACAACGGGAAGTTCTTCGATTACCCGCTCAAGGCGGCGAACGCGCTGTTCGGGCTCGGCGTCTTCACGAGCATCGCGTGCGTGCTCAGCTATGCGAAGGCGCAGGTCTTTCCGATCAAGCCGGAGAAATCGTTCGCGGATTGGGTCACGAATCGGTTCGGCAAGATGCTCTTCTCGATCTTTTTCCGCACTTATACCGAGAAGGTCTGGGGGATGCCGTGCGAGCAGATCAGCGCGGACTGGGCGGCGCAGCGGATCAAGGGCCTCTCGCTGCTCAACGCGATCTGGCACGCGCTCGTGCCGCAGCGGAAGAAGAGCGGCGGGCCGGTGGTGAAGACGCTCATCGACACGTTCGAGTATCCAAAATTCGGGCCGGGGCAGATGTGGGACAAGCATCGCGACGACGTGATCGCCGCAGGCAGCCGCGTGGTGATGGGTGAGGACGTGACTGCAATCAACACGAACGGCGAGCGCGTCGTGTCGGTGACGACGCGCAGCGCCGCGGGCGTTGTTTCCGAGTGGGAAGGCGAGGACTTCATCGTCTCGATGCCGCTTCAGGAAACGGTGCTTTCTTTCAATCCGCCGCTGCCGCCCGAGGCGATCGCGGCGGCGAAGCGGCTTCAGTATCGCGACTTTCTCACCGTCGCGCTGATGGTGCGGAAGTCCGACCTTTTCCCCGACAACTGGATCTACGTCCACGATCCGAGCGTGAAGCTGGGGCGCATCCAGAACTTCAACAACTGGTCGCCGCATCTCGTGCCGGAGCCGGGCACGACTTGCCTCGGGTTGGAGTATTTTTGCTTCGAGGGCGATGGGCTGTGGTCGATGCGCGACGAAGACCTCATCGAACTCGGCAAACGCGAACTCGCGCAGCTCGGACTCGTGCGGCCGGAGGATGTTTTCGACGGCGCGGTCGTGCGGATGGAGAAGGCGTATCCGGTCTATGGCCCCGGCTACGTGGACGACGTGAACATCATCCGCGCGGCGCTCGCGCGCTTCCCGAACGTCCAGCCCGTCGGGCGAAACGGGATGCACAAATACAACAACCAGGATCACTCG
Organism: Verrucomicrobiota bacterium; assembly: GCA_009885995.1. Classification (GTDB taxonomy): domain Bacteria; phylum Verrucomicrobiota; class Verrucomicrobiia; order Chthoniobacterales; family Chthoniobacteraceae; genus VFJQ01. The sequence goes on from VFJQ01000170.1 coordinate 10,548, forward strand.
ATGATGACCGCGATCCTCGCCGCGAAGAACCTGCTCGGTGGCGCGTTCGATCTTTGGAACGTGAACACCGACGCCGAGTATCATGAGGAAGCCAAGCCCGACGCAGGGCGGCAGGTGCCGCGGGCGGTGTAGGCGCATTCGTCAGCGCCGGGCGCGGTCCACGTGCCTCGACATCTCCGCGCGGAGGTGCTTCACTCGCCGCATTCCTCCCATGAAAGCGCTCGGTTTTCTCCGCACTCTCCTCGGTCTGCTCGCCTTCGCCGCCGCGGGCGCGGGCGCGGCCACGCTCACCGTCACCACCGTTGCCGACGAGATCGACACGCCCACGGGTCCCCAGACTTCCCTGCGCGAGGCCATTCGCGATGCGGCCAGCGGCGACACCATTGTCTTTGCGCCGGGTCTCTCCGGCGCGACCATCACGCTGGGTGGCACTCAGTTGTTGCTGGACAAAAGTCTCACCATCGACGCCTCGGCGCTGCCCGCCGGCATCACGCTCAATGGCAACGCGGCCTCCCGCATCTTTCAGGTGAACAGCGGCCCCACCGTCGTGCTGACCGCGCTCACCATTGCGAATGGGGCCGCCGGCACCAGCGATGGCGGCGGCATTGGAAACCACGGCATGCTAACGGTGAACCAGTGCATCCTCACGGGTAATACGGCACTGGGTAGCGGCGCCGGCATTTACAACTCCGGCACGCTCACGGTGAACCAGAGCACCCTCACGAACAATGTGGGCGGGAATAATGCTTTCCTCGGTGCCGGCGGCGGCATTTACAACCACAGCACGGGCACGCTGACGGTAAACCAGAGCACCCTCTCGGACAACCGTGGGGGGCGCGGCGGCGGCATTAATAACCTCGGTATGCTGACGGTGAACCAGAGCACCCTCTCGGGCGATTCGGCGGACTACGGCGGCGAAGGCGGCGGCATTTACAACGATAGCACGGGCACGCTGACGGTGAACCAGAGCACCATCACGGGTTGTGCGGCTTACGAGCATCACGGGTTGTGCGGCTTACGAGCCTAGCGGTGGCATTAGGAATCACGGCACGCTGAATCTGTCCAACTCCATCGTCGCTGGGAACACGCCCGGGAACATCGAAGGCACTTTCACCGGCACGAATAACCTCACCAGCGGCGACCCGCTGCTCGCCCCGCTGGGCAACTATGGCGGCCCCACCCAGACGAGGCCGCCGCTGCCCGGCAGCCCGGCCATCGACCCCGCGGGTGGCGCAACAACCTCCACCTTCACCACCGACCAGCGCGGCTTTCCCCGTGTCGTCGATGGCGATGGCAATGGCATCGCCGTGGCGGACATCGGCGCGGTGGAGGTGAGCCCCACCGTGGTCACCACGAATCTCGACCAACTGGACACGCCGACGGGGCCCCAGACTTCGCTGCGCGAGGCTGTCCGCGATGGGGCGGACTATATTGTTTTCGACACCGCGCTCTCCGGGCAAACGATCACGCTCGGCGGCAGTGCAATCGTGCTCGCCAGTAGCGTGACCATCGACGCCAGCGGCTTGGCGGGCGGCATCACGCTCAATGGCAACGCGGCCTCCCGCGTCTTTCAGGTGAACAGCGGCACCACCGTCGCGCTGACCGCGCTCACCATCGCCAATGGAAATGGCGCGGGCAGCAGCGGCGGCGGCATCAGAAACCTCGGCGCGCTCACTATCAACCAATGCACCCTCGCCGGAAACTCCGCGCTGGCGGGTTTTGCCGATGGCGGCGGTATCATTAACGAGAGCGGCGCCGGTCTGACGGTGAACCGATGCACTTTTACGGGAAACTCCGCCGCGCAGGGCGGCGGCATCTTCAACTCGGGGACACTGACGGTGAACCAAAGCACTCTGGCCGCTAATACGACCGTTTACGGCGGGCCGGCTATTTTCAATGAATCCAATCTGGAAGTGAACCAGAGCACGATTTCGGACCACTCCCCGCACGGCATTTACCAAAATGGCTCGATGACCCTGTCCAACTCGATCGTCGCCGGAAACGGTTCCGAGAACATCTACGTCGGCGCCCCCTTCACCGGAAGTAACAACGTCACCAGTGGCGACCCGCTCCTGGCACCGCTGGGCAGCTACGGCGGGCCGACGAAGACGATGGCGCTGCTGCCCGGCAGCCCCGCGCGCAACGCCGGCGGCGCGACGGCCTTCATCAGTGACCAGCGCGGCTTCCCCATCGTCGGCACGGCAGACATCGGCGCGTATGAAACGCAGATCGGCGCGATCGCGAACACGACCACGAACGAGGACACGGCCACGGGCGCGATCGGCTTCAGCGTCGGCACCGTCGGCGCGCTCAGCGCCAGCTCCGGCAACACCGCGCTGGTGCCGAATGCGAACATCGCCCTCGGCGGCGGCGGCACGGCGCGCACCGTGGCGGTGACGCCCGTGGCGGATGCCAACGGCAGCGCAACGATCACCCTCACCGACAGCCTTACCGGCGAGACGCAGTCCTTCCTCGCCACCTTCGACGCGGTGAACGACACACCGGCCTTCACGAAGGGTGCGGACCAGATGCTCCTCGACAACGCCAGCGCGCAGAGCGTGACGGGCTGGGCCACGGGCATCAGCGTCGGCCCGGCGAATGAAAGCGGGCAGGCGCCCAGCTTCAACGTGAGCAACGACAACAACGGGATCTTCGCCGCCCAGCCCGCCGTGGCCGCGAATGGCACGCTCACCTTTACCCCCGCTGCCGGAGCGCGCGGTGTGGCGACGGTGATGGTGAGCCTGAGCGACAACGGCAACCCCGTGGCGACGAGCGCGGCGCAGAGCTTCACGATCACGGTGCATCTGGCGATGCCGTTGAGCACGAAGCTCATCGCCTCCGGCGAACCCGCGCCCGGCCGCCTCACCTCCACCGACCTGCCGGACGACGCGGTGATCGTGAGCTTCGGCCCGCCCGCGACCGACGACGCGGGGAACATCGCCTTCATCGCGAAGTGGACGAGCGCGACCGGCCCGGTGAAGCGCGGCACGGGGCTTTTCCTCAACGACCAATGCCTCGCGGTGGTCGGCGGCGCGTCGCCGGTCGCGGGTGCGACGTGGAAGAGCTTCAGCAATCCGGTGGTGGATGCGGGCAAGGTCGCCTTCATCGCGAAGCTGAGCACCGGCGCGAGCGCGGTGGTGCGCGGAGATGCGGGCGGCTTCGAGAAGATCGCGCGCACGGGCGAGGCGGAGAAATTCAAGAGCTTCAAGTCCGTCGCCATCGCGGGCGGCAGCGTGGGCTTCCTCGCGCAGCACACCGCGCCGGCGGCGAGCGATCTCGCGCTGTGGATGAAGGACGGCGCCGGCCCGCTCACGCAGGTGCTGCGCGAGGGCGACGCTTTTTCCGGCTCGGAGATCAAGAGCTCGTGAGCTTCGCCGCGGGCGCCGGCTCGCCCGGCATGGGCCGCGGCTGGTTGCAAGCGCCCGGCGGTGCGAACCCGATCGGCCTCGCGCTGGTGAAACTCGCGGACGGCAAGCAGTCGTTCGCGAAGTGCTACATCGGCGCGACGGGAGATTTCGCACGCACGGAGTTCACGAGCCTCGGCCTGCCCGCGGTGACGGAGAGTTACCACAGCGCCTTCCTCGCGAGTTCGCCGCTCGGCGGTGCGATCACGAAAGCGAACGCGCGGGCGATCTTCGCGGACTTCACCGGCGGCGGGACGTATCAGCCGCTCGTGCGCGTGGGCGACGACGCGGCGGGCGGCGCGGCGGGCGGCGCGGCGGGCGGCGCGGCGGGCGGCGCGAAGTTCAGCGTGCTGAAAGACCCCGTGCTCGCCGAGGACGACGGCCTCGCCTTCCCCGCGACGATCAAAGGCGGCCCGGTGCGCGGCCTGGCGATGCAGACGCTGTGGTGGAAGCCGCCCGGCGGCACGCTCGGGCTACTCGCGCAAGGCGGCGTCGAGGTGCCCGAACTGCCCGGCTCGGTCTGGAAAGCGTTCACCTCGCTCGCGATCGCAGAGGGTCGCGGCCCCATCTTCGCCGCCACGCTCTTGCCCGGCAAAGGCGCGGCTGGCGTGTGGGCGAAAGACTTCACCGGCTCGACGCGCCTGCTCTTCCGCACCGGCGGCGATGTCGGCGTGAAGACGGTGAAGAGCTTCAAGCTGCTGAGCGCGACCACCCGCAGCACCGGCGTGACGCGCAGCTTCAACGACAACGCGCAGGTCGTCTGGCTGGCGACGTTCACCGACAAGACGACCGCGATCGTAAGAACCGAAGTGCCATGAAGTGCGAAGACCCTGCGGCGATGCTTCACCGCAGAGCCTTCGGCTTCATCCATTCGCGCGCTTAGATCCGCACGATCAGCTCGCTCTCGGGGAAGCGCACCTTCGGCAGCGTCGCGTATTTGTCGCCGTCGGCGCGGTAGCCGGCGGCGCATGCGACGACAGTGCGGAAGCCGAGCGCCGGCAACCCGAGCACTTCATCGTAGCCCGCCGGATTGATGCCTTCCATCGGGCACGTGTCGATGCCGAGCAGCGCGGCAGCCGTCATGAAATTGCCCAGCGCGATGTAGGTCTGCCGCGTCGCCCATTCGAGCGACTGCTGGCCGCGCGGGCCATTCACGATGTCGGCGAGGAGCATCTTCTTAAAGCCCGACTGGCTCTCGAGCGGCAGTCCGCGCACCTCAGCGATGCGCGCCATGTAGCGATCCACGTCCGCCTCGGAATTCTTCTCCCGCGCGGCGAAGACGACGTAGTGCGAGCAGTCGGCGGGTTGACGCTGATTCCACGAGAGCGGCACGAGCCGCTCACGCGTCGCCGGGTCGGTGATCACGACGAACTTGTAAGGCTGCGCGCCGTAGCTCGAAGGCGTGAGGATGAGCGTCTGCTCCAGCGCGGCCCAGTCGGCGTCGGCGATCCTTTTCGCCGGGTCGAAGGCTTTGGTGGCGTAGCGCCAGTTGAGTTGAACGAGCAGGGTTTCGGTGGAGACGGGCTTGGTGGTCATGGTTCGGACGGAGTGAGAAAGTGGAAAATATAGAGAGGGAGCGAAGAATTCAGTTGCGCGGATGTCCATCATACATACTGAGTATGGCATGAAGATGACCCTGAATATTGACGACGAGCTCCTCGCCCGGGTGATCGAGTTCACCGGGGCCAAGACCAAGACAGAAGCCATCGACCTTGCCCTCAAGGAAATGGACCGGCGCGCCCGGCTCAGCCTGCTCCTCAAGGACGACTTCGGGATGAGTTCCGAGGACTGGAAGAACGTCTTCGACCCCGCCTACGATCTCGAAGCAATGCGTGCCGCCGAAACACCCCCGACTTATGGCCGGAAGCCCAGTCCTGATCGATAGCAGTTGGTATATCACGGGGAGTAAGCGCGGGCGGAACCCGCTGCTCGAGCTCCAACCCATCTCGGAAGTGCGCGATCTCGCTACGTGCGGGATCGTGCGCTGCGAGGTGGCGCGGGGGATCCGCGAACCGGCGATGCTCAAGAAATTCCAGGCAAGCTGGGATGTCATGATGTTCGTGCCGACCGATAACCGTCTCTGGGTGGATGTCGAAATGCTGGCCTGGCAACTCGACCGCACCATCGGGGGCGCGCTCCCTTTGGCCGACATCATCATCGCCTGTTGCGCCCGGCGGATCGGCGCGGTGGTCCTCACATTCGACCAGCACTTCGCCAGTATTCCCGGCATCGTCTCGACGGATCGGATCGTCTGATCGCTCACCAAGGCAGCGGCTTGCGATCCTGGAAAAATCCACCGGTCGGGCCGTCGGCGGGGAGGGTGGCGAGCCACACCGGCGTGTCGGCTCCTTGCTCGGCAGTGCCGGGCGCCTCGGGGCCGCCCATGTCGGTCTTCACCCAGCCGGGGCAGGCGGAGTTCACCTTGATCGGCGTGTCACGCAGCTCGTAGGCGAAGTGGACGGTCACCGCGTTCACCGCGGTCTTCGAGCAGTCGTAGCCGAGCACCTTGAAATCGGCGAACGGACCGTTCGGGTCCGATTGCAGCGTGAGCGAACCAAGCCCGCTGGACATGTTCACGATGCGGCCCGCGGGACTTTTCCTCAGCATCGGGAGCATCGCCTGCGTGACGCCGATGAGGCCGAAGAAATTCGGCTCGAAGACTTCGCGGATCGTGTCGAGCGGTGTGTTGCTTGGCTTGAGGCTGCGGTCGTGGATGAGGCCGGCGTTGTTCACGAGCACGTCGAGTCGCCCGTAGTCCTGCTCGATGAGCATCGCCGTAGTCTCGACCGACGGCGGATACGCGACGTCGAGGATGACGAGGTGTGCATCCACGCCGCCCGCCTTGAGCTGATCGACCGCGGTCTGGCCGCGCTTTTTGTCACGCGCGCCGACGAGCACGCAGTGGCCGAGTGCGCCGAGGCGCCGGGCGATTTCGTAGCCGATGCCTTTGTTGGCGCCGGTGATAAGGGAGACGGTTTTGTCGGTCATGACGCGTTGGCAGAAAGCGTAGCGAACTCTTCGTCGGAAAGCGACACCCGGCTTGCGGCGATGTTTTCCTCGAGGTGCGCGGGCGAAGTGGTGCCGGGGATCGCGATGATATTCGGAGCACGGTGCAGCAGCCACGCGAGTGCGCCCCGCGTGCTCGCGAGCGGGGCCTCGGGCGCGAAAGGCTTCGCGGCGAGCGGTCCCCACGGGAGATACGCGATGCCGCGCGCGGCGCAGAAATCGACGACGGGATCGTCGGCGCGCTCGGTGAGGTTGTAGCGGTTTTGCACCGACGTGATCGGGACGATCCCACACGCTTCCTCGACCTGGGGGAGCGTCACGTTCGAGAGGCCGACGTGCCGGATCTTCCCCTCGCGCCGCAGTGCGGCAAGCGTGGCGACGCTGTCGGCGAAGGGCACGTTTGGATCAGGGCGGTGGAGTTGGTAGAGGTCGATGCGCTCGACGCGAAGAAGGCGCAGGCTTTCCTCGCAGCGGCGGCGCAGCGTCTCGGGACGACCATCGGGGAAGACTTTGTCCGGCGCGGTCTTCTCGACGCCGCCCTTCGTCGCGATGACCACGCCGGAAGCGTAAGGCGCGAGCGCTTCACCGATCAGTTCCTCGTTGCACGACGGACCGTAGGCGTGCGCGGTGTCGATGAAGTTCACGCCGAGTTCGACGGCGCGACGGAGCAGGCGCTTGCCGGCTTCCCAGTCGGGGAAGCGTCCGAAGTTGCCCGGTTGCGCGCAGAGCCGCATCGCGCCGTAGCCGAGGCGGTTCACGGGCAGGTCGCCGCCGAGAAGGAAGGTCGTGTTCATTTGGTTTCCTTCGCCGCGTCGGCGGCGCGCCACAAGAACCACGCGGCGGTTGTCGCGTGCGGGCGCCAGCGTTCGCCGTAGGCGAGCAGTTCTTTCGGCTTTGGCATTTCATCGAGACCGAAGGCGATGCGGTAGCCGCTGCGCACGCCGAAGTCGTCGGCTGGCAGCACGTCGGGGCGACCGAGGGTGAAGATGAGAAACATCTCCACACTCCAGCGCCCGATGCCGCGCACCTCGGTGAGCCGCTCGACGAGTTCGTCGTCGCTCAGCTTCGCCACCGCCGCGCGCGGCGGCACGGTGCCGTCGATGGTCTTCGCCGCGAGATCGCGCAGCGCGGCGATCTTCCCGCCGGAGAAGCCGCACCCGCGCAACTGCTCGTCGCTCACGCTTGCGAGCTTTTGCGCCGTGGGAAAACCGCCTCGCGGAAACAGCGCGCAGAACCGTCCCAGGATCGCCTCCGCGGCAGTGCCGTGGAGTTGCTGATGTGCAATCGCGCTGGCCAGCGCGGCGAATGGCGAGCGGTCGGACTCCAGCACGAGCGCGCACGGACCGTGGGCTTTGATGAGCCGCTTCATTACGGGGCAGTGCCGGCTGAGGTGGGCGTGAGCTTCGGGTGTCATTGGCCGACAAGGTAGGCGAGTAGCGCGTTGAAGTCGTCTGCGGGGATCGCGGTCTCGTAGGCGGGCGGCATGAGCGAGAGGCTGCTTTGGGTTTGCGACTTCACGCTCGGCTTCGGCGCGGATTGCGTCTGGCCGGCAGCGTCGGTGAGCAGGACGGCGTTGCCTTCTTCGCGGAAGTTCACGCCGACGAGCGTGCGGCCGTCGGTGAGTTCGAGCGTCGCCTGGCGGAAGGTCGGGTCCACGTTGCGGTTCGGATCGAGGATGTCTTCGATGATGCGGTGTGGGCCGCGGGCGACGACGCCGTCGAGGTTCGGGCCGACGTTGCCGCCCTGGTCGCGGAAGCGGTGGCAGACGGCGCACTGCTGCGCGAAGACCTGCTCGCCCCTCGCGGCGTCGGGCTTTGCGCTGGCAAAGGCTTTCACGCGCGCGGCGATGACGCCATCGAGGCGCGCGTCTTCGGGCGGGAGGTCGCGCGTGAGCGCGTCGGCGCGGGCGCGCAAGGCGTCGGCGCGGCGCGTGACGAGGATCGCGATGAGGCGGTTGCGCAGCGGCGCGGGGGAGGCTTTGCCGGCTTCGAGCAGTTCGAGCAGCGCGGTGAAGTCGGGGTCGGTCTTCGCGAGCGAAGCGGTGATCGCGAGCGCCAGTTCAGCCGGCGCGGTGGGCAATGCAGCCAGCAGAGCGGCGCGTGGATCCAGAGCCGCTCTGGTAGGGATGGCTGTCCCCAACCGTCCGTCGCTGGCCGGCGACGCGCCATCCCGCGGACCGCTGGGGACAGCGGTCCCTACCTGGCGTCCGAGCAACTCGGCGGCTTTCTTGCGCAGCGGGAGCGAGGTGGGATCGGCGAGCGCTTGCGAGGCGAGGGCGACGCCGCGGTCGAGATTCAGCGCGGCTTCGAGCGCGGCGGCGCGGCGGGTGCCGTCGCGTTTCGGATCCAGGACGATCTGCTGGAGCGGGGCGAACTTCTCCGACCACGTCGCGTCGCGCAGCGCGGCGATGGCGCGGTCGGCGAGTGCGTTGTCATCGAGCGCGGCGAGCAGCGTGCGCTGCGTCCACGCGGCGATGTCGTCGGGCAGCTTCCAACCGCGTTCGCGCGCTGCTTGCCCGAGGCCATCGGCGAGCGCGAGTCGCTGCGCGAGCGGCGCGTCGGCGAGCGGCGCGTCGGCGAGCGACTGGAGCAGCGCGCTCACGTCGCCGAGCTTTTCCTCCGGCAGGTTCAGCACCGCGTGGCGCAGGTATTCGCCGGCGCGTGGGGTGGCGAACTTTGTGTGCTGGAGGTGGGCGAGGAGGAATGACGCCGAGTCCGTGCTCGGCACCGCCAAGCTGACTGCTGCAAGTTTCTCGGCGTTTTTGCTCGCGGTCTGTTCGTAACCGATCCGTGCAGCGTCGATGTCCAAACGACGTGCGGCTTCAACACAGCCCGTCGGGCTTGCAAGAAGGCTACGCAGCCGCATGCGAATCGCTTGGACGAATATTGTATCTGCTGGGTCCGTAACGTCCCAACGGTTGAGAAGGTGCTTGAAATCGAGAGAAGAAACTTGGTCCGACCCTGCTATTGCAGCGGCAACTCGGCCCACTCGCGGATCGCCGCGGAGGAGTTCGGCATCGCAATCCATCGCCCAACCTTCCAGTTTATGTTCCCGGACGATTTGGACCGTATGAGCCCGAACTTCCGGTGAGTCGTAGAAGCTGCGAGCAATCGCGCGCGACTCGATGTCATCCAAAATCCCGAGTCGCTGTGCTGCCCAAAGAGCGGGCACTCGCTGGCTTGGCGGGGAACTCCAGCGGAAGGGGACACTGCCCGATTCCTTCTTCATGACCTCCTCTTCGTTCGACACAACGATGACCGATGAGAGAGGCGAAGAAGCCTCCTTCCCAACCCGCTCCACCAACTCATTCGTCGCCAGCGACCGCGTCGTGATGTTCGCGTCGCCGAGTTTTTCGATCAGGGCTTTCGCGTCCAGCTTCGCCAAGTCCGGCAGCACCGGCGCGGGCGCGTCCGCTTTCTCCCCGCGCCAGACGATGCGCCAGATGCGGCCGTGCGCGTGGTCGCGGCGCGGGTCGGCGAGGGGTTGTTCGTAGTGGCCGATGATGGGCGTGTAGAAATCGGCGATCCACAGCGCGCCGTCGGGGCCGAGCTTCACTTGCACGGGGCGGAACCACGGGTCGTCGCACGTGAGGAAGTCGGGCATCTCGATCGCGCGCGGCGTCGAGCCCTGCCACTCGTAGCGGTCGCGGTTGATGCGGCGCGTGACGGGGTTGCCGTTGAAGGTGTTGCCGCGGAACTCGGGCGGGAAATGATCGGCGCCATACCACGCGAGGCCGGCGATGGCGCTCGAGCCGTGGTCGTGATCCATGATGGTCGGCGCGAAGCCGAGGCCGTCGTGCGTCTTGCCGATGCCCGCGTAGTGCGCGCCGGGCAGCAGCAGCATGACGGGGCGCGAGTGCGAGTCGGCGGAGTAGAAATTGCCCCAGTCATCGACGGCGAGGCCGAAGGGGTTCGTCTGGCCGTGCGTGTAGATCTCGAAGCGCGAGCCGTCGGGGCGGAAGCGGTAGGTGTTGCCGCTGTTCATCTCGGTGGTGCGGCCCGCGCCGTCGCGCACGACGCTGTGATTGGCGAAGCCGTGGCAGCCGTAGATCCAGCCGTCGATCCAGTAGAGGTAGTTGCTCGACATGCCGTGGGTGTCGCGGAAGCCGAAGTCGCCGTAGAGCGGCTCGCGCAAGTCGGCACGGCCATCGCCATCGGTGTCGGTGAGGCGCCAGATTTTCGGGATGGAGAAGACGATCGCGCTGTCGCCTTTCGCGCCCGGCCTGCGCGGGAGCGGCTGGATGCCGATGGGGATGTTCAGCGCGTCGGCGAAGACGTCGATCTTCCGCGCGCGGCCATCGGGCGCGAAGTCGCTGAGCACGCGCACGGTGTCGGTCGCGCGCCCCGGCGGCGGCGGCGCTTTCGTCGCGTCGAAGGCGCCGGACATCGTCTTCCATGTCTCGTCGAAGACGGCGATCGGCTGCCCTAGCGCGTCCACTTTCGCCGGCCACGGATACATCTCGCTACCGGTGACCCAGAGCCGGCCTGCGGCGTCGAAGTTGAGGTTCATCGGCTTTTGGATCGCGGGCTCGGCGGCGACGAGTTGGATTTCAAATCCCGGCGGGAGGTGGAACATCGCGCGCTGCTGCTCGGGCGTGGAAGGCGGAGCGTCGAGATTGCCATCGCGGGAGCTGGCCTCGGCGAAGGCGAGAGTCGGGAGGAGGAGCAGGGCGAGCGGGCGCATGGCGGGTAGGACTTTTGCCTAGTCGGCCTAGGTCGCGGTGCCAAGGCACGTGTGGACTGCGGGCCGATTGTTGGTGCGCGTGGCCGGCCTCTATTCTCGGCGCCATGAAGTTTACCCTCATCTACGACGATTTCTCAACCGGCACACGCGGCAAGCGTTTCGCCGACATGCTCGCCACGGCTGCGGGCGAGGAAGGCCACAGCATCGCGCCGTGGCGTTGCGAGGTGCTGGAATGGGACGGCCTCGCTGGCGAAGCCACTCGCGAGGCTGAGGCGAGCGACTACGTCATCTTCTCGCTGCGCGGCGACGGCAGCCTCTCGGCTTCGGTGAAGCACTGGACCGAGTCCTGGCTCAACCGCGTGACTGACGGGGCGACGGCGATCGTCGCACTGTTCGATCCGGCGCGAAGCATGGCCCGGCATGCCAACGGGACGAGGCATTATCTTCGCCACGTGACAAGAGCGGCTGGCGTCGATTTCTTCGGTCACTGCGAGATCATAGACGAGGCCCGGAGCATCTTCCCGCAACCCGACTGCGATCCGGCGACCTCCCTTCTCCCGGCCTCGCTGGCTTTCGCACCGCTGGCCGCATGAACTTCTACCGACGCGCCATGAAGACCTTTCAGACCGACTCCGCCGAAATCATCCTCCTCGTCGAGGATCATCCGTGCCTTTGCGAAGTGTTGGCGACGGTGTTGCGCCGGTGCGGGTATCGAGTGCTCACCGCGACGGACGGCGAGCGGGCGCGCCGGCTCGCGCGGGAGACAAGCGGGATCGACCTCCTGCTCGGGCCGATCGAGCTACCGGAGATGCGCCGCGAGGAATTGGCGGTGTGGTTTTCCACGGTGCAGCCGCAGGCGCGGGTGATGTGGACTGCGACAGGCCACCACGAGCTCGGCGACGCGGAGTCGATCATCGAGAAGCCTTATATCTACATCGACGCGTTCATCCGAAAGGTGCGCGTCGCTTTGAACCCGAAACCCGCCGTCGAAGCGACGGCGATCGCAGCCTAGACCATGAACACCGACACGAACCACGCAGTGCTCGAGCGGCTCGCCCGCTCCCAGATCTATCAGGACTACGAGCGCGCCTTTGGCGAAGCGACGGGCCTGCCGCTGAAGCTCAGCCCAGTCGATGACTGGAAGCCATGGGCATCGAAACAACGCCACGGCAGCCCTCTCTGTGCGCTGCTCGCCAAGCAGAGCAAGGCGTGCGCGGCCTGCCTGCGCACCCACGCGGACCTGGCCGACTCGGCGCAGCAGGAGGCGAAGACGATCACGTGCTTCGCGGGTCTATGCGAGACAGCGATCCCGCTGCGGATCGGTGAAAACCTCATTGGCTTCCTGCGCACCGGCGAAGCGCTGCTCCATACGCCGACGCAGCGGCATTTCGCGCGCGTGTCACGCCAGCTGGTCCAGCTCGGACTGAAGGCGGATCTGAAGGAAGTGCGCGCGGCGTATTTCCAGTCGCGGGTCATTTCGCCGAAGCAATACGAGTCCGTGCTGCAACTGCTCCGCATCTTCGCGCAGCACCTCTCGATCGTGGCAAATCAGGTCGTCTTCCGCACCGAGCACGCCGAGCCACCGAGCATGACGCGGGCGCGCGAATTCATCGCGGCGAACTCCGGCGAAGACCTCTCACTCACGGCGGTCGCGCAGGCGGTGCACATGAGCACTTTCTACTTCTGCAAGCAGTTCAAGAAGGCGACGGGGCTGTGCTTCACGAGCTATCTCGGCCGCGTGCGCATCGAGAGGGCCAAGCAGATGCTGCTCGATCCGCACGTGCGCATCAGCGAGGTCGCCTTCGAGTGCGGCTTCCAATCCCTTACGCACTTCAATCGCGTCTTCCGCAAGCTGGTCGGCGAATCCCCCAGCACCTACCGGACGGCGCTGCCGCTGGCGCGCGCGGCGTGATGTCCGCGGGCAAGACAACCGGTTCACCCTCGACGGGCGCTATGCATTCTCCATCCTCGGACATGCCCGAGCCGACCGCCGACACGCTCCGCGAACTGACCGACATCAAGGCGGCGCTCGACGCGCACTCGATCGTCGCGATCACCGACGCCGCCGGGGACATCACCTACGCGAACGACCAGTTCTGCGAGATCTCCAAATACTCGCGGGCCGAGTTGCTCGGAAAGAATCACCGCATCCTCAATTCCGGCCATCATCCGAAGGCGTTTTTCACCGAGCTCTGGCGGACGATCAGCAGCGGCCAGGTGTGGAAGGGCGAGATCAAGAACCGCGCGAAGGACGGCTCCTACTATTGGGTCAATACGACGATCTTCCCCTTCCTCGGAGAGAACGGCCGGCCTTACCAATATGTCGCGATCCGCACCGACATCACCCAGCGCAAGGAGAACGAGCTCTGGCTGAAGGTGCTCGCGGAGGAACTCGCGGATAAGAACAAGGAACTCGAGACGATCGTGTATGTCGTGTCGCACGATCTGCGCTCGCCGCTGCTCAACGTGCAGGGCTTCAGCCGCGCGCTCACCGCTGCCTGCAACGAGCTGAGAGAAAAGCTCGGCACCACGCCGGATGCCGAGGTCCAGCAACTCTTCACCACCGACATCCCGCGCGCGCTCCATTTCATCGAGACGAGCGTGACGAAGATGGACGCGCTGCTCGCCGGTTTCCTGCGCTTCTCGCGGCTGGGCCGCGTGGCGTTGCAGATCCAGCCACTCGCGATGGACAAGGTCGTCGGCAACGCGATCCAGGCGCTCAAGTTCCAGACCGACGAAGCTGGCGCGACCGTGGAAGTCGGCGACCTGCCGGGCTGCCAGGGCGATGCGACGCTCGTCGGGCAGGTCTTCTCCAACCTCCTCGACAACGCGCTCAAATACCGCGCTCCGTCACGCCCGTCCGTCATCCGGGTGAACGGTCGCCTCAGGGACGGCCAGGCGATCTATTCGGTCGAGGACAACGGCATCGGGATCGACCCCGAGCATCAGCCGAAAGTCTTCGAGCTGTTCCACCGTCTCGATCCGAAAAAGACGCAAGGCGAGGGCCTCGGCCTCACCATCGCGCAGCGCATCCTCGAGCGGCTGCGCGGTCGCATCTGGGTCGAGTCGCGCGCGGGTGAAGGCACGGCCTTCTTCGTCTCTCTGCCGGCCATTGCCACGTCCGGCGAGAGTTGATAATTGGGAGTCTCTTCCGTGACCGAACTCCCCACCATCCTCATCGCTGACGACGACGACGGCCATGCCTACCTCATCGAAGACAATCTGCGCCGCGGCGGCGTGGACACGACGTTCCTGCGGTTCAACGATGGGCAGGAGGTGCTCGACTTCCTCTTCGGCCGAACCACCGAGCCGGCCTTCCATGCCGACCAGCCTTACCTCGTGCTGCTCGATATCCGGATGCCCAAGGTCGATGGCGTCTCGGTGCTACAGCAGATCAAGGCCGACCCAAAGCTGCACAAGCTGCCGGTCATCATGCTGACCACGACCGACGACCCGCGCGAAGTCGATCGCTGCCACCAGCTCGGCTGCAACGTCTATGTCCACAAACCAGTCTCCTTCGATGCCTTCGCCCACGCCATCGCGCAGCTCGGCCGCTTCGTCTCGCTCGTGAAGGTGCCGTGCATCCAGCGCGAGGACTGATCCCTTCCGTGGCCAGCCCCGGTTCCAACAAAGCGCCGGGGATCGTCATCGTGGACGACGACGAAGGGCTGCGCTTCCTCATGGCAGATGCGTTGCGGCGGGACGGGCTTAAGGTGGAGAGCTTCGAGAGCGGCGAGCAGGCGTTCGCGTGGCTCACGCGCGAGCCCGCCGATCTCTTGCTGCTCGACTTGAACCTCGGCGACCTGCCAGCACCCGTGCTCGTGCAGCGACTGCGCGAGCGAGGCCGCGAGTTCCCCTTCCTCGTGATCACCGGCCAGGGCGACGAACGAATCGCCGTCGAGGTGATGAAGCAGGGCGCGCTCGACTACGTGATGAAGGAGACCGGTGTGCTCGAACTGCTGCCGGGCATCGTGCGACGCGCGCTCGCGGTGATCGAGCGCGACCGCAAACTCACCGAGGCCAACGAAGCGATCCGCCAGCGCGAGGAGCGCCTGCAGACGATCATCCAAACCGCGCTCGACGGCTTCGTGCGCTTCGACAGGGACGCGTGCATCATTGAACTGAATCGCGCGTTCTGTGAACTCGTTGGCCGCCCGCGTGCCGAACTTCTCGGCATGACACTCTACGCAGTCGACGCCACCCACTCGCCAGAGGAGATCCGGCAACGCATCGAGCGGCTCCGCACGGAAAGCTTCGAGCACTGTCTTACCCGGCTGCGCCATAGCGACGGGCGGGAGGTCGAGGTCGAAATGTCGCTGCGCGCGGACGGGGATGAGTTCTTCGGCTTTGTCCACGACGTGTCCGAGCAGCGCCGACTCGAGCGCGAAGTGCTGCAGATCAGCTACGACGAACGGAGCCAGATCGGCCGCGAGCTGCACGACGGCCTCGGCCAGCAACTCACGGCGATCGAGCTGATGAGCAGCACGCTGGCGCGGGAGTTGAAGGCAGAAAAGTCCGCCCTCGCGAAGACCGCGAAACAGATCGCCGGCTACACGCGCGAGGCGATCACCCAAGCCCGCCACCTCGCGCATGGGCTCGCGCCGGTGACGCTCGAAACGGAAGGGCTCATGGCCGCCTTGAACGACGTCGCGCGCATGACCACCATCGCCGGCGTGCCGTGCGAGTTTCACTGCGAATCTCCGGTCCAGGTGAGCGACACGGCCGCCGCGACGCATCTCTTTCGCATCGCGCAGGAAGCCGTGAACAACGCGCTCAAGCACGCGAAGGCCCGCGCGATCGTCCTGCGGCTAGCGCGTCACGGGAGGTGCGTGGAACTCACGATCGAAGACGACGGCCGGGGCCTCCCGGGCACCGCCGCGAGCGAGCCCGGGATGGGCCTGAAGGTGATCCATCATCGCGCGCGCTTGATCGGCGGACGCTTGCACGTCCACTCGACACCGGGCAAAGGCGTGCGGATCGTCTGCTCGCTGCCGACGCCGCCATGAAGTCCAAAGTTCCCGCAAAAAAAACTGCCGCGAAGCCGGTGCGCCGCCGCGTCTTCCTCGTGGATGATCACCCAATGATGCTCGACGGCATGATGCGGCTCATCGACAGCGAGGCGGGCCTGATGTGCTGCGGCGGCGCGAAGAGCGCGGAGGAAGCGGTCGCGGAGATCGCGCGCTGCAAACCGGAGCTCGTCATCACCGACATCACGCTGCCGAACCGCAACGGGCTCGACTTGATCAAGGACATCCGCGCGATGTCGCCGGACGTGCTCGTGTTCGTTTATTCGATGCACGACGAGATGTTTTACGCCGAGCGCGCGCTGCGGGCCGGCGCACGCGGCTACTTGATGAAGGAGGCCGGCAGCGAAGCGATGCTCGACGCGATCCGCCGCGTGCTCGCTGGGGAGATCAGCGTCAGCCCGCGCATCTCGGCGAGGATCCTGGACCTCTTCTCCGGAGCGCCGGCACGCGGATCGAGTTCGCCGGTGGAGAAACTGACCGACCGGGAATTCGAGGTGTATCAACTCATCGGCACGGGCAAATCCACGAAGGAGATCGCGGATCAACTTCACCTCAGCCACAAGACCGTGGCCGTGCATCGGGGGAGCATCAAAGAGAAGCTCGGCCTCGGGAGCGCGGGCGAGCTCATGCACCACGCGATCCGCTGGACGGCTGGGCGCGAGGGAAAGTAGCGCGCGCAATATCCGAGCACTCTTGGCCAAGGGTCGCGTAGCTGGACCAGCGGTCTCCGGTAGCCTCTGCGCAGACTCCACATGCGCTCGAGTGCCCTTAAAGATTCTCAGTCCGCGACCGACGCGTCCCTTGCCGCCGTGTCGATGCAGATCGTGTGTGGCACGGACTTCTCGAAGACCGCCGGCCTGGCAACGGAGACGGCTGCGGCCTTCGCCACTCGCTTGCGCGAACCGCTCGTGCTCGTGCATGCGGTGGACGAGGCGGCGCGCGGGCAACTCCCGGTCCAGGTCCGCGAGTCGCTGAGTTCGTTTTCGCAACAGTGCCTGGCCGACGAAGTTCAGCGCCTCCATGCGAGCGGCGTCGAAGTGCGGGAGGTCATTCGCGAAGGTGTGCCCGAGGTCGTGCTCGCGGAGTTTTCCGGCGATGCGAAGACGCGACTGGTCGTGCTCTCGTCGCTCGGCCGCGGCGCACCTGCGGGCTGGATTCTCGGCAGCGTGGCCGAGCGCGTGGCGCAGACTTCGCCCGTGCCGACTCTGATCGTGCGCGCCTCGGAGCCGTTCGTCGCGTGGACGCGCGGCCGGCGCAACTTGCGCATTTTTGTCGGCGCGGATTTTTCCGTCCCGTCCGACGCCGCGCTCCGATGGGTCGGCTGGCTGCGGCAACTCGGTCCGTGTGACGTGGTCGTGACGTATCTCGAGCAAGACCTCGCGGCGCAGCCCGGCGAGAGCGATCTCTCGCCACTCGCCCGCGAGATGGTGGCGAAGACGGAGGCCGTGCAGGTCCGCTGTTTCCGCCAGCGTGTCCGCGCGCTGCTCGGCCCGCGCCGCGTGCATGTGCGGATCGAGCAAGGCTGGGGCCGCTCGGATGCGCACCTGCTTCAGCTCGCGACGGAGGAACGTGCCGACCTCGTGGTCGTCGGCACGCACCAGCACGTCGGGCCCGGGCGCTTCGGCCATCCCTCGACATCCCGCGGCGTGCTGCACTATGCGCCGATGAGCGTGGCTTGCGTGCCCGCGACCGAGCGCACGGCGCCCGCCGATTCGCTGCCGAAGTTGAAGATTGAAAGGTGAGCGCCGGATGCCGGACGGTGTGCGTGCATGTCCATTCGCCTTCTCCTCTTCGCGTGGCTTTCTCTCGCCGCCTTCGCCGCCGACTGGCCCGAATTTATGGGGCCGAGCCGCGATCAAACTTCGCCTGAGACCGGGCTGCGCGACACGTTGCCAGCGCCGGTGCTGTGGTCGAAAGCGGCCGGCACCGGCTACTCCGCGCCGAGCGTGCGCGGCGGGGTGCTCGTGCTGCATCATCGTGCCGGCGGGCAGGAAGTCGTCGAGACGATGGACGCGAAGACCGGCGAATCGCGCGGGCGCTACGGCTACGCGTGCAAGTTCGAGGACCCGTTCGGCTTCAACAACGGCCCTCGCTGCTCGCCGCTGATCGCGGGTGATCGCTGCTACACCTTCGGCGCGGAGGGTGTGCTGCTTTGCCTCGATCTGAAGACGGGCAAGCCGGTCTGGCAGCGTGAGACGCAGAAGAACTTCGAGGTGCCCGAGGCGTTCTTCGGTGTCGGCGCGTCGCCGATCCTCGAAGGCGACAAGCTGATCGTGCAAGTCGGCGCGCAGCCGAACTCGGGCGTCGTGGCCTTCGACGCAAATACCGGCAGGACGCTGTGGGAGAACGTGGGCGAGAAGACGTGGACCGGCGTGCCGATGACGGGCTGGCCCGGCGAGCGGCTCGTGCAGTGGAATCGCAGCGACCCGACCTTCGAGAAGCAGGCGAGCTACTGCACGCCGGTCGCGGCGACGATCCACGGGAAGCGGCACGTGCTCGTCGTCACGCGGCAGGGGCTCGTGTCGCTCGACCCGGAGACGGGCGCGGCGAATTTCTCGTTCTGGTTCCGCGTGCGGCAGAATGAAACCGTCAACGCGATGACGCCGGTCGTGCAGGGTGACCTCGTCTTTCTCTCCGGTGCTTATTACAAGGGCGGCTCCGTGCTGCTGCGCGTCGCGCCGGATGGAAAATCGGTGAGCGAAGTCTGGCGCGGCTTGCAACTCGAAGTCCACTGGTCGCGGCCCGTGCTTCACGCCGGGCATCTGTTCGCCTTCAGCGGGCGGAATGAGCCCGACGGCATTTTTCGCTGCGTCGAGTTCGCGACCGGGAAGGTGAAGTGGGAGCGCGACGAGCGCTGGATGAAAGGCGGCCACGGCATCATCACGCCCGGCACGGAGCCGAATGTTTTCGCGCGTGGGAGCGCGATCATGGCGGATGGAAAACTCATCGCGCTCGGCGAGGCGGGGCTGCTCGGGCTGTTCAAGCCGAGTGTCGAAAAGTGCGAGGAACTCGGGCGCTGGCAGGTGCCCGGGCTCACGTATCCCACGTGGGCCGCGCCGGTGCTGAGCGAGAAGCGGTTGTATCTTCGAGGGGAGAACCGGCTCGTGTGCATCGACCTCGCGAAGGCGCCGTAGTCGCGCCTCGCCGTTTGAATTCGCTCTAATCCTGCGCACCGTGCGGACTCTTTTTCCGCAGAAACCCTGATGCGCCGCCTCACCCTGATCCTCGCTGCTTGCACGCTCCCGCTGCGCGCCGTGCCGCCGACGGATCCTTCGCACGGTGAGGGTGTGCCGCCGACCGGTCCGACGCTCGAGGCTGCGACGGCGATGAAGGGGTTCAAGTTCGACCAGAACCTGAGCGTCTCGCTCTTCGCCTCCGAGCCGCTGCTCGGGAACCCGGTCGCATTTTCGCCCGATGAGCGCGGGCGCTGGTTCATTGCCGAGAGCTACCGGCAGGAGCGCGGCGTCGAGGACAACCGCGGCCACATGAACTGGCTCGATGCCGATCTCGCTTCCCGCAGCACCGACGATCGCCTCGCGATGATGCGGAAGTTTTATCCCGATCCGAAAAAGTTCGCCGAGCAGTTTGCGAAGGCGGAGGAGCGCATCACGCTCGTCGAGGACGTGAATGGCGACGGCATCGCGGACAAGACGACGGTCTTCGCCGATGGCTTCCGCGATCCGCTCGATGGGACCGGCGCGGGCATCCTCGCGCGCGGCGACAATGTGTGGTGGACGTGCATCCCAAGTCTCTGGCGCTTCCGCGCGGGCGCGGATGGCAAGGCTGCGGAGAAGGGCAAGCTGCTCAGCGGATTCGGCATCAAGTTCGCCTTCCGCGGGCACGATATGCACGGGCTGCGCATGGGGCCGGAGGGATGGCTCTATTTCAGCATCGGCGACCGCGCGCTGAACGTGAAGACGCCCGACGGGCGCAGCGTGGTCGAGACCGAGTCGGGTGCGGTGCTGCGCTGCCGGCCCGACGGCACGGGGCTGGAGATTTTCGCCACCGGCCTCCGCAATCCGCAGGAACTCGCCTTCAACGCCTACGGCGATCTTTTCACCGGCGACAACAACTCCGACGGCGGCGACCAGGCGCGGCTGCTGCACATCGTCGAGGGTGCCGACTACGGTTGGCGCATGGCGTATCAATACCTGCCCGACCGCGGCCCGTGGAATCGCGAGAAGCTGTGGGACGAGAAGGCCGCGCCGCAAGCGCGCTACCTCGTGCCGCCGATCGCAAACGTCGCGAATGGGCCCGCAGGGCTCACGTGCAATCCGGGCACCGGGCTCTCGGCGAAATTCGCGGGGCATTTTTTCCTCAGCGACTTCCGCGGCGGGCCGGCGGCGAGCGTGGTGCACGACATCGTGCTCGAGCCGCGCGGCGCGGGTTTTCGGATGAAGGATCGCGATGATTTCGTAAAGGGCATCCTCACCACCGACGTGGAGTTCGGCCCCGACGGCGGGCTCTACGTGCTCGACTGGGTGGAAGGCTGGCAGGGCGCGGGCAAGGGGCGCATCTACAAGTTCACCGCGAAGGACGCCGACGCCGACGCGCAGCGCGCGACGCGCGATGTCATCGCGAGCGACTTCACGAAGCGCGGCATCGACGACCTCGTCGCCCTGCTCGCGCACGCCGACCAGCGCGTGCGACAGGCCGCGCAGTTCGAACTCGCGGAGCGCGGCCAGGACGCTGTGGTGCCGCTCGTGAAAACCGCACAGAGCGGCGCGGGCCAGCTCGCACGCATCCACGCTATCTGGGGGCTCGGGCAGCTCGCGAAATTCAACGCCACCACCGCCGGCCCTCTGCTCGGCCTGCTCGCGGATCGCGACGCCGAAGTGCGCGCGCAAGCCGCGAAGGTGCTCGGCTTCCGCCGCCTGCCTGCAGCGGGCGGTCCGCTCACGCCGCTGCTCGCGGACGCGAATCCGCGCGTGCGTTTCCAAGCCGCGATCGCGCTCGGCAAGATCGGGCACAAGGCGGCGGTCGATCCGCTTTTCAAGCTGCTCGCCGACAACGCGGACAAGGACGCGACCGTGCGGCACGGCGCGGTCTTCGCGCTCGCCGCGCTCGCGACGGCAGAGCAGCTCGCGGCGAAGGCGTCCGAACCCAACACCGCCATCCGCATTGGCGCGGTGCTGGCGCTGCGGCGGCAGGGCAGCGTGCGCGTGGCGGACTTCCTGTGGGATGGCGACGACGCGGTGACGCTCGAAGCGGCGCGCGCGATCCACGACGCGCCCATCCCCGCCGCGCTGCCCGCGCTCGCCGTGCTCGCGACCTCCGGCGCGTCGGCGAACCCGCGCATCCAGGAGCGCGCCGTGAACGCGAACTATCGCCTCGGCCAGCCCGCGCAGGCGCAGGCACTCGTGACGCTCGCGCTCGCCGCCGCCGCTCCCGAGCCCGTGCGACGCGATGCGCTCGACGCGCTCGCGAGCTGGGCGAACCCGAGCCCGAAGGACCGCGTGCTCGGCCAGTGGCGCCCGCTGCCCGCGCGCCCGGCGAAGGAAGCCGC
>VFJQ01000009.1 GCA_009885995.1 Verrucomicrobiota bacterium
CGTCCGCCGGCGTGCCGGGGCTCCAGATTTTGTAGCTCTTGCCGATGTGATACCCCGCGTCGCGCAGCATCAGCGGATAACTCGGGATCGCCGGATCCCACACCGCGCCGTTGAGGATCGCGCCACGCCCCGTGTTGAAAAAGAAGCGCCCCGAGAGCAGCGACGAGCGGCACGGCGTGCAGCTCGGCGAATTCACAAACGCATGCCGAAACAGCACGCCCTCGCGCGCGACGCGATCGACATTCGGCGTCGTGATCGCGTCATTGATCGAAGGCTTCCCATCCGCCTTCGCATATGCGCTCGCGTATCGCCCCCAGTCGTCCGCGAAGACGAAGAGGATGTTCAGCCGCTCGGCGGCGAAGGCGGACGGCAGCGTAGAAACGATGGCGAGGAGGAAAGCGATAAGGCGCATGGCGGAGGTGGGAGTTAAGCCATGTCGAATCTAAAAGGGGAAACGCACCTTTGGGTGGGCGCGATGAAGCGCGCTACGTCCTGAGGTTAATGACGACCCTCGCCAGCGGGTAGTCGGCGTCTTTCCAAGCTCCCATGTGCTTGTTCACCAGAGGAATGACGATGTCGTCGCGGAATCGATAAGGGTTGACGATCAATCGGTGGCCAGAAACGACGAGCGCACTTTCGCAGTTTGTGAGCTCGTAGCTCCATGGGTCGTAGATTGCCGGTGCGGCGCGATGCTCCAGCCCGTTGCGGAAGATCTTCCAAAACGCGAGTGCGACTTGCTGCGATACGCCACCGAGTGTCTCCGCGAGCTTCGCGGCCAATTCCGAATTGTGCGAGAACGAAGCATCCGCGGGAGCGCTGGGTGTGAGATATCGCACGACCTTCTCGACCAACGGCAGAGAGAGCATCAAGCAGATGAAACCATCATTGCCCCGCAGTCGCTTCAGCGGCTCGATATACCACTCCTCAACGCGATCCCGATAACTTAGCGGGGTATCCGCGCACACCCGCGACGACTCAAACGTTACAGCCGTCGAGGCATTGACGGCCGGTCGAAAGTTTGTCCCTACGTCACGCATACGCCACCTTCCCGCGCGGCTCGGGAACCCGCCGCCCGAGCGACTTCGCCGTCTCGATGCATTCCTGAATCACGACCTGCGCGTTGGTGACCGCTTCCTCGTAGGTCGCGCCGTCAGCCATGCAGCCCGGCAACTCGGGGAATTCGGCGACGAAGCTTTGATCAGCCTCGCTCCAGTAGATGATGAGTTCGTAGCGCATAAGGAAACTGAAAATGCCAATGGTGATCGCTGTCGAAGCTATCGAAGACGAGTGGAGCGACAAGTGTGTTGCGTTCACACTCGTCGATTTCGCATTATGGCCTCGTCGACCGAAGTGACTATCTTTTCGACGTAAGTTTTATCTTTACTCGTGAGCGCATTCGCCTTCCCGGAGCCGCTCTCGATAACAACGTGAAACTTATCCTTACAATTGCGCGCCCACAGAACGCCACCGGCACCAATAATTGCACCCCCGAGTAGTAACAACGCAATGGTTTCAGCATCTGCCCTCTGAACAAGCTTCATTCCTCCGGCACCCAGCATCCATAAACTAACTATTATTAACAGCCCTGCACAGCCGATGCTTGAAGTGGTCGATGATGCCGCCACGGACTTGAGATCCCGAACCGTGTATGTCGTGGTTCCGACGACGATCCGACTCGGGCTAATGGAGATTCGATCGTCGCTGTAGATAAGTTCTTCAGCCATTGTTTGGAGAGTGAGTCGTGCTGGTTTCGATGTCGAGAGTTAGCCGGTCATACGCTTGAGAAATGAATGCTGCGGCGTTCTGAAAGGCGGCATCGTGCTACCCCACCTTCCGCAGCTTCGTCACCCGCCCCGTCTGCACCCACTCGGCGACGAAGATGTTCCCATCCTTGTCGAAACACGCGTCGTGCGGGTGGAGGAATTTGCCGGAGACCCAGCCTTCACCCTTCTCCTCTCTGCGCAGCTTCATCCCGTCCTTGAGCACCTGCGCGCGCCACGCTTCGTCTTCGCCGAGGTGCGTGATGACCTTGTCGTCCTTGCCGAGCAGCGTGATGCGCGCGCTGAGGTCGGGCACGAGCAGCACGTCGCCGTGCTGGTCGATGTTTGCGGGCAGGATGAAGCCGTCGAGCGTCTTGAGATGTTTGCCTTCAAGCGTGAACCATTGCAGCCGTTTGTTCGCGCGGTCGGCGACGACGAGCGACGGTTCCTTGCCGGGTCGCGAGTCGAGCCAGAGGCCGTGCGGCGTGTTGAACTCGCCCGCGCCCGTGCCCGGCCGGCCGAACGCCCACAGCCACTTCGCGTCCTTGTCGTAGCGATGGATGCGCCATGAGCCGTAGCCGTCGGCGAGGAAGAATCCGCCGTCGTCGGTGAAAGCGTAGTTCGTCGGCATGAATGCGTCGCGCCCCCAGCGCTTCTCGGGCTTGGTATCTTCGCCGGCGAGATAAACGCCCGACATCATCGGCGCGCGCTTTTCCCACACGCGCTCGCCGGTGAGTGTGAGCTTCGCGATCGTCTTCACCTGCTGATACGCGGTGACGTAGAGGAACTGCTCTTTTCCCTCGGTGCGCACCTCGAGCCCGTGCCCGCCACCTTGAAACTGATTGCCGAACGCGCGCACGAATTTTCCCGCGCCGTCGAAGACGAAGATCGACGGGTGATCCTTCAAGTTCTCGCGCCCTTCGTGGATGACGTAGAGCAAGCCCTCGGCGTCCACCGCGACATTGTGCGTGGTCTGCCACGAGTATTTGTCCGGGAGTTGCGGCCATGCGTGGTGCACTTCGTAGCGGTGCTCGCCAGCGCCGATGACGAGCTGCGTGTCGGACTTCTGCGCGGTGAGCACGCGCGGTGCGACGAGCGCAGCGGCGGCGGTGGTGAGGAAACGGCGGCGGGAGAGGTGGGAGGCTTTCATTATGGAAGAGTGCATCGATGAAGCGCGGAACGCCCCAGGAAATTAGATTGCGCTCACCGCCGTGCTTGAGCGGTCGATGCGAGGACGCGTCGGGTGATCGCGCTACGGTCTTGCAGGCACCTGCGATCTGCGGCCATCTTGGCTGGGATCCATGTTTGCCCCGCTTTGCACTGAAAATACCGCCAATTATCACGGTCACGTCCGCACCCGTTACGCCGAGCGGATCGCGTCGCGTCGTCGGGTTTGGTCGCGCTGTGTGAGAACCTCTGACTGACGATGGAACCGGAGCAGCCACCCCAGCACAGCACTTCGGACTTTCTACCGCCGATCATCGAGACCGCGGCGACTTTGGAGAGTGTCCTCCGGGCGTTGCACACCGCGCCCTTTGAAGAGCAGACGTTGCCCGAGTTCGTGCAGCGGTGCCGCTGGTTTGGCGGCAAAGCGCACGCGCTCCGCAGGGTCAAGGTGCTCGACACGGTTGCGTTCGGTCCCGCGGCGACAGGTCGCGACGCGGGGCGGCTGGCTTTTCTGCAGGCTGACTACCACGACGTCCCCTCGGAAGTTTATGTTCTCCCCCTGCAGCTCGCCCCTGCCAGTAGCGACTCGCACCCGATCATTGCGCGGCTGAGAGGGTCCGAATGCGTGCTCTTCGACGCGCTGAACGATGAGAGTTTCCGCTCGGCGCTGTTTGAAATCATCCTCGGCGAAAAGCGACTACCCGCGGGAGCGGGCGAACTCGCCGGGCTCTGCGGCACAGCGCTCAAGATGGAGGCTGCCGCGATCGCGCTGCCGCTTCATTCGCGGGCGCTGAAGGCCGAGCAGAGCAATTCCGCGATCGTTTACGACGGTCGCTTTTTCCTGAAGCTCTACCGTAAGCCGGAACTCGGCGAGAACCCAGACGCCGAACTGCTGCGCTTCTTGAGCGAGCGGCAGAAGTTCGAGCACGTGCCCGCATACTGCGGTGCGATCGAGCATCGCGTCCCAGGACAGGAACCCCGAGTGCTCGCGCTGCTCGTGGCGAATGTCCCGAATGAAGGCGACGCGTGGACGTTTACGCTCGGTGCGCTGGGCCGATTTTTTGAGCGATTGCGCTCGCAGCGATTGGACGCAGTCGGCGCGGCGCCCGCGCTCGTCGGTGAGATCGTCGGTGACGAGTATCCCGAACGCGCGTGCCAACTCGCCCAGCGCACCGCGCAGATGCACCTCGCGCTCGCCGCGGACAGCGAGGATCCGCACTTCGCACCTGAACCCTTTTCAGCGGACTACCAGCGCTCGCTCCATGGCTCCATGTGCGCCGGCACGCGCCGGATGACGATGCTGCTCGAGCGGAAGCTCGACGGCGTCCCCGCGAAGGTTCGCGAGGAAGCCGCGAGTCTGCTTCAGCGCGAGGAGGAAATCCTGCGCCGCCAGGCCGGCCTCCTTGAGCGCACCGTCGCTGCGACGCGCATCCGGCATCATGGTGACTACCACCTCGGCCAGATGCTGAATACCGGGCGCGATTTCATCATCATCGACTTCGAGGGCGAGCCCGCGCGTTCGATCAGCGAACGGCGCATGAAACATTCGCCGCTGCGCGACGTCGCCGGCATGCTCCGCTCTTTCCACTACGCCGCGCACACCGCGCTCGCGCAGCAGCAGGGCGTGCGTGCCGAGGACGCGGCCTGCCTCGACGCGTGGGCGGAAATCTGGGCACAGCGCATCGGGCGGATTTTCCTCGAGGCCTACCTCGCCACCGCAAGGGGCGCATCCTTCATCCCGGCTGACCCGGAGACGCTCGAGATGCTCCTAGAAGCCTATCTGCTCGAAAAGGCCGCCTACGAGGTCTGCTACGAACTGAACAATCGTCCCGATTGGATTTTCATCCCTGTGCGCGGCATCACTCGCATCCTCGACGGAGCACGCTGACCCCGAGCGTATCGTTGCGGTCCGCGCGCATTGACCGCCCCGGCGGGTCCGGTGAATCTGCGCGCTGCATGAAAGCCCCCCGCCTTCTCCTCCTCGCCATCGTCGCCGCGTTCGTCGTGCCGGCATATTCACAGACCAAGGTGCTGATCGTCGTCGGCCCGAGCAACCACCCGCCGGGATCGCACGAGGTCGCGGCGGGTGGGCGACTGATGAAGCAGTGCATCGAGAGCGCGACGAACGTGAAAGGCGTGAGCGCGGAGATCTTCTATGAGTGGCCGAAGGACAAAAGTGTGCGCGAAGCAGCGGCGACGATCGTTTTCATCGGCGACACCTTTCCGCCGATGCGCCTGCCGGGTGCCGCGCAGAATCTCGCCGACCTCGGTGCAATGATGGATCGCGGTTGCGGCATCGTGTGCGTTCACTACGCGACTGGCTTGCGGGCGGAAGATGTCGCGGAAGACGGCGAGCACCCGCTGCTGCACTGGATGGGCGGTTACTTCGCGACGCGGTGCAAGCATCACCAGTCGGTCGCGAAGATCTATCCCGCGGCGACGATTACGCCGGCCGCGCCGGAGCATCCGGTGTCGCGCGGTTGGAAGGAGTTCACGCTGCACGACGAGCCCTACATCAACAACTTCTTCGGCAAGGACGGCAACCGCATGGCGCCCGGCGCGCTCGCGCTCGCCACGTCGATGCTCCCGCCGGAAGCGCCGCAGCGCGAGACCGTCGCGTGGGCCGTCGAGCGCGCGGACGGTGGTCGCGGCATGGGCATCGTGATGCCGCACTTCTACCGCAACTGGACGAACGACGACCTGCGCCGCTTCATCATGAACGGCATCGTCTGGACCGCGAAGCTCGACGTGCCCGCCGCGGGCGTGGAGACGCCAAAGCCGGACCTCGTGGCATTCGAGCCCGTGTCGATCGAGCCGAAGCCGAAGGCAACGCCAGCGACCGCGCCGAAGTAGCTGCGACGCCCCGTCGCAGGAAGTGTCCGCGGCGCCTCGCCGCCGAAATATTCTGCGACGAGGGCGTCGCAGCTACCTACCGCAGCGGCGCGGGAAGGAAGTCCCAGTCGAGCACCATCTTCTCGGTCAGTGCGCGTTTGAGTTCGTATTCGGCGTCCTTGTATTTCGGATCGCCGGAGAGGTTGCGCAGTTCGCCGGGATCGGCGTCGAGGTCGTAGAGTTCAAAGGTCGGGCGCGGTGTGGTGAAGTAAGCGCGGACAAATTCGGGTGCGAGTTTTCCGTCGGCGTTCGCTTTCAGCATCGCCTGCCAGCCGGGATCTTTCTGGCTATCGACGGGCGCGACGGCGCCGTGCGGGGTGCAGTTGTAGATGAGCTTGAAGCGATCGGAGCGCGCGCAGCGGACGAGGTCGAAGGTCGAGGCTTGGATGTCCGGCTTCATCGCGCCGTCGCCGCCGTGCGGGCCGCGCTCGGCGAAGATGTATTTGCGCGGCTCGAACTTTTCGCCGCGCAGCAGTTTCGCATAGCTCACGCCGCTCATCTCCTTCGGCGGCTCCACGCCCGCGGCGTCGAGCATCGTGGGCGCGAAGTCTTCGCCCGAGACGAGCGCGCGCGTGGTGCCGCCCGCTTTCACCACACCGGGCCAGCGCACGAGCAGCGGCACGGCGATGCCCGGATCGTGCAGCGCGCCTTTGCCGTGCGGCATCGCCATGCCGTTGTCGCCCATGAAGACGACGAGCGTGTTTTTGTCGAGGCCGCGCGCCTTGAGCGTATCGAGCACGGTCTGCACGTCGGCGTCGAGGTGCTCGATCTCCGCGAGGTAGCGCGCGAGGTCTTCACGCACGCCGGGCAAATCGGGCAAGTGCGGCGGCAGCGTGAGCGACTTCGGATCGATCGCACCGCGTGGACCCTGCGTGTTCCAGACGTGGTGCGGATCGGAAAAGCCGAGCCAGAAAAACCACGGCTTGTCCTTCGGCGCGGCGTCGAGAAACGCACCGAGCTTGCCGCCGAAGTCCGTCATGCCGCCGGTCTTCTCCATGTAGTCCACGCGATCTTTGAACGTGCGCAGTCCGAGCCGATCCATCACCTCACCGAGCACCGGTGCCGCGCGCAACCCATTGCCCGACGGCCCATCGAGATGGTAGCTGCGTCCCGCGATGCCGGTGAAGTAGCCGCCTTTGCGCAGCAAGTCCGGCAGCGCCGGAATATCGGACGGCAGCGGCGACGTGAAGCGCACCATCCGCACCGCGACCGGCGAGCGTCCCGTCATCAGCGCCGCGCGCGACGGCACGCACTGCGGGCAACTCACGAACATCCGGTCGAACCGCAGCCCTTCGCTGGCGAACCGATCGAGGTTCGGCGTGCGCACGTCCTTGTTTCCATAGCAGCCGAGATAGGGGTAGCTGTGGTCGTCGCTCAGGAGGAAGAGGATGTTCGGCTTGTCCGCGGCGAACGCAGCGATGGCGGTGAGGAGGAAGACGAGGACGGTTTTCATTTTGCGGCAGCTTTGAGTTCGGCGAAGCGCGCGCGCATCTGGGCGAGTTGCTTCGCGTGCGCGGGGTCTTTTACGAGGTCGGTCTCCTCCAGCGGATCGGCGCGGAGGTGGAAGAGTTGCTCCACGCCGAAGTCCGGCCAGACCATGTATTTCCAGTCCTTGCGCACGAGTGCCTCGGAGGCGGGGATGAAGTCGGCGCTCTTGTAGGTGGCGTGCTCGTAGAAAAACTCGGTGCGCCACGCGGGCTTCTCCGTCGCGAGATAGAGCGGCGCGAGGTCGCGGCCCTGCATCGTCGCCGGTGCGTTGATGCCCGTGGCCGCGAGGATCGTCGGCGCGAGGTCCACGTTCAGTGTGAAGTCGTCGCTCGTGCCGCCGCGCTTCGCCATGCGCGGGTCGCGCACGATCAGCGGCACGCGGATGCTCTCCTGATGCGGATACCATTTGTCCGCGAGGCCGTGCTCCCCGTGGAAGTAGCCGTTGTCGCCGGTGAAAATGATGAGCGTGTTTTCGAGCACGCCCTGCTTCTTCAACTCTTCCAGCACGCGCCCACACGTCGCGTCCACCTCGGTCGCGAGTCGGTAGTAGTTCTTCATCATCTCCTGGTGTTTCTCCGGCGTGTCGAAGCGCCAGTGCCAGCGCACGCGGCTCTCGTTCTTCTCGTTGATGAACGGTGGAAGTTTCCGAAACGCCTCGACCGTCGCGGACTTCGCCACCGGGATGATCGCGTCGCGATACAGTGACATGCTTTCCGGCTGCGGCAGGTATTGCTTCGGATTCTTGTCCTCCGCGTGCGTGGCGAAGAAGGCGAGCGTGAGGCAGAACGGCTTGTCCGCCGGGCGCTCGCGCAGGAAATCGAGCGCGTCATTCTCGTTCTTCTTCGTCACGTGAATCTCCGTGCCGTCGGGCTGCTTCATCCAGTGCGTGCCTTGGTAGGAGCGTCCGAAGTCGAAGTTCCCCGCGGGGAATTGGCCGTTGTGCCACTTGCCGACGTGCCCGACGAAATAGCCGTTCGCACGCAACAGTCCCGGATACGTCTCAGCCCACGGCGTTTTGAACATCTGCATCGCCGGATTCCCATGCCGCGACATCCACTGCCCCGTGAAAAGGCACGCCCGGCTCACGCCGCAGATGGAAGTCGTCACGCAGTTCTGTGTGAAGCGAAAGCCGTCGCTCGCGAGTCGGTCAAGATTCGGCGTCTTCACGACGGGATTGTCTGCGCAGCCGAGCGTGTCGAAGCGCCAGTCGTCCGCGAGCAGCACGAGGATGTTCAGCGGTTTCTTGTCGGCGGCGTTCGCCGCGACGCTGAGCAGTGCGAGGAGAAGGAGGAGGCGTTTCATTTCTTGAACATCTGATTGGCGCGGTCGCCGCCGCTCAGCACGTAGGCGAGCAGATCGAGAATTTCGTCCTTCGTCAGCATCGCGAGCAACATCGGCGGCATCGGCGAGATCGGGCTTGGCTCGATGCTCTTCACTTCCTTGCGATCCACGCCGACGCGCTGGTTCGGATCGGAAGCGTCGGTGTTCAGTTGCACCGAGTCGCCGTTGAGATTCACGACGACGCCAATGACGGTCTCGCCGTTGTTCTTTGTCACGACGATAGGCACAAACTGCTCATTGATCACCTTGCTGGGGTTGATGATTTGATCGAGCAGATCGTGCGGCGAGTAGCGTCCGCCCGCGCCCGTGAGATCAGGTCCGGTCATGCCGCCCTGATTGTCGAAGCGGTGGCAGGTGAAGCACGCGGCGGCGCCGAACATCTTGCGACCATTGTCGAAGCTGCGGCCCTTCATGCCGCTTTTCGTGGCGGTGCTCAGTTCGTCGAGCGTCCAGTTCGTCGGCGTGCGGCCGGCAAACATCGCGCCGAGGTTCTCGATCACCGATTTCTGCTCAGGCTTCTTCTCGATCAGCGCGGCGAACTCGGCCTTCTCCGCGTCGGTGAACGTCGCGAGCGCGTCGGTGCGGATGAACTCGATGAACTTCTCGAAGCTCGCGCCGCCGCGGTAGTTCGCGGCTTTGAGGAACCACTCGAGCTGCGCGGTGCGCGTCTCCTTCGTCCAGCCAGCCTTCAGCATGCGGAGGCTGCGCGCGTATTCCATCTGCTCCTCCTGCGTCGGTGCGGCGGCGATCAAGGTCATGCCTTTCGCCGCGGCAGATGGCGCCTGCAGGTAGCAGAGTGTTTCGCAGAGGAGCCAGTTTTGCTCGAAGGTCTTCGCGGGGAAGAGTGGGTCGAGCTTCGCGATGAGCTTTTGCACCGTCGCGTCGTCGGGGCGGTCGAAGCGGTTCAGCACGATCTCGATCGTGCGTAGTGTGGTGAGTTGCTGGTCGGCGAAGTCGAGTGCGAGCAGCGCGTCGAGCAGCTTCGCGCGCATCGCCACATCAGTCCCACGAGTCCCATCGGTCCTATGCTGCGGGCACACGCCGGCGGCACGCGCGAGCGCCATCAGCGCCTCGGGGTTCTTGCTCGCGAGCGCCTTGTCCGCCCACGTGGCCGCGGGCTGATGTTCGATCGCTGTGCGCGCCGCCCAGCGGACAAAGCGGTCCTTGTCGTCGAGATGCGGCCACGCCGTCTCGACCGCTTTCGGGTCCTGCTTGCCGTGGAAGGCTTCGAGCTTGTGCCGCAGATCACGCGCCGCGCTCGTCATCGCCTTCGCCTCGATCGGCGCGGTCGATTCGCTGCCCGTGTAAGTCACCCGATACAGCCCCGACTGCACGCGCCGCCCGCCGATCGCGAAATACATCGCGCCGTCCTTCGGATGAATGATCGCATCCGTGAGCGGCAGCGGCGAACCGCTGATGAACTCCTCCTTCGTCGCTTTGTAGCTCGCCCCGTCGGGTTCGAGATGAACCGCGTAGAGTTTTCCCCAGCTCCAATCCAGCGCGTAGAGCGCGCGCTGATACTTCTCCGGGAACTTCGCGCCGTAACCGAACGTCGTGCCCGTCGGCGAGCCGGGGCCGATGTCCACGACTGCGCCAAGGTTGTCCGGGTAAAATGCGGGCCGCTTCCCCGCGCCATTGCGCCAGCCGAACTCGCCACCGCTCACGACGTGATTGATCCGCGTGGGCCGATACCACGGCGTGTTGAAGTCGTATTCCATGTCCGCGTCGTAAGTGAACAGCTCGCCGTCGTGGTTCACCGCCGCGTCGAAGATATTGCGAAAGCCCGACGCGACCGCGGCGAACTCCTTCCCGTCCGGCGACACGCGATAGATGATCCCGCCCGGCCCCATCACATCGCGCATGAAGCCGCGCCCGTCCGGCATCCGTGGCAGCAGATGATCCTCGCCCCAGATCTTCGGCACCGGCGAAGACGCGGTCATCTCCGTCGGCTTCGCGCCATTGCCGCAGACGAGATAGAGCGCCTTTCCATCCGCCGTCGGCAACACCGCGTGAACGCCATGATCGCCCTTCGCATCCATCGCGCGCAACAACTCCACCTTGTCGAGCTTGTCGTCGCCGTCGCTGTCGGTGATGCGGTAAAGCCCGCACGGAATCTTCCCCTCGTAATCGTTCACGCCGACGTAGAGCGCGCCAAAGGCGAAGACCATGCCGTTCACCGCGCGGATGTCCGCGGGCACCTTCTCCACCTTCGCCGGATCGAGTGGCTGGCCCGCAGCCGGCGGAGCGAAGCGATACAGCCCACCGTATTGATCGCTCGCGTAGATGCGCCCCTTGTCGTCGGTGCAAAGATTCACCCAAGAGCCCTGCTCGCCACCGGGCACTGAGTAGAGCAGTTCAACGGTGAAGCCTTTCATCGCCTTGATCCGCGAAATCGGCGTCGCCTTGTTTTCGCCGATCGCCGGGCCGACCGCGTCGGGGCGTTTGGGCTTCGCTTTCTTCGCTTCTTGCGCGACCGACGGTGCGTGAAGCGCGAGGAGGCCAAGGGCGATGGTTGAAACGAGGAGGTGGCTGTTGGGGCGCATATGGGTGGGTCTAATGATGTTTGTTTACCGGCCAACTACTCCAGTCCCGGCGCCTGCATCTCTTTGAGCGTGCGGGCGTTGATCGGCGATTTGGGATGGAGGCCTTCGCCGCGTTTGTCGCGTTTGCCTTCGGCGGCGCCGGGGGTGCGGAAGACGGCCATCCAGTTGATGGCGAAGTCAGGGAATTCTTTTTGCATGACCACGGTGCGGTCCCAGTTGGCGAGCACGCGGGCCTTGGCGGCCTCGTCCTTGCCTTTGCCAGCCTCGAACTTCTGCATCGCGGCGCGGGTATCGACGACGAGCTTCGCGAACTCGAAGCCGCACCGGGTAAAGTGCAGGCGGCGGCGGTATTTTTCGTCGGCGGAGGCGAGCTTCGCGGCGGCCGAGTCGAGATGGGCCTGCGCTTGGGCGAAGAGCGCGGGCGTGTATTTCTCCGGCAGGTCGAAGGCGCGCCAGCGGCTCGGTTTCGCGGCCACGAACTCCATGCGCGTGTGCTCTAGCAGTTCCCAGTAGGCGTTCAAATCGGCGGCGGCGGGGCCGTAGGCGCGCTGGTAGTAGTCGTCCATCATCGCCTTCACATCGGCGTGCGGATTCCACGCGAGATGCGCGAGCGCGTAGTATTGCGGACCTTGGTTCGCCCAGTGATACCAGAACATGTCGAAGAAGATGCCGATGCAGTGGGTGCCGGCGGCGAAGCGGAAGTCCTCGGCGGCCTGCGTCATCGCCACGTCGGGCATACCCCAGGTGAGGCCGGCGGGATTGCCGAGATTGGGCCGCCACATGATGTGCTTCGCTTTCGCGGCCCAGTCGGCGTGTTGCTTCATCGGCGTCTCACGTTCCTTGGGGTTGCGCATGGCGAAGTTGCTCACGCTGGCGACGATGACGTTTTCATCCGGCACGGCGGCGATGGGCGCGGGGCGCGAGTAGCCGTAGGCGAGCAGTTGCACATAGAGTTCCTTGTCCGGGAAGCGCTGCTTCAGCATCCGTCCGAGCGTGTTGGCAAACTGCACCTGACGGTCGCTCAGCGCGGGGCGATCCTCCCCTTTGTTCTTCCAGCGGAAGGGGAACTTCTCGCCCTCGGGATGGTCCTTGGCCTGACAGTCTTTGCACACGCAATGGCCGTAGCCGTAGCCGTCGTTCTCGCTCACGTTGAAGAGGCGCTTCGTGGGATTCTCGCGGAGTTGTTCCTCCACCTCGACGAGCCATTGCTGCCAGACTTTGGGATTGGATTCGCACATCTTCGTGTTCCTGGTCTCCGGATTCGGACTGCGAGTGCCGTCAGGCTGCAGCGCGAAGAAATCGGGATTCGTCTTCGAGTATTTCTCCCACCAGTCGCCGAAGCCATGACCGCCCTCGAGTTCCATCGAGTCGAGCTGCAGGCGTTGAAACCGCGCCCACAGTTCGTCCGGCCCCTCCTTGTTGTCGCCGAGCGAGAGCTTCGTGAACAGGCCCTCCCGCGCCCGAATCTGCGGATGATAGCGCACCTCGCCCGGCGCGATGGCGATGCGTTCTTGTTTGATCACATCCTCCTCACCGGGCCACAGCCAGCGCACGCCGAGTTGGTCGCGGAGGAAGGTATAAACCGCGTTCGCCGTGCCATACTCCTGCTGCACGCCGGTCGCCGTCGAGAGCCGCTTCTTCACCGTCATGTGCGCCGGATCCCAGCGGTCGCGCCCCGCGATGACGAGATGCTTTTCATTCGCCGCGATCAGAGTCTCCTCCGCGTGTTGGAAATCGAAGTCGGTCTTCGGGAACAGCGTCTTCAGCACCGGCTGCACGCCCACCCAAATCGCCCGCTCCGGCACCGGCTGTGGCTCGCCATCCAGCACCGCAGGCTTCACTCCGCTGATCTTCTCGATGTATTCCGCCAGCGTCACCGCGGCATCGCGCGTGCGTGGCGGCGCGCCCTTGAAGACGATGATCGGTGCGGGCGGCGTGTCCTTCGAGAAGAGGAGGAAGTCGGCGGCGTGAAGGTTTGCCGCAATGGTGAAGAAGGCGCAGCAGAGACGAAGCAGGTGTTTCGATTTCATGAGAGGAACTTCCGTCGTGAGTAACGTGCAGCTTCAGTCCGGGATCGGATCGCTCGCGCCGGCGTCCTTGCCTTCCCAATTCACCGCGCCCGTCGCGGCGTCGTAGAGGAGGATGCGGCTCTTGCTGCCGGGCACGGGTTTTTTGTTCACCTTCGGCAGCCACTTCGCGAGGTCGCGCTTCACGTCGGCGAGCTTCGCGTCGGCGGCGAGGTTCTTCCATTCGTTCGGGTCGGCCTGCATGTCGTAGAGTTCCTCGCTGCCATCGGCGTAATGGATGTAGCGCCAGCGTTCGGTGCGGATGCCGTGGTTGTCGTGATTGTGTGTGGTGATTGCCGGCCACTCGCGCGGCGCATTCGCATCACGGAGTTGCGGCACGAGGCTGTGGCCTTCGAGATCAGAGCGCGCGGGGAACTGCGTGAGTTCAAGCAGCGTCGGGAAGATGTCGAGCAACTCGGCGGGGCGCGCGCACTTCGCTCCCGCAGCGATGCCCGGGCCGGCGAAGATCAGCGGCACGCGCGTCGAGCGATCCCAGAGGGTGTTCTTTCCGGTGATCGCCTTTTCGCCGACGTGCCAGCCGTGGTCGCTCCAGAGCACGACGATCGTGTCCTTCGCGCGCCCGCTCGCCTCCAGTGCGGCGAGCACGCGGCCGACCTGCGCGTCCATGAAACTCGTGCTCGCGAGATATGCGCGCACGAGCGGACGCCACTCGTTGCGTTCCTTCAGCGTGTGCAGGCGCGGCTCGGGCAGCTTCCAGTGCAGAT
Source organism: Verrucomicrobiota bacterium (assembly GCA_009885995.1). Taxonomy (GTDB): domain Bacteria; phylum Verrucomicrobiota; class Verrucomicrobiia; order Chthoniobacterales; family Chthoniobacteraceae; genus VFJQ01. The sequence goes on from VFJQ01000009.1 coordinate 13,983, forward strand.
ACCAGGAGAAGCGCGGCGTGTCGTCGCGGTCGCCATCGAGCACCGGCGGCATCTGGAGCGTCGCGGCGGGGTAAAGATCGAACCACTTCTGCGGCGCGTAACACGGCACGTGTGGCAGGCGAAAACCCGCGGCAACGAAGAACTGCTTGTCCTTCGGCGCGCCTTGCAGCGCCTCGATCGTCGCACTCGCGATCTTGTAGTCCGCAGCATCTTCATCGCGCTCCGGGAACGGCCCCCAATCCATCGCCGGGTGCCGCGGCTCGGGCAGATTTGCGAATGGCTTCTTCGGCTTGCCCGTGCCCGGTGCCGGTCCCCACGTGTTAAACTCCGGCCCGCGATCCTTCGGCTTGAACGACCCGTCGTGGTAAATCTTCCCGCACGTGAACGTGTGATAGCCGGCTTGCGTGAAGGTCTGCGGCAGTGTGACGTGTGCCTTCGTCTGCTCCACGTCGCGGATGCCCGGCGACAGCCCGTAGATGCCGGTCGAAGACGGACGCAACCCCGTGAGCAGGCTCGATCGCGACGGATTGCACAGCGGCGACTGGCAGTGCGCATTCGTGAAAAGCGTGCCGCGCGCCGCGAGCCCGTCGATGTGCGGCGTCTTCACCTGCGGATGCCCGCCGAGGCAGCCGATCCAGTCGTTCTGGTCGTCGATGGCGATGAAGAGGACGTTCGGCTTGTCGGCAGCGCCGAGCGTGGCGATCACAGCGAGTAGGATGAGCAGCGTGAGTTTCATAGACTTTTCAAAACCTCGATCGCCTTCGCCTCGAAGATCCGCTGCCACTCCGGCGCGACGAGCGTGTCGCAATCCTCCTGCGCGTAGCCGGTGTTGCGCCGCTGCTCTACGGTCGGCGTGTAGTAGATGTAGCCGTTCGTGTAGCCGGCGACGAAGGCGTGCGGATCGTTCGCGGCCTTCTTAATGTTCAGGCCGACTTGCACGGTGAGTTCGCCGGGGAAAGTCACGAGCTTGAAGTCCCCGATGCGCACGCCGCAGACCTCGACATCGAGCGTCGGCTTCCCCGCGGCCTGCGTCTGCGCGAGGTGCTTCTTGAGCAAGGCGAGGTTCGTGTTCAGCCGCGTGAGATGCTCCATCGTCGCGAGGTTTTGCAGATACGCGTCCACGCTCGCGCGGTTGTCGGCGTCGAACTGTGTGATGGCCTTGCCGTCGTGCAGATAGCTCTGCGCGTAGTGCGACGGGAAATCCGGCCAGAGCTTCTGCTCGATGAGCAGCGGCAGGAAGGTCTTGAAGTTGATGTTCGTCGGCTTGAGCGCCGCGAGCAGCTTCGCCTGCTCCGCCTGGATCGCCACGATGCGCCGCTCGTAGTCCGCCGCCCGCGGCACGGAGATGACTTCATTGCTCACCTTCAATTCACCTCCCGCCTTCGTCGCGATCTGCCGCACCGCACTCAACACACTCGCACCGAGCATCGTCCCCAGCGGCTCCGCATCCGCCGGGCGAGTCACTTCCTTGTAGCGCACCGGATTGATGTCGCCCGCGCAGCCCTGCACGAAGAACGCGACCACACCGAGCGATTCCTCGATCACCTTCGACGCGAAGCCGGGAAAGTCTGCCGAGTTGCCCTTGCTCGGCGGGTTCATGATCGGGTGACACGCGAAGTGGTAGAGCACCGCCAGCGGCGTGCCGTCCGCGTGATCGAGCCGCAGCAGCCCGACCTGCGGATCGATCGCCCCGACGCCTGCCACGTCTTCATCGCGAGGCATCGAGTAAGCGCGCCGCATGTCCACCTCGCTGCCGTCCTTCATTTTGATCCGGCGGTTCTCGCTGATGCGGTCCTCGAGCCCCGCGCCCGCGCCCGCTTTCACCGGCACCAGATTCTTCGCCGCATCCTTCACCACCTGCACCACGAGCTGCGCCGTGTCCGCGCGCACGACGCCATGGCAATGGCTCGCATTGATCACCACGCTCGTCGGCGGCACGCCCAACTCCTTCTCCAACTGCCCGCGCACCGTCGCCAGAAAGTTATTCCCGATCCGCCCGATCTCGCCGATCGCCACCGCATCGATCGTGATGAGCACGAGTGTTGTGCTCTCGCTTTTCAAGACGAGCGCCTTCGCGAAACACGGATCATTCACCGGCCCGGCTGCGCGATCTGTGATGTCCACCTTCGCGACGCCCGCGCGCAGTTCCGCTGCGTGCAGCGCAGACGCGGCGAGGATCAGCGTGCAGGCGATGAAGCGTTTCACTTCTTCAGCGCGTTGCCGACAAACGCAGACAGCGCCTTCGTCGCCGGATCATCAGGCAGGCCGAGGTCGTCGTTGAGCTTCACGTGGCTGGTGTCCTTCGCGCCGAAGACCGTGACGGGAACGCCCGCGTCTTTCAGCACCGCGCCGAGACGAAACGCCTGTGCGCTCGTGTCGGGATGACTGGCGACGTGGAGGATGAGGAAGGGCGGGATGCCTTTGCCCTTCGCCACGTGCGTGACGGCGGAGAAATTGATGTGGTTCTCGGCGGTGTTACCGAACTTTTCCCGATGGCCATTCACTCGCGGCGGCAAGTGATGCACACGCACACGCGTCTCGGCGGTCTCGATGATCGCGGGCACGTCGTAGGTGTCGCCATCCACGGGCACGCAGCCGATGAGCACATCGAACGCGACGCCCTCCGCTTTCAAGTAACGTTCATCCGTGCAGATGATCGCCGCGAGTTGCGCGCCCGCGGAATGTCCACCGACGAGCACGCGCTTCGGATCACCGCCATGCTCGGCGATGTGCTTGTTCACCCAACCGAAGGCCTTTGCGACATCGCGAATGAGCGTGCCCATGTCCACGGTCGGCAGCAGACGGTAGTTCGTGGAGACGAAGACGAAGCCTTTGTCCATGAACCACTGCGGCTTCACGGCCGCGTCGCTCTTATCGCCCTGCGTCCAGCCGCCGCCGTGAATCCAAAACACAACGGGCAGGTTCTTCGCGTTTGCGGGCGAGTAGATGTCGAGCACGTGTCGCTCGTGGCCGTTCTCGACGTAGGGAATGTTGCGCTTCACGTCCTGCGCATGTGCGGCAGCGGTGAGGGTCATGGCGATGAGGAGATGAGTGAGTAGTTTCACGGTATTTTTATTTCAGCTTCCACGCTTTCACCGCGTCCACGTGCGCGGACTTATTCACGGCGAGCGTGATCATGTGCTTGGTAGGGTGCGCGATGCCGTCGCTGTTGAATTCGCCGATCGCTTTGCCATCGATCGTCGCGCGCATCGCATCACCTTCCACGACGACGAGCAGCGTGTGCCAGTCCTCGTTCAGCGTGAGCGGGAAGTTTTTCGTCTTGCTCTTGAGCAGTGTGGCGAGTTCCGGCGACTTACCGCCCTTCTCCCGGCGCTCGCGGATCGCGTTGTCCATGCCGCCGGTTTTCGAATCGGTGAGCGTGATGCCTTTCAGCGTCACGCGTGCGATGCAGAGGTGTCCGGCGTGGACGGTCTTGAGTTCGCGATCGACGAAATCGAGGCCGAGGTCGTCGCCCGCGCCGAGCTTGAACTTCAGCTCCACCGCGCCGTCTTGAAACGCGACATCGTGAAAGATCGCGACACCGTGATCGGCCTCGGCGTGCTTGGTGATGTGCATCGCGCCATCGGCGAGATCGACCTGTTTGTGTCCCTTCGCGCGCCACGCACTATTCGCCTTCCAGCCGTTGCCGATCTCTTCCCTGTCGGGCGTGGATTCATTGCGGTCGAACTCGTCTTCAAACAGCAGCGTGCCGTGACCATTGATGAGCGTTTCGTCATCGGCCGCGAACGCAGACGCGCCGAGGAACAGGATGTGAATGAGAGTGAGGTGGAGTTTCATGGTTGGAATTGGACGGCTGTGGTGACCATCGCGCTGCGTTCGTCGGTGAGAGCGACGAACCATGTGTTCGCTTCGTCGGGCGGTATCGGCGCGGTGATCGTGTCCTCGCTGAAGCTCGCCGCGACGGTCTGCCACGTGCGCTTCGAGCGCAGTCCGGAGTCGGTCGTATAGTGGAGCTGCGCGCTTTTCAGCGGCACGGCGCTTTGAAAGGAGAGTTTGATGTGATCGCCTTCGATGACTGGCGTGCCGGGCGCTGGCAGTGGTTCCCCTCCGCGGCATTTCGAGTCGATGAATAGCCCGATTTCCTGCGGCGCCCAGCCCGGCGGATGGCCATGCCGCATGTTCACCTCGATGCGCATCTGCTTCTCGCCCGGCACGACGTTGAAGGACTTCATGTAGCTATCGAGCACGTAGTGGACGTCGTTCGTGCCGTTCACGAAGAGGATCGGCACGCGGCAACGCGGGAGCAGGCTGCCGGGGTCGTATTCCTTTACCCAGGCGGCTTTGCGGTCGCCGAGCGCGTCGATGCTCGGCTTCTGCACGGACTCGCCCTCGTGCAGAAAGCCGCAGCCATAAACGGGGACCGCGGCTTTGAAGCGATCGTCGAGCGAGGCGACGAGGCACGTAGTGTAGCCGCCCCAACTGATCCCCGTTACCGCGGTGTTTTCCGCGTCCACCTCCGGAAACGAACGCAGCAGCGAGTGCGCGCGGATCACGCTCGCGGCAGCGTGAAAGGGCCAGTCGTCGCTCGTGTCTCCGCCGATCGCATCGAACTTCTCCGCCTCTCCGTGTTGCGGACCGCCGTTCGGCAGCCGCGTGCGAAGTGTCCGGTCGGACTGATGCCCGACCGGCGCGCCGGTCGCCGAATCGAAATTTGGCTCTGGTGGACGCGACCCTGACAGATCCATCGCGATCGCCGCATATCCGCGTTTCGCCCATAGCCACACCCAGTCCGCAAACGCTGTCCCGCCGCCGCCGTGGATGAGCACGACGCCAGGAAATTTCGCGCCCGGTTTCGCTTTACCGAGCGTGATTGGCGAGGCGTAGAACGCGAAAACCTCGGTCGGTTTGCCGAGATAGTTTTCGCCGGCGTAGAGCAGCGAGTGGATCGGGCCCTCGCGCTTCTCCCACTTCACGGCGGGCACATTGGTCTTGAGCGCGGTGAGATTCCACGGGCCGACTTGCTCGGCGTGCGCGGCGCGGACGAGGACGAGGCAGATGATGAGGGACGCGGCGCGATGGATGTTCATGAGATGGCGTGCTTCACGTTTTGTTCCTGGCATAGATCGGCACCTTCGGTTCGCAGGCGACGACTTCATCGCCGCGCCACGTCAGGCGAAACTTGCGATGGCTGACGGGCATCTCCTCGACCGTCTCGCGCTCGGGAAGATCGTGGTTCAATGCAATGGTGCTGCCAGCAAAGACATCGCTTTTCGCGATCACGGCGTAGTGGCCATCGAGTAGCAGCGGCAGCGGTTTTCCGTCGAGCGACAAGCGCACCGAGTCGCGCGCCGCCCATCCGGGAACGCGGATGCGAATCTCGCGTGGCGCCTTCGCGGTGACGAGCAGCGTGGCGTTCGCGCCGTTGCGTTGCGAGCGCACCGTCGCGGCTGGCGTGTCGATGTCGAAGTGCAGGTTCACCGACACAGCACCGTCGGCGGACGTGGTGACGATGTGCCGGTGAAAATCCGCCAGGGAGTGCAGCACGGCGGCAAACACGTCGAGGATGGCCCCGTATCCGAACGGATCGGAGTGAACGCCCCACGCTCCGTCGCGGCGGGGATTCTTCTCATCCACGATTTGCGACGGGAGCAGGCGCGCACGGACCAGTCGCTCGACGTCGTCCAGCAACTCTGCTTTTCCGGCGCGCATCGCCAGCCACAACCCGATCTGCGCGACATCGCCGCAGCTCGCGTGCTCGCCGATCGGTTCGCCTTCCTTGTTGGGAAAGCGGATCTTTCCCTGATCGTGCGGCGTCCAGCCGGAGTGGCTGATGGCCGTGCCCCAGAGGCCATTGCAATAGGTGGCGGCAATCGCGTCCACATACTTCCTCTCGCCGCTGGCGAGCCCGTGGAGCAACAATCCGCGCAGCGTGCCGCAATACGAGTGCGTATGGCCGACGTGCACGGAATCGAGTAACTCTGCGCGCACTTTTCCGCTCGGGTCGATGCTCTCACGCAGGTGCACCTCGGCGAGCCGCTTCGCCAGATCCATGGCGCGCGGATCGCCGGTGGCTTCGTGGAACCACACGACGGCTTCGAGGGCTCGACCGGTCGTTGCAGTCGCGTTGAACCACTCGCCCGCCGGTGATCGTTGCACCATGAGCGGATCCTTCGTCAGCGGCTTGCCCGTCCGCACGGCGAGCTTCTCGTAATCCAATTGACCGTCGGCCTCGAGCAACTCGAGGATCGTCTCGATGAGCCTGCGCCCCTGCTGCCGCGCCCAATCGCTGTCGCGATGCTGCACGAGGGCCGTGTAAGCGAGCAGGGACTCGCGCAGGTTGTGCGGATTGCACAGCTTGCTCGCGAGCAGCGCGGCGGAATTGTCCGTCAGGCTGCGCAAATTCTCGATCATCGCGCGCTCGATCTGCTCCGGGATGCGCGTGCCAGTCGCGGCTTCGAAACGGAGCATGGCGTCCCACCAACGGCCCGTGTCGTGAGCGATCTCATACCCGCCCGTGGGCAGGAATTGCTGGTCTGGGTTCAGCCACGCGAGGCAGCACTTCGCCACGCGATCCATCGGTGAGCGAAGGCCCGGGCGATCCTCACCGTTCGCAGCCCGCAGCAGCCTGGGTGAAAGTCCCGCACCGATGGTCATGGCCGCGCAAGTCCGCAGCGCGTCGCGCCGGGAGACTGGCTTCGGGAGGCGGTTCATTGTGTGGAGAATGGAAGTCAGCGCGGCTGATCGAAGCGCCAAGTCTGCGCGCTTCCTGACGCGCCGCGCAATTCGATGGATTGAATCTTCAAACCGGCACTGGCTTTGACGGGCGTGAGGCGGAGATAGGTGACGCGACCTTCCGCCGGGAGCTGCACCTTCGCCTCGCGCCAGTTGCGCGCGAGCTGATCGAGATTCGGCGTGCGGATGTCGCCATTCACCCCCTGTGCGCCGAGGTCCGCCCAGCCGTGATCGTCGGAGTAGATGACGAGGATATTCGGCTTCGATGCGATCGCCGCACGCGGCGCGCAGATCCACAGGCCGAGCAATGCGAGGAGAAGCAGGCGTCTCACGGCAGCTCGCGGATGCGCAGCTTGCGGAAGATGATCGGCGAGCCTTCGCTCTCGAGGCAGAGGAAGCCGCTGGCGGGATTGCACGCGGTGCCGCCGCTGACTTCCTCGCCGTTCACCCACAGGCGCACTTCGCCATTGATCGCGCGGATGTAATATTGGTTCCACTCGCCCGCGCCCTTCGCGAGGTGTTTGCGCGGGAAGCTGCGGCTGCCGTCGGGCGAGAGCGGCGGGAAGGGCGTCATCTTCACGCCGACGGGAAAGACATCGCCGTTCGTGCCGAACCAATCGGTCTTCGCGCCGCGCGCTTTCATCTGCTCGGTGAAGGCGTGATCGAGCACCTGCACCTCGATGCCGCGTGGCAGGCCCGGCTTGCCCGCGGCGGTGAGTTTCTCGATCGAGTCCGGCGTGGCCCACACGAAGACGCCGGAGTTCCCGCCAGGCTTTTGATGACTCCACTCAACGACCAGCTCGAAATTTTTCAGCTCCTTCGTCGTGCGGATGACGCTCGTCGGTTTTCCCGTGCAGTGCAGCGCACCGTCCTTCCAACTCCACGTGTCATCGGCGCTGTTGACCTTCGTGAAATCCTCGGCGGTCAGCGCGCGCCAGCCGGGTTGCTGGTCGTCGATGAAGGCGCGGATGGGTGACTGCGCGAGGGTGTGAGTAGCGAGGATGACGAGGGTGAGGAGTGTGAGGTGCATGGTGAGTTAGTTCGCGGGTTTCCTTTTGCCGCCGTGATTGTAGTCGCGCCACCACGGCGGGCCTTCGGCTTCGATCTCGGTGTTCAGTTTCACGAGCGCGGTTTTCATCTCGGCAAACTTTGCCGGCTCGCCCGCGCTGACCTCGTTCTTCTCCTGCGGGTCGGCCTGCACGTTGTAGAGCTCGAACTTCGTCAGCGCCTCGTCGGCGAGGATCTTCCAATCGCCGATGCGCATCGCGGTCTTCAGCGGCTCGGTCGCGATGGCGCAGCGCCAGTAGAGTGGGCGTGCGCGTTCGACGGGTTTGCCTTCGAGCGCGGCGAGCAGATTGCCGCCGTCGAGCACGCGGTCTTTCGGCAAAGGCGCGCCGGCGGCGGTGGCGGCGGTCACGAAAATGTCGGAGCCGATCACTGGCACGTCGCTGGTCGTGCCCGCTTTCGTCTTCCCTGGCCAGCGCACGAGGCCCGGCACGCGGATGCCGCCCTCATACACCGCGCGCTTGCGGCCGCGCAGGCCGCCGGTCGAGCCGCGGCCCGGCGATTTTATCCCGTCGCCTTCGGGGCCGTTGTCGGCGGTGAAGATGACGATCGTGTCGTCCGCGAGCTTCATCTCATCGAGCGCGCGCATGAGCTGGCCGAAGGCGTGATCGAGCTGCGTCACGTTCGCGTGATGCTCGCGCTGCACGTCGTCGGTGAGCTGCGGATACTTCGCTTTGAACTCCGGCGCGGACTTGATCGGGTAGTGCGGCTCGTGCGTCCAGACCGAGAGCAGGAAGGGCTTCGACTTGTCGCGATGCTCGCGCAACCACGTGATCGCCTCCTTCACCACGAACGGTGCGGAGTAGTCCTCGACCTTGCCGATCGGCTGGCCGTTGCGGACGAAGTTCGCCGGGTGCTCGTGCGAAGGCGCGGCGTTGTTCTGCGTCGCGAGCCACCAGTCGTAGCCGTGGTCGTTCGGCTGCGGCTGCGCAGGCTGGTTGAAGTGCGAGTTGAGGTGCCACTTGCCCACGTGGCAGGTCGTGTAGCCCACGGTCTTGAGCAGTTTCGGCAGCGCGACTTCGCTCGCACGCAGATGGATGTCACGCCCCTCGGGGATCCACGTGAACACGCCATTCCGATACGGCGTGCGCCCGGTGAGAATCGCCGACCGCGACGGCGAGCACACCGCGCTCGCCGAGTAGCACTGCGTCAGCCGCACACCTTGCTTCGCGAAGGCGTCGAGGTTCGGCGATTGGATGATCGGATGCCCCTGGCACCCGAGATCGCCCCAGCCGAGATCGTCGGCGAGGAAGACGACGATGTTCGGCGCGGCGACGGCGGATGCGCTGAGAGCGAGGACGAGGAGGAGCAGGCGTTTCATATGCGGTGAAATCACGGATCGACGACCATCGGCGCCCACAGGCCGGGCTGAATTTCGGGCGTCACGCCGGAGGCGGGGAAGGTCGCCTTCGCCGCCGCGCGCAGTTGCGCGGAGAGCTCGGCGACGGTCTTCGTGTGCGCGGGATCATTGGCGAGGTTCGTCAGTTCCTTCGGGTCGGCGTCGTGGTCGTAAAGTTCGCGGCCTTGCGCGCCTTCGTCCCACTCGGTGTAGCGCCAGCGCGGCGTGCGCAGGCTGTAGCCGAAGAATCGTTTACCTTGATCGCCCGTCGCTGCGCTCGCGCCGAAGCGCTTGATATTCCCGCCGCGCACGACTTGCGAGAGCGCCCAGCCGCGGCCCTTCGCGTCCGCGTCGCGCAGCATCGGCGCGAGGCTCTGGCCTTGGAGGTTCGCGGGCGCTTTCACGCCGGCGAGTCCCGTGAGCGTCGGGTAAAGATCGAGATGGCTCACCGGCGTCTTCACCACCGAGCCCCGTTGCGCGCCGGGCGCGGCCACGAGCAGCGGCACGCGCGCGCTTTCCTCGAAGACGCTCTGCTTCTGCCACAGCCCGTGCTCGCCGGTGTGGTAGCCGTGATCGCTCGTGAAGACGATGATCGTGTTCTCAGCGAGCCCGAGCCGGTCGAGCGCGGCGATGACGCGGCCCACCTGCGCATCCATGAAGCTGATGCTCGCCGAGTAAGCCTGGAGCGCCTGCCGTCGCAGATCGTCGGTGAGATTGTCCTGCTCCTTTTTGTAACTGCCGAGCGCCGCGGGCGGTAGGTCGGCCTGGTCTTCCTTCACGCCCTGCACCACGCGCATCTCCGCCTCGGGATGCAGGTCGAAGTATTTCTTCGGCGCGACATACGGCGTGTGCGGGCGGAAGAATCCGACGGCGAGAAAGAACGGCCGATCCTTCCGCTGCGCGCAGCGCTCGAGCACCCACTCGGCGTCCTCGGCTTCGATCGCGTCGGTGTGATGCTCGTCGGTCTTCGGCGAGGCATACCAGCTCAGCGTGCCGCCGAATGAACCGGGCGTGAGGCTGAAAATCTTCGGGTGCTCCTCGGTGCGATCCACCCCCGCGGGGTTGAGTTGGAGTTCCCACGACGCGGGATCGTCGTGCCCGTCGGTGCCGATCGAGTTGGGCACGTTGAAGTGGTAGAGCTTGCCGATGCGCGCGGCGAAGTAACCCGCCTGCCGGAACGCCTGTGGCAGGCTCACCTGCTCGGGGATCGTCTGTCTGAAAATTTGCGCGTTCGCGAGGATACCGGTGCTGTTCGGGTAGAGACCGGTGAGCATCGAGTTCCGGCTCGGCCCGCACAGCGGGAAGGTGCAATACGCGCGATCGAATCGCACGCTGCGCGCCGCGAGTTGGTCGAGGTTCGGCGTCTTCGCATGCGCCACGCCGTAGCAGCCGAGGTCGTTATTGAGGTCGTCGGCGATGAGGAAGAGGACGTTCGGTTTGTCCGCCGCGGCTGCGACGAATGGGACCAATAGGACGACCAGGAGGCGGAGTAGTTTCATTTGGATTTGGGTTCGAGAAAGCGGCGCCAGTTCACCGGCACGTCGTTCGGATGCGCGGCGACGATGCGCCCCATCGCGGCGGTCAACTCGGCGACGAGTTCAGGCTTCTCGGTCCAGAAGTTCTTGGTTTCGCCGAGGTCGCTCGCGAGATCGTAGAGCTGGCCCCCGGGCGCGGTGCCGGCCTTCGAGCCGAAGCCTCCGCCACCCTGGCCGAAGATGATCTTCCACGAGCCTTTGCGCAGCGAAGGCAGGCCGCTCGATGCGTGGCTTATCGCAAACTCACGCACCGGCGCATCGCCGCCGCGCAGCAGCGGCATCATGCTCACGCTGTCCTCACCGGAGTTCGCGGGCAGCTTCGCGCCGAGCACTTCCGCGAACGTCGCCATGAGATCGCTCTGCTGGAGCAGCGCATCGCAGCGCGTGCCGGGTTTCACCTCGCCCGGCCAGCGCACGATGAACGGCACGCGATGTCCGCCTTCCCACGCATCAGCCTTGTAGCCACGCAGCGGGCCGCTCGGGAAATGCCCCTTCGCTTCGAGTTCCTTCGCGCCGATGTAGGGCGCGCAGCCGTTGTCGCTCGTGAAGACGACGAGCGTATTCTTCGCCGCGCCGCTCTTCTCCAGCGCCGCGAGCACGAGGCCGACCATCGCGTCGGTCTCCATCACGAAGTCCGCGTAGTCGTTTAGCCCGCTTTTGCCGCGCCACTCGGGGCTCACGGCGATCGGCGTGTGCGGCGCGGTGAGCGGCATGTAGAGAAAGAACGGCTTCCCGCCTTTCGCCGCGTCCTCGATGAAGCCGCACGCCTGCTTCGCGAGCGCGGGCAGGATGCCCTCGAGATGCCAGCCCGCGAGAGCGGGGCCAGGGATGCTCGCCTGGTTTTTTACGAGCTTCGACGCGGGCAGGAATTCGCTCGGGATGCCCTCGGTGCGGTCGTCGCGGATGAAACAATACGGCGGCCAGTTCGGCACGTCGGTGCCGAAATACGAATCGAACCCCCGCGTCGTCGGCCCGCCGCCGATCGGCTTCGCGTAGATGTCCCGCCACGCCGCGCGGTGTGCCTCGGTGGCCTCCGGCGCCTTCTGCCCGCGCGGTGGCGCGATGAGCGCGCGCTGCTCCGGCGTCACGTCCCAGTCCCAGCCGAGGTGCCACTTTCCCACCATCGCCGTGCGATAGCCGTGCTGCTTGGCGAGGCTCGCGAGCGTGAGCCGGTCCGGCGCGATGAGCGGCTTTTCGAGATACTGCACGATCCCCGCCTGGAGGCGCGTGCGCCAATGATACCGCCCCGTGAGCAGCGCGTAGCGCGTCGGCGAACACACGCCGCTACTCGTGTGCGCGTCGGTGAAGCGCATCCCCTGCGCCGCGAGCAGGTCGATGTTCGGCGTGGGGATTTTGCCGCGCTCCGGGTTGTTGCACTGCACGTCGCCGTAGCCGAGGTCGTCGGCGAGAATGATGATGATGTTGGGCTTATCCGCCGCGCCGGCGACGAATGAGAGAAAGAGGACGAAGAGTAAGCTCAGCAGTTTCATGGGTCAGTCATTGGCGACGGCATCTTTGTCCGCCTTCGACAGCTCCGCGAGTCGCTCGCGCAAGGCCGCGACTCTCTCCGGTTCCTTCGCCGCGAGGTCGCTCGATTCGTTCGGGTCAGCCGCGAGATGGAAAAGCTCGGTCCTCTTCTCGCTCACGACGAGCTTCCAGTCGCCGTCGCGCACCATGCGTGATTTGAAGCCGGGCGAGGCAGCGTAAATCGCGCGCGGCTTCGGCGACTCGGCGCCGGCGAGCTGCGGCCAGAGATTCATGCCGTCCCATTTCAGATCGCGCTCCGGCTTGTAGCCCGCGAGCGCGCAGAAGGTCGGCATCCAGTCGGCGATGTGCGCGACGCCGATGAACTTCCCTGACTTCAGCTTGCCCGGCCAGCGCGCGAGCGCCGGCACGCGGATGCCGCCCTCATACACGCTGCCCTTTTCGCCACGCAGCGGCTGGTTATTTCCCGGCAGCGCGCCACTCGGGTAATCGTCGGGCGGATAAGTCTGACCGGCGTTTTCCGCGGTGCTGCCGCCGTTGTCGCTGGTGAAGACGAGCAGCGTATTCGTCTTGCCCAGCGCCGACACGATGCGGCCCACGGAGTCGTCGAGGTGCATCACACACGCGGCGTATTGGCGCGCGACATTGCCGGTGATCGATGCGGGCACTTTCGCGAGCCACTCCGCCGGCTCCTTGATCGGCAGATGCACGGCAGTGAACGGCACGTAGAGGAAGAACGGCTTGTCCTTCCGCGACTCGATCCACTGCACCGCTTCGCGCGCGATCAGATCGGTGACGTGCCCCTGCTCCTCGATGAGCTTCCCGTCGCGGTGCCACGTCTTCATGAAGTTGCCCGTCTTGTAATGGTGATCCCACGGCCCCACGCCGCCTGCGAGCGAGCCGTAGCCGTGATCGAAACCGAATTTCTGCGGGCCTTCGTCCGGCTTCGAGCCGAGGTGCCACTTGCCGCAGATCGCCGTGTCGTAGCCCGCGGATTTCAGCGCGTTGGCGAGCGTGACTTGATCCCAGCGATACGCGCGCTGGTTCTGCGGACTCGTGACGCCGAAGCGTGTCGCGTAGCGTCCGCTGAGGAAGGCCGCGCGAGTCGGGCTGCACACGGGATAGACGTAGTGCTGCGTCAGTTCCACACCCTCGGTTGCGAGCCGGTCGAGATTCGGCGTCGGCGCTTTGCCGCCGTGGAAGGCCACGTCCGCCCAGCCGAGATCGTCGGCGATGATGAAGACGAAGTTTGGCCGGTCCGCCGCGTGGGCGAAGAAAGGGAGGAGCAGGACGAATAGGAGACGCAGGGTTTTCATGGGCGCAGGTCGGCGATGCCGCGTTTGAGCGCGAAGACCGTCTTCACTTCGTCATCGCTGAGCGCGCGGTTGAAGACGGCGATGTCGTCGAGATAACCGATGTAGTTCAGCCCGAGCGTGAGTGCGCTCTGATCCACCTGCCAGTTGAAGCCGTTTTCCCAGCCGGTGAACTCACCCATCTTCGCGCCATCGAGATACAGCCGGCCCCAGCCGTCCTTCGCGCCGGTGTTCGCGTTGCCGAAGGTGAAGCAAACGTGCGTCCAGCGCTCGCGCCGGAAGGGCGGCTTCTCCACCGCGACCATCGGGCGCCGCTCCATCTCCTCCCACTTCGCATTCGTCGGATTCCACAGCCGCGTGATCGCCATGATCGCGTAGCGAAAATGCCGCGGCGCGTGATCCTTGCTGAACTCGACGAACATATTCCCCTCCCCCCACGCCTGCGCCATGAACTGCAGCGGATCGCAGTAGCCCGGCTCGAGATCCTTGTCGGGATCGAGCCGCATCCAGAACGAACAACTTCCGCTCCAGTTCTCCGCTTGGAAGCCGAGGTTGCGCTCGCCCTTGAAGAAGACCTGCTCCTTCGTCTTTCGCCGAAAAAGCAGCGCAGCACCGAACTTGCCCTCACCCTTCGCGAGTTCGATCGCGTCGCCCGCGTGGAGGCCCGGCTGCACGGGCGTGCGCTTGCGATCGGGGGAGGTGTAAAGCTGCGCATCGCCCGCGGCGAAGTCGGCGTGCGGTCCACGGTCGAACGACGCGTGCAGGAGCAGGGTGGATTTCAACGACGGCTCGGCGGCTGAGGCGCACGCAGCCAGCACGGAGAGGAGCAAGGAGGGTAGCTTCATGGGGCGATGTGTCTGGCGAGACTACGCAGCGGCGCTCGTCAGTTGCGCCTCTACCATCGCCTAGTTGGTGGGCAGCGTTCACTTCTTCGCGTCCCCACCGAAGCTCCACGAATAACACCGGCGTCTTTGGCCTGGTGAAAGACCACCGCAGGATTCGCGGCCCATACATCCGGGAGAAGCGAGGGTGCGCACCTGCGGCTTCAGCGCGCCAGCGCCACGCGCCGCGCTTCCGCATACGCGGCGAAGGCATCCCTTTCCGTTTTCATCGCCGGATCATTTCGGGATCACCGGCAGGATCAATCGCGAGCGGTGCTCGCTGCCGTGGTGGATGCTTTGCTCGGCGACTTCGAGTTGCGCGTCGGCGTTCGGGTCGGCGGCGGTGTTGTGGTTGCGGTCGTAGTTCGGGAAGTCGGAACTCGTGATGTCGAGGCGGATGCGGTGGCCGGGTTGGAACTCGTTCGAGGTCGGGCGCAGACGGATGCGGAACTCGGTCACCTCGCCGGGCTTGAGCAGCCGCGGCTTGTCGAGCCCGTCGCGGAAACGCGCGCGGACCATGCCCATCGCCACATCGCGCGCGACGCCATCGGGCGCCACGTCGATGAGCCGCGCGAAGAAATCCGTGTCCAGCGCGGACGACGCAGCGAAGAGGACAACCTCCGCGTAGCCCGTGACTTCCATCGGCGTGGTGAGCGGCTCGGTTTGATAGACGAGAATGTCCTGCCGCTGCGCGAGTGGGCGCTGATCGGCGGGCACCGTGAACATCGCCGGCGTCCACAGCGTCGGCACGGGATTGCGCGGGTCGAACTGGTAGCGGTCGAGCGCCGCGCCCGGTTCGCTGCTCACGAGCTTGCCGTCGCCGGAGGGCGTGTTCGCGTGGCCGGCGCTGTCGAGGAAGAGCGTGCGCGATTGCGCACGGCGCGGTGGCCACTCGGCTTCGTCGCGCCAGTGATTTGCGCCCATCACGAAAATCCTCACCGGCGCATCCTGCTCCAGGTCGTTCGCCTTTCCTTTCAGCCAGTGGTCGAACCAGCGAACCTCCGCCTTCGCGAGATCGAGATCTGCCGTGGGACCGAAGTCGACCCCGCCCTGCTTGCGCTTGCCGCGCCCGGAGTGACTCCACGGCCCGATGATGAGCCGCTGTCCCTTGCGCGCGACGTCCGTCTTCCCCTCGCGCACCATTGCCTGGTGCAGTTCGATGCCGTCGTTGCAGTGGTCGAACCAGCCGACGACATCGAAGTTCGGCACCGCCACATCGCGGCAGCCGTCGAGGAGTTTCCACGGCTCGGTGTGCGGTGCGCGCAGCCAGTCCTTCACGGCTTTCGCTTCGTCCTCGAACACACTGTCCGGCAACTCCAACCACGGCAGAAAGTGCAGCAGTCGCTTGTCCTCCCCCGCATCCCACAGCTTCTTCGCGTCGGCTTTCGTCGTCGGTCCGGGCGCACCGGAGCGCAGCCGCATGTCCGGGCTCATGCCGCCGAAGAACCAATTCAGCCGCCGCCCCGGCCGGATCGTGCCAGGCCCTTCCACATCCGTGAGCCGCGGCGGGATGGAACTCGCGGCCATCGCCACCAGCGACGGCGGGCGCAACGGCGCGAGCCGCCATTGCAGGAACGCATTGTAGGACGCGCCGAATGTCCCAACCTTCCCGTTCGAGCCCGGCAGCTTCGCCGCCCACTCGACGGTGTCGTAGCCGTCCTCCGCATCGTGCGTCTTCTCGCGGTAAAATGACTCCCACTTCCCCGCCGACGCATACCGCCCGCGCGCGTCCTGCGTGACGACGATGTAGCCCGTATTCACGTAGGCATCGGGCTTGTGTCCGTCCTTGCCGTAAGGCGTTCGCAGCACGAGCACGGGATACTCGCCCGGCGCATCGGGATGGAACACATCCGCCCGCAGCACCACGCCATCGCGCATCGGCACGGCGACGTTCCTCTCGACCTGCACCGCCTGTGCGGCGGCGGACAAAAGCAGAACGGCGCAGACGATGGCAGCCCGATGCGACTCCATGTGGCTCGAGATCCCTCCGATCACGGCTTGCGAGCTGGCTTCGCAGGCCGCGGGCTCTCAAAGCCCGGCGCGATCAACTCCGCGTTCCACGCGCGCACGGCCTGTTGGAGCTCGGCTGCTTTCGCAGGCTCCTGCTCGGCGAGGTCGGTCGTCTCGCTGATGTCGCGCGCGAGATTGTAGAGTTGCGGCTTGCCGTCCCGCAGGCGCACCCATTTCCAGTCGCCAGCACGCACTGCCATCGGGTCGCCGCCGCCGGAGCGCCAGAACAAGTGCTCGTGCGGCGCGCTGGTCATCTCCCCGGAGAGGAAGGGGATGAGGTTCACGCCGTCGAGCTTCACATTCGGTGGCAGCGTCGCGCCGCTCGCGGCGAGGGCGGTGGCGAAGAAATCGAGCTGGATGACGGGCTGCGCGTAGTCCTTGCCGCGTGGCAGTTTCGCGGGCCACGAGACGAGGAAGGGCACGCGGATGCCACCTTCGAAAACGGTGCCTTTGCCTTCGCGCAGCGGCGTGTTGGTAGAGCCATTGCCGCGCTCGCCGACAGGACCGCCGTTGTCGCTGATGAAAAAGACGAGCGTGTTCTCCTCCGCACCCGCGGCCTTCACCGCAGCGAGCGTGGCGCCGATCGCGTCGTCCATCGCGCAGATCATCGCGGCGTAGGTGCGGCGCTTTTCGTCGGCGATGGTCTTCACGCGATCGAGATACTTCGCGGTCGCCTGCAGCGGCGTGTGCGGCGCGTTAAAGGCGAGGTAGAGCAGCCACGGCTCCTTCGCATGGCGCGCGATGAAGGCGGGCGCTTCCTCGCCGAAGTGTTCGGTGAGGTATTTCGTCTGCGTCTCGTCGGCGCCGTTGCGGTTGAGCGGGATGTTGTATTCCGCGCTCTTCGATCCGCCGGGCATATAGACGTGCCCGCCGCCGAGGATGCCGAAGTATTCGCCGAACCCGCGCTTCATCGGGTGAAACTGCGGGTGCGCGCCGAGGTGCCACTTGCCGACCGCGCCGGTCTTGTAACCCGCGGTCGCGATGACCTGCGGCATCGTGGTCTGCGAAAGCGGCAAACCGGCGGTCGTGCTCTCGGGCAGCCACGCGGGATTGTTCTCGTGCCCGAAGCGCTGCTGGTAGCGCCCCGTCATCAGCCCCGCGCGCGTCGGGCTGCAAAACGGGTGCGACACGTAGCCGTTCGTGCAGCGCACGCTGCGCGCGGCTAGTGCGTCGAGGTGCGGCGTCGGCACGTCCTTCGCGCCTTGGAAGCCGAGATCCGCGTAGCCGAGATCGTCGGCGACGATGATGAGAATGTTTGGTCTTTGCCTTAGGCTGTCTCCGCTTCGCTTCGGCTCCGCCGCTGTGGAATCAAAGGCGAAGGAGAGGGCGAGGAGCAGAGCGAGAGTGCGCATGATGGAGAAGTGTTAGCGGAGTTGATCGCGGATGACGGGAAAAAGCAGTTCAGCAACGAACTGATGGCCGTGCTCGTTTGGGTGCATCCCGTCGAGCAGGAGTGCGTCGATGGATTCGGACTTCGAGAAGGCGGCATGCAGATCGACGAGTGGCACGCCCAACTCGACGGCGAGCTTTCGCACGGCGTCGTTGTAGCGCGCGAGCACCGGCGCGTCGAAGCCGTCGGCATCGACGGGGCGATACGGCGGCTTGCCATACATGTCCTTGAGCCGGGGCGTCCAGCGCAGCGGATTGGTGGTCATGAGGATCGGCTTCGCACCGGCTTTGCGCACGTCGGCGATGATCGCGCGCAGGTTCGCTTCGAAATCGGCGAGTGGCACGCGCGACTCGGTCGCGGGCGGCGTCTTCCATACGTCGATGGCCGCGTCGTTGATGCCGAACTGGATCACCACCACGCGCGGCTGGTGCGCGAGCACATCCCTCGCGAGCCGCGCCCGCGCTCCGCTCGTGGTATTGCCGCCGATGCCTGCATTGTGAACGCCCATGCTCGACCCGATGCCTTGCAGCGATTCCATCACGCGCTGCGCATACACCTTCTGCACCGCGTCAGGCCGCGCAGCGGTGGTCGAGTCTCCGAACATCACGATGCCGCCCGGCTTCGGCGGTGGTAGCGCGGGCGCTTTGTAGATGGGAAGCTCAGCCGCGCTCAGGTCGGCGGCGTTCACCTTCATCCGCAAGCCGCCCTGCATCGTGGTGATCCACAGCTCGCCCGGCCGGCGCTCGTAGAGATACGGATACGACACGCGCCCGCCGGGGCCGTAGTTGCCAGCGACGATCACCGGCTTGCTCCACGTCGCGCACTCGTCGGTGGAGAAGGCGAGGAACAACTCCTCGCGGCTGGTGCGGCTCGCGGGCTGATGCCGCGGCGGCGCATTCCACAGCAGCGCGATGCGGCCATCCGTGAGCCGCGCGAGCTGCGGGCAGCACGTTACGGATGCGACCTGCGATTGCTTGAGCCCGTCCCACTTCAACCCGTCGCGTGAGGTCGCCTCCCACAGCGAGCCCGACTCCGAGCGCAGCAGCAGATAAAGCGATCCGTCCTTTCGCTCGACCACGCTGCCTTCGATCAAGCCGGCGTGATCGTGTGCGCCGATGCCGTAGTCGAGCATCTCACCGCGCTGCCAGGTCTTGCCGAGATCGTCGGAGGCGAATGTCACCGTCGCGTGACGCCACTGCGGGATGATCTCCTGCCCGACGAGCACGAGGCGGCCGTTGCGCATCTGGATCAGCGAGTGGATGCACCCGCACCACGGCTCGCTGAGCTTCACCGGCGGCTCCCATGTCCTGCCGTCGTCCACGCTGCGGCACACGTAAGTCGGCAGCACGAACTCCTTCCAGCTCACGTCCTTGTCGCCCCAGCGCCAGCCTTTCGGCTGCTTGCGCTCCGCGCCGTTCATCCAGGCTGAGACGATCACGCCCTCCCGCGTTCGCAGCAGCGCGCGTTCGTCGCTGATGCTGAATTTCGAGGGATCAGCAAACACCGGAGCGGTGCTCCAGGTGCGCCCTTCGTCATTGCTGCGCACGACATTCTTCGAGTCCACGCACAGCACCCCGCCATCGGCAGCGGTGACGAATGGGCCTTGGTGCGTCGCCGGCAATGGCTGCGCCTTCGGGTGCAGCACAGGCGCGCCGGCGAGAGCGACGCAGGTGAAAGCGAGAAGGACGGGGAGGAAGCGCATGGCGTCAGTTTGAGACGCGCGGGCTGCGCTCGGGAACAAGACCTTCGCGCAGTCGCTAGACCGCCCAGCGCCGCGCGCTGGCGATGGTGTTGTGCATAAGCATCGCGATCGTCATCGGCCCGACGCCGCCAGGCACGGGCGTGATCGCGCGGCACTTCGGCGCGACCTCGGCGAAGGCGACGTCGCCGACGAGCTTCGAGCCTTTGGGTGAAGACGGATCGGCAACGCGGTTGATGCCCACGTCGATGACGACCGCGCCTTCGCGCACCATGTCGGCTTTCACAAACTCCGGCTGGCCGATCGCTGCGATGAGGATGTCCGCCTCGCGGCACACCGCGGCGAGATCGCGCGTGCGGCTGTGCGCGATGGTGACGGTCGCGTCGCCGCCGGGGCCTTTCGCGGAGAGCAGCAGCGCGAGCGGCTTGCCGACGATCATCGAGCGGCCGAGCACGACGACGCGCGCGCCGCGGGTCTCGATGCCGCTTTCGATGAGCAGGCGCTGGCAGCCGAGCGGTGTGCACGGCACGAAGGCGTCCGCGTCGCCGAGCGCGAGTTTGCCGACGTTCATGGGGTGGAAGCCGTCCACGTCCTTGCGCGGGTCGATCGCTTCGACCACCGCGCGCTCGTCGATGTGCGGCGGCGGCGGCGACTGCACGAGGATGGCGTGGATGAGCGGATCGGCGTTCAGCGACTCGACGACCGCCACGAGCGCCTCCTGCGTCGTGTCGGCGGGAAGTTCATGCTTCACCGAGTGCAGGCCGAGTTCCTTCGCCGTCTTGTCCTTGCTGCGCACGTAGGCCTGCGACGCCGGGTCTTGCCCCACGAGCACCACCGCGAGGCCGGGCGTGATGCCGCGCGATTGCAGTTCCGCGACCGCAGCGCGGGACTCGGCGTTGATCTTCGCGGCGATGGCTTTTCCGTCGATGAGGTGCATGGGGCGCACGCTTAACCTCGCGCTCTGCCGAGAGCCACTGCGAAGCGTCGGCTCATCGCTTGCGCCCTGCGGCGACGCCCCAAACCGCGACGCCGAAGGTGCCGAGCCCGATGGCGGAGTAGATCCCGACGGAGGTCCAGAACATGGCCGGCTTCTGCTGCCGCGACACGAGGCGCTGCGCGGACTGCTTCACGGGGAGCCGGATTTCGCCGACATCAATGCCCGCCATTACGATGCAGAACATCCAACCCGACACGGCAAGGAGCGCGACGACGGCGACGATCAAAGCGCCGAATCCCTTCTCCCGCGCGGGTCGGGCGGGTGATTCGATGGGAGCGTGATACGGGTGTGCGACGGAGGATTCGAGATACTCGTAGTCGGGTTCGCGGAGCTCGCTCTTGATGCGCGCGATGATCTCGTCGCGCCGGAGTCGCGCCCACTCGGGGTAGCTCTGCCATTTCTCCGGCGAGGCGAAGTAGATGACGTGGTGCGCGCGTCCGGTGAGCATCTCGCCGTCGATCTCGATGCGCTGCCACGCGCCGCCGCACACTTCCTCGTAATACATCGCGTCGCGCCCGCGGTGACCGACCCGCCAGTCGCGCTGCCGTCCGGTGACGACGGGCGGCGGAGGGTTTTTCCGGGCGAAGAAATCCCCGCGGCTGCGGCGTGTGAGCAGGACGAGCAGCAGCCCGGTGCCGATCACGATGGCGGGCGCGAATGTCGATTTGTCCCTGGTAACCACGGTCGTCCGCACGCCGTTCTGGTCGAGGTAGGTGAACGACGCGGTCGGCGCAAAGAGGAACTGGTAGATGCTCGCGACGACCACGACCGAAAGCACCGTCACCATGTAGAACCAAGCCCATCGCATTCTGCGCAGCAGCGCGATGCCCGCCACGAACGTCGCGGGCGGGGCGAGCACGATCATGACAAAGCCGAGCGGGTCCGAGGTCGATGTGCCGGGGCTGCGAACCAGGATCATCGCGACGGTGATGGCGGTGATCGGCAGCATGAGCGTGCTGAGCACGATGGCCGCCCAGGCGAGCAATGTGACAAGCAGTGAGCGCGACGGTAACGGCGGAGGAACTGCGGAGGCTGACACGGGGCCGAGGGTAATGGGCTTTCTGCAAAAGTCCTTTCGCGAGTTGTCGCGCGGCGCTGGGGAAGCGTAAATGCGCCCCATGCCCAAGACCCTCCTCGCCCTCGGCGCGCATTACGACGACTGCGTGTTCGGCATTCCCGGCATCCTGCTGCAAGCCGTCGCGAAAGAGTATCGCGTCGTCGTGCTCTCGCTCATCGGCGACTACACGAACTGGCCGCCGGTCAAAGGCCGCGAGAAGCAACTGCTCGAAGTCAGCAAGGAACTCGCGCACTACCACGGCATCGAGATGCGCTTCCTCGACTACGCGTCGGGGCGCTTCTCGCTCGATGAGAAGTCGAAAGCCGCCGTCGCGAAGGTGGTCGCCGAGGTGCAGCCGGACGTCGCGTTCATGCTGTGGCATCACGACAATCATCCCGATCACGAAGCCGCCGCCGCCATCTGCGCGCCCGCGCTGCGCCTGGCCGACCGCATCCTCGGGCTCGACAAGATCAAGCTGCCCTCGCGCATCTATAGCTACGACAACGGCCCCGGTCACACGATCGGCTTCGAGCCGAACACCTTCGTCGATGTGAGCGACGTGTGGCCCTCGGCGATGGAGTGGCTCGGGCAGCTCATGGCCTTCGTGCGCAACAAACCCGGCAGCGAGTTCGAGCCCGATCCCTCGCAGGTCGCGAAGGCGACGCTCGCCCGCTACCGCGGCGCGGCGTGCGGCGCAAAATACGCCGAGGCGCTGTGGTCGCCGCGGGCACGGGCGGTGGAGATTTTGTAGCCGGCCGATGAAGCTCCTCATTTTCATCGGGATCAATGTTGGCGGTTACCTCGGCTGGGAACTCGGCGAGCATTTCGGAATGCTGACCGCGTTTATGGTCAGCGGTGCGGGCAGCGTGCTGGGCGTCTTCGGCGGGTGGTGGCTGGCGCGAAAACTTTTGGAATGAACCCGCAAGTTCGCTACGACGCGCCCGCCATGAGTTTTTCCCGCACGTTCCTGCTCGTCGTTGCGTTCGCAGCTTGCGCCTTTGCGCAAACACCGGCGTCGAGTCCCGTGCGCACGTGGACGACGACAGAGGGCAAGACTTTCCAGGCCGCGCTCCAAAGTGTGCAGGGCACGCAAGCCACGCTGCGTCTCACGAACGGCCAGCTCGCGGCGATCGCCGTCGCGCGGTTGTCGCCGGCGGATCAAGCGTTCCTCAAGGGCGGGAGCGACAGCGGAGCGGTGCGCACGCCGGTCGAGAAGCGCATCTGGCCGCAGAAGGTCGAGGTCGATACGCGCGCGATCGAGGTGAAGACGGTGAGCGAAGACCCGGGTCAGCAGAAGTGCGTGTATCGCTCGCAGAACTTCGAGTTCATCGCGCAGGACAAGATCGCCGGCAGCGTGATGAAGGAAATCGCGCGCGCCTTCGAGGCGACGCACAGCCTCGTGCAGGCGCTGCCGTGGGGCATCGAGCCGAAGCCGCCGGCGGACCTCGGCTTTTACCAGGCGAAGTTTTACGTCAGCCGCGCCAACTACATCGCCGAGGGCGGGCCGGAGAATTCGGGCGGCGTTTATTTCAGCAAGGACCGCATCTTCCGCGTGCCCTTCCAAAGCGTCGGCCTCGAACAGCGCGGCAAGACGTGGTTCAAGAACGATAGCTATCGCAACGACACGATCATCCACGAAATCACGCACCAGATGATGCACGACTTCCTGCCGTTCCTGCCGACGTGGGTGACCGAAGGCACGGCCGAATACGCTGAGATGCTGCCGTATCGCGCGGGCATCTTTTCCTCCGCGGCGCACGAGCGCGGGATCAAGGACTACATCAAGGAGTTCGCCGCGCGCGGCATCAAGCCCGCCGGCCTCGCCTCCGTGCTCGATCACATGTCGATGACCGGCGAGCAATGGCATACGCAGTCCGAAGTCGGCAGCGACGCGCAGGGCCGGCTCTACTTCGCGTCGTGCCTGCTCGTGTATTACTTCTGCCATCTCGACGGCGATGGGAAGGGGATGCGGTTCCTCCAGTATTTCGACCAGATGGCCGAGGCTCGTGACGCGTGGGCAAAATTCTTCGCCGACCCGCGAGTGACTCGCAACGATACCGGTGGCTTCAGCTACCGCGGCATCGAGTTGCCGAAATATTCGCGCAAAGGCGAATACGGTCTCGAACAGATCGGCATTCTCCTCGACGGACGCAGCATCGACGAGATGCAGAAGGCCGTGATCGACGGCTACAAGAAGATCGGCGTGCGGTGGTGAAGGCTAGACCGAAGCAGCCGCGCTGATGCGCGCGAGCTCCTCCCAGCGCGCGTAAAGCCGCGGCACCTCCGCGCGCGCGGCTTCCAGTTTGGCTTCGAGTGCGTCGGCGTCGCCGCCGTGCTTCATGTAGAAATCCGGCGCGGCAAAGATCGTCTCGATGCGCGCGACCTCCTGCTCGGCGGCGAGGATCGTCTGCTCCATCGCTTCGAGTTCACGCGCTTCTTTCCACGTGAGCTTGCGGGGCTTTGCGGACGCCGCGGCTTTCGCGGGAGCGGCTGCCGGCTTTGCGAACGCCGCGGCTTGGGCGTCCTGCTCGGCGCGCTTCCGAAGATAGTAGTCGTAATTTCCGACCCAGCGGTCCACCGCGCCGTCGCCCTCGAACGCGAGGATCGACGTGCAGATGCGGTTGAGGAAATAGCGGTCGTGGCTGACGACGATGACGCTGCCCTTGAACGCCGCGAGCGCCTCCTCGAGCAGCCGCAGCGTGCCGAGGTCGAGATCGTTGGTCGGCTCGTCGAGGATGAGCACGTTGCCGCCGCGCTTGAGGATTTTCGCGAGCAGGATGCGGCTGCGCTCGCCGCCGCTGAGCTGCGAGATCTTCGTGTTGATGCGCTCTTCGGTGAAAAGGAAACGCCGCAGGTAGCTGCGCAGCGAGATCGTCTCGTCGCCGAGCTTCACGACTTCGCTCAAGCCGCCGACTTCCTCATAGACCGTCTTGCTGTCGTCGAGCTGGAGACGGTTCTGGTCCACGTAGTTGATCTCCGTGCGCGTGCCGATTTCCACCTCGCCGCGCGTCGGCGCGAGCTGCCCGAGCATCACGCGCAGCAGCGTGGATTTGCCGAGCCCGTTGCGGCCGACGATGCCCATCCGCTCGCCTTCGGCGAGGTCGAGCGAGAGGTCGCGCACGAGCCAGCGGTCGGCGAGTTCGATGCCGACTTTCTTCAGCGTGATCACGCGGTTCGCGAGCTTCGGCGCGGGCGGGATGATGAGGTCCACATCGATCTCTGCCTCGGGCGCCTCCTGCCCGGCCATCTCGAAGTAACGGTTCATCCGCTCGACCGATTTCGTGCGCCGCGCTTGCACGCCGCTGCGCACCCAGAGCAGCTCGCGCTTGAGGAATTTCTGCCGCTTCGCCTCCTGCGCTTCCTCTGCTGATTGGCGCTCGGCGCGTGCGAGCAGGTAGTCGGTGTAGTTCCCGTCGTAGCTTTGGAATTGCCCGCGCACGAGCTCGACGATCCGCGTCGTCACGCGGTCGAGGAAGTAGCGGTCATGCGTCACGAAAAGGCACGTGCCCGCGTAGCGCGCGAGGAACTCTTCGAGCCACTCGATCGAGCCGGTGTCGAGGTGGTTGGTCGGTTCGTCGAGGATGAGGAAGTCCGGCCGCGAGACGAGCGCGCGGCACAGCGCCACGCGCCGGCGCTCGCCGCCCGAGAGCGTGCCGACGAGCCGCTCGGCGTCCGGTGCGTGGAGATTGCCGATGAGCGACTTGATGCGGCTCTCGATCGTCCAACCGTCGAAGTGATTGATCCGATCGAGCAACTCGACGCTGCGTCTGCTCTCGCCGGGCGTGCTTTCGTATTCCGCGATGAGCGCGAGGATGTGCTGCGCGCCGGCGACGATGTTGTCGTGGACCGTCGCCGCGTCATCGAGCCCGAAGACCTGCGGCATGTAGCCCGTCACGAGATCGCGCTGCCGCGAGAGAGTGCCCGCGTCCGGCTCCAGCACGCCCGCAGCGATCTGGAGAAAGGTCGATTTGCCCGTGCCGTTGCGTCCCACGAGCCCGACGCGCTCGCCTTCATGGATCGTGAGCGAGGCGCCATCGAGCACCGGCTGCGTGCCGTAGCGGACGATGAGTTGATGGGCGCTGACGATGACGGGTGTGTCGGACATGGGCGCCCCCTGTCGTGCCGATGGCGCGGAAATTCCACCGCCGGCTTGCCGATGCCCGATCGAACCGGTAGCACGCGCCACATGTCGTCCAAACTCCTCTTCCTCGCCCTGCTCGCCGCCCCGCTCACCGTTTCCGCCGTGAATCTCGCGCAGGAATACGAGCAGGTGCGCCGGATCGCGCAGCGCGACCCGAAAGTCCGCGCCGCTTACGAAGCCGCCGATCGCAAACTCGCCGAGCGGATCGTCGAGATCGACCCGTCGTTGAAAGGCTACACGCCCGGCAAACCCGCGCCCGCGCCGAAAGCCACGCCGAAGCCGGCGCCTGCGCCGAAAGTCCGCGGCGCCAAACACAAGGTCGCGCAGGGCGAGACGCTGGAGAGCATCGCCGCGCAATACCGCGTGGGCGTGCCGACTCTTAAGCAGGCCAATCCCGGCGTGCACGAGCGCCGCTTGCAGGTCGGCCAGGTGCTCATCGTGCCGAAGAAAAACACCGCGCCCACTTCCAGCAAAGCCAAGCCCGCGGCGAAGAAGCAGAGCTGGTGGGAGCAGCTCACGAGCGATTCCTGAGCGACCGCAGCGCTCTCAGAATTCCATCGCGACGCTGCCGGCATCGGCGGTGCCGAGGAAGTAGCCGGCGCACGCATTATCGCGCAGGACCGCGATGCCGCGGTATTTCACCGGCTTTGCTTCCGGTCGGAAGGTGCCGCTGATGAGCCCGGTGCGGGTGGTGAATTTCAGTGTGGCGCGGGCGGCATCGTCGGCGATGGCACCGGCGATCGGCTTCGCGCCGGTGAAGGTGAAGGGCGTGGTCAGCGGAGTGAAGAGGCCACCGCGATCGAAGGTCGCGAGCAGGACGCCGGCGGGCGGCACGCTCAGCGGCGGCTGGCCGCGCTCAGGCAGTTTGTATTTGCCGCCATAGGCCGTCATCGTCGTCGAGAAGCCGCCGGCAAACCGCTTGTCGCGGTCGCGCGACGACTTCTGCCAGTGCGTGGTGGTTCCCAGGGCGTTGTCGATTTCACCCACGAGCGTATCGGCGAGGACGAGCTGGCCGTTCAAGGAGCCGCTCTTGTCGCGGTAAAGAGGGGCGAAAAACGGGAAGGTGTTTGGGAGGCTGATCACCGACTTCTTTGAAAACGCCGTGCCATCCGGGAGCACGCCGATGATCACGGCGCTGTCCTTTTTCCCGCGGCGCAGGATGGCGAATCCGCTGCCTGCGGGCAGGCCGTCGCCGGCGACGGGATCCCGCACCTGGTCGGGCGCAAACCGCATCGTGAAATCGCTGACCGGCTGCGGCGCTGCGCCCGCGGCGGTGTAGCCCTGGCCGGCGCGCAGGTTCAGCGTGCGGCCGTTGTAGGTGATGCGGCCTTCGGTGCCGGCGGGCAGTGGGCGGATGCCCGAAGCATCGAGCGTGAGATGTCCGTCCGGTTGCGAGTAATCCGAGCCAGGGTCTTTCGGCAGGTTGGCGACGAGTTCGAGCGCGTTGCCGGCGGTGAGATGGAAGACCGTCGCGGAGAAGGACGATTGGCTGAATCCCCCCACGGGCCCAGCCAGCCCGTAAAAACCGCCCGCGCCGTCCGGCGTCAGGCGACCGTAAGGATTCTCGGCGAAATGGTTCGGAGGAAACTCGAACGAAGCCAGTTCAGTGACGATGCCCGACGGGTCGGCTTTGAAGATCGAGCCGTTGCCTGACATACCCTGGCCTGGGAAAAGGACGTTGCCAAAACCATCCACCGTCAGCTCGCGAAAGTCGTCATTGCCGCTGAATCCAGAGCGCGCGGGCATCGGTGCGAGCAGGCTGAGGCTGCCCGTCGTCGGGAGCTGGAAGATCGTGCCCATGTCATTCGCGCCGCCGGGCTGATCCCGAGCATGCTGCCGCCATCCGGACTGGGCCGTGCGAGTTCCGTGATCACGCCGCCGGCCGTCGCGCGATAGAGGATGCCGTAGTGCGAGCCGAGGGTGCCGCCCGCGCCATCGCCGGCGATGGGAAAACCGCCATAGTCGTAACTCACGCGACCGGGCGAGGCGGGGAAATTTCCCAGCCGGGTGGTCGTCCCGACGCCGACGGTGACCACGTAGAGACCGCCGAAGCCGGAGTTGTCGGTATTCACGGCGAACAGCAGATCGCCTCCGCTCGTGAGGCCGAGGCCGGCTTCGATGCCGAAGATCGGATTGCCGAGGCTGTCGTTGTCCAGATCGACGAAGAGGCTCGGCCCGCTGGTCGCGAGCAGCCAGATCTGAGTGTCGGATCCACCGCCGCCGAGCAGGCCATAGATCGTCCCGTCCGCTGTGCAGACGAGGTCGCCGAAGGGTTCGCGCCCCTCCAGCGTCGTGGCGGTCGTCGTCGGCGCGAAGGCGATCGAGCGGAGCGACTGACCGACCGTGTTGATCACGAAAATCGTCCCGCGGTCGAACTTCCCGCCGCGCTCCGTCGTCCCCGCCAGCGAGCCGTCCGGCAGGAGCACCATGCGCGCGTCGGGATTGTGCCCCGGCAACGCGCCGCCGATGCCGGTGAACCCTGCGAACTCCTCGTAGCGCCCCTGCGGCGAGAGCCGGAAGACCGAGCCGTAGTCCTCGCCGTCCGCATCGCGCACGCCGCCATTGCGCGTGGTGCCGTAGAAATTTCCGTCGGCACCGAGCGTAAGGCTCGCATCCGGATTCGCACCCGGCGCCGCGCCGTCTTCGCCGGAAAAATCGACGAGCGTTTGTATCACGCCGGCCGCCGTCACGCGGAAGATCGTGCCGTTGGTAAAGCGCCCGCCACCCCGGGTGACGCCGTAGAAAGTGCCCGCGCCATCGTGGAGCAACGGCCCGACCGGCTGCCGCCCGCGCGCTTCGCTCTGCTCGTCCCCGAACTCCACGAGGATCGTGGCCACTCCCGCCGGCGTGACGCGGAAGACCGTGCCCTCGCCCTTTCCGCCGCGCTCCGAGACCCCGTAGAAATTCCCATCGTTTCCAGGCACCGCGCCCGTGTGGAAACTCGGGATGCCCGCGGAGAAGCCGTGCAGCACCTCCGGTGTGAGCACATCGTGATCTCCGAACGATCGAAGCCCAGTGAACAACAGGACCAACGAGAGCCGGCGAAGGATGGAACGCATTTGGATCGCCGGGAGCGGGACGCCGCCCGCACTGTTTGGCCGGCGCCGATACGGCTCGCCCGCGGGGGCGTCAATCGGGCGTGCTTGGAATTGGTGTGGTCGCGCTTTGATCTCGGGCGCGGCGGGGAAGCCTCAGCTCTGCCGGAACGCGACGACCACATCGCTCGCGTTCAGTTCGGCGATGGCGAAGTCGAGCCGGCCGTCGCCATCGAAATCGCCGAACGCGATGCCGACCGGACCCGCCTGTGGTTCGCCGGTGAGGTGCGTCTCGAACGGCCCGCGGAAGAGCCCGGCGCCGCGCCCGAGCAGCAGGCTGAACGAACCGGCGGCGCCATTTGCCACGATGAGATCGACGCGGCCGTCGCCATCCACATCGCCCGCCGCGATGGCGCGTGCGCCTTTGAGGCCGGGATACGGGATCTTGATCTGCGACGCGAATTGCGCGCCCGCCGCCGCGCCGTGGCTGAGCAGCACGCTCACGAATCGGCTGGTGCCATGCGCCACCGCGATGTCGTCGAAGCCGTCGCCGTCGAAGTCCGCGACGGTGAGCGCGACCGGTTTCGCGCCCGTGCGGGAGACCGAGTGGGTGAAGCCGCCCGCGCCGTCATTGCGCAGCACGCTCACGTTGTTGGCGGCGCTGTTCGCCGTGCCGAGATCGTCGAATCCGTCGCCATTGAAGTCGCCCACGGCGAGCGCGACCGGGCCTTTGCCGACCGAAGTCTTAGCGCCGGGAGCTAAGGTGCCCGTGCCGCTGCCGGGTAGGACGCAGACTTTGTTGCGCGCGATAATGCAGGCGAGATCGAGGAAACCATCGTGATCGAAATCCGCAGCGACGAGCGCGCCCGGCTTCGACCCTGCTGCGAAAGTCGTCGCGTCGCCGAACGTGCCATCGCCCACGCCGAGCAGCAGCGCGACCGTGCCGCTGCCGCCGTTGGTCACCGCGATGTCGGGGAAGTTGTCGCCATTGAATTTGCCGAGCACCACGCCGGCGGGCTTTTTTCCGCCGGTGCCGAATGCGACCGCATCCGCGAAAGCGCCCACACCATTGGCGAGCAGCACGCTCACCGTGCCGTCCTTCGAGTTCGCGGTGACGAGGTCGTCGAAGCCGTCCCCATTCACAT
Source organism: Verrucomicrobiota bacterium (assembly GCA_009885995.1). GTDB lineage: Bacteria > Verrucomicrobiota > Verrucomicrobiia > Chthoniobacterales > Chthoniobacteraceae > VFJQ01. The sequence goes on from VFJQ01000009.1 coordinate 43,768, forward strand.
CGCCCGCCGCGACGCTGATCGGGCCGAGGCCCGTGTCGAACCCCGCGAGCGCGAAGCCCGGCCCCGTGGCCGAAGGCGTTGACCCGCTCGGTTCCGGCGCGGCGGCGACGGCGACGCTCTGCGAGAACTCGCCCGTGTGGCCGTAGGGCGCGATGTTCACATTCGTCGCCGTGGCGGTGATGAAGCGGCCCGCCGCGACCGCCGGAAGCTGCGCGGTGAACGTGGCATTTCCAAACCCATCGGTGACGACCGGGATCGTGCCGAGGTATTGCCGGCCCTGGCCGAAGCCGTAGAGCCCGCGCACGTCGTTCGCGTAGAAGTCGAGCAGCAGCGGCGCGCCGGCGCTCGAGGCGATGAGGCCGCTCACGGTCGCGCCCGCGCTGTTGCTCGCGGCGCTGGTGAGGATGGGGAAATTCTGCACATCGCTCGATCCCGCGTCCGCGTCGTTCACGTCGTTGGGCGTGGTCCCGATCGCGCCGAAGTCGACGCCGATGCCGCTGCTTCCGCCATTGCTGTGGATCGAATTCCCGCGAATCACGCCGCCGGCAACGCTGGTGATGACGCCGTCGAACGTGTTGTGGGCGATGACGTTTCCTTCACCCGGTGCGATGCCGCCGACGATCACGCGCTCGATCGAACCGAGGAACACGCCAATGCGGTTCGGCATCGCGCCGGAGCCGGTGGCATCGACGCCGATGTAGTTTCCGAAGACGCGGGTATTGGCGGCCACGGAGCCGTCGAGGCTGAGGCCGGTGAGGCCATTGCCGGAAATGATATTTCGCGCGGCGGCCGTCGGGCCGCCGATCAGCCCGGTGATGCTCGTCGTGATACTCAGCCCGTCGCCCGTGTTCGGGAGGGCGGCGAGGCCGGTGGCGTCCGTGCCGATAAAGTTCCCCTGCACGGTGAACGTGGTAACGCTGATGAGCCGCGCGCCGAGGGTATTGCCCGAGATCAGATTGCCGGCCCCGGGGCCGTGCCGCCGAGCGTGAGCCGCGTGCAATTGAGGGAATCGAGCCCGGCGAAACCATTGCCTCGATCGAGCGTGCCGGTGGCATCGGTGCCGAGGTAATTGCCGAGAACGGCAGCATCGGTGACCGAGGCGAGGTCGAGGCCGGTGCCCCCGTTTGCGGCGACGATATTCCTTTCCGCCACCGCTGTGCCGCCGATGGCGACGAACCTTACCATGCTCAACCGCACCCCGGCGGTGCTGTTGCCGAGTGCCGCGCTGCCAGTCGCGTCGAGGCCGACGATGTTGCCCGTGATCGTGTAATCATGCGCTTGCGGGGTCGGGTTCGGAGGCCCGCTCATCACGCCGCTGATGTCGATGCCGTGGCTCGAATTGCCCGAGACGAGGTTGCCGGTGATCGTGGCGAACGGCGCGTTGGTCATTCGGATGCCACCGGACGAATTGCCGCGCGCGATCGTGCCGGTCACGTCGGTGCCAATGTAGTTGCCCTGGATGAGGTAGTCGTGCGCGGCGGTCTCGTTGTTCACATCGAGCGTGCCGGCGATGTTGATGCCGGCGACATTGTTGCCCGAGATGAAATTGCGCGCCGCCACGGTCGGCCCGCCGATGGTCGTGTTCGGCCCGTCGCTGATGAGAATGCCGGAGCCATCCGCCGCGCCGAGGTCGGCCGTTCCCGCGGCATTGAGGCCGATGAAATTGCCCGCGATGACGTTGCCCGTCGCGGCGAGTCCGGTGATGCGCACGCCATCGGTGGCGTTGCCCGAGATGAGATTGCGCGCCGCAGGCGTGAGGCCGCCGATCGTATTGTTCGAGCCGGCGATGCTGATGCCGACGGAGTTCGCGACCGCCGCGGTGCCCGTCACGTTCGTGCCGATGAAGCAGCCTTCGACGACGTTGTTGTCCGAGCCCGCATCGAAGGCGAGCGCGGCGCCGCTGGAGTAGCCGTTGATCACCAGCCCGCGCACCGTGCTGCCATCGGCCGTCGCAGTGAAGCGCAGCCCGGTCGCACCTCCGCCTGCCGAGGCGCCGTTGATGACGATTTGCATCACCGCGTTGTCGCCCGCGGCGAGCGTATTCGCGCTGGAAGTCGGCTGCGTGAAGCCGTCGATGATGACCGCCTCCGTCATCGCATAGGGCTGCACCGGCGAGATCGTGAAGGGGCCGGCGCCCGCGAGGTTGAAGGCGACAATGTCCGGCCCGCCGACGTTCGGCGTGGCGTTGGCCAGGTTGAGCGCGAAGAGGAACGAGCCGGCGACGTTCGATGCGCTCGTGTTCGTGACGGTGAACGTCGCGGGCGCGATGCGCGCTTCGAGGCATTCGATCGATGAGCGGAAGTTGCGGGTGCGAGCGAACGGCGTGGTTTTCATGGGGCAGAGGTGGACGAAGATTCCGGGCGGCGCACCGGCCGTGGCGCGCGATGTCCATCTAGCGCCCGCTCCGGCGGCGGCATAGGAGAAAGCAGCCTGCCGCCGGAGCGACCGGTGGACGCGGCGCGAATGGCGCGCACAATGGCGCCGTGCCCGCGATCGTCCTCGCCACGCTCAATGCGAAATACATCCATGCCGCCTTTGGCCTGCGCTACCTGCTGGCGAATCTCGGCGAGCTGCGCGAGCGCGCAGTGATCGCGGAGTTCGACATCAACCAGCGGCCGCTGGAGATCGTCGAGCGGCTGCTCGCGCAACAGCCGCAGATCATCGGACTCGGCGTCTATATTTGGAACGTGACGCAGACCACCGAGATCGTGGCCTTGCTCAAGCGGCTGCGGCCCGATGTGCGCATCGTCCTCGGCGGGCCGGAGGTCAGCTACGAGTGCGAGGAGCAGGAGATCGTGCGGCTGGCCGATCACACGATCACCGGCGAAGCGGACCTCGCATTTGGCGACGTGTGTCGCCGCCTGCTCGCGGGCGAAGCGCTCTCGAAGATCATCCCCGCCGAGCTGCCGCAGCCCGCGCAGCTCGCGCTGCCTTACGACCTCTACACCGACGACGACATCGCGCATCGCGTGCTCTACGTGGAAGCGTCGCGCGGGTGCCCGTTCACGTGCGAGTTCTGCCTCTCGTCGCTCGATATTCCAGTGCGCGCCTTCCCGCTCGACGCCTTCCTCGCCGCGCTCGACGGCTTGCTCGTGCGAGGTGCGCGGCAGTTCAAATTCGTCGATCGCACGTTCAACCTCCACCTCCCGACTGCGCGCGCGATCCTCGGCTTCTTCCTCGAGCGCTGGCGCGATGGCTTGTTCGTTCACTTCGAGATGGTCCCCGATCGCCTGCCGCCCGAGCTGCGCGAGTTGATCGCAAAGTTCCCGTCCGGTGCGCTGCAATTCGAGGTCGGCATCCAGACCTTCGACGACGCCACGTCGAAGCACATCAGCCGCCGGCAAAACCTCGCGCGGCTCGAAGATAACCTCCGCTATCTCCGCGCGGAGACGGGCGTCCACGTCCACGCCGACCTCATCGTCGGCCTGCCCGGCGAAGATCTTGCGAGCTTCGGGCGCGGTTTTGATCGGCTCGTCGCTCTCGCGCCGCAGGAGATACAGGTTGGCATCCTCAAGCGCCTGCGCGGCACGCCCATCGTCCGGCACGACGCCGAGTTCGCGATGCTCTACGCGCCGCAGCCACCCTACGAAATCCTGCAAACGCGCGACCTCGACTTCACCACGCTCCAGCGCATGCGCCGCTTCGCACGCTACTGGGATCTCGTGGCCAACAGCGGCCGCTTCACCCACGCGCTCCCGCTGCTCTGGCGCGACGCGTCGCCGTTCGAGCGCTTCCTCCGTTTCGCCGACTGGCTTCACGCCCGCTTGCGCCGCACGCATGAGATCGCGCTCGCCACGCTCGCGGAGTCGCTGTCCGTCTTCCTCACGAGCGAACTCGGGATCAGCGAAAGCGAAGCAGCGCTCGCGCTGGAGGCTGATGGCGGGCGCGCACGTTCCGGCGCGGGCCCACGCCGGCAGCGGCGCCACACGCAGCTCACCGGCGCCACACTTCCTGCATGAGCGCCGCAAAGTGCGCGGCGAAGCGCGGCCCGTCGCACAGGGGCGAGGCAGCCATCTGCCCGCGCAACCGCGCGCGGATCGCCGCGAGGCGCGGCAGATCGTTCGCGAGCGCCACGGCGAGGTCCACATATTCGTCGAAATCGCGAGCGATCGTCTCGGTGAACCCGGCGGCCGTGAGATGCGTGAGGCCGTGCCGGCTGGCAAAAGTTTCGCCGGGGCAGGTGACCACCGGCACGCCCATCCAGAGCGCCTCGCAGGTGGTTTGCCCGCCGTTGTAAGGCGCGGTGTCCAGCGCGAGATCGACGCGCTGGTAGCAGGCGAGCACCTCGTCGGGCGGCGACCAGCCGAGCAGCTCGACGCGATCTTCCGCGATGCCGTGCGCGGCGAACGGCTGCCGGTAACACGCCGCGGTGGATGGATCGTCGAGCCCGCGATTCTTCAGCAGCAGCCGCGCGTGCGGCAGTCGGTGAAGGATGCGCGCCCAGACGGCGATGATTTCCGGCGTGATCTTGGGCAGCACATTGAAGCTGCCGAAGGTGAAGCTCCCGCTCTCGATCGCCGGCAGCGGCCCGACGGGCGGCGCGGTGGCGGGCGGATCGTAGCAAATGTAGTCGTCGGGCATCCGCAGGACTTTCTCGCGAATCCACGGCTCCGCCTCCGGCGGAATCTGGCGCGGGTCCGCGAGGAGGTAGTCGATCGCCGCGAGCCCGGTTGTGCCGACGTAATCGCACCATGTGACCTGGATCGGCGCGGGTTTGCGCGCAAAGACGAGCAGGCGGTTGCCGGCGGTGTGGCCGGCGAGGTCGAAGAGGATATCCACCGCATCCTCGCGGATCTTCAGGGCGAGTTCGTGGTCGCGCAGCGCGGTCACCTCGTGCCACGCCGTCGCCGTGGCACGGATGCGCGCGGTCATCGCATCCGCGACTACCGAGTCCGAGTAGCAGAAGATCTGAAACTGCTCCCGGTCGAGATGCTCCAGGAGCGGGGTGAGGAAGTGGCCGACGGCGTGCCGGGCGAAATGCGGCGAGATGAAACCGAGCCGCAGCGGTCGCTGCGGGTCGGCCGTGCGATGATGAAGCGGCCACGAGTCGCGTAGCGGCGCGGCATGGCGGCGGTCGAATTCGCAGTGCGCCTCGAAGATCCCGCGGAGCGTGGCCTGCGTGCGGTAGTGCAGGTTCGCGAGCAGATTGCTGTGCAGGGCCGGGACGTCCGGCGCGAGGAGCAGCACGCGCTCGAAGCAGGCGATGGCTTCATCCCGCGAGCCCTGCTCCATCAGCGCGATGCCGAGATTATTGAGCGCGAGCGCGGAGTCGGGCGCGAGGAGCAGCGCGCGGCGATACAGGGCGATGGCCTCGCCGGGCCGGCCCTGCTCCTTGCGGACGTGGCCGAGGTTGTTGTGCGCCAGCGCGAAGTCCGGTTGCAACTCGATCGCCCTGCGCAAGGCGGCGCCCGCTTCGTCGAGTCGGGATTGGCTTCTCAGCGCATTGCCGAGGTTGCAGTGAGCCATCGCGTAGCCGGGCTGGAGTTCGATCGCCCGGCGGAAGGCGGTGATTGCCCGATCGAGCTGGTGCAGCGATTGGAGCGAGTTGCCCAGGTTGTTATGCGCCTCGGCCAGGTCCGGCTGGAGTGTGAGAGCTCGCTGAAAGGCGGCGATGGCTTCGTCGAACTGGCCGTCTTCCCGCAGCGTATTGCCGAGGTTGACATGAGCGATTGCCAGATCCGGCTGGAGATGGAGCGCATGCTGGAAAGCGGCGATGGCTTCGGCGAAGCGGCCCTGATCCTTGAGAGTGTTGCCAAGGTTAAAGTGGTAGTGGGCTGCGAAGGGCTGCACCGCGATCGCCTGGCGGATGAGGCCCGCGGCGACCTGTGGGGATCCGCAGACTTGGGCGATCAAGCCGAGCAGGTTCAGCGCGTCGGCGTGGTTCGGGTCCACCGCGAGGATCTGCCGGTAGAGTCCCTCCGCCTCGCCGAGCCGCCCAGCTTGGTGATGCTGGATCGCGAGGTCGAGCGCCTGCGCGAGGGTCAGCGCGGGCATGGCGGCGGGCAGGTGCGGGCGTCGGGTGCGGGCATGGTGAAGATCGCAGCCTATGCGCGGAGCTGCGCGCTTGTCATCCGTGCCGTCCGAACCTGTCTTTATGACGCTCGCCGTGGCTCATGGCGACCGGTCCGGCTTGATTGGGCTTGATTCGCCTTGATTGGTCGGAGGCGCATCTGTCCGCAGACCGAAGATTTCCCGGATGCGGCGCACCTTCTCGTCTTCCGACAGGCCACCGCCGCAGATGCGTTGCCGGTTCTCCGGCTGCATGGCCCAATTCAGCAGTTCCTCGTCGGTCTTCGCTTTTCGCTCGCGGTCGAAGTCGAGCCGTTCGCGTTCGAGCTGCAGGCGCTCTGCGCTGTGATCGCCCTTCTCTTCGCAATACGCGCGGCACTCATCCCACGTTTTGAAAGCGGGAAGATGTTCCTTGGGCTTCGGTGCGTGCGCGCTCATGGGCGCAACCGCTCCCGCATCCACGCCGGATCGCGCCGGCAATCGAGGACCGCATGCACGGACGCGATCTCCTTCGCGACCGTGCAATAGACGGCGAACGGAAACCGCTTCGAGAGCAGGCGATGATACGGCCCGAAGTGCAGCGCGTGGATGCCCGCATACAGCCGCAGCGAGTCGATGTCCGAGGACTGGCTGTCGAGAAAGTAGGCGCCGATCCCCGCCGCCTGCCGCTCGTAAAACGCGAAGCCCTGGACCAGGTCGTCCTCAGCCCGGTCGAGAATCCGGATCTTCATGGCAGCGCGCGGCGATCCTTGCTTTCGCTTCGTCCCAATCGGAAAACTCCGCCCGGCCCTCGGCCACGAGTCTCTCGCGTTCGGCCAGCACCTCGCCATGCCACGCCGGAGATGGGATGGGTTCCCCGCGATGGCAGAGATCGTCCCAGAGCGCTTCCATCGCGCGGAGCTTTTCCACGACGCTCATTTTATTCAGCGGCAAGGTGGCGGGCATGGGCGGGAAGCTAGCGCGTCGGGTGGTGATGTCGAGGCTTGCTGACGGTGACGCAGTCGCTCGTGATGAATGCCGCGCGCTCCGCTTCAGGCAGCGGCAGGCCGGGCGGGGTGATGGGGTCGCCGGCGCATTCCTTCGCGGCGCAGGCGAGGTTGAGATTGGGCAGGGCGGCCAGCAGGTCGGCGAATTTCTTGCCGCCGCCGGTGCGGGCGGCTTCGCCCTTGATGAGTTCGAGCTGCGCGGAGCCGGGCTTTTTTGCGACGCGAAACTCGAAGCTCGCGCCGGCCTCGATGGCGCTGTCGTGGCCGAGTGCGCGAAAGAATTGATCGAGAGAGGATTGGAGTTCAGCCGCAGGCCGCGCGGAGAATGGCGGGGCCGCGGTTAAGAGTCTGTCGGACTTGCGTGTGCGTATTTCTTATACAGCCCGTCACGGCGTTTTTATTTTCCGGGAGACATCGGGTGGCGGGCAAAATGGGGTATTTTCATCAATAAAAGGTTAAGTCCGACAGACTCTTAACTGCCGAACACGATCTTCCCGTCGCGCGCGTCCACGGTGATGGACTGGCCTTCGCGGAGTTTTCCGTCGAGGATGTCGAGGGCGAGGGGATCGAGCAGTTCGCGCTGGATCACGCGCTTGAGCGGGCGGGCGCCATAGACGGGATCGTAGCCTTCGCGGCCGAGATGGGCTTTGGCGGCGTCGGTCAGGATGAGCGTGAGCTTTTGGTCGGCGAGGCGTTTGGTCAGGCGGCCGAGCTGGATCTCGACGATGTGCTTGAGGTCACCTTCGTTCAGGCGGTCGAACATCACGACTTCATCCACGCGGTTGAGAAACTCGGGGCGGAAGTGGCCGCGCAGGGCATCCATGACGCGGGCTTCGCGCTGCTCGGCGTTGGTGTCGTCGAGGATGAACTGGCTGCCGAGGTTGCTCGTCATGATGATGACCGTGTTTTTGAAATCGATCGTGCGGCCCTGGCCGTCTGTGATGCGACCGTCGTCGAGCACTTGCAGCAGCACGTTAAAGACGTCGTGGTGCGCCTTTTCGATCTCATCGAAAAGCACGACGCTATACGGTTTGCGGCGGACGGTTTCGGTGAGCTGGCCGCCTTCCTCGAAGCCGACGTAGCCGGGCGGCGCGCCGATCAGGCGGGCGACGCTGTGCTTCTCCATGTATTCGCTCATGTCGATGCGGACGATGGCGTTGTCGTCGTCGAAAAGGAACTCGGCGAGCGCCTTGCTCAGCTCGGTTTTGCCGACGCCCGTGGGGCCGAGGAAGATGAAGCTGCCGATGGGCCGCTGCGGGTCGCCGAGGCCGGAGCGGGCGCGGCGGACGGCGTTGGCGACGGCGGTGATGGCTTTCTTTTGGCCGATGACGCGGGCGCTGAGGCGCTGCTCCATTTTGACGAGCTTCTCGCGCTCGCCTTCGCGGAGATTCGCGACGGGAATGTGGGTCCACGCGCTGACGACTTCGGCGATGTCTTCCTCGGTGACTTCTTCGCGGAGCAGCCGCCGGCGCAGGGTGGAAGCGGCGCCCTCGCCGCTTCTCGATGCTGGGGCGGCGCCCTCGCCGCGCGAATGAAGCGACGAGGCGTCGCTTCCACCGCGCTCCGGATTGCGCCGCACGTATTCGTGCAACCGCGCGAGGTGATCGGCACTGCGCACGATGTGATCGAAGCTCTCCTTCTGCCAAAACTCGCCGGTCCGTCCGAGAGCCTTGTTGATGCGGTGCGCGGACACCGATTTCCACGCCTGCATCGTCTCCGAGAGGTTGTGTTCGCCGAGCGGCGTCACGAGGACGTGAACGTGGTTCGGCATCACGACGAAATCCTCGAGCCGATACTTCGATCCGTCGTCGTGCTTGAGCACGGCTTCGACGATCTCGCGCAACTCGGGGCGTGCGAGCACGCATTCGCCGTGGGCTTCGTCGAGCCATGCCTCCCAGCGGTCGGGGAAGCGCTCGAAGTATTCGCGCTCGATCTCCGGCGTCCACGGCTCGGGATGCGCGGCGAGCCATGCGTCGCGCTCGCTTACCCATTGGCGGACGCGTTCGGCGGGGAGCGAGTCGGCCGTGCGCCACGTTACGAAGTAGGTGGTGCCGTCCTGCCGCCAGTGCGGGAGATTGCCGCCGCGGACGGAGCCGATCGGGGCGGTGGGGTCGAAGGCGGTGAAGGTGGAAGCGACGGTGGAAGCGACGGTGGAAGCGACGCCTCGTCGCTTCGCGGCCTCTTCATCAAGCGGCGGGGCGCCGCTTGGGTTTTTGGAGTGAAGCGACGAGGCCTCGCTTCCACCTTGAGCCATCTTTGCGTTGTGCAGATCGATCTGTTTCTGCACGGCGGGGATGTGGCCGTATTGGATCTCGCTGGCGGTGGTGAGGTCGCCTTTGCGCGTCGCCTGCTCGAGGTCGAGGCGGAGTTGTTCGAGCTGTTCGTTGAGCCGGCGCTGCACGTCGATGACGGCTTTTTCGCTCTGCCACTGCGCCTTCATCGCGGCGCTCTTTTCGCGCAATCCGGCGAGGTCTTTCTCGATGCGCGCGAGGCGTTCCTTGCTCGCGGCGTCCTTCTCCTTTTTCAAGGCCTGGCGCTCCATTTCGAGCTGCATGACCTCGCGCTCGACCACGTCTATTTCCGTCGGCATCGACTCGATCTCGATCTTCAAGCGGCTCGCGGCTTCATCCACGAGATCGACGGCTTTGTCCGGCAGGAAGCGGTCGCTGATGTAGCGGTGCGAAAGCGTGGCGGCGGCGACGAGCGCGGCGTCCTGGATGCGCACGCCGTGGTGGACTTCGTAGCGTTCCTTCAGCCCGCGCAGGATGGCGATGGTGTCGGGCACGCTGGGCTCATCGACCATCACGGGTTGGAAACGCCGCTCGAGGGCGGGATCTTTTTCGATGTGCTTGCGATACTCGTCGAGGGTGGTCGCGCCGATGGTGCGCAGTTCGCCGCGGGCGAGCTGGGGCTTGAGCATATTGCCCGCGTCCATCGCGCCTTCGGCCTTGCCCGCGCCGACGATGGTGTGCAGCTCGTCGATGAAGAGGATGATCTCGCCCTGGGAGTCTGTGACTTCCTTGAGGAAGGCCTTGAGCCGGTCCTCGAATTCGCCGCGGAACTTCGCGCCCGCGATCATCGACGAGATGTCCATGGCGATGATGCGCTTGTCCTTGAGCGACTCCGGCACGTCCCCCGCGACGATGCGGCGGGCGAGGCCCTCGACGATGGCGGTCTTGCCGACGCCGGGTTCGCCGATGAGGACGGGGTTGTTCTTCGTGCGGCGGGAGAGCACCTGCATGGCGCGGCGGATCTCCGAGTCGCGGCCGATGACGGGGTCGATCTTGCCCTTCCGCGCCAGCGCGGTGAGGTCGCGGCCGTATTTTTCGAGCGTCTGGTATTTGTCCTCGGGATTCTGGTCGGTCACGCGCTGCGAACCTCGCACGTGCTGGAGCGCCTGCATGAGCTTTGCGCGGGTCACGCCGGTTTCCTTGAGCAGCTTGCCGCACGCGACGCCGCTGTCGCTGAGCGCGAGCAGGTAGTGCTCGGCGGAGAGGTATTCGTCCTTGAGCCCGGCCATCTCCTTCTCCGCTGCGCGCAGCAGGGCCAGCAGCTCGGCGGAGGCGTTCGTCTGCGCGGTCAGGCCCTGGACCTGGGCGCGAGTGGCGAGGGAAGCGGTGAGCCTTCCGCGGATGAGCCCGAGGTTGGCCCCCACCTTTTCGAGCAGCGGGGCCGCGAGCCCCTCGGGCTGATCGAGCAGGGCGGCGAGAAGGTGCTCGTTATCGAGCTCAGAGTGGTTCCGTTCGGCGGCGGCAGTCTGGGCGCTTTGCAGCGCTTCTTGCATTCGTTGGGTGAGGCGATCGGGGCGCATGGTCACCGATCCTTAGCACGTCCCCTTCCTTCCACCTTACAGAGAGAGCAGCTCGAACGAGGCGCCAGTGTGACGCGCTTATTGTGCCGCTGTCACAGGGGCGGTCGTCAACTTGTCGTAATACGCCTGGCCCAGCGCGGTCCCCGCCTGGGCGTCGTGGGCGAGCAAGGCCTGGAGGGCCAGGTCGAAGGAGCCGTAGTTCACGTGCAGGATGACGGCCATTTTCAGCAGCTTCGCGGGGCTGAGTTTGTCGAACGCCATGAAGTCTTTCACATACACCGCGTCCGCCCAAAGAATCTGGCTGAGCATCTTGTTCACGTCGTTGTTCACCACGAGCGGCTGGAAGGTTCGCCCCGCGACACCGGGGAATTGATGAAAAAGGTATCCGGCTTGCCGCATCCGCTGGTCCACCTCGGCAAACAGCGGCTGGCCCTTATACATCGGCACGAATTCGACCTCCGTGTGGACGACCACCGCCTCGGCCAGCACGCGCTCCGCGCCGTTGAGCACATCGACTTCGGCGCCCTGCACGTCGAGCTTCAGGAAGTCCGCGTCCTGCGCTTCCGGCAGGTCGTCGAGGCGGTGGGTCTGGATCGATTCCTTCCGCACGACCTGCGTCAGGTTTTCGAGGTTCTGAAACTTCGCCAGCAGCTCGGTATTGGGCTCGTAGAGCGACGAGGTCATGGGGAAATTGCACTCGTGGAAGGTGCGCTCGCGTCCGTCGCCGATCGCGTAGGGCAGATACGTGTGCGTGGCCCGTTTCATCGCGTTGAGCCGCTCGCACTCCGCTTTCACACACTCGAAGCCGAGCACCGACGCGATCCCCTTTTCCACCAGGGGAGCGTAGATGTCCTTTCCGACGTCCATCGCGCCGACATCGATGATTCGGATTGTCGGGCACTGCGGGATGATTTGGAAGATGTCGATCATGCGGAATTCGTGCGTTTGGGATGGGTTTGCTCGCCGAAGATGGTGTGCGATCCCGGCGCGTTGTGTATAGCGGATTGCGATGGCACATCTCACAATTCAGCAAGCACTCGAACTCGCGATGGATCATCATCAGGCGGGCCGGCTCGCCCAGGCCGAGGAGCTTTACCGGCAATTGCTCCAAGTCCAGCCCGGCAACCCGGACCTCGTCCACCTGCTCGGCGTGGTGGCCTCGCACCTGAAGCGCCACGCGGAAGGGCGCGCCCTCATCGAGCGCTCCATCGCGATGAATCCGAACGCCGCCCGCTACCACGGCAACCTCGGCACGCTCCTGCTCGAGATCCGCGACTACGACGGCGCCACCGCGTGCTACGAAACGGCGCTCCGGCTCGAACCGAACTGGGCCAGCGCCCACTACAACCTCGGCCTCGTCCGCTTTCAGCAGCGGCGATGGGAGGAGTCGGTCGCGTCGTATCGGACGGCCTTGAAAATCAACCCGGACCAGCCCTCCTGCGAACTCAATCTCGGGATCGCGCTGGCCGCCGCCGGGCGAATCGATGAGGCGATCGAGTCCTATCGTTCGGCGCTCGAGCGCCACCCGGCGGACGCTTCGATCACCACGAATCTCGGCAATCTCTTCAAGGAAAAGGGCGAGATGGATGCGGCGATCGAGGCGTATCGCCATGCGCTCGCGCTCAACCCGAAGGACTCCGTCACCGCGAACAATCTGGCCGTCGCCCTCAAGGACCAGGGGCAGATCGGGGAGTCGATCGCAGCCTTCCGGGCCAGCCTCGAACTTCAGCCCGCCAGCGCCGAGGTCCGCAGCAATCTCATCTTCACGCTCCTCTTCGACCCGGCCTGCGAGCCCGGGGCCGTGGCGGAGCAGGAGCGCGAGTGGAATCGCCATCACGTCGAGCCGCTCAGCGCGCAGCGCCGCCCTCACGGGAACGACCGCTCCCCCGATCGCCCGTTGCGAATCGGCTACATCTCCGCGGATCTCCGCGAGCATGTGGTCGGTCGGGCCTTGCTGCCGGTGTTCGAGCGGCACGACCGCACGCATTTCGAGCCGGTTTGCTACGCGCTCTCCGAACCCGACGCGCTCACGCAGCGATTCAAGTCGGGCTCGGCCTTGTGGCGCGACGTCGGCGATCTGCCCGACGAGGAATTTGCCGCCCAGGTTCGCGCCGACGGGATCGACATCCTCGTCGATCTCGCCCTGCACACCTCGGACAACCGGCTCGGGGTCTTCGCCCGCAAACCGGCTCCCGTGCAGGTTTCCTGGCTCGGCTACCCGGGCACGACCGGCGTCGCCACGATCGATTACCGGCTCACCGACCCCTTCCTCGAGCCGCCCGGCGGCGAGGCGTCACCGTCGTCGGAGCAGCCGTTTCGCCTGCCGCATTGCTGGTCCTGCTACGAGCCGCCAGCCGACTCGCCCGCGGTCAACGAACTGCCCGCGCTGCCCAGCGGCCACGTCACCTTCGGCTCGTTCAATAACTTCTGCAAAATCAACGACACCGTGCTCGAAACCTGGGCGCAGATCCTCGGCGCCGTCGAGGGTTCGCGGCTGGTTTTGCTCGCGAAATCCGGCAGCCATCGCTCGCGGACGGCGGGCTTCCTCCGCGACCGCGGGATCGCGCCGGAGCGGCTCGATTTCCTCGACTACCGACCCGCCCTCGAAGGCCACAGCCAGGGGCATTATCTCCGCCGCTACGAGCGGATCGACCTCGCCCTCGACACCTTCCCGTATAACGGGATGACCACCACCTTCGACGCCCTCTGGATGGGCGTGCCGGTCGTTTCGCTCGTCGGCCGGTTCAGCCTCGGGCGCGCCGGCCTGAGCCTCCTGTCCAACGTGGGCCTGCCGGAGTTTGCGGTCGAATCGCGCGAGGAATACGTCCAGCGCGCCATCGAGTGCGCCCGCGACACCCGCCGCCTCGCGGAGTTGCGGGCCACGCTGCGTCCGAGGATGGAGGCGTCTCCGCTGCTCGACGCCCCCTCGCTGGCCCGCCACGTGGAAGCCGCCTACCGCACCATGTGGCGGCGCTGGTGCGCCGTATAACCGCCTGTTGAAAAACCCTCACAACGGAGTCATTCCGAGCGAAGTGAAGGCGGAAAGGCGGGCGGAACGCAGTCGAGGAACCCCGTGGAGGGTCCGGGCGATGTGGCCGCAAAAGCTGATGCCTCCTTGTTGTGGGAGCCGCTCGTCATTCCACGGGGTTCCTCGA
>VFJQ01000155.1 GCA_009885995.1 Verrucomicrobiota bacterium
AACTGCCCGCGCCACGCGACTCAAAGCAACTCCACCAGCAGACGCTCGCCCAACTGCGCTCCTGCCATAAACAACCCGCCATCATCCGGGGCTGCTTCCAATCCTCCACCACTTCCTATGCAGCATGAAGGGCCTCTCTCATTGCCGGATTAATAGCAGATGAAAAATCGCGTTCTGCATTGGGAATCACGCGAGAGTCGCTGAGGCGGGAGTGGCTTAGCAGGAGGGCTATCGGTGACTGCGTTCGTAGCCTCCGCGCGGGAACTGAAAGATCTCTGAAAGATTCGCGAAAGGCCTCCGTATCAGCACTCAGACACATTGCTATGCCGACTCACTACGACACCAACAAACCATACGACGGTGGGCTTCGTTATCCCGACGGCGCCACGGCCGGAGTGCGCAAACCACACATGAAAACCAAAGTGGACCTCAGCAACAAGGCCGACGCCGAAATCGTCGTGCTCGCCACGCAACATCAGACTGCCATGACCGGCAACGCAGACTTCGCTTCGCCGCTGCCGACCGCGGTGGATTTTGCCGCAGTGCTCGACGCCGCTTCCACGGCCCTGGCCACGCCGGTCTGATCGCAGGCCGTCGGCGGCTTACTTGTGCTCGTGGTGCCCCGGCCAGCGGGCGAGGCTTTCGTCGTGGAAATGGCGCGGGCGGCGCAGGCGGCGCAGCACGCCGTAGCGGGGGCTAAATAGCCAGGCGAGGAGGAAGATGGCGCCGAGGGTGAGGACGATGGCGGCGCCGCTGGGGAGATTGCTGACGTGATAGGAGACGACGAGGCCGATGAGCGAGCCGACCGCGCCGATGAGCCCGCCGCCCCAGAGCATCGCGGGGAAGCTATCGCACAGCAGATAGACCGTGGCGGCGGGCGCGATGAGCAGGCCGAGCATGAGGATGACGCCGACGGCTTGCACGCTCGCGACCATGGTGACGACGAGCAGCACGACGAGCAGGAGATTCAGCACGCCCGCCCGGACGCCCTGGCTGCGGGCGACCGAGGGCTCGAAGAGCAGCAGGAGATAGGGACGCTGGAGTGCGGCGAGCAGGGGAATGGCGGTGAGCGTGACGCCATAGGCAAGCCAGAGGTCGGAATTCGCGAGGCCGAGGATGTTGCCGAAGAGGTAGTGGTTCAGCGAGACGCGCGCTTTCACCACCGTGAGCAGCACGAGGCCGAAGGAGACGGCGACGGTGTAGAGGATGGCGAGGGCGGTGTCTTCCTTCAGCCGCGAGCTGCGCGAGATGAGCAGCGCGCCGAGCGCGACGAAGAGCGCCGCGGCGAGGCCGCCGGTGAAGAGCGCGGAGAGGGTGAGGCTGCCCGCGAGCATGACGCCGAGCGCGAGGCCGGGGAGCATCGAGTGCGAGAGCGCATCGGCCATGAGCGCGAGCCGTCGCAGGACGACGAAGCCGCCGAGGAAGCCATTGGCGAAGCCGATGAGCGCGCCGCCGACGAGGGCGCGCTGCATGAAGTCGTGCGAGAAGGGTTCGGTGAGCCAGGTCATTCGTGATCGTGGGTGTGGCCGCGGCCGGCGAGGGTGCGCGGCCCGGCGAAGGCGCGGGTGCCATAGGTGCGCTGGATGTTTTCCGGCGTGAAGGTCTCGCTCACGGAGCCGCTGGCTATGAGTTCGCCATTGAGCAGCAGCACGGAGTCGAAGATCTCCGGCACGCTCGCGAGGTCGTGGTGGGAGATGAGCAGCAGCTTGCCTTGGGAGCGCAGGGTGCGGAGGAGTTGCTTGAGGTTGTCCTGGTTCGGCTTGTCGAGGCCGGTGAAAGGTTCGTCGAGCAGGAAGACGTGCGCCTGCTGTGCGAGGGCGCGGGCGAGGAAGGCGCGCTGCTGCTGGCCGCCGGAGAGTGCGCTGACTTGCCGATCGACGAGGTCTTCGAGCTGCATGAGCGCGATGGCGTGATCGACGGCGGCGCGGTCGTCGTCGGAGAACCACCGCCACCACCCGGCGCGCTGGTAGCGGCCCATCTCGACGAGGCCGCGCACGGTGGTGGGGAAATCCCAGTCGATGAGTTCGCGCTGGGGCAGATAGGCAAATTCGCGGCTCGGCCCGTTGACGGCATAGCCATGGAAGGAGATCGCGCCGGTCTCGCGGTCGAGCAGGCCGCAGAGCGCCTTGATGAGTGTGCTTTTGCCGGCGCCGTTCGGGCCGAGCAGCGCGACGGCATGGCCGCATTGCGCGCTGAAGCTGAGGTGGTGCAGCGCGGGGATGCGGTTGTAGGAGACGGTGAGGTCGCTGACGACGAGCTGGTGGTCGGCCATGGCTACACAGGGATTGATTCGACACTTGCGGTCATCCCGAGCGAAGGCGCGTCAGCGCCGCAGTCGAGGGACCCCGTGGCATCACCAGCGACGTCCCCAAACAATTCCGCCCCAAGGTCGCGCCACTCCGGATTCACCCGCGCAATCAACCATTCCTTCTTCGCTCGGTTCCAACGCTTGAGTTGCTTCTCTCGCGCGATGGCGTCACGCGGGTCGCTGTAGTTCTCATAGTAGATGAGCGTGGAGGCGTTGTATTTCTTCGTGAACTCGGAGCCGGAGCCGGTGGTGTGCTGCCAGCCGCGGCGGTGGAGAGAGTTGGTGATGCCGATGTAGAGGACGGTGTGGCGTTGGTTGGTGAGGATGTAGATCCAGAAATGGCCGGAGCCTGAGGGTGGGTGTGCGGTGGAGATTTGCGGCGGAGTCGCTGGTGATGCCACGGGGTCCCTCGACTGCGCGCCTGCGGCGCTTCGCTCGGGATGACCTGTTTGTGAGAGCGAGTTCGTCGGCACAGGTTAGTGAAAGGTGAGGACTTCGCTCGCGGGGCCGCGGCCCCAGATGCTGCGGGTCTGCTCCTCGCCGGCGGGGTCGGTGAGCACGAGGCGCGCGGCGGAGAGAGGGGCGTCGTCGGCCCAGTTGATTTCGATGAGGAGATCCACGCCGTCCTTCGGCCACGGCAGCGCGAGGTCGGCGCTGGCGCTCGTGCCGGGTTCATCGACGGACCAGATGACTTTGCCGAGATGCCGGATGCGCGCGGCTTTCGGCGGGGTGGTGAACTCGATGGCGATGGGCACCCTGGCGCTCGCCGCGTCATTCGCTGCCTCCGGTGCGGGCGCGGTGGTGGCGACGGCGCGGGTGAGGCGGTGCACGGGGATGCCGGCCAGCGCGATGGCGAGGAAGGCGATGAGTGCGTTGAGCAGCGGTGAGCCTCGCATCTATTTCAGCGCATCGACGATCGCGGTGACGTTCTGCTTCATCATGCCCTCGTAGGTGGAAGCGGCGCCGTCGCCCAAGCCGTCGGCGTGCAGTTCGGGACCGATCCTGGCGCCGGTCTCACGCGTGATCTCCGTGAGCACTTTCGGGTTCTCAATCGCCTCGGGGAAGATGGCCTTCACGCCCTGCGTTTTGATCGTGGCGATGATCTCGGCGACTTTCTTCGACGAGGGCTGGTCGGCGCTCGATACGCCCTCGATGGCGTAGATGGTGAAGCCGTTCTCTCTCGCGAAGTATTGAAAGGCGTCGTGAGACGTGACGAGCTTGCGCCGGTCGCGTGGCAGTTCGGCGATCCTGGCTTTCACCCAGCTCTGCAAGGCGTCGAGGCGGGCGAGGTAGGCGTCGGCGTGTTTCGCGAAGGCCGCCTTGTCCGCCGGGCTGAGCTTCGTGAGCTCGTCGCGGACGACTTTGGTGGCGCGCTTGGCGTTGGCGACGGAGTGCCACCAGTGCGGGTCTTCGACGACTTCCTCATGGGTCTTTCCGCCACCGTGGTCATGGTCGGACTTCATCTTGAGCGAGGGGAATTGGTCGCCGACTTCGACGACGTTGCCTTTGCCGCCGGTGGCTTCCTTGAGCTTGTTCACGTAGCCTTCCATGTGCTTCGCGGAGAGCAGGACGAGCTGGCTCTGCGAGACGGTTTTCAGGTCGGCGGGCTTCGGCTCGAAGTCGTGCGGATCGATCCCGGGCCGGATGTGTCCGGTGACGGCCACGCGATCGCCGCCGACTTCGCGTGCGACTTCGGTGAGGATCGTGGAGAAGGAGGACACGCGGATCGGATCCGCAGCGAAGCCCGATGCGGCGGCGCAGAGGAGCAGGGTGATGACTCGGGTTTTCATGACGCGCGGACCGTAGGGGGCGGGGCGGGGCGTTGCCAATGATTTGCGCATTCGGCCGGAGCGCATACATCCCGGGCGCCTTCATGAAATCAGTGCTCGAAGTGATCCAGTCCACGACCGACTTCTTTCGGAAACGCGGTGTCGAGAGCGCGCGCTTGAACATCGAGCACCTGCTTGCGCACGTGTTGGGGCAGAAGCGGATGGACCTTTATCTCCAGTTCGACCGACCGCTCGCCGATCGCGAACTCGATCCGCTGCGCGATCTCGTGAAGCGGCGTGCGGAGGGCGAGCCGCTCCAGCATCTGCTCGGCACGGTGGAGTTCATGGGGCGGGTCTTCCGCTGTGATGCGCGGGCGCTCGTGCCGCGACCGGAGACGGAACTGCTGTGCGAGAAGATCGTGAGCGCGGGCCCCGCGCGGCGTGTGGTGGACGTGGGGACGGGGAGCGGCGTGATTGCGCTGACGCTCGCAGGCGAGATGCCGGAGGCGGAGGTGGAGGGCGTGGACGTTTCCGACGACGCACTCGCGCTGGCGCGCGAGAATGCGGAGCAGCTCGGGCTGGCGGAGCGGGTGCGGTTTTCGCGGAGCGATCTGCTGGCGGCGGTGGAAGGTGAGGTGGATCTGCTCGTCGCGAATCTGCCCTACATCGCCAGCGAGGAGATTGCGGTTCTCTCCCGCGAGGTGCGGCGCGATCCGCTGCTCGCGCTCGATGGCGGAGGGGATGGGCTGCGGCTCATCGAGCGGCTCGCCGATGATGCACCGCGAGTGCTGCGCGGGCGGCTGGCGCTGGAGATCGGGCACGGGCAGGCGGTGGCGGTCGCGGCGCTGCTCGCGGCGCGAAATTTTCAAGACATCCGGCCCGAGACCGACTACGAGGGCCGCGAACGATTCGTCTTCGCAAAATATGGATAAAATCCTCGTCCACGGCGGCCACAAACTGAATGGCACCATTCGCATCTCCGGCTCGAAAAACTCTGCGCTGCCCATCCTCGCGGCGGCGCTGCTGACGAAGGAACCGGTGACGATCCATCACGTGCCGGACCTCTCGGACATCCACTATATGCTGCAAATCCTCGCGTCGCTCGGTTGCGAGGTGGAGCGCGCGAGCGGCACGGTGACAATCCGGGCGGAGAAGATCATCACCGAGGCGCCTTACGAGATCGTGCGCAAGATGCGCGCATCGGTGTGCGTGCTCGGGCCGCTGCTCGGGCGGGAGAAAGAGGCGACCGTGTCGCTGCCGGGCGGCTGCGTGATTGGCGACCGGCCGATCGACTTGCACCTCAAGGGCTTTCAGGCGCTCGGCGCGGCGCATCGCATCGACGCGGGGAATGTGAAGGTCTTCGCCGGTGAACTCAAAGGCGGCGTGGTGAACCTGCGCGGAAAGTTTGGCCCGACGGTGCTCGGCACGGATAACGTGATGATGGCCGCGGTGCTCGCCGACGGCGTGACGGTGATCGAGAGCGCGGCGGCGGAGCCGGAGGTTGTGGACCTCGCCAATTTCCTGAACGCGATGGGCGCGAAGATCGAGGGCGCGGGCACGCGGCGGATCATCATCGAAGGAGTGAAGGAACTGCACGGCGCGGAGCACGAGGTGATCCCCGATCGGATCGAGGCGGGCACGTATCTCGTGGCCGGGGCGATCGCGGGGGAGAAGGTGACGCTCAAGCGCGTGCGGCCGGAGCATCTGGAAGCGGTGACCGAGCAGCTTCGCAGCGCGGGTTATCAGATCGAGACGAGCGATTCTTCGATGACGATCCACGGCAACGGCGAGCCGAAGTCCTTGCAGATCACGACTGAGCCGTATCCGGGATTCCCGACGGACATGCAGGCGCAGATGTGCGCACTGCTGGCAAAGAACAGCGGCATCAGCGTGGTGACGGATACGATTTTCCCGCAGCGCTTCATGCACGTCTCGGAGCTGAAGCGGATGGGCGCGGATATCGAGCTGAATAACGGGACGGCGATCGTGAAAGGCGTCGAGCGGCTCGGCGGCGCGCCGGTGATGGCGAGCGATCTACGCGCATCCGCGGCGCTGGTGCTCGCGGGGCTGCATGCGGATGGGGTGACGGAGGTGAACCGCGTATATCACATCGACCGCGGCTACGAGTTGATCGACGACAAGCTCAACCAGCTCGGCGCGCACATCGAGCGGGTGAAGGTGAAGGGGTAGCGCGCGGATCGCGGGTCATCCTGAGCGAAGCCGAAGGATCCCGTGCAGACTGCCCGCGGCTCCCGCAGCGGACATCGGTGGAAAATTCCACGGGATCCTTCGACTCCGCGTCTTTCGCTTCGCGAAGCGGCGCTCCGCTCAGGATGACTCGTAGCGGAGGGCGCTACTTGTTGATCGGCATGTAGCGGTAGAAGACCTCTAGCATCAGCACGCAGAGCGTCGTGCGATAGTAGGGGCCGGCGCCTTCCGGGCTGGTCTGCGGGCCGTGCGCCTTGCCGGGGATGGGCGGCCACGAGCCGTCGGGACTCTGCGCGTCGCAGGTTTCATCCTGAAACCACCGGTTCCATTTCGTCCACGCGCTGCCGCCGAACATCAGGCAGGCCTGCGTGTGGTAATACCAGGCATAGAGATCGCCGCTCTCGCTCTTGTATTTCACCGGCTTGTTCTTCTCGGTCTCGTCGAGGATGAAGTCGATGCCCTTGCGCACGGAGGCGTCCTTGTCCTGTTTCCAGAAGTAGGTGCAGAGCACGCCGACGCCCGTGAGGCTGTAGCGGTCTTCTTTCTTGCGGTAGCCGAAGCCGCCCTTGTCGCCCTGCACGCGCTTGAGATTGAGCATGGCTTTGTCCATCGCCTCGTCCACGCCGGAGATGTTCAAGCCGGTGAGGTGCGCGGCCTTGAGCGCCTGGATCATCCAGCCGCTGACGGAGGTGTCGCTATCCGGTCCTTTGGCGAAGCCATACTGCCAGCCACCGTCTGGAGCCTGGCCGCTGACGATGTAGCCGATGGAGTTGCGGAGCAGGTCCGCAAAACGCTCATCCTTGGTCATCGTGTAATATTCGGCCATCGCGTAGGTCGCGATCGCGTGCTCATACACCGCGGGGCCGCCGGAGATGCTGCCGCCCGAGCCCATCTTGCCCTGGTGTTTGGTGCCGTGGTCGAGCATCCAGTCGAGGCCGCGCTTCACGGTCGGTCCAAACTCCGGCGAGTCGGGCAACTCGCCGTGGCCGAGGAAGCAGAGCACCGCGAGCCCGGTCATCGCGGGCGCGTTTGCCGGGCTCCACGAGCCGTCCTCGCTCTGGTTCTTCTTGAGCCAGCGCAGTCCCGCCATCACGGCCTTCTCGGCCTTCTCCTTGCCGCCAAATTTCATCATCGCCGAGGCGCGTGCGGTGCCGCCCATGCGCCCCGCCATCGCGCCGGGCACACCTTTGCCGAGGCCTTTCATGGCGCTCTTCGCTGCGCTGGCGACTGCTTTCGACATGTCGGTGGCGGCGACTGGTTTCACCGGCGTGGGCATCGAGGAGAGCTTGAAGCTGGTCTGCGTCGTCGAAGACGTCGTGATCGCCTCAATGGATGGCGCGTTCACCTGCGGGGTTTCGGGCGTGAAGGTCTGCGTCAGTTCCTGGATCTTGTCTTCAGGCGGCGCCGCCGTCGCAGCCTCGTCGCCCAGGAGATCGCCGCCTTGGGCGACGAAATCCGGCGGCTCGGTGATCGCTTTGAAAAGCACCACGCTGCCGCCGAGCACGACGATGATGATGTGCAGCAGCAGCGAGAAGGTGAAGAAGCGCGAAGCGGCGAGCCGCTCCTGTAAACGCTTGATGAATGGCTTGGGTTCGGAGGAGGCGTCCATATGGGTGGATAGATGTGTTTGGCAGTCGGCGAAGTCAATGCCGGGGGAGTGGCTTTTTCCCGACCCAGCATCAACAATGACACGGATCAGGCGCGCGTAACCTTAGAGGGACCGGACGCGTCGTTGGAGGCGAGGAGTTCGCGGCTCCACGGGAGCGCGAGTCGGTGGAGGAGCGACTTCGCTTCAGTCGGCGACATCTCCGGGATCTCGCTCAAGAGGCACGCGAGCATCCCCGCCACCCGCGGCGCGGCGAAGCTGCTGCCCGTCATTCGCCGCATGCTCCCGTCGAGCCACGGCACCTCCACATCCACTCCGCCCGCTGCAAACTCCACCAAGCTGTCCGGTCGGTAGTAGATGACTCCGTCCTCCTTGCAGCGCGCCATGTTCACCGAGATGACGGAGGAGAAAAATGCCGGCCACTCCTGCCGGGTGAAGTCCTGGTTGTTGCACGCCGCGACGACGTGGACGCCCCGCACGTAGGCCTCATCCACCCAGCTCTTATATTTCAAGACGTGCTCGGCGATCGTGCAGCCGAGACTGCAATTGACGATGTGGTAACCCAGTTCGATCGCCTGCCGTGCGCCTTCGACGACCACTGTGGTCTTCGATTCGATCGACCCGCCCAGCACGCGAATCGAACCGATCTCCGCCTCGGGTGCGATCTGATGAATGATCCCCGCGACCGCCGTGCCGTGCCCGAAGAGATCGCGCCCGTCGCCCGGCTCGACACCGAGCTGGTAGCCCTCCTGCACGATCGCGATGTCGTCGGCCCACTTCACGTTCGCGAGCATCGGGTGGGTGCGCTCGATGCCGGAGTCGAGGATGGCGATCCGCATGCCTTTGCCGCGCCCGCGGTGCATGGCCTCCGCCGCTTCCTTCGGATCGACCCAGCGCCTCATCCTGCGTCCTCCAAGCCGATGCAAAGACGGAGTAATTTGCCCTCGATGAGCCGCCCGATGGCGCCGGCGATCTGCAACACTTCACGCTGATTCTCCTCGGTGAAGCCCGGCGGATCCGGTTCGGCGGCCCCCGCGGTCTTGATCTGCACGCACGAGAGCACGCCGCGCAGTTCACCGCAGAAAATCATCGGCACGGCGATCATCGCGCATGTGTCCAGACCGAGTTGCAGGTCGAGCGTCTTGTCGTGCCGGGCGCTCTGATAGACCCCGTTTTCGCTCAGCGGCTGTTCCGTGTGAAAGACGAGGCTGACGAGGCCGGACGTGAGCGGCTGATGAAAACGGCCCACGAATTCACGCGCGCGGTCACCGGTGTTAAAGCGGGGCACGAGCGCGTTCTGTTGGGCGTTGATGAGCCACACCGTGCCTTCGTGCGCGCCGACGTTGCGGAAGGTGGTGGCGAGCAGCCCGATGATGCCGGGGTCCAGCAACGAGCGGAACGATTCGTTGCAAGCCATCGATGCCGCAGCGCGCAGGCGGGTCTGGACGTTGGAGCGGAGTTCGGAAAACTTTTCCTCGGGCACGACCGTGAAGCGCGTGGGGGTCATCGGCGTCGTTGGGGTGGTCGGCTTCATGCCACTTGGCCTAAGCGACGACGCTCGCCTTGCCAAGCCTCGATTACTTGATGATCCCGCGCGGCGATTTGCTCACGAAGCTCACGAACGTCTCCACCACCGGCGAGTCCTCGACGCTGCTGCGGATCTGCTCGACCGCCTGCGCGACGTTGAGGTTCTTGCGGTAAAGTATGCGGTAGCACTCCTTCACCGCGCGCAGGTCTTCCGCGCTGAATCCATGCCGCTCCAGCCCGACCTTGTTCATGCCGCGCACCTCGGCCGGGTTGCCGTCGGCGATGAGGTAAGGCGGCACGTCCTGCACGATTTTCGAGCACCCTCCCGTCATCGCGTGCGCGCCGAGCCGGCAGAATTGATGCACCGCCGTGAGCCCGCCGATCACCACGTGATCCCCCACCTCCACATGCCCGGCGAGCGTGCCGTTGTTCGAGAAAATCACGTCGTTCCCGACGATGCAGTCGTGCGCGATGTGGCAGTAGGCGAGGAAGTTTCCGCGGCTGCCGATCACCGTCTTCGAGCCCGGCGCGGTGCCGCGGTTCACCGTCACAAATTCTCGGAACGTGTTCCCGTCGCCGACTTCGAGATGCGTCGGCTCGCCCGCGTATTTGATGTCCTGCGTCCGCTGCCCGATCGATCCGAACGAGAAGAAGCGGTTGCCGTTTCCAATGCGCGACGGCCCCTCGATGACGACGTGGCTTTGCACCCAGCAGCCTTCGCCGAGCACGACGCCCGCGCCGATCACGCAGTAAGGCCCGACTTCGCAGCCCGCGCCGATTTCCGCGGAGGGGTGAATGATCGCCGTGGGATGGATCGTCGCGCTCACGCTAGTCGATGAACCCGAACAGCAGTTCCGCCTCGCTGACCACCTCGCCATTCACGAGGCAGCGCCCCTTCGCCTTGGCGACCACCTTCTTCGTGTAAGTCAGCTCGACCTCGATAAAGAGCGTATCGCCCGGCACGACCGGCTTGCGGAACTTCACGCTATCCGCCGACATGAAATACCCGATCCGCCCCGCGTTCCCCGGCTTGCGCAGCAGCAGGATGCTGCCGACTTGTGCCATCGCCTCGAGTTGCAGCACGCCGGGCATCACCGGGTGGCCGGGGAAGTGGCCCGCGAAATACCACTCGTTCATCGAGAGACATTTCACGCCCGTCGCCTTGTTCTCGCCCTCCACGCTCACGATCCGGTCCACCATCAGGAATGGCGGCCGATGCGGCAGCAGCTTCATCACATCGTTCACGTCCATCACCTCGCCGCCCTTCGGCGTCATCCGCGGCGGCACCAGCGCGAGCGCCTTCGCGTATTGCTTCGCGATCGCCGCGCACAGTTCCGAGTTCGGCCCGTGCCCCGGCTTCACCGCCACGATGTGCCCGCGGATCGGTCGCCCGAACAGCGCGAGGTCGCCCACGATATCGAGGATCTTGTGCCGCACGAATTCATCGCGAAACCGCAGCGCCTCCTTCGACAGCACCTGCTCGCCGCGGATCACGAGCGCATTCTCGAGCGAGCCGCCCTTGATCAGGCCCTTGTCCATGAGCGGCTTCACGTCCTCGTAGAAAACGAACGTCCGCGCCGGCGCGATCTCCTTCTCGAAATTCTCCGGCGTGATCGCCATCGATTGGAACTGCGTGAAGCGCCCCTCCGGCCCGACGTTCGTGCACGACACGCGGAAGCCCGCGTCCGGCAGCGCCACCATGATCGAGCCGCCCTTCGTCTCGAGATAAATCGGCTCCGTGATCTCCCACACCGGCTGCGGCTGCCCCTGATCCACCACGCCCGCACTGCGCACGAGCTCTACGAAAGGCTGCCCCGACCCATCGCAGATCGGCGGCTCGCTCGCATCCATCTCGATCAGCGCATTATCCACCCCGAGCCCGCTCAGCGCCGCGAGCACATGCTCCACCGTATGGACCGTCGCCGCGCCCTCGACCAGCGTCGTCCGCCGCTCCACCTCGCGCACATTCGCGAAGTGCGCCCGCACCGTCGGCGCGTCCGGCAGATCCATGCGTCGAAACACACGCCCATGCCCGACCGGCGCGGGATGCAGCGTGACCGTGACCTTCTCGCCCGTGTGCAGCGAGGAACCACTGAGCGATGCCGACTTTGCGAGCGTGTGCTGATTCAAACTCATGAAGAGCGGGCGCTTAACCGCCAGAACCCCCTCCGCGCAAGCCCGGAGTGCCTTTGCCTCTTCGCAGAGCCGCCTCGATCGACGTCACCCGGTCTCGCTGCGCTCCCGCATGCGACCCTCTGCTCCGCCCCGCAGCTACCCGAACGCGTCCTTTGCGGTTGACCGTTCCCCTCCCAACTTCCAGAAAGCCAGCGCTTCCCGCCGGCCGTGAACTTAAACACTATGCACTCGAAATCCGACAAACCTGCCCGCCAGCGTGGACCACGCCTTTTGAAGATCCTCGGCGTCGTGGCCATGGCGGCGCTCTTGCCGCTGACCGGCTGCCGCAAGCCGGTCGTGGCCCGCAAGCCCGCCACGCCCAAGCCCGCCACGCCCATTCCGGCCACTCCGACGCCGGTCGTCGCGAAGGCGACGCCGGAGCCCACGCCCATGCCGGTCGTCGTCGCCACGCCCACGCCGGCGCCGACGCCTCCTCCGCTCGAGTTCGCGACCGTCGCTCAAACCTCGTCGCTGTGGCCGATGCAAGTCGCCCTCACCGCCACGCATTCGTTCCCGATCGTCATCAATGGCCGCGCCGCGGGTGAGGTGAAAGTGCCGCCGGGCACCGCGCTCAAGCTCCTGCGCGTGCTCGGCGCTCAGGTCGAAGTCGAATACCAAAATGGGATTCACCTCCTGCCGGCTGCGTCCACCGACCTCATGCCGCGCGCGGTCGCGATCTCGAAGAACCCGGCCTTGGCAAGACCCACGCCCCGGCCCGCCCCCGTCTTCGTCCCAGGGACCGTCATTACCCCGGTGCCCGTCGCCGACTTGCCCGCCACTGCCATCGCCCAGCGGGTCATGGTCGATGTCGTCCGCGCCAAAAAGAGCCGGATCGAAGAGAAGAATGAGACCGAGAAGAAAGACGACACGACCGACGCGAAGAAGGACGACAAAAAGGCCGACAAGAAAGACGACAGGCGAAACGCCCGGGCCGACGACAACACCGAGAGCATCGAGTTGAGGGTCCGGCTCACCAACACCGACAGCACCAAGGCCGCGAGTCGGCTGAAAGGCGAAATCTTCATCTTCGCCGACAGTCTCGCCGACCGCAGCGCCACCAAGCTCCTCGGGACGCATGTGATCGACTGCTCCATCCCCCCGCGCGGCGTCCACGAATTCACCACTTCCGAGATCACCACGATGTTTTGGACCCGCGGGCGCTACGGATTCAAATACGACAGTTGGCTCCTGCGCCTCAACAACAGCGAGGGCAAGGAAGTGCTCGTGAAATCCAACTCGCCGACCCTCCTCCGCAACGTCGCCAAAATGAGCAGCCTCGCCGCCGGCAAAACCTACGAGCGCTCCACGTTGGAACCGAAGGACGTGCCCCGCTGATCGCGCGACAGACCGCTTGCGCCCAAGCGCGCGACCTATCTCAGCGTCTGGATAAACGCCTTCACGTCAGCTAGCTCCTGCGGCTTGAGGATCAGCCCGAGCGGCGGCATCGGCGATACGCCGAGTTTCTCAAAGCCCTCCGCGAGCTTCGCGTTCGGCTCGAGCAGCGCCTGGATGAGATACGCCTCGTCGCGCTTCGCCGCGATCCCGTCGAGTGCCGGCCCGACCGTGCTGCCCTGGCTCTTGAGCATGTGACAGATCTTGCACGCCGCGACCGGGTGATTCCAAAAGATGTTCTCCCCGCGCTTCGCATCGCCCGCGAGCGGCTTCTCGTCCACGGGCTCCGTCGGCACGAGTTCACACAGCTTCACGTCGTCGAAGGTGCCGTCGCCCTTCGCCACGTGCAGGATATTGATGCTCGCGGTCGTCTTCTCCTTGCTGTCGAAGATCGTTTCGATCTCCACCCAGCCGGAATCGCGGGCGGTGAGCTTCTCGGTCTCGGCGCGGCCGATGTGGTCGTTGTAGCTCACTTTGCCTTTGAACGCGTGCGTCTTCACCCAGCCGCTGAGGCGGTAGGTCGTGTGCGGCTTGATCGCGACATCCTGGAAGAAGCTCGTGTCCGCGTCGTCGCGTGTGATGCAGCGGATCGCGTTCTTGCCGCTGTGCGTGTTGCCCTCGCCGCTCACGATCTTCCACTCCGCGCCCGCGTTGCCTTTCTTCTTCGTCTCGCCGCCGTAGTCGCGGCGCTTCCAGCGGACTGGCAGGCCGTCCGCGCCGAGTTCCTCGAGCCCGGCATTGGTGAGAAGGTTCGGGCCTTCCTTGAAGGCGCTCGCGCCATGCTTCTTGCCGAGGAGCTTCGCCGCTTCGATGAGCCACTCGTCTTTCCGCACGACGGGATCGACGCCGAGCTTGCCGACGAGTGTCTTGATCTCCGGCGTGGTGGCGAAGTCGGCCATCTTCACGAACGCCGCAAGCCGCGTGGCCGGATCGCGATCTGCAAAAACTCCCGCGCCGAAAAACAGCGCCTGCGCCTTCGGATTCGAGTCGAGCGCGCGCACCGCGTTGCGGCGGAGACGCGCGTCCTTCGCGAGCAGCGCGGCGTGGAGCGTCGCCTCGTCGAGCGTGCCGAGGCCCTTGAGCGCCCACAACGCGTGCATCGCGCCGACCGCGCCATCATTTGCCGTCACGAGCTTCCGCAGCACGCTCGTCGCGGCCGTCATGCTGCGCTCGACGAGCGTCTTCTGCGCGAGCAGTCGCCAATACTGCACGTCGTCATTCAGCGCTGCGACGAGCGCGTCCGTCTTCGCACTCGCCAGCGACTTCTTCACCGGCTTCGCGTCCTTCCACACCACGCGATAGATCCGCCCGCGTGAGTGATCCCGCAGCGCGTTCTCGTGCGCGCCGCCCACGCCGGTCTTCGCCGCGAAGCCGCCGCGCTCCACGCTCGGCGTCGGGTTGTGCTGGATGATGAAATTCTGCCAGTCCGCGATCCATACCGCTCCATCCGGTCCGACCTCGGCATACACCGGCGAAGTCCACTCATCGCTGCTCGCGAAAATATTCATCGCATCGAGCGCCGTGTAGCCCGCGCCGTCGGGCCGCACGTCCATCAGCGACACCAGCTTCATTGTCGGCTCGCACACCATCGCCTTGCCTTGGAAACGCGCCGGCAGATTCGCCGAGTAGATGAACGCCGAGCCCGCCGCTGCCGTGTAGCCGCCGAAGACATCCACCTGCCGGAAGTTCGGTGTGATCGCGTGCGCGAGGTCCACCGTGTTGATCTTCTTCGCCGTCATCACGTTCACGCCGTCCGGCACCACGGACTTCGGGATACCGCCAAAAAAGATCGGCGCGCCATTCGCGGTTCCGCCGAACTGATCGCCCGCCTCGTTCGCACTGTGTGCCCACGCGTTGTTCGTGAACTGGTGCAGGAACTCCACCGCCGAGCCGTCCGGCTTAAACCGATACGTGCCCATCGCGAACTGCTGCTTCTTCCCGTTCACCATCCGCTCGAAGCCCGAATACCCCACGCAGCCGTAGAGCCAGTTGTCGTAGCCGTAGTGCAGATTGCTCGCCTGCGCGTGCGTGTCGCGCACGCCCCACGCATCGATCACCACCTCGCGCACGTCTGCCATGTCGTCGCCGTTCGTGTCCTTGAGGAAGACGAAGCGCGGCGGCTGCGAGACGATCACCCCGCCGCGCGCGAAGACGAGCCCGGTCGGTATGTTCAGCTTGTCCGCGAAGACCGTGAACTTATCCGCGCGCCCATCGCCGTCGGTATCCTCGCAAATCTTGATGTCGTCGTGTCCTTCGCCGCCCTCGACGACGCCGTGCGGATAATCAAACGTCTCCGCCACCCACAGCCGCCCGCGTTCGTCCCATGCGAAGGCGATCGGCTTCCCGATGTCCGGCTCGCTCGCGAAAACCTCCAGCCGGCAATCCGCCGGCACCTGCGTGCGCTCCATCGCGCCCTTCACGCTGAACGGCTTTTGAAACGTCAGCGCCTCCGGCCGCTTCTCATAGTTCGCCACGAAGGGATTCTTCTCGCGCACTTCCGGCTCGCGTTGCTTGAGGAATTTCTCCCACTCCGCGCGCCGCTCCGCGCTCACCGCAGCGAGGATGCTCTCGCGTGTCAGCGCCTCGCCGCGCGTTCTCACCACATCGTAGTGTTTATGGAAATCGGCGTCCGGCTTCCCGGCGCCCGGGAGGTAGTCGAACCAGATCGCATCGCGCCCCAACTCGCGCATCGCATCCGCGAGCGGCCCGCTTTGCTCCTGCTCTTCGCCAGTCGGATCGAGATAGAGCACGCGGATCGGAGCAGCGAGTGCGGCGGTAGCGAAAAGGAGAGAGAGGGCGAGTGAGCGGAGCATGGGGAAGTGGTTGCGAGATTAACCTCGCCAGAGCCGAATCCGCGCGGACATCCTTTGTGCTAAATCGGACACGCTACATGCCGAAGAAACCTCCCGCCGCCACCGCTGAACGCGAGCGCTTCCTCCGCGCGCTTGCTCCCGAGCGCACGCACCACATCCTGCTCGATCATCTCCCCGGCATCGCTTTCTTCGCAAAGGATCGCCACTCGCGCCTCATGGCCGGGAACCGTCAATTCTTCGAGCGCTTCGGCTTTCGCACCGAGGCGCAGATCGTGGGCAAGACCGACTTCGACCTCTTCCCCGCGCGCCTCGCCGAGCACTTCCGGCTCGACGACGCCGAGGTGATGAAATCGGCCAAGCCCAAGCTCAATATCGTGGAGCTGTTCTTCGATCGGCAGGGCATCCCCGACTGGTTCATCACGCACAAATTCCCCGTCTTCGATCGCGCGGGCGAAGTCATCGGCATCATGGGCGTCACGCAGAGTTATGAGCAGGCGAAGCAGGCCCTCCAGCCCTACCTCGCCATCGACCGTGCCGTCGTGTGCATCCGCGAGCGCTTCCGCGAGAAGCTCACCGTCCCGCAGCTTGCCGCCTACGTGCATCTCTCGCCGCGGCAGTTGCACCGCAAGTTCGTCGAGACTTTCGGCAGCAGCCCGCAGGCTTTCATTTTGAAAGTGCGCATCCAGGCCGCCTGCGAGCTGCTCCAGCACGGCGACCGCGCGATCAGCGAAGTCGCCCGCGAGTCCGGCTTTCCCGACCAGAGCGCTTTCACGCAGCACTTCCGCCGGCACATCGGCCAGACGCCGCGTGAGTATCAGCGCCAGTTCCGCCTCGTGCGGCGCTGAAACGTGCGCAATGAATCGCCGCCCTATGACTCTCCGCGCTTCCATCTTCCTCATCTTCCTGCCGCTCGCGGTCTTCGCGAAGGATCCCATCGACGCGAAAAACACCGTCATCGCGAAGCCGAAGCCGGTGACCGATCCGGCGCTGGCGCAGTTCGGGATTTATGAGAAGACGGCGCCGAATCCGCAGCGCGTGCCGGCGCTGGCGACAACGCTGCCGCTGGAGCTGAAGAAGGGCGACCGCATCGCGCTCGTGGGGAATACGCTGCTCGATCGCGCACAGGAGTTTGGGAACTTCGAGGCGCTGGTGCAACTCGCACATCCGCAGCTTGAGCTGGTGATCCGCGACTTCGCGTGGTCGGCGGATGAGCCGGACTTGCAGCCGCGACCGGAGAACTTCGCGACGGTGAAGCAGCATCTCACGCGGGAGAAGATGGACGTGATCATCGCGGCGTTCGGCTTCAATGAATCGTTCGGCGGCGTGGAGAAGCTCGGGGAGTTCAAGACGCGGCTGGCGAAGTGGGTCGAGGACACGAAGACGAGCGCATTCAACGGCAAGACCGCGCCGCGCGTCGTGCTGCTCTCGCCGATCGCGAATGAGAACGTGCCGGGCGTGCCGGCGGCGGACCTGAACAACACACGGCTCGCGGCTTACACGAAGGCGATGGCGGAGGTCGCGGCGGAGCAGAAGGTCGGCTTCGTCGATCTCTTCAGCGCTACGCTCACCGCGCTCGCGGATGCGAAGACGACGCTCACGATCAATGGCGTGCATCTCACCGCCGAGGGCGATGCAATGATGAGTGCGCAGCTTTTCCGCGGGATGTTCGGCACGACGGTGCCGACAATGAATGAGGAACTGCGCGCGGCGGTGGTGGACAAGAACCGGCAATACTTCCGCCGCTACCGGCCGCTTAACACTTTCTACTACACGGGCGGGCGCAGCAAAGATTACGGCTACCTCGATTTCCTCCCGGCGATGCGGAACTTCGAGATCATGACCGCGAATCGCGACCGGCGCTTGTGGGAGATCGCGCGCGGCGGTTCATTCAAAGGCAAGCCGGTGGACGACTCGAATGTGCCGCCGCTCGAAGACGTGATCGAATCGCGCGGCGCGAACGAGTGGCTTTCGCCGGCGGACGAGCGAAAGGCTTTCCGCGTGGACCCGCGTTTCGACGTGACGCTGTTTGCGAGCGAAGAGCAGTTCCCCGATCTCGCGAAGCCGATTCAGATGCGCTGGGACGCGCGCGGGCGGCTGTGGGTCTCGTGCTCGACGACGTATCCGCATGTCTATCCGGGGCAGGAGCCGAACGACAAAATCGTGATCCTCGAAGACACCGATCACGACGGGAAGGCGGACAAGTGCTCGGTCTGGGCGGATGACTTGCAAATCCCGCTCGCGTTCGAGTTGACGAAGAACGGCATCTACGTCTCCGAGGAGCCGCACCTCACGCTGCTCACGGACACGGATGGCGATGGGAAGGCCGACCAGCGCGACCACGTGCTCACCGGCTTCGGCTGCGAGGACAGTCACCACGCGCTCCACGACCTAATCTGGACGCCGGACGGCGACCTGATGTTTCGCGAGTCCATCTTCCATCACTCGCAAGTCGAGACGCCCTACGGCCCGGTGCGCGCGGAGAACAGCGCGTGGTTTCTTTTCACGCCGGCTTCGCAGCGGCTCGTGACATTCGGCAACTACCCGAACACGAATCCGTGGGGCGTGACGTTCGACGACTGGGGCAATCACGTCGCGAGTCACCCGATCTTCGCGACGGCGTTCCAGGCGACGAACCCGCCGTATCCGCAGCAGCATCCCGCGGCGGGAAAGCTGCCTGCTTACTCCGGCGTGTGCGGACAGGAGTTTGTGGACTTCCCGATGTGGCCGAAGGAGATGCAGGGCGGCTTCATCAAGGTGCGCTACAAGCCGACGAACAAGGTCGAGATCCACGAGTGGATCGAGCGGGACGATCACTTCGAGGAGAAGTTCGTGAGCGATCTCATCTTCTCGGAAAACTTGAGTTTCATCCCGACCGACGTGCGCTTCGGCCCGCGCGGCGATCTCTATGTCTGCGATTGGTATAATCCCGTGAAAGGCCACGCGCAGTATTCGCTGCGCGACCCGCGCCGCGATCGGAAGTCGGGCCGCATCTGGCGCATCGTGCCGAAGGGCGCCGCATTGCAGGAGTCGCCGCCGATCGCCGGTGGGCCGATCCCCGCGCTGCTCGAAAACTTGAAGCGCCCCGAGTATCGCTACCGCACCGCGACGCGCTACGAACTCCGCGAGCGCGATCCCGCCGAAGTCACAGCAGCGCTCGATACGTGGGTCGCCGCGCTCGACAAAAACGATCCGCGCTTCCGCCATCATCAGGTCGAAGCCGTGTGGGCGTATCGCAATGTCGGCGCGATCCGTCCCGCACTGCTCACCGAACTTCTCGCGTGCGACGAGCACCACGCCCGCGCCGCCGCCACGCATCAGCTTCGTCACTGGCACGCGAGCCTGCCCGACGACGGCATCCCACTGCTCGCCGCGAGCGCGAAGGACGCGAACGGCATCGTGCGCATGGAAGCCGTCATCGCTGCGAGCTACATCGGCACACGAGCGGCGCTCGATGCCGTGATGCCCGTGATGCACGGCCCGATGGGCGAGCACCTGCGCTACGCGACCGTGTGCGCCTTCGGCTCGGCGGCGCTGCGGCAGCACTGGGAGAAAGACCTCGCGCTTTCCGGGATGATCTCCGGCCTCATCAAAGGCGCGGCGAAGACGAACAAGATGACCATCGTCCGCACGCCGAAGACACCCGAGGAGATTGCCTTCGAGAAGCAGCCCGGCCTGGCGACGATCGAAATCTCATCGGTGCCGGAGCGGATGATATTCACGCCGACCGAGTTCACCGTGAAGCCCGGCCAGCCGGTGAAGCTGGTCTTCCTGAATCCCGACGCCATGCAGCACAACCTCGCCATCATCCAGCCCGGCGCGCTCGAGGAGATCGGCATGGCGGGCAATGAGATGGCGAAGGATCCCGACGGCATCAAAAAGGACTTCATCCCCAAGTCCGACAAGATCCTCCACGCGACGAAACTCGTGGATCCAAACAGCGGCGTTGTGCTGCGTTTCAAAGCGCCCGCGCAACCCGGCATCTATCCCTTCGTCTGCACCTTCCCCGGCCACTGGGTCATCATGAATGGGAAGATGATCGTGAAGTGACCGCGGGTAACAGCCGCGTTACGAAGCGCGCGTTGATGGAGTGCGTGCAGCGGGGTTTGCTCGGATGTCATGCACTCCCTGAAATCCACGCCTCACCTCCTGCTCGCCGGCTGGCTGCTGGTCGTGGGCTGGCTCGCCTCGATGCCGGGGCTGCTGCCGCTGGCGTTCGCGACGGTGGCGTGGATCGATGGCGAGCACGGTGTCGAGATGCGCGGCGCGGGAGAAGACGTGAGCGTGGTGCTCACGCACGGCGCGCGGAACGCGGGCAAGATGCACGAGCAGATTCATCATCACCGGCTGCTCGGTCGTGTGCTGACTTGTTACGCGAGTTCGCCGGGTGGGCAGACGGATCACGTGATGAATTTCATCTCGTCGAGTCCGGGCTCCGACGAGCGGAAGACGGCGGTATTGCCGGCGGAGAGCGAGAGCGATGTGGCGGTGCCGCCGGTGCCGGATTCGTTTGTGATCATCGAAACGCTCGAGCCGGAGAAAGCGGTGGATTGCGCCGCGGCGCTGCGATCTCACGGGTTGTTACCCCACATTCCTGGTCTGCGGCACTCGCTGCTGATCTGAATTCAGGCGTTCACGGCGAAGCATAGGCGCGCGGGCATTTCTCGCACGCGCGGGCTTCGCGGAAGCACTGGCTGCACACGCCTGCGCGCGGCGTGCCTTCGCGCGCTCAACTCAAAACCAAAAACCTCTCACCTCCTTTTTATGAAACTCACACTTCGCAAATTCATCCCCACCGTCGCGGCGCTCTGCGCGCTCGCGCTCAACGGAACATCGGCCCAGGCGAGCATCGCTTTCGGGTCGATCAATAACTTCGACGTCGTCAACGACACCGGCTCCGAGTGTCACGGCTTCGAGATCGAACTCGAGGACGTCGCCTCGACGGAGATCACTTACACCTTCGACTGGAACCACTACGGCAAGTCGAAGTTCATCCCGAGCACGACCGCGCTAGGCAAACCGGCGACGTGCGTCCGCTGGGAGAGCGCAAAGAACGCGGACGGCACGTGGGCCGCGTTTACCGCGATCCCGGCGGGACCGATTCTGCCGACGGATGGTCATCAATTCACCAACCCGAACGTGAACTTCGGCGGCGAGCACTTCGGCGTCGGCTACACGAGGAACCCGACGGCGGTGCGCTACTTCTGGCTGCTCGACAACGGCTCGGGCTCGCTCGTGCGCGGGCCGGAGGTGCAGGTCTCGACGCCCGTCTTCAACTACCTCCCGCCAGTCGGCGGCGCGGTGGCGCAGGTGCAGGCGGTGATCCAGCCGGTCGTGCCGGAAGCGCTGCCGCCAAAGGAATTCGGCGACCCGGTCTGGGTGAAAGAAATCCGCACCACCACTCACAACAACAATGAGGTGAAGCTGCGCGATCTCGTCTCCGATGATCCCGATGACGCGAACGACCCGAACTGGAGGAATGGTGAGCCGGACGAGGTGGAAGTCGAGTGGCAGCTTCTCCAGACCGACTACAACAAGGGCGATGGCGGCGCGAATGGCGAACTCGTGGCGGCTCCCGAGGATCTGGATAACGGCGACGAGGTGGTCACGCGGCGTTACGAGTTCTTCAAATATACAGGCCCGATCGACAACGAGACTGGCGAGGCGATGGCGGACAACGTGGGCGCCGACGATGTGCATGGCGACGGCGTGAAGATCATCAACGGTGTGGAGGTGGATCTCTCGACGGTGGAAGTGGTCGGCGACTACATCGGCGCGCAGATGGCAGCTTTCGACCCGGCGGTGGAAGTCGGTTTGATCGACCAGATCCCGGACGGCGAACTCGACGCGGAGTATCCCTCGCGCACCGTGATCATCGCGGGCGGCGCGCCGTTCACCGCGACGACCGAGGGCGAACTCCCGGCGGGCATGAGCTTCGACCTCGTCACGGGCGTGCTTTCCGGCACTCCGACCGAGGCTGGCACTTTCTCGCTCATCGTGAATGCGCAGGAAGGCGCGCTCCCGGTGAAGACGAAGTCGTATAGCTTCATCATCGCCGCCGGCGGTGTGCAACCGCCGCCGCAGAGCGTGGTGGATACGAGCGCGCTGCCCGCGAATGGCGGCAGCACGACGGGCGACGGCACTTACGACAACGGCACGAACATCACCGTGAACGCCGCGGCTGCGGTCGGATTCGCGTTCGTGAACTGGAGCGACAACGGCAACGTCGTGAGCAACTCGGCGAGCTACACCTTCACCACGAATGTGAACCGCTCGCTCATCGCGAATTTTGCACCGGTCGTGCAGAACTTTGCGGTCAGCACGTCGGCCTCGCCCGCAAACCTCGGCACGACGAGCGGCGATGGATCGTTTGTGAAGGACACAAGCGTGACCGTCACTGCCACGCCTAATGCCGGTGCGGCGTTCGTCGCATGGAGCGAAGGCGGCAATGTGGTGAGCAACAGCGCGAGCTACACGTTCAACGTCACTGCCGATCGCGTGCTCGCTGCAAGCTTCGTCGCGCTCCACGACATCACGACCACGGCCTCGCCCGCGGTGGGCGGTGCTGTGAGCGGCAGCGGCACGGTCATCGACGGCACGAGTGTGACCGTTACCGCGGCGCCGAATGCCGGCTTCGCTTTCGTGAACTGGACCGAGGGCGGCGCGCAGGTCAGCACGTCGGCGAGCTACACGTTCACCGCGACGGCGAGCCGGGCACTCGTCGCGAACTTCGTGCAGATGTTCACGATCACCACCGCGGCATCACCCGCGACGGGCGGCAGCACGAGCGGCGGCGGCGTCTATGCGAGCGGCACGGGCGTCACGGTCAGCGCCGTGGCAAATCCGGGCTACGCGTTCGCGAACTGGACCGTCGGCGGTGTGCAAGTGAGCGTGTCGGCGAACTACACGTTCACCGCCGCGGGTGATCGCGCTCTCGTCGCGAACTTCCAGCCGCTCGTCGTCACGCCGACCACCGCGACGTTCAACGGCCTCGTCACGAACTTCGTAACGCCCACCGCCGGCCTGAGCGGCTTGATCACGATCACCACGAGCGCGGGCACGCGAGCCTACACTGCCAAGCTCACCATGGGCGGCGCGAGCTACTCGCTCAAGGGCGTGCTCGATGCTGCGGGTTTTGCGACGGCGAAGGTGGCGCGCAAAGGCCAGCCGGCGCTGATCGTGGGCTTGCAACTCACCGCCGCGACCGGCTTCACCGGCACGGTCTCCGATGGCACCAGTGCGATCGCCTACACCGCGCGTCCGTGCCCGTATTCCAGCGCGAATCCTCTGCTCGCGTGGCCTGGGCAATACACGCACATGATCGGCTTCACGCGGCCCCTGCGTGCGCCGCTGCCCGTAGGCACCGGCACGCACGTGATCAGCGCCAACGGCGCCGTGCGCGTGATCGGCAAGCTCTCCGACGGGACCAGTTACACGTGTTCGAGCCTCGTGACGGATGCGGGCCTCTTCCCGCTCTACGCCGCCACGGCGTCCTCGAAATCGGTCGGCTTTCTCGTGAGCAATGTCGTGCTCGACGCCGGGAAGGTCGGCTCGATCGCGGATGGCTCCCCACTCACCTGGAAGCCAGCGACGACGCAGCCGTTCGGACGGTTCGCGTTTTACATGAGCCACTTCACGCCTGTGCCGCGGGGCACGACCGCGCTGAAGGTCGATCTCGGCGTCCACAACCTCAACGTCCTCGCCACGAACCCGATTGGCGGCGGCATTGGCGGTTGGACGATGATGCTCGGGACGAACAACGTCGCCGTCGATCTCGGCACGGGCCCCGGCCCGATCTCGCTGAGCATCGATAAGACCACCGGCATCGTGAGCGGGAAGGTGACCCTCGGCGGTGCGTCGCGGACGGTCACCGGCGTCGCGTGGCAGGATAGCAACAGCGGCTTCGCCATCGTCCCCGGCTACGGCGACCAGGCGACGCTGACGCTGCTGCCGATCTACACCGGCCCGTAGGGCGCGGCGACGCGCGAGCCAATGCACGTGCGCGCCTGCCGGAAAGGCAGGCGCGCCGTTGCGTTGATCGCCTCAGCGTTGGCAAAGCGGACACCACGCCGGCGTGGGTCCGCCGATCGTGGCTAGCAGCCTGATGAAAAACCTCACAACGGAGTCATTCCGAGCGAAGTGAAGGCGGAAAAGCGGGCGGAACGCAGTCGAGGAACCCCGTGGAGGGTCCGGGCGATGTGGCCGCAAAAGCTG